>CAZZBS010000017.1:0-61715 GCA_964652685.1 uncultured Lentimicrobiaceae bacterium
AGTTATTTATATAGAATATAAATAGAAAAAAGTCAACCTATTTCAGGCAAGGACAGCCTCTCGCCTCTCGCCTCTCGCCTCTTGTTTTACAAAAAAATTATTCCGATCTTTGCAGGCCCATTAACTGGGAGAATTATAACCAACACAAAAACAAATTGGTATGCCAACAAAGATCAGGTTACAGAGAAGAGGTAAAAAGGGACAGCCCTATTACCACATTGTTATTGCGGATGGTCGTGCACCACGTGACGGAAGGTTCATTGAAAAAATTGGCACTTATAACCCGCTCACCAAACCGGCCAGCATCGACATCAATTTTGAAAGAGCCCTTCAGTGGCTCCAGAATGGCGCCCAGCCGACCGATACGGCAAAGGCGATCCTCTCATACAAAGGAGTGCTGTATAAAAATCACCTTTTAAAGGGGGTGCAAAAGGGTGCTTTGACACTGGAACAGGCTGAGGAGAAATTTCAGGTATGGTCAAATACCAAGGAAGAAAGCATCCTTCAGAAGGTGAAGCAGGAAGAACTGACTAAGAAGGAGAGGAAAAAGAAGCTGCATGAACTGGAAATGAAAACCAATGAAGTGATAGCCACCAGGGTGGCTGCCAAACGTGCAGCAAAAATTGCAGCGGAAAAAGCTGAGACCGAAGAAGAACCCGCTGTTGCTGAGGAAGAAACCGCTGTTGCTGAAGAGGAAGTCATGGTTGCAGAAGAGCAGGAAACGGTTGCTGAGGTTACTTCCGAACCTGAGACGGTTGCTGAAGAGAGCCCGGCCGAAGGAACCGAAACTGTTGCAGAAGAAACTGAGGCACCTGCTGCCGATAGGATTGTTGAAGAAACAGTGGATCAGGCACCCGTCGAAGAAATCCTCCAGGAAGTTACCGATGAGACAGTTGCCGGTAAGGAAGCTGAAGCTGAAGATGTTCCTGAAGCATCGGAAGAGGAAGAAAAGCCGGAATAGGAATCTTCCCGGGAGTTCCCTGTTGTATATGCCATGCCTTCGCATGAAGACCATATCCTGATCGGAAAGATCACCAAAAAATGGGGATTTAAAGGACAGGTCATCATTCTTTTCGAAAGGTTCATACATCAAAAAACAACATTGCCGGAATCAGTCTTTATTGAGATACAGGGAAGGCTGGTTCCTTTTTTTGTTGAAACTTTCCAAAAAAATGCACAGCAATCCGCAGTGGTTCAGTTTAAGGATATGACGGATACGCTGCTTGAGCGGATTTTAAACTGTAATGTTTATGTTGACGCTTCTGATTATGCATTGATGAAGAAACCTGCCGGCCAAACGGTCAGTTCGTTTTCAGGGTATTCAGTTACGGATACAGAAAGGGGCAGTCTGGGTATCGTGGATCACCTGATTGAAAGGGATATACAGCCTCTGCTTGTCATACATGGCCGGGGTGCAGAAATCCTGATCCCCTTCACGGAAGAGATCATCACCCGGATCGATCATAAGAAGAAAGAGTTGTTTATCAGTGCTCCTGATGGGTTGCTTGACCTGAATATGGATCAATAACACAGGGCATGGGTGTTTTCCGTTTTAAGCAATTTTCCCTGGATGACAGCCGGTGTGCCATGAAGATAGGCACCGATGCGGTACTGCTGAGCGCCTGGGCACCGGTTCCGGTTCAGGGAGAAGTGCTGGATATCGGTTGTGGTTGCGGCGTTATCAGCATGATGTTAGCCCAGCGGAATCCAATGTTGAAAATAACCGGGATTGAAATAGATCCGGAGGCGGCAGGACAGGCATCCCAAAATGTACTTAATTCCCCGTTTTCAGAAAGGATCAACATTATTGAAGGGGATATACGGCTATACAAGTCCACGATACCGAAAACTTTTCATTTCATTGTCAGCAACCCTCCTTTCTTTCAGAAGTCATTAAAAAGCCTTGACAGATATCATAACGAATCACGTCATGATGTTTCCCTGGATTTTGATGAGTTGCTGTCTGCCGTACCACAACTACTGAAACAGGATGGTTCTTTCTGCCTGATCCTGCCGGCTGATACCTTTCCCAGGTTCCGTAACAAAGCGCTTATCCACGGTTTATATCCCGCAGAGCTCCTGTATGTGCACCACAAGCCCGACAATCCGGCTGTACGGGTATTGGGCCGTTTTATAAAATCCCCTCTTGCCCTTACTGTGGAAGGGCAACTTTATATCCATCACCCCAATGGTGGCTGGTCGGAAGAATACCTGGAACTTACAGGTGATTTTTATCTTTTCGCATAGATCCGATCAGGCATTATCCTATCAATGTGAGGTTTATGACAGGATGATCGATATTTTGCGATTCTTATGAAAAATGTTCCGGGACAACCGGGATCATAATTATTTGTTGAACAATATGATTTGTATCTTTGCAGCAGAAAAAGAGAAGGATGGATAAACGTCTGATCCGGTTCATTACCGTTATCATTGTCATCACCGGCCTTGCTTTATGGACATGCCAGCCGGAGAAGGATACAGCCATTTATGTGGCAGCATCGAAGTACAAGGATACAGCTACCTATAGTTATTATAAAACCTGGTTGCAAGGGATTGATTCAAACATCGCTCTGGTTGATCTGTACCACATTCCTTTGGATTCTGCCCTTCGGATGCTTGAAAACTGCAGCGGCTTGCTCCTAACCGGAGGAGCAGATGTTCATCCGGGATATTACAACCAGCAGGAAGATACAGTACTGTGTCAGGTTGATCCTTACCGTGACACACTTGAGATGGCTGTGATAGCCAGGGCTATGGAGATGAAACTACCTGTTTTTGGTATTTGTCGTGGATTACAGGTATTGAATGTTTTCATGGGGGGATCACTTTGTCCGGATATTCCGGAAAGATTTAGCCAAACCATTGTGCACCGTGCTGAAGACGGATCCTTTGATGCCAGGCATGAGGTAACCCTGGTGGATAATACCCAGATCAGGACCATCACAGGGAAACAAACCCACGAAGTGAATTCCACTCATCACCAGGGCATCCATCAGCTTGCACCCGGATTAAAAGCGGCTGCCTTCAGTCCTGATACACTGATTGAAGCCATCGAAAGGGACCATCCTGCCCGGGAGCCTTTTTTGATGGCGGTTCAATGGCACCCTGAACGGCTTGGATTGAAACACCCCCTGTCTGGCCCCCTTGCCAGGTATTTTGTGGATGCCATCCATCACTTCCATAAACAGAAGAGGAAGAGGTAAACCCTGAAATTAGATGTTTTTTGAACAGATCAGTTTTCCTGTTCCCCTTTGGGCGGGGGTAGTGGTTCATTAAACATGTATGCCAACCGGAAAGTAAGGTTGTTGTTGTATTGTTTCCTTTTCCAGGAATGCTGCTGAAAATCATCACTGAACTGCGCCACCCGGATTTTGTCGATGGAATACTGGTATCGGACATTCATGCTGAGTCGCTTATAAATTCTGAATTTCAGATCAATCAGGGCAAGATAGTCAGCACGATCGTACGGGGCGTTTTTCCCGAAAAGGGTGGTGCTTGTACGTATTCCTTTTTCCCATTCCTTTACCGAAACCAGCCTGCTATAGGCGAAACCAGCTCCGATAGTGAACAAATCCTTGTCATTATACTGTATAAGCAAAGGGATTTCAACATAGTCAAGTTCAAGTCTGTATTGCCTGTAAGAGGATGTCCGTTTGGGTTGGTTAGCTCCTTTCTGGCTGTACAATGTTTCCAGGGTGAACAAGAAATTGTGTTTCAGGGGTAGGGTACCCACAGCACCTCCATGGAATCCGAATTTTCTGAAGCCGTAGACCTCATCCCCGTCTACCTGTGAAACATTCACCCCAAGGGTAATCCCGCCACGGATTCTTTGTGCATGCGTTTCGATGCTTATCAGGATTAAGGTGAGCAGAAGTATGAGTGTCGCGGTTCGTACCATCGGGATCACTTTAAGATCTATGAAACGAAAATACAGGGAATTCATTACATCTGTTCCTGCAGGCTTCAATTTCTTGTGGGTAACTTATCAACCGATACCCCTGAGGGAAAGTTGGATTCGTTTTCGTTCTGCCTCCACCTGCAATACTTTCACCTGTACTTTCTGGTTCAGTTGAAGGTACTGGTTGATGTCGCTGACAAATTCATCCGCTACCTGGCTAATATGGATCAGGCCATCCTGGTGGACGCCAATATCCACAAATGCACCGAAAGCAGTGATATTGGTCACGATGCCGTTGAGTACCATGCCGGGTTGCAGGTCTGTGATTTTAGTCACATGTTTATCAAATTCGAACATTTCAAACCGGGCTCGCGGGTCCCGGCCCGGTTTGTTAAGCTCCCGTAAGATATCATGGATGGTAGGTAATCCAAAGGTTGATGTGATAAACTGCCCGGGATTCAGTTTTTTTCTTGCATCGGCATCCTTCAGCAATTCGGGAATGGATATCCCAAGTGATCCTGCCATTTTTTTCACGACAGGATAAGCTTCGGGGTGAACCGCAGTGTTGTCGATCGGGTTAATGCCATCCCGGATCCGCAGGAAACCAGCTGCCTGTTCGAAGGCTTTCGGCCCAAGCCTGGGGACAAGTTTCAGGGCTTCCCTGGAAGCAAACCGCCCTTGCTCGTTTCGGTACTTCACGATGTTCTCTGCCAGCAGAGGGCCGATACCGGAAACATAGGTGAGCAGTTGCTTGCTGGCACTGTTCACATCTACACCTACCTGGTTCACACAACTTATCACCGTGTCGGACAATGATCGCTCCAGCACCTTCTGGTTGACATCATGCTGATATTGCCCTACCCCGATCGATTTCGGATCAATCTTCACCAGTTCGGCAAGGGGATCCTGCAATCTTCGCCCAATGGAAACAGTACCCCGTACCGTAATATCATATCCCGGAAACTCTTCACGGGCTACCCTGGATGCCGAATAAACAGATGCCCCGCTCTCGTTTACCATCACCGCTATTAACTCCCTGTCAAACCGGATCTTACTGATCAGCTCTTCGGTCTCCCTGCCACCAGTGCCGTTACCAATGGCAATGGCTTCGATCTTATACTGTTCCACCAGTGATTCGATTTTCTTGATGGCCTGCAGTCTTTCCTGTTGCGGCGGGTGAGGATAGATGGTGGTATTATGTAACAGGTTGCCCTGTTTGTCAATACAGACAACCTTGCAACCGGAACGGAAGCCGGGATCAATCGCCAGGATGGTTTTTGGCCCCAAGGGGGAGGCCATCAGCAATTGCCGGGCATTTTCTGCAAAAACCGCTATGGCTTTCTCATCGGCACGCTCCTTGGCTGCTCCACGCATCTCTGTCTCCATAGAAGGTGCCATGAGCCGTTTGTAAGCATCCTCAATAGCCATAGCTACCTGTTGCCCGGTATCATAATCACTTTTCAGAAAGATCCCTTCCAGCAGCGCAATGGCTTTTTCGGTCGACGGCCTGATCTCTATCCTGAGAAATCCTTTCGACTCTCCTCGTACCATGGCAAGATATCGATGAGATGGAATCCTTATCAATGGCTCCTCCCACGAAAAGTAGTCTTTATACTTATCCCCTTCTGTTTCTTTGCCTTTGATCACGGTCGACCTTAATGCCGCCTCTTCTGAGAACAGCCTGCGGATTTTATCACGACAGGTTTTGTGCTCGTTTACCCATTCGGCAATAATGTCCCTTGCTCCCGTAAGTGCCTCTTCAACCGAATGGACCCCTTTCTCAGGATTGATGAATCCGGCTGCCTGTACCGGCAGGTTGATAAGTTCCTGTTCCATCAGTAACTTTGCAAGAGGCAGCAACCCTTTGCTGCGGGCCATCTCCGCCCTGGTTTTACGCTTCGGACGGAAAGGCAGGTAAAGGTCCTCCAGTTCGCTCATGGTTGTGCAACCATGGATCGATGCCAGTAATCCTTCCGTCATCTTTCCCTGTTCTTCTATGGACCGGATCACCACCTCACGACGCTTGTCAAGATCAGTAAAACGTTCAGCCATGTCCCGCACCCGGATGATATTCTCCTCATCCATCGAACCTGTCATTTCCTTCCTGTATCGGGCGATAAAAGGGACAGTTCCCCCCTCTTCAAATAACTTCAGTGTGTTTTTTACATGATTCTCTTTCAGACCTAGCGTAAGAGCAATCAATCCGGCATATTCCACTTTCATCCTGGTTTATTTGCTGCAAAAATAACACAAATGACCGATGGAGTTTCGTTCATACAGCTCTACCAGCTTGTTGAAAACCAGATCATGAGCGGAAAAGAATAAAAAGAACCCATCTGTAGAACAAAAATTGTTATTTATTTGTTAATAGGAAAAACAACATTTTATAGGATCAACCATTTAAAATCATTTATCAAATCAACTTATCAGTATTATGGAAGCATTACAAAATCAGGAATTTTTTTCAATGCCACGGATAGGCGATAAAGCGCCTGAATTTAAGGCAGTTACAACACAGGGCGACATCAATTTCCCATCTGACTATAAGGGAAGTTGGGTGATCCTCTTCAGCCACCCAGCAGATTTCACACCCGTATGCACCTCTGAATTTATGACCTTTGCTGCTATGGATGACCGGTTTGCCAGGGTCAACACCAAACTCGTCGGTTTGTCTGTGGATGGATTGTACAGTCATATCGCCTGGTTACGTACCATCAAAGAGAAAATTGAATACCGCGGGATGAAGGATATTGAGGTGAAGTTTCCGTTGATTGAGGATATCACAATGGAGGTGTCAAAGAAGTATGGCATGATCCAGCCGGGCGAAAGCAACACAAAAGCTGTACGGGCTGTATTTATCATTGACCCGAAGGGTATCATCAGGACCATCATTTACTATCCCCTGAGTATGGGGCGCAATTTTGAAGAGCTTTACAGGGCTGTGGTTGCTTTACAGACAGCGGATGCATTTTCTGTTGCCACTCCGGCCGACTGGCAGCCAGGTGATGATGTTATCGTTCCGACAGCAGGTTCATGCGGCGTCGCCAAGGAACGGATGGAATCCAAAGATGGAATTCACTGTTATGATTGGTTTTTCTGCACGAAAAAGCTTGATAAAGATCAGGTGTTAAAAACGGTAATGAAGAAATAATAAACCGTTTGTAAGAAGTGGAGAGGGTGTCTCAGAAGTCTGAGACGCCCTCTATTTTTATCAATTTACTGGTAATCAGGTTCATGTTGATAATTTAGTGATAACTTAGGTGTGTTTTTACGTCATAAAATGTTAATATTCATTATATTAACAATTATTTATTACGGGAAGACATGGCAAAAGCAGTCTTTGGATGCTAAAGCATGATAAAGGCTTCCGCAGGTTTATGTTGAAAGGATTAAGGAAAGTGGAGGTAGAGACTGGATTGCTGGCCATAGCCCATAACCTCTCGAAGATGGTCAATTAAAAGTGTAAAAGAACCTAAATCAGTAGCTGCGGAGCGACCTTGGCTGGAGCGGTCCCGTTGGAGGTAAGTCCAACGGGATCATTCCTGAGCCGAAGGCGCAAGGAATGAAGCTACAGGCGCAGTCGCGGAGCAGCTACGCGGCCTCACGGCCGTGGAGAAAAAAAAGAGAGCGCCTCCCTTTTGAGACGCCCTCCTTTTGTTTGCGTCTGTAAACGCTTTCGGATGATTGAAATAATCCGGTTACCAACCGCTTGCGATCACATCAACCAGGTGAATGGTTTGTATCGGCAGTTTCTGTTTATCGATGATCCCTTGAAGATGCATCAGGCAGGATGCTTCTGTTGAAACGATATATTCTGCTCCTGTTGCCAGGGCATATTCAAGTTTTTGTTGACCCATAGCGATTGAGATGGGTTCGTTTTTCACCGCAAAGGTGCCGCCGAATCCGCAACAGGTCTCACTCTCTTCCATTTCCAGGAGCTCAAGACCGTTTACCATGGAGAGGAGTATCCTGGGTTCCTTTTTAATACCGTATTCCCGCAACGCTGAACAGGCATCATGATAGGTGACCTTATGGTTAAATTTGGCGCCTATTCCACCCACATTCAACACGTTGACAAGAAAATCGCTAAATTCAAAGATGTTCTGCTGAAGTTGCTTAAACTGATTATGTAATGAAGAGTTGTGGAAAAACTCAGGGTAATAATTCTTGACCATGCTTATACAGGATGCTGAGGGGCCCACGACAGGGCGGTTGCCTGTTAGTTCCTTCACCAGTTTTTCCCCCAATGCCCTTGCTTCAGGCCAATATCCACTGTTAAAAGCAACCTGTCCACAGCATGTCTGTTCTTTATTGTAGAATACTTCCAGTCCCAGTCGTTCGAGAATCCTGACCATATTACCGGCTGTTTGGGGATACAGCTGATCAACGAAACAGGGGATAAAAATTTCTACCTGCATGGTATATTTTTTCAATGCCCAAAGGTAAAGATAAACTGACAGATTCTGATAATCCTTACCAAAGTATGTCAACAATGGATGTATCAGCGGGTGGTACCAGGTATTGGATGGTAGTGTCGCGTTTGATTCCCTGACGATAAATTTCCCCTTTTACCTTATGTGTCATTTCCCCGAAAGGAGGACCTCCCCAGGTCTCAAACACCCAAGGCATTAAGGTGTCAGAAACAGTAATAACCGGCCATGTCATGAAAGAGCCTCCGATTCCGCCATGATAAAAGAAGGTATCCCCCGGTATATTCTTACTATTGATGAAGCGTGGAATCACCCATGAACGTGCCAGTACCTCAGCGTGCAGTGTCTGTTCAGCAGTATATTTAACCATTTTATCAATGCCCGTGATATAAAGACCGGTATCATACCCCGATACAGCCAGGAAATACTCACCATCCCGCTCAAGTGTAACCTCACAGTGATAGGATGCATCAGGCTTCAGCGACATGACTGCAACCGGAACCTTGTATGGATAGGAGGGCGTAAAAATATCACCTGTATTCAGATATTTGAGTTCATACAGTTCAATGAGCGGAGGATTATCGGCAGAAAAGGTTGCCGGAACATTCAACCCCCGCACCATCAGTTTGCCGCTTACCTTACAAACCATTGATTCATTGCTCTCTTTATTGCATGAAAGCAGGAACATCAGAACAGACATCAAAACCATCAATTGTGTTTTCATAGTAAAAAATTTGTTAAATATAAAATGAAACCGGCAGAATCAGCAAGATCCTGCCGGTGTTTTTTATCAACATCATTCTTGTTGGATGATCACTTTATGCATGGAGGTATTATCATCTGCATTGATTTTCAAACAATAATAACCTGGTGGAAGGTCTGGCAGCCGAAGGATGGTTTTTGATCCACACCATTCCTGATCATGTTGAAAAACAAGTTTCCCTGATATATCAAACAATTCTGTACTAAGTGTTCTCACAGAACCATGAAAGGAGATCAGTATGCTGTGACGGGCAGGGTTTGGACAGATCAGTTTCACCGGATTATTCTGCAAAATGGGGGCAGTGATTTCGGTATGGCCGAAATGTGGTATAAAGGGAAGAAGCCTTGCATTGTGATGGGTGTTACAGGAGTCCATTCTGGATGAGAAATGCCCTTTGTCGATACTGTCCAGCAGGAGCAATCGTTCAGCCTGACATACACACGACCAGTAGGCGGCAGTCCCGGAGAGGGAGGTGTTTGTGAAATGGTTCCCGTTATCAAGGATCTGCATTGCATAATCATAGTGTTCTGCTACCCGGAACATCTGCGCCATCATCAGGGCATACCGCGCTTTGAGTTCATCACTGTCTTGTTCACCAGGATCCACCTGAGTCATCCTGTTTTGGACCCGTTGTGCAATCATTTCCACATACTGGTCGACGGGCATTCCTTCCAAGGCTCTGTTCGCATCAATATATCCTCCTTCAATGGCATTGCCGAGAGCAACTGTCATTAGTTGAAGTGCATAATCCACAGCCAGCCATTCTTCTTCACTCAGTACCGAAGGGATATGGTTTAGTGCATCCGCAAAACAGGCGATGGCTAACGTATCATTACCCGCATACCCTTCACAGCTTACATGGTTGGCTGCCTGATGCAGGGCATCCACCAGCATCCAGTTGTGATATCTTCCTCCATCAACTACGGCTACCCCATGAAAGATTTCCAGTGGTTTTGTGATGTGTTCGTTTGCATGTGCAATTGTTGCACAGGTCGTTTGCTGGACAGAGGCCATGGTGGATGCAAGGATGCCTACCTGGGTAAGTTGTTGTGTGACCGGATGAAAAAAATAGATGTAAACAGGCAGGGAATTGCCAGACACAGGCATATGATTACCGGAGAGGTCAATGCTCAGAATGCTGTTGGTGGGGAGATCATAATAATGATTGTGAAGCACCTCCCCGATGATATAGTACATGTTGCCTGAAAACCTGATGAACCCGTTTTCAAGATTGACGTCAAGTGCCTGATCTAATGCCAATCCGATAAAATTATCGGTGATTTGATTTCTGCCCATTCCCCCCAACATGATCTGTGACATAGCACCTCCAAGGATGCCTGTATAACCATTGTTGATGTAATGTGAACATTCTGACTGAAGCATGGCGTGGAAGATCTTTAAACCATAAAGGTTAGAAGAAAGCTTGCTGTTTCGTATGAGCAACGAGGCGCTCAGTTGTCCGTCGAAACTGATTCCCGCATGGCTGTTACCTGTAAACAGGCAATCTTCCGTCAATGACTTACCCGCCATGTTTTCAGCGAGCCACCCATACTGCAGATTGTTGCTGATATTGCATTCAAGGAGGCGGACTTTTTCATCCATGCTGTGCAATCCACAAATATTGTTACGAAAGTTACATCTGACCAATGACAGTGAGGAGCCGCCCAGGCCAAGGCAAGCTTTCAGCCCGGTGGTGCCATGAGAGAAAGTGCATCCCTCCACCATCACACCCGGTTGTCCATAAAGGTTAACAGCACGGTAGAGAACGGTTGTGTCAGTAGCCCGGAACCAGGTGTTCATCAGAATAGTTTCCCCGAACAGGTGGAGGGATTCATCCTGATCAAGCGTCACCAAAGCATCCTTGACGTGCACTTTGAGATTATAGGGGAACCAGGTATCAGCAGCAATCTCCAGCTTCTTTTCATTTATTCCTGAGCCTTCAAGAAAGATATCAGCATTGTTACCGATCAGGAAATAATCAGTATGATTTGACACAACCATGGGTGTGTTATACTTCAGGTATCCTGTGCCTGTGAAGGTAAACCGGGTATTGTCATGAAGCATAAGCTTACCGCCGATCTCCAGCACCGCATCTGAACCTGCCAGGATGATCTCAGCACCGGGGTGAATGATCAGGGTAGCCCCATCTTCCATGATGAGCCTGCTGTGGTCATTAATCGTCAGTTGTCCGCCGGATAGGATTTCCAGGACGGTGTTTTTATGAAATGACACAATCGCTTTATTATGGTTCAGGGGATCTCCCAACACGATGCTTCCACCATCGAAGATTCTGACATGACTCGGATCACAGCTGTCACCCATGGTAGTCAGTCTAAAGGTACTTGCCGGTTGGGTAACAGAAATGCCATCCGGAAATCCTATTTCACCCTGCCGGTTCACGTACAGGCACCCTCCTGCCATGATGTCGAGGCTATACAGCACACTGTTGAAAGGCCTGTTGTAATAATTGATGTCAGCAAGCGCTCCCGGTTTTCCGTAATTGTATGCTGTCGTGAGCACCCCCTGGTATCTTCCGGTGGCAGACCTCATGTCCCAGTCGGTCTGAAGATGATCAATGATCCAGTCACGGTTCTTTGGTGTAACCTGGACATGAAGCTGGTTTTCGATGAAATCACCCGTCTCCGAACGCCTGGGTGCCCAGTAGGCATCAAACAGGATGAGTTCGGATGGATTGGCCAGGTACTGGTATTTGATGTCGAGGTTAAGTAAGGGTGTTTTTATATCCAACGCACTGACAGAAGGGATAAATGAGAATGCTGATGAATACACTTCGATGTTTCCGCTGGCAGCATCTTCCAGTTTCTTAATGCTGTTGTTCAATCCGCCGGGTGCACTGGTGAGGTTCTGCAGACCGGATGAAGGAAACTGTGTCAGGGTTGTTGCCTGGTCATGAATGTCGTGCAAGGCATGATTACCGGAATGTTTACTTACTATCAGCGCTGTTTCTAAGAAATAGGACAGTACGGGTGCAAATACGGCGGTGGCGGATGCTGAAGCACCCAGGTGCGAATGAAGCATGGTCTGCCATAGCGAGCGGTTCAGGATCTTGTTGAGGTTATGGATGGATTGGCTCCAGTTGTTGTGTTCGAAATAAAAAGGTTGTGACTCAGCGCTGGCAGTGCTGTAGGCAATGGGATAATTGGAAAACAGGGCAGGGAACCATAAAGGTACGGTAGTATGATTCAGGCCATGAGGCAACACGATCCATGCATAGGGTGGTTTTACAAAATATCCGGTTCCCATGAGCCGCTCTGCCGTGTCATCAAGCTGATGATTGATCCCGTTTTCACTCCCGTTGATGAGGGCAACTTTCCGGCAGTAAACAGGGTAACCGATGCTGTCGAGCTGGTCATAGAACTGCTGGTGCACGAGGTTAGCCCCCGGTGTTACATGCTGGATCAGTAATGCTTTGGCTGCAGGACTGTTCAGGACCAGGTCCCACGATTCTTCAATGTCAGGGTTTGCCAGGCTGATGGTCAGATTTGAAAAACTGCTGATCCACGAAAGGGGCCATGATACATTTTTCCAGGATGCGGAGGATTGTGCAGCTACCTCCACCAGCTTTTGCATTCCCATGGGGATGTTCGCACCCCGGTGTGGTGCATCAAAAGAGATGTAAAGCCTCGTGTTGTGGCAACACCCGTCCAGTTCCATCTGCCTCAGCGCATACCTTGCCAGGATGCCCCCAAGGCTGGCTCCTGCCACGACCAGCTTCTCAGGCGAACCAACTGCTGTCAGGGCATCATTCAGCCAGGTGATGGTCCTGATTACTGAAAGCATGTTCTTTTCAATCGTATCCCTCGCATTTTTGAAGTCAAGATATATCAGATCATATCCTAAAGCAGTGAGAGAATCAAAAAGCAATGGCAGGTCGCCGATTTCAGGAAAACCCAGGGAGGGCATCACACCGTTGACAACATGCATGAATGTTATGTCACCATAATCTTTGAGGGATGTCTCAAATCCTTCGATGAAAAGAACCGGTTTGATGATCTTTTTTAATTGTTTGTCAGCATACAGAATGCTGAGCATCCCTTCGCCGGGGGTGTTGCCGCTGGCAGTATTGCATGATGAAGGAATATCCTGTGTCATGATCACGGTATCGGGATGGATTGCATTCACAACGACATTGATGGTGTGTGTCATCACCATATCGGGATCTATGGAAGGGATTTTAATGTGAATGTCCAATGTCTGCAACCTCGGGCTTGACGGGCGCTGGTAGGTGATGTCCAACGGAACATCCCAGGGTATATTCCGGTAACCCAGGCCATCACTGAAGTCAACCTTTACTTCCGGTAAGGCTGGATCATTTGATATGAGCAGCCCTGAAGGCAGCCCGTACCGTAGTGTGAACGATGACCCATCGGCATAAATCCAATCATCAGGGATGTTGTACCCGAATAGCCGGTGTTTTTCAAATGCCAGACTAAGGAGACTGTCGTGATTGTTGAATACAATGAAAAGGGTGCTGTCGGTAAACACAATGGTATCAGCGGTAACCAGGGAGTCGGGAAGCTTCAGGGTATCTGGCATGGGATAGATTGCTTCCTGCAGGGTGTCAAACCATGCCTTCCCACTTGACAGTGCATCTTCATTCATCCTGCGGAATTGAACAGCCATCAGACTGATAGGTATATCGTAGGTTGTTCTTGCCAGTCGGAGGTTATCATAATAGTCGTCAGGATTAATGATCACCGAATCATGAATCTGTGAAAACAACATATCTCTGTAAAGTTTCAGAAAGATATCCGGACCCATGTTTATATTTCCGCCCTGGTAAAGGTATGGGCTTGCTTTATACATGGTATCCGGCATCAGCATGTACGATATCGTATCAAAGCTGAAGCACCGATAGTAGTAAGGGCTCCGGTTGTGCAAAATGCCTTCCGGAAGATATTTAGGATTTAATCCGTTAAAAGCAAGTCCAAATGGATTGTTGGAGGTTTGCGCAGTTCCTGCCGGTGTTACCATAAAAATCATACTGCTGATCAGTAAACCGTAAACAAGTAAAAACTGCAGGTAGGATTTCATCCTGCGCAGCCGTGCCATTTTACGTAGCAAAACCCTTTGATCATGATCTTCCTCAAAAGCAAGGAGATCTTCATCGATGGCAGAAAAATCACTCATCATGCGATTTTCAGCCACCATACAGAAACGTTTTTCCTTCTTCATCATAGCTTCCTCCTCTTTTTCACCTGTCACATGACAAGGCTTTTTTGGTATATATGATTGAAAAGGGAAAAATGGAAAAAGCCGGAAGAAAAAAGTTGGGTTTTCGCCTGATGAGAGTCTGAAAAGCCTGGAGGGAGTGCCATGATCAATATATGGGGCACTCTGTTCAAATCATGCAGGGGTGAGATTTTTGGGAAATTCCTTATATCGCCACCAATCGGCATGCGTCAGGTGGAAAGCTGATCCAGACCTGATCACCTGTATGATAGGGGCCATAACGAAATACCTCTTTTTTAACACTGACAGCCAGCAGGATTCCAATATCAACTCTCACACAGAAATCTGCCGGACCGGGAACCACTTCTGTCACAATACCGGCGAAGTGGTTGGCCGGTTCACCAGGTGCAGGTTTTCTGCTTAATATAATTTCTGCATCATTGATGACAAGATAGCCCTTGTCAACCTGATTTTCATTGACCGCAATCACCCTAAGATCATCTGTGGATAGACAGATCTGGGAAAGGGTAGTACCCTTCAGGCGTTCTGCATGATCTATCTGAAAGAAGTTGTTTATTCCGGCCAGGCGTGCAACAAAGTTGTTCTTAGGGGCATATTCAAGTTCTTCTGAAGTTCCGGTTTGGATTATTTTTCCCTGGTCAATGACTGCGAGGCGGTCAGCCAGAGATTTCGCCTCATCATAATGGTGGGTAACATGAAGGATGGTCTGACCCTGGTTGTTGATGGTATGGAGCAGTGATTTCAGTTCAGCATGGAGGAGCACATCCAGTGCTGCGAGGGGTTCGTCGAGCAGGAGAATGGCTGGTTTGATGGCTAATGCGCGGGCGAGGGCTACCCTTTGAGCTTCTCCTCCCGATAAACCGGAAGGGTAACGATGCAGCAGATGAGAAACGGAAACGGTGTGTGCAAGCTCCATGACACGGTCGTTGCGCCCTTTCCGGGGTAACCGCCGGCATCGCAGTGGAAAGCAGATGTTGTCGAAAACCGACATGTGGGGGAAGAGGTTGGCACCCTGATGCATCAGGATAGCGCTTCGTTTTTGAACCGGCTTGTGTGTGATATCAGTATTTTTCAACAGAATCTGCCCCGAATCAGTTCTTCTGATCCCAGCAATCAATTCAAGAAGTATTGACTTCCCTGACCCTGATCGTCCCAGGAGCACAAAATACTCTCCATCTCCAATCTGCAACGAGACATGCTGCAGGCTGAATCCCGGATAGGATCGAGAGATCCCGTTTAACGACAGCAGTATTTTATCCATTTTTGGTCGGGTCATGGGACAAAAGGCGCATGGCAATGAAAAAGATCAGGGTGATGATGACAAAAACTACGGCAACGGGAGTCGCATACTGTAACCCGAACGAGGAAAACCGTTCATAGATCAGGACAGGTGTGATCATTGGATGGTACGCAACAATAACCACAGCGCCGAATTCACTCATACCTCTGGCCCACATCATGATAAATCCTGAAAGTATACCTCGCCATGCGAGGGGCAGTGCAATGACAAAGAATACCCTTGAAGGAGATGCTCCCAGATTCAGCGCTGCTTCTTCGTATTGTATAGAGACCGATTCAAAAGCATCGATGGCGGAATTCAGCAGATAAGGAAGGCTCACAAAAGCCATCGCAAGAATGATAGCGCCCGGATTGCCCACAAGGTCCAGTCCGACAGAGGAAGCCAGCCGGCCCAATAGGGTATCCCTGGATATAACCCCTAATATTGCAATCCCGGCAGCAGAGTGGGGGATGACAACGGGGATATTGATGATTCCACGTATGAACCGCTTCCCGAAAAAACGTGATCTTGCAAGCAGGTAAGCAAGAGGAATAGCTCCGGCAGAAAAAAGTAAAGTTGCTGCCATGGAGGTCCATAAAGTTAACCTGATGCTGTCAATAACCTCTGTGTCCCTGACCACATCGCGAAATCCCGTTTGGGAAACTGACAGGAACATTCCCGTAACAGGCGCCAGGATGAACATCAGGACAATCCCTCCCAACAGAAGTAATCCTAATCTGAAAAAACCCGCTTCCTTATTATTCATCTTCATGTTGAAGCGCATACTTTTTTAACGGGTCCGGGATCTTTTCAAACCATCTTACCCTGGAAAGGGGGAGTACATTCTGACCGTTTTTTGTGATGATCTTACCCCCTTTATCAGGATTGAGGAAAAAATCCAAAAAATTCACTGCCTCTGAAATGTTGTGAGCATTTTTCGGGATTGTTATTCCATAAACAATTGGAGCTCCCGTTTCAAGATGTTTCTCTTTTGGGGTCCGGCCTGCTGTTTCAATTGAAACCTGGCTGTACCATTCCCTGAGCGCCGGATTACCCAGGTTGATGCTGTCAGGAAGTCTGATATACCGGAATCCGTGTTGCACTGCCAGTGATTTGTATATGTATACGTAATCCACACTGCGCTTCTGAAGCAATGCTATCAGATCTGCCTCCTTGGGCCTGATGAAATTAGGGTCTTTGGATATCAGCTGATCAGCAAGCCCCTGTTTGCTGTAGTATTTCTCACTCAAAAACATCACCAGCATTGCCCTGACCCCGCATGGATCAGCATCGGGAGAGGAACGTCCGGTAAATACATTATCCTTTCCCAGAATATCATACCAGTTCAATGAGGTAATTACGTCAGCATACCTCGATTGAGCGGTAAATGCAAGTACCATCTCGTTACCGGCAAACGGAATGCTCCATTGAGCATGGTCGGGAAATAAGAATGCCTCAATGATTTTATCATCCGCAGAAATATAAATGTCACAGGGCTTCCCTAATTCAGTGATCTGTCTCGCTCCATCTTTGCTTCCCCATGCTTCGGTCAATATCCTGACACCCGGATGTTCAGCATGATAGGCTTCGATCACCTCTTTTACCACCATGGTCAGACTCCCTGCATGGATCACACGTAGTTCATCATTTCCCGTTGTCCGGTTACATCCATGCACTATAATCAGCAAAGCAACCAGAACGGTAAGGATAGGTTTTCTTTTCAATGCGGATCAGGTTTATGATTGAATGAATTCAGGTTATTATCTTCAGAGCCGGTCTTTTCTGAAAATCTTCTTTTCAGTGGCTGTTTCCATGTCATGAAAGTATACAGAATCAATGAGACAGCAAGCAAACAATAGGATATGAAGAAAGCTTCAAGCAACGGATTCCTGGTGATCGTCAGATAAACCTCCGGTTGTCTGAGACCGGCCTCATCGGATAATGTGAAGCTTTCTAATGTGATTCTTATTCTTCCTCTAACATACGGTTTCATATAAAATGCGCTCCCTTCGCCGTCAAACATCCCATGATGCAGAAGCATAACCCCCACCCGGTTGATATCATCAGAGAAGTTACCCCTGGTATACCGGATCTTACTGTCTTCCTTCCCGGGAGTCAACAAAGCAGGATCATCAACAAAAATAACCTCTTTTACACACAATGAAAAACCATCGGGTAAAGCAATGGTGTCACCGGTCCGTGTGCGGATATGTCCCTCTTTAAAACCTGTTATAAAGCTCAATGCATGGAATACTGCAATCAGGATGCACAGCAGATGAATTCCAAGCAATAGTGTGGTTGTCAGGTTCCTGTATTGTCCGCGAATAACCCTGAGCAGGGTTGGAAAGGTACAAAAAACGAAACTGATCACCAGCAAGATGGCGAGAACGCACAAAATCCCGAACCATATCAGGAGGAGAGGTTCACGGATAGCTTCCGTAAATAGCCAGTCCAGTACAAGTGTGTCATTCAATACCAGAAACGCCTTCCTGGAATGGTCTGTCGCCAGCAGAGCACCTGCACCAAGCCATGCAATCAGAAGCAGGATGGTCCAAAAGGCAAAACGAATTGAAGACAGAAATCCTGATGTTATCTTCATACTAAAAGAGATACAGAAAAATGATAACGACAAGTGGAATTACGGTAAGAAGATAGCGCCTGAGAGGGGTTTTGAGATATTGAATGGGAAGATGCAATACGGTAAGTGAAAGGAGAAACATGGCGCCTGCCAGTAAAAATCCGCGGCTCCATCTCCATGGGTCCCCCCAGCCCAGTAAAGCCCATACCGAACCGGCAAATTCTCCGGAAAGGAACAATCCTCCACCCAACAAAATCAGATTTCGGATCAAACTCAACCATTTTTGACGATAATCTTCGTTTTTAACGGCAAGGTATCCAATGGTAATCTCACTGGTCGCGGCAATGAACAGGGCAATCGCCAGCTTTCTCAGGTAGAAAAACATGCCGACATCGATCCTGTGGTAAATGATGAAATCTTCTGACACCACCATCCTGTCATTGATTGCCAGTACAAGGATCAACCAATTGATCATTGGAAGGATCCAATTGACAGGTAATTCTCTGCCTGCCAGAAACTCCCTGAGGACACCAATGGCCAGGATCATAAACGACAACGCCTGTAGTCTTTCAAAATCACCTGAAAATGGCAGATGGCCAGACTGAAGATATAAAGCTGTATTTGAAAACAACGCTGCAGTTATTGCAACAATCCAACCTGTTCGCATCCATCTTCTTCGATGCTGTATTGCTAAAACCGCCAGCAGGGTAACTGTACCGAAGTGAATCCAGAAGGCTGTTATCATCAAACCCATTGTGATTGGTTTACTTAGAGGGTGGTGGTGATAAATATTACTTTTTTCAATCCCTTTACAGCACGATCAGAAAAAAAGTCGCATGCCGGCAACAACCTGAACCGCCCCTGCCCTTTGTGGTCACGATTCTCAAGGATTAAAAGGGCACCCTGGTCATTTCGATTGGTTATTTCACTCAAAGAAAATACTGCCCTGTATCCATCTTCGGACACAAAAACAACGAGCCCTTCCATCAGATCTGCCCTGCCAGGATGTATCATTGACTCAAGCCAGGGTTTCGCAGCATGGCCTGTAAATGGATCTGTACTGTGCAACCCTCTCCCTTTCCCGTAAAACACTGTATGGACAGTCTGCTCCGGAATTCCTTTCATGGAAAAAATCGTATCAGTGAAGCCTTTGAGTCCCTCAAATGTAAAATATTCTCCCTGGAACGAAGTCATCCCTTTTTCGATATACGGGTGAATATCGGCTGACCTCACTATGATCTTTACCGGACTGTCTATGTTCCGGATCGTAAGAAGATCATCAGAAACAACTATTTTGCTTTGCCTGGGAAGTGGAAACAGTTCGCCGGTCTTTTCAGGCACTATCCTCCTGACTTGTGTGGCAAGTATGATCTCCCCCGAATGATCAGAATAATACAGTTCCCCCCAGCTTATCACGATCTGTTCCCCTGAAGAATTGTGGATTTCGATGTAAAGATCAGTTAAGGGGGGAAAAACATTATTATTCTTCTTATCTAATTCAAAATGATCTAGAATATCACATAATGGATAACCATAGTAGGTATAGGCCCCCACAAAACCTGACATGGAATCTTCAGGAGGTAAGACCTCTTTGACTACAACCTGATGAAGTGATAGTTTACTGAAATCCACCTTGCCGGGATTTTTTACTTCGCCTTCAACAATAAGATCATGCATGGTCAATGCATGAAGGGTATCATTATCAAAGAACGAATTGGTAGACGGAGGATCGCTTTTCTGGGCGGATACATGCATGGCAATCCCGTTCAGGAATAGGAAAGGGATGAACATGGCAATAGGGAGATGTGTTATTTTTTTCATGTGTATTTCTTGTTAAAATGAGCTGACAGCTTAAGGAAGATCATTCTTCCGGGGGAAAGATAGCCTCTGTTATTGACGTACTGATGATCAAGCAGGTTTTCAATATCAAAAATAATATCAAATTGTTTAAGAGCATACCTGATTCCAAGATCAAGGGTTACAGCAGGGTCATACTGATCAGACATCAGATAGATATTGTCATATTGATTATCATCCCTGATCCAGCGCCGGCCTGTATATTTTACAGTTGCTGTAAAATGGGCACTGTTCCATGCAAGGACAACTCCGGCTGCTGATTTATGCGCTGGAACATTGGTGAGGAACTTTCCCGTAAGGTCAGCATCAGCAGCACTATGAGGTTCAAATCTGCCGATGAGGGCGTGTGTAAAGGAATAGTTGCAGAAAAACCGGTACCGTTGATGCACTTCAGCAGAAAGGTCTAACTCCAATCCGGAGATTTTCACCATGGCGATGTTTGACATTTGGTACACCGGAACGATGGTATATCCATAATTCACAGAATCACCTGTTGAGAGGGGATGCATAAACTGGTTGCCTGTCGTGTGATAAAGTGAAATCTCAGCCTGCAGTATCTTCATGCATTTCAGATCAGATCCAACTTCAATATGAGCCACATTTTCGGGGTTGAGCAGGGGATTTGCCGCCCTGAATCCCACCGATGATTTGTAGGAACGGCACATGTCATCAAGAACCGGGGCGCGGAAACCTTTCGCTATGGCAAGGTACTGCCTGAACCAACCAGTTGGTTTATATTCCAGGATGAATTTCGGATTAACAGACTGCCAATAGTTTGCAGGGATGTCACCTAATTGAAAACGGGTAAAATATTCGATCGAATAGGATGGCTGATCAATTGAAAACGAAGCATCATGAAAAGAAGCCAGGTCATAACGCAACCCGGCCATCAGTTTCCAGGCGGGATTTTTCATGGTATGGTTGTATTGCAGGAACAGTGCAACGATATCGAGTGAGCCGAGGTTAGAGATCAGATCGGTACTGGTATAATAGATATCTTTGGCATTGACCTTACCTGACCTTGCTTCAAAACCAGTTATCACATTACTCCTTAACCCGGTTTTTCTTTCTGCCAGTGCCCGGATTCCAAAGTCGTCACGTTTTGAATCTACTTCATATAGCTTGTATTCTCCATCACTGAAATATTCATTCAGTCTGAAGTAGTTTTCTCTTAATGCATAGAGGGTGGCGGAGGTCTTCCAGGCTTTCAGTTTTGCCTGGTGCCTTATTGCCACCTGCCAGGTATCCCTCTCTGTATTGGAACCCGACTCTTCATAAATCTTGACACCTCTTCCCCTGATATCCTCGAAGTAATTCACCGACAATTCAATGATATGATTCAGGCCTGCCCTGTATCCGATAATGCCTCCGGCAGATTTTTCATTAACATAAACAGGGACCACGATAGAGTCGTTCTCAAGAATGATTTCTTCAGGAGTATTGATATATCCATCACTTGAGCAATACCGGATGAATCCTTTCCAGTATAACTTTCCGATACTGTCAGCACCATAAGTTGAAGCCTTGGCCTCAAAAGTATTGTGGGTGCCATACATAACGGATGCCCGGACTGATCTGCCCGGTTCAGGAATGGAGGTAACCATATTAATCACACCACCCATGGCATTGGAACCAAATAAAGGAGATACAGGCCCTTTTATAACCTCAACGAATGATATCATGTCCTTATCGATAATGTTCCAGTTTACACTTCCACCATCACTTTTATTCACCGGTACACCGTCGATAACCACCAGGGTGCCGGTTTGTCCGCTTCCCACACCACGGATACTCACATCAGAGGTAGAGAAAAAACCGAATTCATTCTGGACATGAACCCCGGAAACCGATCCCAGTACATGGGTCAATGAAGTGGAGGGGGTAAGGGTGAGCTGCCTGGCATCAATAAGGCTGCTTCGTGACGGCAATCGGATCAGGTCCGGCAGACCTATGCTTTCAGCCTGGATGATTGCATCGGATATTCTGGTTATGGATGGATAAAGTATGATATCCACGTTGACCGTACCCCGGTCAACCATCACACGAACAGAGGTTGTCTGGTAACCAACATGACTTACCGTTAAAGTCCATTCTCCGTGAGGAACCTCCCTGATCACATAATCACCTTCATTTCCTGCGTAAGTGCCAATGCCAGGGTGATTGATTACCAGACTGGCAAATGATAACGGTTCCCCCTGGGGATTCCTGACAACACCTGTGATCATGGACTGCCCGGATACAGGAAATAGCTGAAAAAAATACAACCATGATATGATCACAATGACCCTGTATGCCAATTTGCTCAGGTACATTCTCCCGTTAACCGATCTTTTTTTACTAAATCCGGCAGAAGACCTGAGAAGGCTCATTTGAAATGGGATTGTTGGTTTGGATGAAAAATATGTAGGCAAAACAGATCTGTTTTGCCTGTATCCAGACGCTCGCAACAGCTGGTCTTCTGATTATTGACCGATCAACAATTTCCTGGATCCAACCAGGCTCCCGTCTTCGGTCTCCAAAACCAGGAGATACAGACCGGATGACAGGTTGCTGACATTGATGATGGTTTCACCGGAAAGGGAAAGGATCTCCTCCCTCACAGCATTGCCTGTTGCATTAAAAAGTTTTGCCCTGGCTCCCGGGATTTGGCATGAGATGTTGACAAAATGGCTCGAAGGATTGGGGAAAACATGAATGCGACTGTCGTACAGTATTGTTTCCACACCCGAATAGGTTTCACCGGTAATAATGATATCATCGATTATCGATACCCCTGTGGATGAGACGGGAGTACCATTGGTGCTTTCATTGGAAGTCATGATCCATCTTACATAAATGGATGTTGAACCCGGATTGTCAAATGATGAAGGGAAGGTGAGCCCGTTGATTACACCCGTTGTCCAATCATTGGCGACGACAATATTGCCACCGGGGAGGTCAGTCCATGCGTCACCACTTTTTCTGACTTGTATCTTCCAGTATTTAGGGCCGGGATTTGCTGATTCCGAAGATTGTACGGAATAAAGTTTAAAGGTTCCATAACCGGCTGCTTTAAACTTTACAGACCAGAATTTATTGTTCTCGCCTGCATCCCAATCCGTGGTTGCAGCAGCAAAGTTGGTTGAACCGTTCGTGTAGAACAGTGTTCTGACACTTCCGATGGTGTCTTCCGCCCTGATATCAAATCCCAGATTGCCTGAAAGACCCATATTGGCATTGAAACTGTGATTCGTGCTGTCCGAAAAATCCCATCCGGTGATGGTGTCAGCCTGCCCTTTGGCAGTAACTGATAATACCATCCATGAAACCATCATAATACAGGTAAATTTTTGCATAGCTTTAAATATTTGGTTGATAATTATTGGATTAAATCTGTATTTTCATCGAAAACACGATTGTGCCGGTAGTGACTGTATCTGCCTGCTCCACCTTTATAATGCCTTTTTTCCCTGCTGCAGTCTGAAATGGAATAAACAAGCCGGGATTAGCCCATTTATACTTCTTCTTTCCCCAAACATCATCATATGACACAATCAGAAGACTATCATTGTAAGCATTGGAATAACTTGCATCATTTACTCCGTTTATAGCCCGTATGTCATATTTGGTATAGTTCCGGACAGACCAGTTACACAGGAAAGGGTAATATTCTGTGTAAAGCTCACCGGAACAATTTGGCTCTTCACCAGGTGATGAAAAGGTTGGCGATGGCTTTATTACCCCTTGATCCTCTCTGAAATTGAAATAGACCAATACATCTGTAAGTGACTGATTCATGGATGCACTGTCTTCAAAGAAAATGTTTCCGGTTGTGGGTAGAAAAAAATTGCCAACCAGGTTATTATCCTGATAACCAAGTCGGATATGTGAATATTCGATGATCCCTCCAAACTTGGAAAGGGGATCTTTGTAAATGGTGATTGCAACACTTGCCTGTTTTCTATTGCGATCCTGGACGGTGATCCGCCATTCGACAGATTCTTCAATCCCTTGATAGAACGTGAAATCTTTTACAAAACCGGTACTCTGCATGCCTGAATCCAAAACTGTTTTTACGGTGCCATCGAAGTGTTTTTTGATGGTCAGATTGGTGATTTTCGAATCTTCACCGCTGGCATCTACCCTGAACCGTATGGGGTACCCGATTTCCAGTGTATCTCCCTCATTCGTGAAACCCGTGTCAAAAATCAGGCGAATCTCGGGCGGGGCAGATTCTTCCTGTTTGCAACCCCATACAAACAGGGTTGTGCCAAAGACAATCCAAATCAGGATTGAAAAATGGAACCTTCTGATAATCATTCTACCTTCCAGCGTGAATTTATTGTCGATGTGCAAATATAAACATATCGGAAGAACTAACAATGTTCGACAATGATTTTTTTAGGCCGGATGATATGGATAAAAAGGGTATTGAGTACCGTTTGGTGTGTTGAACCAGGAATTTGTCGGGTGTGTTTATTTTGAGAACAGCTCCTTTTCTTTCACCAGGGTCAGTTTGCCATACTTTTCCAGTTCTTTTGTACTGAATTTCTTCATGTTTCCAGCCATGATGATGGTCAGCGGTGTATTGACAAGATGTATCTTCTGGTAGTCGAAAAGTGTGTTAACCCCAATCTCATTCACATGTCGGATCAGGAGTCGGGCAGGGTCTTTTTCAAATCCCTTTTGTTTCCATCCGACATACGCCGTAGAAAGTCTGCGGAAGTCGGGCCGTTGCGTGACAGCCGCAGCGGTGATATAGCGCTTGATCATTTCAATTCTGTCAGGTTTTTGCGGCATGTTCCTGACAAGCCCGACAAAGACATCAACGGCTTCGTTGGTTTTATCTGCCTGTGTTCCAACATAACCTTGAAAGGTCATTCTGTGCCCCTTTACCGGTGGTTGTACAAGAGCTGCACCTGCTGTATAGGCCATGGATCGGTATTCCCGGATCTCCTGCATGACAAGTCCCGAAAAATCGCCTCCGAAATAGGTGTTAAAGGCAGTATGGAGTGCCAGGTTTTGTGGAGTGAATTCTTCAAGGGTGGCATGGAAGAAGATTTTACTCTGCAGTGCTTTCTTCTTGTTGGTGACAAATACACCATTATCCATGAAAACGGTGGGGACCCTGTAGAAAGGGGCTGTGGTCGGGATCGGGTTTTCGGGGAAACGGTAGTTTTCTTCCAGCATGGACCGAACTTCATCAACCGATAGCCTGCCTACGAAATGGATTTCAGGAGCATACAGGATGGCCCTGGCAAATGAAGCCAGGATGGTATCTGCTTTAAGTTCTTGTATCTCTTTCATGGTCAGTCGGTTGAGATAATCTGACTGATTACCGTATAACACATACTCCATTAAGGCATCGGCAATGATATCGGGTTCAGACCGTTCCATTTTTCTGGATGCTTTTTCGTTTGTGGCGAGGATAGCCAGTTTCTTATCGTCAAGTTTTGGGTGATGAACCAGGATTCCCAGGAGTTTGATCCCTTGCATGAAACTCTCTTCAGGCCCGTTAAGGCTGATGGTCAGGTAACTGTCGTTGCAGCTGATGTTATAGGTACAGCCCAGCATGGCCATTTCCAGCCGGAACTGATCCACCGTCATCTCCTCCGTACCGGAGAGGTTCATCATTTCTGAAACATATTTCAGGATGGGCATCCTCCCTTCTCCGATGCCATAGCGGATGGTAAGGGTGAAAATATCATTTTTATTGTTTTCAACACGGTAAAAAGAATAACCCATGTCCGATTCGAGTTTCTGGATTTCCTGTTCAAAATCCACAAAAGAGTAATGTGGTTTCTTTTGCGCCATGCCGGTGATCATCTTATAGTATTGGGAAGTGAGATCCTGTTTCAATGTTACAGGCTCATATCCGGGTTTGTCAATTTTGGCTTTTTTGGGAAAGCCTGTTTTGGAATGGAAAGCCAAATAATTGTCACCGTAGTATTCATTGGCAACGCGGATCACATCATCACGGGATATTTCCCTGATTCTATAAGGTTCGGAAAATATTTCCCCGAAATCTTTACCGGTGGTAAATGCTTCCATGAGCGCATAGGCCACACTTGTCGTAGATTCAAGGTTGAGGATCTTTTCCTTGTACAGGTTTAGTTTGATCGCTTCGAGGAGCGTATCACTGAATTCTCCGTTGCGAAGCCTCTTCAACTCATCCGTGACCAGTTTTTCTGCAGCATCAAGGGATTGCCCGGCTACCTTCGGTACAAAGATGATCAATCCGGTGCCATAATCATTATAATGGACATTCTGGCAGGCTGCCTGTAACAATTTGTTGTCAATGAAAAGCTTGTCAATTAATCCGGTGGTATTGTTGTTCGAAAGGATTTGGGAAACCACTTCGAGAATCCTTTTATCGGGATGGCCGTTTTCGGGAATGCGGAATCCAAGCAGCCCGATCTTTATGGGGGATAGTTTTTTCTCGACCAGTTCCCTGCCATTGAAAGGAGTTTCAACCCATGTTGTTTTTTCCGGAAGCTTTCCTGACGGGAGATTGCTGAATTTATCCGTGATCATTGGCAACACCTCCATAATGTCGAAATCCCCGGCGAGGATAAGTGCCATGTTATTGGCAACATACCATCTGTCATAGAACTCCTTCATCTTCGTCAGGGAAGGATTTTTAAGATGTTCAATGGTGCCAATCAACGGTTGTTGTCCGTAGGGGTGAACTTTATAAAAATGCTTGTTGAATTCTTCAAAAACATTCATGAAAAACATGTCGGAATACATGTTCTTCTCTTCATATACCACTTCAAGTTCAGCCTGAAAAGATCTGAATACCGGGGAAATGAACCGGTGGCTGTAAACCTCGAGCCATCTTTCCATCTCATGCGGTGGGAAAATGTTGTAAAACACCGTATAATCCGGTCCTGTTCCCGCGTTGATGCCGGTGGAGCCCATCTCTTTCAGGATCCTGTCGAGTTCGTTGGGGATGACATATTCATTGGCCAGGAGCGATTCTTCGTTGATCTTCTTCTGTATAACCTGCCGCTCTTTTTTATCTTTTGTCAGGGCCAGGCTGTCATATAGTTCAAAAATCCGGCTGATGTGCCCTGATTCAGCGTCCCAGTCGGTGGTCCCGATCTTCGTCGTACCCTTAAAAAGCATGTGTTCCATGTAATGCGCCATTCCTGTGGCATCCGGGAGATCATTCTTCCCTCCCGCCAACGTAACGACCATCCCTGTTACCTGTGGCTGTGTTCTGTCAGCGTAAAGGATCACCGTTAGTCCGTTGGGTAGTTTATAGACCAGAGGCGACTGGCCACCTGCCTGATCAGCATTGAGCGTAATAAGATTCCCTGCTTCGTCATACTGCGCATACTGAACCATGGGGAGCATGAGCATCAGTATCCCTGTCAGAAAAAACAACCATTTTTTATGCATACTTTATTTTTTTGGTTTATTTTGAAACTGTAATTTCGGTTAAACGGGGCATGCTGACACAGATCAGCAAAAGCACCGGAAGAACATTGTGGACAGGGAGACCTTTTGTCGCCTCACCTTTTCTCAATAGATAAATGGCGTGTAAAAATAAGAAAAAGTTACAATCATGCTGATGATCAGGAAAGGCATCCAAAGGGATGCGGAAACCATTGCCGCTTTCCAGATGGCCATGGCCATGGAAACGGAATCTGTTATCCTCGACAGGCAGAAGGTGTTGGCTGGGGTGAAGCATGTTCTGGAAAATCCATCGTTGGGTTATTATCTGGTAGCGGAAAGCAATCAGGCTGTGGCCGGTTGCCTTATGGCACTGTATGAATGGAGCGACTGGCGTAACGGCTGGGTGCTCTGGATCCATTCGGTGTATGTAGCCCCGGATCACCGGAGATTGGGGATTTTCCAGGCGATGTACGAAACCATCCGTGCTCAGGTTGCTTCAGAAAGAGACCTGTATGGCATCAGGCTGTATGTCGACGGGAGGAACCATCGTGCCATGGAGGTATACCGGCGATGTGGAATGGATGACAGCCACTATGCTCTGTTTGAATGGATGAAAGATGAAGAATCCGGGTTAGCGGAAATATAGCCGGCACCCCTTTCTCTATTGGATGGATGCCTTTGGAATTGAAAAAGTAGTACATTTGCCTGATTCTGAAACTGACACCTATGGATAATATTGCCGTTTTCCCCGGCTCCTTTGATCCCATTACCCGGGGGCATGAGAATGTGATCCTTAGAGCTATCCCCCTCTTCGACAAAATCATCATTGGAGTTGGCGAGAATGCTGAAAAACGGTCCATGTTTACAGTTAGGCAACGTGTCGAATGGATCAGACAAACCTTTTTGCATCAACCTGCCATCAGTGTCGAGGTCTATAATGGTCTTACGGTGGATTTTTGCAGAAACTGTGGTGCAACTTATATCATCAGGGGGCTGAGAACCTCTGCTGATTTTGAGTTTGAACGGAGCATCGGACAAGTAAATAAGGTATTGGATCAGGGAATTGAAACGGTTTTTTTCCTTTCAGCTCCTGAGTATACCGCACTCAACTCATCCATTGTAAGGGATATTCTGAAACATGGAGGTAACCCTGACAAGTTTGTTCCGCAAAACCTGAAAAGCCTGATAAAGCTATAAATGGATGCCTTATCAGTCATAAGAAATAAAACCTGAGCCCATCCCGTTATCGAAGGTAATGCGAAGACACATTTTTATCCTGTTGCTGCTTCTCCATTCTGTGATGCTCTACCCCAGCGTCTTCACTACCATCAAGGGGTCAATACAGGGTGCAAACGGATACGGCATCCGTCTTTATACCTATTCTGATCAGATCACCTTCATCGAGAAAAAACTGGCTTCTGCAACCATCGATGATCAGGGACGGTTTAACCTGATTACGGAGCTCAGCCAAATCACCTATGCTTTCCTGTCAATCGGGAATATCCGTGCCGATATTATACTGCAGCCCGGCAAAGCTTATGAAATCCTTATAAGCGACTATCCGCCTGAAAGCTGGTTGGAAACAAGAAACCTTATCCTGCAGCGTGAAAAGCTGAATTATTCCTTTCTCCTTGAACCAGAAGGGGATATCAACGGGATCATAAACCTGGCTGACAGCATGTATAACCGGTTTCTGGCCAGGCATTATATGGATATTTACAAGAAAAGGACAGAGCTGATCGATGCCTTCATCGATACCTTTTTCCTTCAGTTTGGCGGGTACACCCATCCATGGATCCGGGAAATGGTTGATTGCAGGATCGCATCGCTGAAACTGGCCGGATATAAGGTTCCGGTCGAAATTGCCCACGTTCTGTGGTTACAGGATCATGACCTGGAATACAACCACCCCGATTTTATGGAGCTGTTCAATCAGATATTCGATAATTATCTGACAACAAGATTTAAACACTATTCATATGATGAGTTGCTGCAGACCATCAATCATGTAGGGAGTTTTTTTGCCTTATCAGAAATGATGGGAAGGGATACCGTGCTCAGGAATGAACAGCTCAGAGAGATGGTCATGATCAAATCATTGGGCGAGATCTATCATCACCGGGATTTTAAACAGGGAAACATCATCAGGATACTCAGTTATATTGCTACTTCCAGCAAGTTCAGGGAGCATCGCATCATTGCATCCAACCTCATCTTTATCAGTACCCGTTTTGACAAGGGGATGATGGCTCCCGATTTCAGCCTTGCTGACCAGAATGGGGGTATGCACAGCATTCAACGTTACCAGGGTAAGTATCTGTATCTGGCATTTTTCACAAGCAACTGCATTCCTTGTCTTGCTGAATTCAAATACCTCGCATCCATCTATCCATCCCTGATAAACAACCTGGAGGTTTTAGCCGTCAGTCTGGATCCGAATCCGCAGAAAATGTGGAAGGTCATGGATCAGCAAAAATACCCGTGGCCTGTCGTTCATTTTGGCAATGACTATGAACTCACTGACAGGTATAACATACGATCATGCCCTTTCTTTATCCTGATAGCCCCTGATGGCTCCTTCGACACGTACGGTGCCCGACAGCCTTCATCCCAGTTTAAAGCGTGGTTTGAAGAGGTGGTGTTAAAACAGAAATAGTAAAGCAGTTCATTTGCTTTTCTCCTTCATTTTTTACCTTTACGTTTAAAATCCAACCTTATGAAGACCATACCGTCCCTTTTTCAGGAAAGCGTACAGAAGTACCCGGGAAATACGATGATGTACCAATACGGGGGAAATGGTTATGAACCACTGACCTATGCTGCCATGGGTGATCTTGTTCGTACGTTTGCCAATGGTTTGCTGGCCATCGGGCTTCATCGTGGAGACCATGTTGTACTGTTGTCAGAAGAAAGAAACGACTGGGTGATGTCCGAACTGGCCGTTATTTGTGCCGGTGCGGTCAATGTGCCTGTTTCTGTCAGGATCAAAGAGATTGAAGACCTTTGTTTCAGGATCAATCACTCAGAAGCATCTATGGTCATCGTTTCAGCCCGTCATGCTTCCAAAGTCCTGACGCTGTTACCACGTACCCCGGGGGTCAGGCATGTGATCCTGCTTGACCCGATGGAAACACAGGAAAAAAAGGTGACCTTCAGGGAAGAGGTGATGAAAATGGGCATTGCATACACTGAAGCCAATCCGGGCGCACTGGATGAGATCATGACTTCTGTTGGGGAGGATGATGTCGTTAACATCTGTTATACATCAGGCACCACCGCCGACCCTAAAGGGATCATGCTAACCCATAAGAACTATTATGTGAATGTAGAACAGGCCGGTGGTCTGTTTGAGATCCCGGAATGGTATTCATCACTGGTCATTTTACCGTGGGATCATTCTTTTGCCCATACCTGCGGAATTTATGCCCTGATGAAAAATGGGGCCAGCCTGGCTTCCATTCAGCTTGGTAAAACACCTATGGAAACAATAAGGAATATCCCGTTGAATATAAGGGAAATAAAACCACATTTTCTGTTGAGTGTCCCGGCATTGGCAAAGAACTTCAGAAAAAATATAGAAAAAGGTGTGGAAGCCAAAGGGGCAATGTTGAAAAAAATCTTTGATCATGGGATCAGGCTCTCCATAGCATTATATGGCAATGGTTACAACAGGACAAAGGTTCGCAACAGGTGGTGGAAGCAATTACAGTATAATCTGATCAACAGGGTATTGTTTAAGAAAATACGGGAGAACTTTGGGGGGAGGTTGAAGTTTTTTGTCGGAGGAGGCGCCCTCCTGGATATTGACCTGCAATATTTCTTTTACGCATTGGGCATTCCAATGTACCAGGGGTATGGCCTTACCGAAGCAGCCCCGATCATTTCATCCAATTCACCGGACCATCATAAGCTGGGTTCCTCTGGAAAGGTGGTTGATCATCTTGACATCATGATCTGTGACCTGGATGGGCATTTGCAACCGGTAGGGGAGAAAGGAGAGATTGTGGTCAGGGGTGATAATGTGATGAAGGGCTACTGGAAAAATGAAGGTACCACCACTGAAACCATCCGGAATGGCTGGCTATACACCGGGGATATGGGCTATTTGGACCAGGATCGCTTTCTCTATGTCCTGGGTCGTTTTAAAAGTCTTCTGATTGGCAGTGACGGCGAAAAATACAGCCCGGAAGGGATTGAAGAAGCAATCATCGAAAAATGCCCGATGATTGATCAGATCATCCTCATCAACAACCAGCATCCCTATACCTCGGCTATTCTGGTAGTTAACAGGCAGGCTGCAGGAAACCTGATGAGAAGTGTAAACCTGCCGGAAGAGGATGCTTTGGGGAACGTCCTGGCTGCTGTGAAATTGGATATTGACCGCTTTCGGGAAGGAGGTGAGTTTGCGGATTGGTTCCCGCAGCGCTGGATCCCCTCAGCTGTTGCGGTTGCTGACGTAGAATTCAATGATGAAAACCAGATGGTAAATAGCACAGGAAAAATTGTCAGAGGCAGGATCACAGATCATTTTGCCGGAAAGATTGAACGGCTTTTTACACCGGAAGGGAGAGAGATAACATCCGTATATAACCGGGAAGCCCTGAAGAAATTCCTTGGCTGACAGGCAGTAAAATACCTGAAAATCAACAAATATCACAATATGAATACGATATCACTGACAAAAGTCTGGTTGTGGGTTGTAATCTGCCTGATGGTCCTGGGATTGGTTTATCAGTTCCTGCCTGACTATTCCAGGAATTCGCTTGTGCATGGATATGCCGATACGGATGACTACAAGATCTTTGAAAACAGCATCGTGGAAGCAGGAGATCCTTGTCCATGGCCAGTTTCATCGAAATACAACCAAATGGCTGTGGGAGAAGAGCTGATGGACAGTATCTTGCATTTTCAACCTTATGCCCTGTTGGTTGTCAGGGACGATTCCATCCTGTGGGAGAAGTATTTCAATGGACATACAGAGACATCATTTTCTAATATCTTCAGTTCAACCAAGAGCATTGTTGCATTGCTGGCAGGATGTGCCATCCGGGATGGACTCATTCTGGGTATAGAGGCAGCAGTCAGTGATTTTCTGCCGGAATTCGGTGACAGGAAATATGGTGTTGAGATGAAACTCACCCATTTGTTGTCCATGACTTCCGGACTGGATTATCATGAGGGATATGCTTCCCCGTTCAGTCCGACAACCCGGTCGTATTACGGCACCGATCTGGAAACGCAGATGATGGAACTCAATCTGAAAAATAAGCCGGGAACACAGTATGCCTATGCAAGTGCGAATACCCAGATACTGGGCATGGTGCTGAGGAAGGTAACGGGGAAAAGTCTTGCAGAATATGCTTCCCAACAGTTATGGACCCCTCTGCAGGCGGAACGGTCTGCTTTATGGTCGTTGGACCGGAAAGGTGGTATGGAAAAGGCATTCTGTTGTTTCTCAGCCACAGCACGTGACCTGGCAAGGATTGGCCAACTGGTCTGCGATTCAGGTGTATGGAAAGGCAGGCAGATCATCACACGGGATTATTACAACCGGATGATCAGGCCACTGGCAGGAATCACAGATGAAAAGGGGGATACGGTCAATTATTATGCTCTTCACTGGTGGCTGACCCAATGGGAGGGGGAGGAGGTCATTTATGCCAGGGGAATCCGTGGCCAATACATCATTGCGGTTCCATCCAGAAAACTTGTTATCGTCAGACAGGGCAACAAACGCTCACCACATCAGCAAGCTCATCACCGCAGGGATATTTACCTGTATCTGCGTGCGGGATTCGAAATTGACCTGAAAGCTGTTTGAAATCGATTCAGAATTTCCAGTTAAATCCAATACTGGGAAGAATAGGGAGCTGGTCCACCCGTTCGTACCTGATACGGTCGAAGTAGAATATATTGTTCCGGCTATAAACATTGGTGACGGATAGGACAACGTCCAGCATATTGCTTCTTGAAAATTCAAAGCTGCGTTTTATGGTAACGTCTAACCTATGATAATCAGGCAGTCGCCGGCTGTTGAGTTCACCATAAACATATCCCAGGGAGCCATTTTGATAGATATAATCGGTATTTATACCATTTTCGAAAGACATGGTTTCATAAAAACCTGCTGTGGGTGTAAAAGGGAAACCTGAACCGTAATTCCATCTGGCGCTGAATTCATATTGCAATCTCTTACCGAAACTGTAGGATCCAACAAGGTTTACATTGTGCCGTCGGTCATAGTGTGGGGTGTAGGAAAAAAGAAATCCGTTGAGGTCCTCTTCCCGTTGCATGAAACCAAGGGAATAGACTGCCCATAAATTCAGATTGACGATCTCATAACGCAGGGATACATCGATTCCCTGGGCGGCACCCCTTTCGACGATAAAATCTTTTAATAGAAAATCGGGTTTGCTTGCGTAGTCGGGATCGTTGTCGTCGTAGATCTTGTTACGGTTCAGGCTGGTGAGCTGGGTAAACTGGTTAATATATCCTTCGATATTGAGTGATGCATTTTTTGCGAGATCGATTTCAAAACCAAGGATAAAATGCCGGGCTTTTTGAAGGAAAGTGCGGATAGGTTTTCCGGCGAAAGTATCCTGAAGGTTTTCAGTGCCGGAAAGAAATCCGTAGAACAGGTTTACCACATCGCGGTCCGAATTGGCAGCGATGAGGTTCTGGGAATATAATCCGGTGGCTGCTTTGACGCGCAGGAATTTAGCGAGCCTGTATTTGACGGCCAGCCGGGGCTCCGGTGAAAACTCCGACAAGGAGGCATAGTAATGACCCCTGAAACCGGGTTCAAGGATCAGTTTCCCTAGGGTAACCTTATACTTCCAATAGAACGCCATTTCGGTTGTATATTCCGTCTGGTCTATCAGACGGTTGGCAGGATTGATGAACGAGAAGGAAGTTTTAAATCCTAGCAGCTCAATCCCGTACTGGTTCCGGTTTTTCCCCCTTGCACTGCTGAAATGGAGGCCGAAGTTGAATCCGTCAACATCACTGTACTTGGGGAGGTTCGATTGATCAGTAAGGGAGGTGTAATAAGAAGAATAGGCAAAATTGCCCTCTATCAGCATGGGTGATTCAGCAGGAATAAGCATAAAGTTGGTACCGAATCCCCATGTGTTCCATTTGTATTCGGAAAGGGCCTTGTAATTGACATGGTCACTGAAATTGAATCCGAAAAAATTGACCTTACTCCCATTGTCAGCAAGAAGGCTTACTTTGCCATACATATCCATGTAATTGAAAGGCAATCCTTTTTCGTTTACATATTCGTAAAAGACTTTGGAGGTTTGTTCAAGGTAGGAGTTTTTAAATGAAAGAATGTAGGATGCTTTCGCTTCCTGGTCCTGTCGGGATCTGATAGGCCCTTCCATTAAGACTTTCGTCCCAAAGGTGCTTCCACTGATGCCTCCTGAGAGTTTACGTTTATTGCCGTCACGGGTTTTTATATCCATGACAGAGGAAATCCGTCCACCCAGGTCTGCATTGAACCCCCCTGTATAGATATCCGCCGACTTTATGATATCATTGTCAAATACACTGAAAAGACCGATGGTGTGAAAAGGATTGTATATGATCATACCGTCAAGCAGCACTTTGTTCTGGATCGGGGATCCACCCCTGATGTAAAGTTTTCCCCCTTGGTCACCCGTTGATACAACCCCGGGAAGCACCTGAAGGTACTGTGCCAGGTCGGCCTGCCCTCCAATCGAAGGAACCCGTTCAATCTGTTTTGGGGTAACCTTGATAACAGAGGTCTTTGTCTCGGTAAGGTCGCTCTGACGTTCAGCTGATACAGTGTACCGGCCAATCTGGTGCAATCTTTCCTTCATGTAGAACCTCCGGCTGGTGATCTCATCGGGTTTAATTGTAACCGATTCAATGAGCGTGTCATACCCGATGTATGTGATCATCACCCTGTATTCACCGGGTTTTACATTGCTTATGATAAAATAACCGTTGGCATCACTCATGGCGCCTGAAGTGGTACCCTGAAGGATAATGTTGGCAAAAAGCAAAGGTTCTCCTGTGCTCTGACCGAAAACGAATCCCCTGAGATCTCCAGGTTTCTGCCCTGAAATGCTTCCCGATAACAGGAGGAACATGGCGAAAATGGCCACAATCCGCGTTTGCTTTATCATGCTGTTTATTGTGATTGGCTTGAAATAAACGAGCATAAAAATACATATAATCTTGTTACTGTGGAAAGGGAATGTCAAACATTAAGAATACGGGGCTGATAAACCAGCCATCGGTCAGTGCAGGATCTTAAAGGTAAGTTCCTTCAGTAATTCACCGTGACTGACGGATGGATTATCAACACCTTTGGATTTCAGGTCATAATACCTCAGATGTTCAATGATCCTGATGACCTTCTTCAGCGGGAAGTTCTTTGCTGCCTGTTGGTATTCTGAAACAAAGAAAGGGTTTATGCCAAGCTCGGAGGCCAGCATCTGCTTGTCACCTGTGTTGATGAAATGGATTTTGAGCAGTTTGCTGAAATAACTGTACAGGAAGGCTAGTATCTTTGGGAAAGGGTTCTCTTTGGGATTTTCGACGAAATGAAGGACGATCCGGACAGCTTTCTGAATGTTTCTGCTGCCCAGGGCATTCTGAAATTCAAACATATTATAGTCTTTGCTTATCCCGATGCTCTGTTCAATGATGTCTGAAGTCACCTCCTTTCCTTTTTCCAGGGAAATGAAAACCTTCTCCATTTCATTGACAACCTTACCAAGGTCATTGCCAAGATGTTCGGCGATCAGCAAACTATTTTTTTCACGTATCTGATATCCCCGTTCAGTTATGTAAGAGGCAATCCATGCATGAAGCCGGAAATCTTTGATTTTTTCAGATTCGAATGCCACACCCATCTTCATGGCTGCTTTGTAAAAGCTTTTTCTTTTATCAAACTTTTTGTTCTTGCAACACAGGACCAGAATAGTGCTGGGTATAGGATTGTCAAGATAGGGCTGAAGGTTTTCTATCTCCTTTATCATTTGGGCTTCGCGTACAATGACCACCAGGTGGCTCGACATCATGGGATAGCGTTTGGCTATTCCTATCAGTTGCTGAACGGTTGTATCCTGCCCGTACAGAATTATTTGGTTGAATTCCTTTTCTTCTTCCTTCAGCACGCTCTCTTCGACCGCTTTGGAAATGATGTCGATAAAATAGGGCTCCTCGCCGAAAAGCAGGTAAACCGGATGTAACACCCTGTTTTTGATTTGCTGTATGATCTTCAGGTAATTATCCATGAATGTTTTATGATTCAAATCGCAGGTGCTTGACGGTCAATCCCTCGTTGATAAGCATCTGGAGGGCATCAATTCCGATGGCAAGGTGCTGTTTGCTAAAATTACGGGTAATGATGGCATCACTGGCAGCTGTTTTTATCCCTGTTGAGATCATGGGCTGGTCAGTAACGAGGAGCAGTACGCCGGTCGGTATATGATTGGCGAATCCCACGGTGAATAGGGTAGCTGTTTCCATATCGATTCCTAAGCAGCGGGTCTTTTTAAGGTAGGTACGAAAGGCTTCATCATATTCCCATACCCTACGGTTCGTGGAATAGACAGTGCCGGTCCAGTAATCCAATGCATGGTCACGGATGGCTGTTGAAACGGCTTTCTGAAGGTTGAATGCAGGTAGTGCCGGTACTTCAGGAGGGAAATAATCATTGGAGGTGCCTTCGCCCCGTATGGCTGCAATGGGCAGGATCAGGTCACCAACAGCATTTTTCTTCAAACCGCCACACTTGCCAAGGAAAAGCACTGCCCTGGGCATGACCGCAGTGAGAAGGTCCATAATGGTGGCAGCATTGGCACTCCCCATCCCGAAATTGATCATCGTTATACCCTCTGCGGATGCATTGGGCATGGGCTTGCCAACACCGGTGATCTTTACCTTGTATCTTTCTGCAAAATCTTCAAGATAGTGATGAAAGTTCACCAGTAAGATATATTCATCGAAATCCTGAAGTTTCCTGCCTGTGTATCTTGGAAGCCAGTCCCGAACAATCTCCTCCTTGCTTTTCATGGGTTCCTTATGTTATATCATCTTTATATTGAATGGACTGAAAATTCAGTGGCGACCATTTTTACGTCATACAAACCTACTCTTTTTCGGCCAATCTGTTCCGTTTTATTTGTGATCCATCGATATTTCACGGCACAGGACCAACCGGATTGCTTAATATTGTAATTTCGTATGCTATGTTGCCACCCTTGAATTTCCCTAACTATCAATTTGATGTAACCCTTCGTGAGGGTAAACATTATATTTTTGATCCCGTCAGAAAGAAACAGGTGAGGCTTACTCCTGAGGAATGGGTCAGACAGCATATCATCAGGTATCTGGCCGAAGCACTGCATTACCCGGTGTCACACATGGTTGTTGAACATGCCCTTCGTCTGAATAATTTGACCAAACGTGCGGACCTGCTTGTATATAACCAGGCGCTGAAACCTGCGTTCCTGATTGAGTGCAAAGCACCGGGAATTATACTCAACCTGAAAGTCATGGAACAGGTTTCCAGGTACAATCTCATCTTTATGGTTCCCTGGCTAATGGTTTCTAACGGTTTAATCCATTATGTTGCCTATGTAAATCATGAGGAAAGGAGGGTTAACCAGTTTGATCATATTCCGGATTACTGCGAGATCTGAATTCTGTTGAACACCCCAATTCCAATACATACTAAAAGCGGCCGTTTTCTGTTATCGTTCTATCGATAACTTCTTTTTTTCAGATCACTGCGTATATTTTTTTACTTTTGCAGCAATACAGATTCAAAACAAAATCAGGAATTTTCAAACATCAACAATCACGAACCTTATGGATAAAATTAAGCATGTTCTCTACAGAGCTATTTTCCCTGCCTTCATTCTGGCATTGGGAATTGGTGTGCTGATCTTCGGTCTGGTTAAGGATCAGGGAATTTTCTTCCTGCTTGGAGGGATCGGCCTTATCTTGGTCGGCCTGCTTACCCTGTTGATCATGATCAGGTATGAAAGGTTGCCCGTTGCCCTGTACCGCATACTTATCATTCTGTTCATTCCTGCCATCCTGGTGATGCTCTGGTTTGCCTTCCGTTCCATCAATGACCCCATCAAATTCGAAAACGAATACAAACGACGTGCTGAAGTGGTCAAAGAACGCTTGATCCATATAAGGGATGCACAAGAAGCATATAAGAGCGTCTATAAAAGATATACCGGCGACCTGGATTCGCTGGTGGACTTTATCAAGAACGGGAACCTGAAATTGCTCCGTAAGATCAACAACACCCCGCTTGAACTTCGTGATTCACTTCCGGAACCTGAACTCATCAAACGTGGTTATATCATCATCGACACAACCCATAAGAGCGTAATGGATTCGATCTTTAAAGATGTATATAACTTTAATCCTGATATTTTGCCCTACATCCCGTTTTCCAATCCCAAGGTGAAGTTCGACATGAAGTCTGATGTCATCAACCGGAGTAATATACCGGTTCCAGTGTTTGAGGTAGTTGCAGACAAATTTCTATATCTCAACGGATTGAAGGAAGTATATATCAAACAGGATAAAGTCATCTCATTGCAGGTAGGTTCCCTTAGCGAGCCCATTAAAGATGGCAACTGGGAATAGGAGGAATGTCTGTTATGGCACAAGGCGATCTATCAACCATTCAATTCATTGCACCTGGTTTTAACGAAGATAAGACCCGCCAGTCTGACCTTGCAGTGCGTGTCGATGCTACGGGATTTTACTGCGTGGCTGGAGAAAAACGAACCGGTCGTGTCAGTCTGATCGCAGCACATCAATCTGGCACAGACAGTACAGATGATGCTGTTAACGCCCTGGAATCATGGATCAATGATAATCCATGGCTAAAAAGCTCATTCAGACAGGTGCAACTGGTGGTAGTCAATCAGAAGGTCACATTGGTTCCTTATACATTATACAATCCGCAAGAAAAGGAACACTACCTGTCATTCAATGTGGATCTCGAAGCAGAAGACCAGGTCCTTTCGGATTCCGTGCAAAGTTTAAAAGTCGAATGTATCTTTGCCATTGAAGGGAAGATGCATTATCGCCTGACTAGGATGTTTGCCCAACCCGAATTTCATCACGTTGCTTCAGTGTCCTTGCAGCATTGCCCTCAGGTGGACACCCAGGGATCCGGAGAGGGTTTTTGTTTTTGCCTTCATTTTTCAGGTAATATTTTCTTCATCCATCTGGTGAAAGGCAGCGAGCTTATCTTCCATAACAGCTTTACTTTCAGTAATCCGGAGGAGTTTATCTATTATATTTATACCATTGCCGAAAAAGTAGCTGTTCATGTAACAGAGACCCGATTCCTCCTTTCCGGGGATATCACGGAACAGTCATCTATCTATAAAGAGCTGGAGGGTGCCAGCAAAAAGTTACAGTTTGTAGTACCACCCAGCAAACTGCAAAAGGATGATTGGCCCTCCGGAATTCAGTTCCACCTGTATCACGACCTGATCAATCTGATTTTTTGCGAATCATAGGGGGAGCATACAAAGGAAGACGGATTACCCCACCGGGTAATCTTCCGGTACGACCTACCACCGATATGGCGAGGGAGGCGTTGTTCAATCTCCTGAGAACCCGTATTGACCTTGAAGATGAACCGGTCATTGATCTATTCAGTGGAACAGGTTTCATAGCGTATGAATTTTGCAGCCGTGGCGCATTGTCGGTGATTGCTGTTGAAAAGCACCCGGGATGTGTCGCCTTTATCCGAAAGACCATCGACCTCCTCCATCTCTCCATGATGTCGGTAATAAAGGAAGATGTGTTTCGTTTCTTAAAAAGTACCAACGCTTGCGCAGGTCTGATTTTCGCTGATCCGCCTTATGACCTTGACACTCTTCGGGCATTACCTGATCTTGTTCTCTATTCTCCTGTATTAAGACCAGGGGGGCTGTTTGTGCTTGAACATGGCAGAAAAGATATTTTTCAGGAACATTCCTGTTTTTCAGAGGAAAGGATTTACGGGAAGGTGCATTTCACTTTTTTCCTTAAACCCTCCTGATTCAGGCAGATCTGTCCTGCAGGTTTATGGAGAGCATGGATGGAAATGTTGTCACGATATGACCCGGAGCCAGAGCAGCCAGCAGGGCACAACAAAAAGAATGGCATCAAAACGATCGAAGATTCCTCCATGACCAGGCATGATATATCCTGAATCCTTTGCCCCTGCCATTCTCTTGAGCCTGCTTTCGGTCAGGTCACCCAGGGTCCCGGCAATAACAACGATCAGTACCGCACCCACCCAGAAAAGCAATGGTAGTTCCCTTCCTGTGTAATAATAAACCAGGATGGCAGCGATGATGGTGAAAAAAAAGCCACCCAGTGCCCCTTCAACGGTTTTAGCAGGGGATATCCTTGGGAACAACGGATGTTTTCCAAGCAGTCTGCCCGTCAGGAAGGCGAAGGTGTCGTGTGTCCACACCAGTACAAACATGGCAAGGGTTAAAATGGCTCCATGGATGCTGACGAAACGTGATGAAACCACTGGCATGATGGCGAGCAGAGTCATGGGAAGGATAATCCAGATGAGCATGGCAGTGAGGCTGAAGCAAGGGTTTCTGAGCCATGAACGGGTATTCGTATTGCGGATTTTAATGATGAGCCGGATGTACTCAAAGATGATCAACAGGGCATATCCAGCTATTACAAAAGGGAAAAGGTAATCTATAAACAGGAGGGGGAGAAGGATGGTAGCGACAAAAACAGCTCCCGATAACGTACGTATGAGGATTGCTTTCAATAAGATATGATTACAGGTTGCCAAAACTTTTATCGTCAATCATGAAGACGATAAGTTCTTTGGGGCCATGCGCTCCCATCACCAGTGTCTTTTCGATATCGGCTGTTCTGCTTGGTCCTGTGATCAGGGTGATCAGGGAGGGCATATTCTCACCGTATCTTTTTTTGATTACTGCAAAAGCATCCCGGATGTCGGGTACAACCTGAGATGCATAGGCAAACACAAGGTGTACTTCGGGATGGATGATCATTCTGCGTCCGTCAGATGCGGATGATGACACGACCACAGTACCAAGTCGTCCGATCAGCGATTCGCACAGCGTGATGCCAACTTTCAGATCCGTTAATTTTTTCGGATCGTTCTCTACCCGGATGGATGCAAGTTGCAGTAATTCTTCAAGATTTTTGTTCAGGGTAAAAATTTCCTCCCATCCTCTTTCTCGCATCAAACCGATCAGTTTAATCAGCATCTCTTTTTCATCGGCACAATAGATAAAACGACCGTTTGCCAGGTTAATCGCTTCAGCAAAAGCAACCTCAGAAACCGGATCAACGGGGGCATACACCGGCTTATCCCGGGTTACATTAAACCAGGGGTTTTCATTTTTCTGGATCAATGCATTACGGATATCTTTCAATACCCTTTCTTTGGCGGTTGCTTCTTTCATGGTCGTAGCATTTGTTACATGTATACCACACGTGTTCTATTCCTGCAGTTTCAAATCCTCATCCAGGGAAGGTTTTTTCTGTTGGTTTTCAGGCACTGTAACATCATTCTGTTGGTTGCCGGGTTGCTGATGCAACTGTTCTTTCTCATGGTCTTTCTGGAAGCGGCTTTTACCGTAGATCTTTTCAAGGTCTTCACTAAAGATCACCTCCTTGTCCAGCAGGACACCGGCAAGTTGCTCCAGCTTTTCTCTGTTTTCGCGTAATATCTTCAGGGCTCGTTGATAGGCGGATTCAACAAGAGATTTCACCTCCTTGTCAATAATTTCTGCTGTCTTTTCGCTGTATGGCCTGTTAAAGTTGAATTCCTGCTGGCCTGTGCTGTCATAATAGGAGAGATTACCGATTTCCTTGTTGAGACCGAAATAGGCTACCATGGCATAAGCCTGTTTGGTGACCTTTTCGAGATCGTTTAGTGCGCCGGTGCTCACCTTGCCGAACATAACCTCCTCGGCTGCACGCCCACCCAGGGCTGCTGTAATCTCATCGAACATCTGGTCATAGGTTGTGATCTGGCGCTCCTCAGGGAGATACCATGCAGCTCCGAGTGCCTTGCCACGTGGGATAATAGTTACCTTCACCAATGGATTGGCATGCTCGACAAGCCAACTCACCGAAGCATGCCCTGCTTCATGGAATGCGATTACTTTTTTCTCGCTGGAAGATATGATCTTGTTTCTTTTCTCTAATCCACCGATGATCCTGTCGATAGCATCCATGAAATCCTGTTTTTCGATGTCATTCTTTCCTTTTCTGGCTGCTATCAAGGCCGATTCATTACATACGTTGGCAATGTCGGCACCGGAAAACCCGGGTGTCTGTTTGGCCAGGAAATCAATGACTACATCTTCATGTATCTTCAGTGGTTTCATGTGGACTTTGAAGATAGCCTGTCTCTCATTCAGGTCGGGAAGTTCTACATGAATCTGCCTGTCAAACCTGCCGGCGCGCAGCAAAGCACGATCAAGAATGTCAGCTCTGTTGGTGGCAGCCAGGATGATAACCCCGGAGTTGGTCGAAAATCCGTCCATCTCCGTGAGCAGTTGGTTCAATGTATTTTCCCTTTCATCATTAGCGCCTGTAATGGCATTTCTGCCCCTGGCACGGCCAATCGCATCAATCTCGTCAATAAAAATGATGCAGGGGGATTTCTCTTTTGCCTGCCGGAAAAGATCCCTGACCCGGGAAGCACCTACACCTACAAACATTTCCACGAAGTCAGACCCGGAAATGGAAAAAAATGGAACCTGAGCTTCACCTGCCACTGCTTTGGCTAAAAGGGTTTTTCCGGTACCCGGAGGTCCTACCAGCAATGCCCCTTTAGGAATCTTGCCTCCCAGATTGGTATAACGACGGGGATTTTTAAGAAAATCCACGATCTCCATGATCTCTACCTTTGCTTCCTCCAGCCCGGCAACATCGTTGAAGTTGACCTTTACCATGGTGTCACGGTCAAATAACTGGGCTTTTGATTTCCCGATATTGAAGATCTGCCCCCCTCCCGCACCTCCGCGCCCCATCATCCGCATCAGGAAAATCCAGACTGCCACGATGAGAATCAACGGGATCAGCCAGCTTAACTCCTTGCCCCATTCCCGCCGCTCTTCACTGATTACAGGAACATTCACATCACGTTTGATCTTATCCACAGCAGCTTCGTAGCTCGCTTTGTCCACCGGAGTGCCGGCATCAAGCATCCGCTGCCATAAACCGGTGGTGTCCTGGGTGACCAGTTTATCCTGAAGCTCCATGAACCGTTTTTCAAACTGCTCAAGGGTTATGATAGGTAAAAGGTAATGAGGACCAGGATTCGGAACATCATTAAATCCTTTGGTGCTGATCTTATGAACAAGTGCATGGATGGAATCGTTAAGATGCTCCTTCCTGATATAAACCTCAACCCGTTTATTATTCACAACAGATACCTTCTCAACATGCCGTTTGAGTAACATCTCCTTCTCAAATTCCAGCCATGTGATCTCTTTATTTCCACCACCCCACCGGATGGAGGTCACCACCAGCAAAGCAAGGGCGATCAATCCATAAATCCAGTAGATTTTATTGTTCTTACGTGGAGGAGGACTTCCGTTTGGTCGGAAAGGGGTATGATCACGCTTGTTTTTATCTGCTCCGTTCATGGGGGATACTGTATTAGTCTTCAATTCTTGTTATGTCGGCATCTGACCATAAATCTTCAAGCCGGTAAAAAGTCCGGGCCGATGCCAGGAAAATATGAACCACGACGTCAAAATAATCCATCAGGATCCATTCGCGATTCTGTCTGCCTTCGGTATGTTTGGGTTTTAATCCCGTTTGTTTTTTCACTACCTCCTCCACCGAATCGGCAAGGGCCTCTGCCTGTGTGATGGAGGTCGCATGGCAAATCACAAAAAAATCGACGATCCGATTGTGCATCCTCCTGAAATCCAGCTGGACAATTTCATTGCCCTTCTTCTCCTGCAATGCAGTTACGACCCATCGGGCCAGTTCTGTCGAAGGCACATCGGTTCTGTTCATATGATCTCTTTCGGTTTCACGCCAATATACATTATTTTTGCTGTAAAAGTAAGCATTTTAACCCATTTACCTGCTGAACGATTAAATGATGAACCTCGGTCCGGTGCTTAAACAGAAAATACACCTTAATGTTTGCTGCTCTACCAATGATAAACTGAAGGAATTGTTGCGTGTGAATGAAAATCCTGAAGAGCTGTCAGGTTATTATGTGACGGCAGGATATCAGACCCGGGGCAGGGGACATAATAAAAACAGATGGCATAGCTCCCGGGATGCCAATATTCTGATGAGTTTTCTTGCCACACCACCGGGATTACCTGCCGGATGGCAGTTTGATATTGCACGACATGTTTCCCTGGTTCTGGTGGATTTTATCGGTATGATAACAGGAAATAGAACGAATGTAAAGATCAAATGGCCCAATGACATCATCTGCAACGATAAGAAAATAGCGGGAATGTTGATTGAAAACAGGATTATGGGGGAATATGTGGTGAATTCGATTATCGGGGTTGGGATCAACATCAATGAAGATCATTTTCCCGATGAATTCAACATGGCTACCTCAGTGAAATGTGTTTCAGGAAGGGAAATGGATGTTAAGACAGCCATGGAGAAGTGGATCATGATGCTGAAGGCAGCTTCCGGCCATGATCAGGCCTCCCCCGATCTCCTGCATCAGCAATATGATGAGGTATTATTCGGATTAAACAGGAAACTTACCTTTACAAGGGATGACCGGCAGGTATTTGAAGGTGTAATACAAGGAACAGACAGATGTGGGATGCTCCGAATCATGACAGCAGAAGGGGAGCGGAAGTTTGGGTTTAAAGAGGTTGTCTTTTTATATTGAGTTGCTAATCCGCTGAAGCCAATTTCTTGGTGATGGTGTCAACCAGAAATTTTAGCGGACGGGAAGCCATCATGGCAAGCATGGCATTCATGTCAGCCGTAAGGATGGTCTGGCAGAAGAGATCAGGATGTCCGGTCTGGTACACGAGGGAAATCTTTAATTCAAAGGGGAATGGGGATTTCACAGATTCGATCCTGACGTATTGCATAGGAACCTTCTCTTTATACCGCATTGAAATGTTGGCCATACCGGAAATGGTAAAAGAGCATGTATTTTCATCAGACTCCCAGTTAATGACCTGTTCCGGCATTAATTGGCCAAGTTCATGGAAATCGGAAATTCTTTGATAAAGGCTTTTAAGAGGCAGATCTGACTTTTTGTGTTCGCTTTCGAAATGCTGCATGATGTCAGAGGTTGGTGCCCCAGTGTTCAGGATCTTCGCGCCACAAAATGAGTTTTTCCATCTCCTCCTGTGTGATGTATTCTTCCTCTAATGCTTGTTGGACGAGATAAGGATAGTTGCTCAGGGTCGCCAGTTTACAATGAGCATTCTGGAATGCTTTTTCGGCCTGGGGAAAGGCATAGGAAAAAACAGCTACCATCCCTTTCACCTGACAGCCTGCTTCACGCAGGGCATGAACCGCAGAAAGACTGCTTTTCCCTGTACTGATCAGGTCTTCAATTACCACAACCGATTGACCCGATTCGACAACACCTTCAATCTGGTTCCCGAGGCCATGTTTCTTCTCGGTTGGCCGTACATAAGCGAAAGGAAGTCCGAGATCCTGTGCAACGAGCACACCCAGTGCAATGCCACCGGTCGCTACTCCTGCGATTAATCCGACATTGCCAAACTCATCTTCAACTACTTTTACCATCTCCTGACGCAGAAAGGTCCTGATTTGCGGATACGATAATGTTTTTCTGTTGTCACAATAGATGGGTGACTGCCATCCTGATGCCCAGGTAAAAGGTTTTGCAAGACTAAGTTTTATTGCTTTTATTTGCAGTAAATGGGCTGCAGTCTTTAATGCTCGTTCTTCATTATAATTCATGGTGCAAATGTATGAAGTTTTTTCCAACAATAGGGTGATCATTTTTACACAATCTGTGGGACAATTAACCAATAACCTGCAGGATTCGTTTATAATGAAAGCCAGTCCGGACAATCCCTTATCTAATGTGGAGTACTTGTTAGAAAAAGCGTCCTATCCGGTGATGGTGGTAGAGACTGATGATCCGGAAAAGTTACAACGGCGGATATTTGCAGATTATTATAAAGTAGATGCTGCCGGAGGGGTTGTGCAGGATTCACGGGGAAGATTGCTAGTCATCTTCAGGAGAGGGAGGTGGGACCTTCCCAAGGGAAAGATCGATGCCCACGAATCGGTTTCGGAATGTGCTGTACGTGAGGTATATGAAGAAACAGGGATACAACCGGTCATTACCGGAAATACACCTTATTCAACATTTCACATATACAAGGAGGTTGGGCGGAAGGTTATAAAGCATACCCGGTGGTTCACCATGAGAAGCGATGGTAGCTGTAATCCTGAACCTGAAACCAACGAGGGGATTGAACAGGTGCTATGGGCAACAAAGCCTTTTCTGAAACAAACATTTCTGCCTGCAACCTATCCTTTGATCAGGGCAGTGATAGGGCATTTCAATCTGATGTAAATCTGTTACAACAAAAAACCAGGCCTGATAACGATCAGGCCTGGTTTTTATATGCACTTTCAGTAATGGTTATTGGCTTACTATAAACTGTTCTCTGAAGATATTAGCGGTTGTTTTAATCTGGAGGAAATAATATCCGTCAGCAAGATCTTTAACATTAAGGCTGATGATTTTACCATTATCCTGAGGATTGTTTAAGGAGCGTACAACCTGTCCTGTTGCATTGGTGATTTCAAGAATAGCATTCTCGTCCATTCCTGAAGGAATCTCAACCATTAGCATTTCATGGGTTGGGTTGGGATAAATAATGAGTCCGGACTGACTGCCAAAGATCACAGATCTGACATCGGAATAGGTGTATGACCCGTCAAAATCAATCTGTTTAAGACGATAATAGTTAATGCCTTTGGATGGGTTGGTATGGATAAAATCATACTTCAGTATTGATGTGCTGTTTCCGTTTTTTGACAACACTTTACCGATCTGTGAGAATTGTTCGGCATCTGTAGAGTGCTCGATAGCGAAGTAGTTGTTGTTCACCTCTGATGCGGTTGTCCAGTTAAGCAATGTAACATCATTGCTTTTGGTTGCAGTAAAACTGATCAGTTCAACCGGAACGAGAGGGAGGGTGATGGAGGCAACACCTGTACACCCGTTATTGTCGGCAACCTGGACAGAGTAAGTACCCAGGCCGGGTGTCTGAACAATGCCGTAGTTATTGGTCCCCGGAGGGGAAAGCCAAACACCGGTACCTGACCAGGTGTATGCATAGCCACTGCATCCTGCTCCGCCTGAAGGTACTGCCGTGATGGTTGTCAAACCTGCCAGTGGCACGCCGTCCTGGGTGGTAAGTCCTGCCGTTGGTAAAGGCAGGACAGTTGGAAGGTTGTCAATGTTACCAACCCAGGTTTCAATAGGGCTGGGCATACTTGAATAAGCGATGTTTGACATGAAATCACTCCCAGGGATCGGGTACTGTGGATCATTATAATTGTTAGGTATGGCACCAACACCTTCCCAAAGCCGCAATCCATTGATACAGTTGGCTCCGATATTGAAGTGGAACAACAGATGTGGCGTATTGGCGGTAAGTGCCCCCAGGTCGCCTCCGGTATTATCGACAGCGTAATAGTCGAAGGGGCCTGAATAGGTGGGTAACACATCTTTATCGGCAAAGGCAGTTATTATCCAGTTGTTAGTAGGGGAAACAGTGGTGATGTTAAATGCATTTCGCCGGAAAGAAATGTAATTGGTGATCATGTTATGCGGAACTGCAATGACGATCTGGGCACCGGCCATTGGGAATGTAGCAATAGTAGAAGAGGGAATGACATAAACCTCATATCTGCACGCTGTTGCATCATAAACCAATTTTGTTCTCATTTCAGGTGGCACCTGAGCAATCCCGAAAATAACCATGAACAGAAGGCTGAAAAGTACCAGTATCTTTTTCATAATTTTGAGGGTTTTCAATTTGATTAACAAATTAGGTGAATACTATTTTAATTACTAGTCTTTCAATATTTTTCTTTTTTCCTTTAAATCCGGTCTCCCTTAACCGGAAGACCGGATCGAAAGAAATGTATGTTAGGGCAACTGTTCGATCATGAAGTCAAATGAATCGTTGGTGCCAGGCAGGTAATTCAGGATGATATTAAGAAGGTAAGTTCTGTCGCTTCCGGCACCCTGGTATTTCAGCTGGCCGTTCATATCAAGATCTCCGTTCAGATATCCGTATGCGAAATTATAATTGTAGGAATATAAAATATTTCCTGGATAGGCGAGCAGTTCGGAGATGATGGCGCTTCTGTCGCTGTTGGCTCCCTGGTATTTCACCTTATTGTCTTGTAAAGCATTACCAGCATGTAAGCCTCTTTTACTGATAGTGAGGTCTTTCTGAGCCAGAGTGGTGTAATTATACCCGTATTGAATGCCATAATTGAACTCTGGAACGGTGCCATTGGTGAAATCCAAATAGGTAGCTGCGATGTTCATCGTTATGGAATTAGCAGTCATAACACCCATATGATTTCTATGACGGATTGAGACAAAAACCTGTGGATCTGAAAGTCCGTAGACACTGACAGGGCTGACACCATCGATGTCGACAATATCACCATCGCGTTGGACAAGGGCTGCGCGTGTCTGTAGTACTGTGGTTGGATTGTTTTTATCTCTGAATTCAATGAACACCCAGTCAACAATGGCATCCTGTCCTGTAACGGCTAACACACCAGCATTGGTGATGGTTTCACCTCCTCCGGATCCTACGTGGTTGAATGCTGGATGCGCTGTGTAGGGTTCTGTTGTTGGAATAAATCCTTTAACCCTAAGACTGTCATGCATCAATCCGGTTCCGGGATCGAATGGCCCTTGCAGCAGCACCTTTGCATTGAGGTTATAGGTTGAAGTGTAAACGATAATCCTGACGATGGCAGTGTCACATCTGTTATTGGCATCACATATCCTGTAAGTAAAGAAGTCCGGCCCGGCATAGTTGGGATCAGGCACATAGGTGATAGTACCGTTCGGGTTATGCGTTGAGGTGCCGTTGACGGGCACATCCACACCAATGATGGGCATAACTGGATGAGGCCCGGCGCACCCGTAATAGTCGTTGGCAAGCACATCAATGATCACAGAAGAGTTAGCCTGAACCGTAACATAATCGGGTCGTGCAATCGGACCATTTATTCCGACGAGTTGGACATTGTCGATACTGAGTTGGGTCAGACCGCTGGGATAGTTGGTGCCTTTGACATACAATCTGATATAAATGTTCTTCTTATAGTTGATCGAGTCATGCCCGGTTAGGTTAAGGATTCCTTCGAACCAGGTATCCGGAACCGGGATGGACATGCTGTCACCCGGCCAGAAAGTAAGCCCGTCGTAACTGTAATAAGCCGTTATCATATTAGCTGCCTGTGATTCACGTCTTCCCTGCACGTAAATCTGATAGTCACGGTATTTGTAAAGGGAGTCACCAGATGTGATGAATTCAAAATACCTTACATTATTACCGTTGGATTGTGCCATGGCTAGTCCGTCGTTTCCGGTAGTGTTAAGGTCGGATACGAAGGCCATCGGACCTGTCGGTGTGCCTGTTGGTGTCAGGAGGAAGGGTTCAAATGAAGTTGCGTATCCTGTCAGGGTAGGTGCAATATAGTCAGGTGGGATGGGATACTGATTGGCATTGTCAAAGTTGTAAAGAGCAATGAGTTCAACAGGTGCAACCAGGATAGTCTGGATACATGATTGGGAATTGTAGTAAAGGTCGGTAACTGTCCATGTGATCGTAGTGGAACCTGCATTATACGGTGCAGTCAGAGGCTCCATATCACTTCTTACCCAAACGACGCTGCTGACTCCACAATTATCCTGCGTCACAGGCCAGCCTGCATTAACCAGTGCATCGCAATCGTTGTTGTTGAAGACGGCATTGATGTTAGCAGGGCATGTAATGGCGGGTGCTTCGGAATCATAGATAGTGACTGTCTGCACGCAGGTGGAGGTGTTGTTGTTGAAATCAGTTATTGACCAGGTAATGGTGGTTATGCCTACCGGGAACATATCGGTAAGGAGCAGGTTGTCGCTTCTTACCCATGTGACAACAGGATAGGGATCGCAATTGTCACTGACAAACGGACCAACGATCTGGAGCATGGCTCCACATAGGCCTATATCATTTCCCTGGATGATATCCATCGGGCAGGAAACAAAAGGAGGCTGATTGTCAGTTATGGTGACCGTCTGCACGCATGTGCTGGTGTTGTTTGAATAGTCAAATGCTGTCCAGGTGATCAAGGTTGTTCCAACCGGGTACATATCAGTCAGGAGCAGGTTGTCGCTTCTTACCCCTATTACACTTACTGATCCGCAATTATCACCGATGACCGGATTGACAATTGAAAGATAAGCTCCGCAATAATTGGGATCAGCGGTCTGGTTGATATTGGGCTGGCATGTAATCGTCGGCGGTTCATTGTCGGTAACAAGAATATTCTGAAGACATGTCGAACTGTTGCCCGAATTGTCAAGAGCTGTCCATTTAATGATTGTCAAGCCAACCGGATAGGGATCAGTAAGAGCCAGTTGATCATTTCTGCTTCCACTGATGTTAACAATGGTTGTACAGTTGTCAGATGCGGTTGCAGGTACGATGGTAATCACGGCGGAGCATAATCCCTGATCAGCAGTTTGCATGATATCGGCAGGACATGTAATCACAGGAGGTTGAATGTCACTGACGTTGATCGTCTGGGTGCAGGTTGATGAATTGCCATACATATCAACGGCAGTCCAAACGATGGTTGTTGTGCCAAGTGGATACGGGTCTCCCAATGGAAGGGCATCACTTCTGACACCGGTTACAGTGGGTGTCCCACAGTTATCCCAGGCTAGTGGAATCAAGAGCTGTAAACTGGCTGAGCAAAGGCCTTGATCTGTATGGGTATAAATATCATTGGGGCACGAAATGGACGGATTTTCCACATCGGTGATGGTGATGGTCTGCGTACATGTAGCAGAGTTTCCTGACATATCATAAGCGGTCCAGATGATGGTTGTTGTACCGATCGGATAAGGATCGTATAATGTCAGGGCATCGCTTCTGACACCATACACACTAACCGAGGTGCAGTTATCGGTGGCATTCGGATAAGGTACATAAAGATAGGCATGGCAATAGCCAGGGGTGTTGCCGGTATTTATATCCTGAGGGCAGGTCATAACAGGAGGTTGATTGTCGATGACCTCAACTGTGCTGACACACACATCGATATTCTGGAAGTTATCAACGGCTGTCCATGTAATGGTGGTGATACCGACAGGGAATGGATCTGTCATCAGACCGGCATCACTCCTTATACCATAGACGGATGGCGTCCCACAGTTGTCAATGGCTGTTGCCGATACAGAAACAGATGCACTGCAAAGGCCCTGGTCAGCATTTACTACCACATTGGCTGGACATGTAATCACCGGGTCTTCTGTATCGATAATGGTTACGGTTTGAACACATGTAGCGCTGTTGCCGGTAAGATCCATGGCAGTCCAGAGGATGGTTGTTAATCCCAGTGGGAAGGGATCAGTAAGTGTTAAAGGATAATCACTTCTGACACCTGTTACATTGGTAATCAAACAATTGTCAGTGGCTGTTGCAGGAATGATGGTTACAGTAGCTTCGCAAACACCTGTATTGGTTGGTTGGGTGATGTTATTCGGGCAGGTAATGACCGGTGGCAGATAATCAGGTATTGTAGTAACGGTAACTGATGCAGTAGCATCACAATTATCGGTATCTGTAACAACCACGGTATAGGTTCCTGCACCCAGGCCGATAGCGGTTGGTGTGGTTTGATGCTGTGGATCATCCCAGAGATAGGTAAACTGGCTGGGCTGGCCACTACCACCTGATGTAATGACAGTAGCGGTTCCGTCATTGGCACTTGGGCAGGTTTCCGGTGTCATAGTGGCACTGGCATAGAATGGCGGAAGTACGGTGAGGACAGTTGTTTTGGTAACATCAGGGCATCCCAGAGCTGCGGGGATGGTATAAAGCATCGTATAAGTGTTTGGCAGGGACTGTCCACCGAGATAAAGTTCACCTGTTGCGTTGTTGAAAACCAAACCAAAGGGAGGGTTGGGGATAGTATGGATACCGTTCAGATGTGAAGCAACCAGGTTTGGAAGAGCATTGGCTCCGTTGAAACAGAAGGGGCTGTCATCATATTGGTAGGTGGTTATGGTAGGCAATTGTGTAAGAATGAAGGGTGTTGTTACAGTATTGGCGGGGCAAAGACCTACTGCCTGCATGGTATAGGCAACTGTATAGGTGCCGGCAACACTGTTGGTGATGTCTACCTGTCCGGTAACCGGATCGAGGGCAAGTCCTGTAGAGGGAAGTACCGAGAAAACACCACCTGTTGTTCCGGTGAGTGAGACATTCACTGTGGTGCCGTTGGTGCAGAAATAGGGTTGGTTGTTAGCATTGAGGTATTGGATGGTGGCATCGTTTATCGGATCCATATGCAATGTAACGGGGACACGTGTCTGGCTGTTGCAGACGCCGTCGGAATTTGCTGCATAGTAAGTGACGGTTCCCGGGGCACTTAAGGTTGGTGAAGGGACAATATTGCCTCCGGTTAGAGCGTCAAACCATGTAATGGTTGTCCCAGGGGCAACCGGTATGGCAGTAGCAGTCAACGTTTGTGTGGGTATCTGCTGGCATTCGGAAATATTGGGGCCGGCAATTGCAGCAGGAAGCTCCGTTACCCATCCGTTGATATAATATGAGGAGGTTGGGTTGTCATTAAAAGGGCCGGCAATCTGAGCATTCGAATACTCGCACCACACATCATCGCTGTCATTCCAATTCAGGAATGAGGTGCCGCCATTATAGTTGAATTGTAAGGATACCAATTGATAAGGGGGTGGGGGAGGAGGGAGAATTGTTACACCTGATGAGAATGAATACCATGCAAGCTTAAGGCGTCCCGGTGAAACCAGATTTACTGTGAAGTTGCCGGCAAGTGAAGCGTGTGCTGTAAAACCGGTATAATTTAGTACCAATGGATCAAAATCAAGGGTAAGTGAGATGGCATCAATATTATTGAAAACATCCACAGTAATGGGTACCGCAATGGATGGTGTACAGGCGATCATGGTTGGGGCTGTGGTAACAGGTCCGCCGGAGGTTGAAAAATTGCACTGGGTAAAGGAACTGTTGCACCAGGGATCATAGGCAACAGTACCGGAAATTCTTCCAAGCACAGTGTTGTATTCGGTTCCCCCCCAGTAGTTGCCAATGGCATTGGCTATGCCTGCAGTATTGTTGACCGCTTTGCCGGCTCCATTAACAATAAAGGTGTTATGACCTTCATCGGAGGCCAGGCCGGCATCCAGTTCACCTCCTGTGAGCAATATTCCCGATTGGTTAATGGTTGTCGATTCAATGACAGTACAGGTGCGGATGATCAGCTTGCCGCCCGTGATCAGAATAGTCGGGTCATTGGTAGGGGTGACAAAGGTAACTCCCTGGAAGGTAATGATCCCGCTTGTCACAGTTAATGCAGGTGATAATCCTTCTACGATCACAGTACCACCTGACATGTTTTTAACTAATAGGCTCCCAGGACTGCTATATGTAAAACCAGAATAGTTTCCGGCAGTGAGAATATGTATTTCATCTCCACTGGAAGCATTCGCTAAAGCACTTTGCAGATTGGCATAGGTGCCTGTTGTACCTACTGTTAATGTTCCTGCCCATACACCAGATATGGTAAAAAACATTGCGATTAAAGCCAGTAATTGTTTTTTCATGATACAAATTGTTTGGTATTTCTGATCAGTCTATTTTTCTTTTATAAGCTCGTTGAAGATGGATTTGCTTGAATCGATGATCAAATGAATGAACCGTCAAGCTTCGTTTGTCTACGGCCTGACATGCTTTGATTGTATCGATTAAAGACACGTGCATAGATCGCACGGGGAACAACATATTGTAATACAAGGATTAGAGTAAATTCTAATACCATATTCTACTATTTGTTTTTGCCAACTCCGGGCTTATATTTTCAGAGCATAAAAGTACATCAATTTTCCTCAAAACAAAAAAAAATTTTTCGTATTTTGAATAGATCTCTTTGATTGGTCATGCCATTGTATAAAAAAATTATCTAAATAGTTGCAAATTAAGAATATAAGGTTTAACTTATCTAAGGTTCAATCAATTTCAGGTTACAGGTGACGATATTCATTTACTTCTCTTTTCCGTTATTCTTTGCAAACCGTATTTTATATGTAGTTAAATTGATTTACAAAATATTATCCCTTCTATCCGGATCTGTCGTTTTAATATTTTGAATATGTATTCTTTATGTTGTCTTTTTCTTGTTTCTCTGAGGAGGTGTGTGTTTTATACGGAACCATGGAAGATTGGTTACATATGCAAGTCGTTATGATACAAGAAGGCAAATACTGACAATCCTATCAGAGATACAGATTGTATTTGCTGTCCAATTATACATAAACCGAAGTATCTGCTGGCCTGGTCCGTATCCGTTTATTAGTTGATCACTACCTTTATGACTTTTATGGTTCTTTCATTGATAAGTTTTATAAAATAGGCCCCTGATGGGTGTTTCGACAGGTCGACAGGTTCAAGGTGCTGTGTGGTATTTCGAATAGCAACCAGGTCTTTCATGATAATCTGCCCCAGCTCATTATAGATAATCATTGTAAAATCCTGATCGTAATTATTGAACATCAGGTTGAACCGGCCATCGGATGGATTTGGATATACCATTATTTCCTTTACATCTCCAGGTTCACTGATCCCCTCACAAGGGGCAACGGTAATTTTTATTGAAGCTGTTGAGCTGCAATTATTGGCATTGGTTACAGTAACCCAGATGGTATGGGTTCCGATTCCAAGCAGGTTACTGTCAACCGTCAATGTCTGGGATGTTGCTCCTGTTGACCAGAGATAAGAGGCAGCACCTGGCCCGGCATCAAGTACTATGGTGTGATTTATACAGATTAATTGATCCGGACCAAGATTTATTACCGGATTGGGAAATACAGTGACGGATAAAGATGAGTCATTACTGCAACCATGTGGATCTGTATATGAATACGTTATGATATGAGTTCCGGCATGTGCAGTACCCGGGAAGAACATATTACCTGTCATTCCGGCGCCGGTAAAGAAACCACCAGGCGGGATCCCGATAAGTTGGACGGCAGAATCATGCTCACAGTATGATGCTGATAAGCCGGTGAAGGAGACAGATGGTTCCTGAAAGACTTCAATGCTTTGGTAAACAGTAGCATTGCATCCGTTGGTGTCGGTAAACGAATAGGAAATATTATGAATACCGGTCCCAGCTGTCGAAGGATCAAAAGTGTGGCCTGTAATGCCTGGTCCTGACAAGGTTCCACCTGTAGCTGGAATCGTAATAACGGTAATGGGTGAGCTGTTGATGCAGATTCCTGCAGGCAGGTTGACAATACCTACAACAGGCAGTGCAAAGACTGTTGCATATTGGGTATCTGTTCCGGTACAACCCGTTGTTGAATCGGTAAGGGTGTAAACAATAGGATGAATTCCAGCGCCAGCTACTGCAGGATTAAAGATATTTCCGGCGGTAATACCCGGGCCGGAAAACAAGCCCGAATATCCTCCGGAGGTGGATCCGGTAAGGGTATCAGGAGGAGAGTTCAGACAGTATGAGGAGGCGAGCCCGGAAAAGGAGGCAGATGTGCTGTTGACAACTGTTACAGCACTGTCAACATTCGTACAGCCATTTTGGTCGGTATAGGTATAAATGATGGTTTTAGTACCGGTACCTGCAGACTGGGGACTGAACATACTGCCTGAAATGCCGGGTCCGGTGAAAGTTCCACCCTGGGGAAGGCCGGCCAGTTGATATATCTGTGATGAAGGGATACAATAGGAGGTTGCCAGTCCGCCTATTGCCACGTAGGGTAAGGAATGAACCGTGATGATAGCTGTATCGGAATTTGTACATCCGTTCATGTCGGTATAGGTGTAATAGATTGGATGAGCACCTGGTCCGGCGGATGTTGGATAAAAGATGCCACTTGTTACCCCATTTCCGGAAAATAGTCCTCCGGAAGGAGTGGCCGTCAATGTGACAGGATTGTCATTGATACACATGGAGGTTGGCAGATTAGATATATTAACCAATGGCAACGGGAAAACCTGAATATTTGCCGAATCTGACCTGCTACAATTATTACTGTCGCTATAGGTGTAAATGATTGTATGGAGACCCGGGCCAGCCAGGGAAGGATAGAAGAGACCTGTGATCACACCTGGCCCTGTGAATACGCCACCTGCTGGTGTTCCGGAAAGTGTAAGAGGTGAGTCATCGAGACATAACGATGCAGGTAATGTATTGATCGTGACAGGGGGCATTGTGTCAATCAGATAGGTGAAGCTCCAGAACGATGTATTGTTTGCGCAGTCGGTGTACTGGAAATGATAGGTTCTCAAGCCGGTGGTTATGATTGGATCAGGCTGGTTGATGACACTATGGAGCAGGGGTGCAACCGGATTTCCGCAATGATCGGTTAACAGTGGTGCCGTTGGCATTGTAGCAGCAGCAGGACATGTTACGGTGATAGTATCAAAAGCAGGAACGAGCGGTCCTGTAACCCTGTCAATGATACAGGTATAGATCCAGTCATAACTGAGGTTAGCGCAGTCGGAATAGGTATAGGTGTAAGTGATGGTTCCTTCGCATCCATTGTAGGTACCCCCTGTGACAGCACCAGAAGGGGTGAGGGTGTTTCCACAGGCATCCTTCACAACGGGCAAATTGGCAGGGGGGAGGGCATCAGCAGCACACTCGACTGTTATGGTGTTGGTTACAGGTACTCCTGTTTCTGCTGGGGGTGTAAATCGTGAGACGATATAGGTGAAGTTCCAGGTAGTGGTGTTTTGTGCGCAATCGGTGAAGGCATAGGTATAGACCCTGGTTCCGTTGCAGGTTAATGGATTTGGATTATCGATGACACTCAGGAGCTGAATGGTAACACTGTTGCCGCAATGATCGGTGATGTTGGGTAATGTCGGGGGCAATGCATCTGCCAGGCATTCCATGTTTGCACTGCCGGATGCAGGCGTGACAGGTGGGGTTGTAAGGTCAATTATATAAGTATAGGTCCATACGAAACTGAGATTTGCACAGTCGGTGTAAGCATATTGATAGGTGATGGTACCTTCACAGCTGTTGTAGGTCCCACCAGTAGTGGGTCCGGAAGGTGTAAGAGTGTTTCCGCATACATCCTTAACAACGGGCAGGATGACAGGGGGTAGGGCAACGTCACTGCACTGAACAGTACTGCTGGTAGAAACCGGAATTCCGTATTCTGTCGGTAGTGTAGTGTGGGTGATGAAGTAGGTGAATGTCCAGGGGGTGGTATTCTGTGCGCAGTCGGTGAAGGTATAAGTGTAGACTCTGGTTCCGTTGCATGTCAACGGATCGGGATTGTCGGTGACGCTCAGTAGTTGAACGGTGACGCTATTCCCACAGGCATCCGTTACGATGGGCAATGCAGGATGTGTAGCATTGGCCAGGCATTCCACATTGGCGCTACCATTTACGGGAAGGTAAGGTGGGGTTGTAAGGTTAACCAGGTAGGTGTATGTCCATAAGAAGTTTAGGTTAGCACAGTCGGTGTAAGTGTATGTGTAGGTGATGGTGCCTTCACAACCGTTGAAGGTTCCGCCTGTGATTGGTGCTGAAGGTACAAGGGTGTTACCGCAGACATCTTTCACGATGGGCAGAGTGACAGGGGGTATCGCATCAGCAGAGCACTGTACCGTAGTGCTGGTAGCTATCGGGCTTCCGTTTTCTGCCGGTGGTGTGCTGGGTGTGATAAAGTAGGTGTATGTCCAGGGGGTAGCGTTTTGGGCGCAGTCGGTGAAGGTATACGTGTAGACCCTGGTTCCGTTGCAGGTTAATGGATTTGGGTTATCGATGACACTCAGGAGCTGAATGGTGACACTGTTGCCACAATGATCGGTGACGTTGGGTAAGGCAGGGGGTACAGCATCAGTCAGGCATTCCACGGTGGCACTTCCATTCGCCGGAAGGACAGGCAGAGTTGTCAGGTTGATGATATAGGTATATGTCCAAACGAAAGTAAGGTTTGCGCAATCGGTGTACATATATGAATAGGTGATGGTGCCTTCGCATCCGTTATAGGTTCCTCCTGTAATGGGTGAAGAAGGAGACAGCGTGTTTTCACAGGCATCTTTTACAACAGGAAGGATGGCGGGGGGTAGGGCATCGGTAGCACACTGGATGGTGCTGCCGGTGGCAACCGGGCCTCCATTCTCTGCGGGAGGAGTGCTGTGGGTGATATTGTAGGTGAATGTCCAATAAGCGGTGTTCTGGCTACAGTCGGTGAAGGCGTAGGTATAGACTCTGGTCCCGTTGCAGGTAAGCGGATCGGGATTATCAACTACATTAAGGAGTTGAATGGTGATACTATTGCCGCAATGGTCGCTGACGAAAGGCAAGGTCGGGGGTATGGCATCAGCAAGGCACTCCACTGTGGTGTTGCCGTTCGCCGGAACGACAGGTGGTGTCGTCAGGTTGATGTTCCAGGTGTATGTCCAGACGAAGCTGAGGTTAGCGCAGTCGGTATAGGTATAGGTATAGGTGATGGTACCTTCGCATCCGTTGTAGGTACCCCCTGTAACAGCAGCAAAAGGGGTAAGGGTGTTTCCACAGAAATCCTTCACAATGGGCAGGATGGTCGGGGGCAGTGCATCGGTAGCACACTGGACAGTGCCTGAGGTGGCAACCGGGCCACCGGCTTCAGCCGGTGGAACACTACGGGTGATGGTATAGGTGAATGTCCAATTGGAGGTGTTCTGTGCACAGTCGGTGAAGATGTAAGTGTAGACTCTGGTTCCGTTGCAGGTCAAGGGATCGGGATTATCGTTGACACTCAGGAGCTGAACAGTGACACTGTTACCGCAGGCATCGGTAATATTGGGCAAAACAGGAGGGGCAGCATCAGCAATACATTCAACGGTGGCACTCCCATTGGAGGGTACGGAAGGTGGAATTGTCAGATCAATAATGTAGGTAAATGTCCAATATATTGCATTATTCTGACAATCAGTATACTTATAAAGATATACCCTTCTTCCTTCGCATATTATCGGATCCGGTGCATCAGTCACAGAAACCAGGACAGGTATCACTGTCAAATTGCAAAGATCTGTATAGGGAGGAGGTGACGGAGTTACAGCATCTGCAACACATGCAACTGTTACGGAATCAGCAGGAGGTGGAACAGGCATATAGGTTGTATCGATCAGGTATATGAATTTCCAAACAGCTATATTATTGGCACAATCAGAATAATGATAGGTGTACACCCTTGTTCCATTATGGATAATAGGATTGGGCATATCTACAACACTGAACAGAGATGTGGTTACACTGTTTCCACAATGGTCAGTGACATAAGGGATTGCTGGAGGGACAGCAAAAGAGACATGGGCAATACTTAGGGAACTATCAGGAGGTACAATAGGTTGTGTGATGAGCACAACGTTATAGGTGTATGTCCATATGAAGTCAATATTAGCACAGTCAGTATATGTATAAGTAAAGGTGATGGTACCCTCGCATCCGTTGTAAGTACCTCCTGTGACAGCAGCAGAAGGGGTGAGGGTGTTTCCACAGACATCCTTCACTGTGGGCAGGATGGTCGGGGGCAATGCATCAGCGGCGCACTGGATGGTGTTTGAGGTGGCTACCGGGCCTCCGGCTTCAGCCGGCGGTGTGCTGCGGGTGATGAAATAGGTAAAAGTCCACTGGGTGGTGTTCTGTGCGCAGTCAGTAAAGGTGTAGGTATAGACCCTGGTTCCGTTGCAGGTCAAAGGATCAGGATTATCGATGACACTCAGGAGCTGAATGGTGACACTGTTGCCGCAATGATCGGTGACGTTGGGTAATGTAGGGGGTAGGGCATCAGCCAGGCATTCTATGTTGACACTGTTGTTACCTGTTACAACAGGTGAGGTTGACAGATCAATGGTGTAGATGTAGGTCCAGACAAAGCTAAGGTTAGCGCAGTCAGTGTATGTATAAGTATAGGTGATGGTACCTTCGCATCCGTTGTAAGTCCCCCCTGTTACAGCAGGAGAAGGGGTGAGCGTGTTTCCGCAGACATCCTTCACCATGGGAAGGATGGCAGGGAGCAATGCATCAGCGGCGCATTGGATGGTGTTTGAGGTGGCTACCGGGCCTCCGGCTTCAGCCGGCGGTGTGCTGCGGGTGATGGCGTAGGTAAATGTCCATGGGGAGATGTTCTGTGCGCAGTCGGTGAAGGCATAGGTATAGACCCTGGTTCCGTTGCAGGAAAGTGGATCGGGGTTATCGATGACACTCAGGAGTTGAACAGTAACACTGTTGCCGCAATGATCGGTGACGCCGGGCAATGCAGGGGGCACGGCATAAGTCACACATTCCACGGTAGCATTGCCGTTGGCAGGGACAGCAGGAGGTGTGCCAAAGTCGATGATATAGGTGTAAGTCCAGACGAAGACCTGGTTATAACAGTCGGTATAGGTGAATGAATAGGCTCTTCTGCCTTCGCAGGCGATGGGGTTGGGGATATCGGTGAAACCGTTGTAGACGGGAATCACCAGGTTGTTGCAAAGGTCGATATAGGAAGGTGCTGTTGGTATGATGGCCTGGGCGACACATTCAACGGTGGTGGAGTCATCGGGTGGGAAGACGGGGATCATCGAAGGATCGATGGTATAGGTGAAAGTCCAGGCGGAGGTGTTGTTGGCGCAGTCGGTATAATGGTATGTATAGGTACGGATTCCTGTTGTGACGATGGGATTTGGGTTGTCGATGACGCTGAACAGGGTGGGTGTAAGGGGCTTTCCGCAGTAGTCGGTGACAGAGGGGGTTACCGGAGGTACAGCCAGCGAGGGGAGCGGCACGGTGAGAGATCCGTTGGAGGGCACCGTGGGTGGTGTCGTCAGGTTGATGTTCCAGGTGTAAGTCCAGACGAAGCTGAGGTTAGCGCAGTCGGTATAGGTATAGGTGTAGGTGATGGTACCTTCGCATCCATTGTAAGACCCCCCTGTGACAGCAGGAGAAGGGGTGAGGGTGTTACCACAGGTATCCTTCACCATGGGCAGGGTGGTCGGGGGTAGTGCATCGGCAGCGCACTGGAC
>CAZZBS010000018.1:0-60192 GCA_964652685.1 uncultured Lentimicrobiaceae bacterium
TGCCAGTTTTTCTCAATTGAAGGTCGTAATCAAGGGCACTTTTTCAGCGCCCTCCGATCATGCCCCCTCTTTCTTTATCCTACCTGTTCAGTTCAGTAAAATACTTGTAAAACCACGGGATGGTTTTAATGCCGTTGAAGAATTGTTCAAGTGGATAGTTTTCGTTGGGTGAGTGAATGGCATCCGATTCCAGGCCAAACCCCATGAGGATGGATTTTATCCCGAGCTTTTCCTCAAAAGTGGCGATGATTGGAATACTGCCACCACTGCGCACCGGAACCGGTTTTTTGCCGTAACTTTTCTCATAGGCCATGGCTGCGGCCTTATAGGCAGTGGTGGTGATGGGGGAAACATACCCTTGTCCACCGTGAAGGGCTTTGACCTTCACTTTGACATACGGGGGGGCGATCCGGTTAAAATGCTCCTCAAAGAGTTTGCTGATTTTCACATGATTCTGGTTTGGCACCAACCGCATGGATATCTTTGCAAAAGCTTTGGAGGGCAGGACCGTTTTTGCCCCTTCGCCAGTGTAGCCTCCCCAGATACCATTCACATCCAGCGATGGCCTGATGCCGGTCCTTTCCGGGGTGGTATATCCCACCTCACCAACCACCTCATCCAGGTCGAGCGCCTTTTTGTATTTGTCCGGATCAAAGGGTGCTTTTGACATTTCGGCCCTCTCTTCCTCCGATACAATCTCCACATCATCGTAGAATCCCGGAATCGTTATACGGTTTTTCTCATCGGTGAGGGAAGCGATCAGTTTTGTCAGGATATTGGCAGGATTGGCCACTGCACCACCGAATAATCCGGAATGGAGGTCACGGTTCGGCCCGGTAACTTCAACCTCCATATAACTCAGGCCACGTAGCCCTGTGGTAATGGAAGGGATATCGGGCTCTATCATCGATGTATCGGACACCAGGATGGTATCGGCCGCAAGCATTTCCCTGTGTTCCTCACAGAACTTACCCAGACTGGGAGAGCCGATCTCCTCTTCCCCTTCGATCATGAATTTCACATTACAGGGCAGGGTGTTTTCCTGTACCATGAACTCGAATGCTTTGGCATGCATGAAAGCCTGGCCTTTGTCGTCATCGGCACCACGCCCCCAGATTTTCCCATCCCGGATTTCAGGTTCGAAAGGGGGTGATTTCCAGAGATCCAAAGGATCAACAGGCATTACATCGTAATGACCATAGACCAGCACCGTCGGAACCGACGAATCGATGATCCTCTCACCATATACAACCGGATTTCCCCCGGATGGCATTACTTCCGCCTTGTCTGCTCCGGCCCGTAATAAAGTGTCTCTCCAGTATCCGGCTGCTTTTACCATATCATCCCTGTGCGCACTTTCCGAGCTGATAGATGGAATGCGCATCAGGCCAAACAACTCATTCAGAAATCTTTCCTTATTTTTCCCTATAAATTGACTGATCTGTTCCATAGCAATCTATTTTTTATACATTTGTACCTGGAATATTTATCTCATCGGAATTTCTGAAAACGGGCTCAAGATAGTGATTTTTCTCATCTATTTTATCATCAACAGGCAACTCTTACCCTTGTTTGCATGTCTATATAAATAACTCAACCTATATAATTCCGTTGAACCATGTTTCGGATCCGATCTGTTTTTATCATTCTTACCCTGTTTCTGACCACGATACATGGGTATGCACAGTTACTGATCATCCCCGGGGGCAATCCTACCCAGATGGTACAGAATATCCTGGTCGGTACAGGCATAACCATAACCAATGTAACTTACACAGGGCACCCCAATGCCATCGGGTCCTTTACCACGGGAGCCATGGCAACGAATCTCGGTTTTCCATCAGGCATCATCATGGCAAGTGGTAATGTCTCAACAGCCCTTGGCCCCAACACCCTCAGCGGAGCAGGCATGGCACTCGGAACACCCGGTGATGCATTACTTACCAGCCTGATCGGTCCCAATACAACCTATGATGCATCCATCCTTGAATTCGACTTCATACCCCTGTCGGATACCATCAAGTTCAGGTATGTCTTTGCTTCAGAAGAATACCCGGAATATGTGAACAGTTCATTCAATGATGTATTCGGATTCTTTGTAAGTGGCGGCTATGACCCCGTTACCTGGGTGCCTTTCAACAACCGTAATATTGCCATCATCCCGGGAACGGTGAGCACCCCTGTTTCCATCAACAATGTTAATAATGGCACCGCCAACGGCGGCCCCTGCATGAACTGCGCTTATTACGTCAACAACACAGGCGGCAGCTGGATTCAATATGACGGTATGACCACCGTGCTCACAGCGTGGCTCAAAGTGGTACCCTGCATTTCCTACCATCTGAAACTGGCCATTGCTGATGCGGGTGACCAGATCCTCGATTCCGGGGTATTTCTTGAAGCAAACAGCTTTGTCAGCAACAATGTTCAACTCTCCACCTTCACCACTGTTCCTGGTATTGACACAATGGCCGTTGAAGGGTGCAATAGTGCCGTAGTCAGGTTCAAGCTTCCTTCACCAACGGGGGTGGCCCGTACCGTTTATTACAGTGTCAGCGGTACTGCCACCAATGGTACTGATTATGTTTCTATCCCCAACAATATTGTCATACCTGTTGGTAGTGACTCTGCCCTTCTTTTTATTAATCCGATCATGGACAGCATCCCCGAAGGTATCGAAACAATCAGGATCATTGCCAACACCTCTTACTGCACTACCGACACCGTCTTTCTTTTCATTAAAGACTACCATCCGATGGATCCTGTTACCTCCAATGATACCATCCTTTGTGCAACCGCAGCTACCCTTCAATGCACCGATACACTGGGCATCAGCCCCTATTCATGGATGTGGAGTACCGGTGATACCACCTCGCTTATCAACATCTACCCCTCTGCTACAACCCTCTATACGGTAACCATCACCGACCAGTGCCAGATGAGCCATGTTGACTCGGTGCTGGTTGAGGTCAGTAAACCGGTCATTACCACAACCGGCGATACTATCTGCGACGGAGACATCGCCACCATTTCCGCCTATGCTGTTGGCGCCACAACCTACGAATGGAACACCGGCGATTATACCCCCTCGATCAGTGTCAGCCCATCGGCCATGACCGTCTATACCGTCGTTGTAAGCGATACATTGGGATGCAAAGACACCGCAGACGCCGTCGTCTGGGTCAATATGCTGCCCAATGCAACCATTACCGGCGACACCACCATCTGCCGCAACGACAGCATTATTATTTCGGCAGGAGGAGGTTCACAGTACATCTGGAGTACAGGGCAAAACCAGTCCGATATCACCGTAAGCCCCATCAACGGCACCCAATATACCGTGACCGTCACCGACCAGAGCAACTGCACCAGCACAGTATCGATGTGGCTGGATGTGATACAGCTACCAACCACAGACATTACGGCGGAATCAGACACCATATGCCGGGGAGCCACCATCACCCTCCATGTTACCGGTGCCACCGAATATCTCTGGAACACCGGATCGAAAGTGAACAGCATTACGGTTACTCCCCCCGAGAGCTCAACCTACTGGGCTACCGGCACCAATTATATGAACGGGGTCTATTGTCATGTAACAGATACCTTTAACCTTGGTGTAAAAAGATGTAACCGGTTTTATGTACCCAATGCTTTTACACCTGATAGCGATGGTAACAATGATGACTTTGGACCCATCGGCGTTTTTCAGGGATTGGAAAGATATGAGGTCTTCATCTTCGACCGTTTCGGAAAGCTGGTCTTTCATTCCACCGACCCCATGAACCGCTGGGATGGCCGGATCAATGGCCAGATAGGCCCTGAAGCGGCGTATGCCTACAAAATATACATCAAAGAAGCCTACTCTGACGAGTATCTCCTGACCGGGACAGTAACACTGATACGTTGATCATTTTTTGCTGACAATGTTCTATCCTCATGGTCTGAAAATCATGAGGAAATGTTGTATGCCCGCCTCCTCAAATCCATCACCTTTCACCTTAAAGCCCGCCTTCAGGTAAAAATCCATGGCAGAAACCTGGGCGTGAAGATAGATTTCTTTACCCAGAGGGGTCACATCTTCCAGAACACGCTTCAGCAACAGGGTACCGGCACCTTTACCACGGTCAACTGCCAGTACGGCGAACCGCTCCAGTTTGATCCCCTTTTCTGTCTCCCGCCACCTGGCCGTCCCTTTTACCTGATCATCCTCATATAATAAATAGTTCACCGCCTCATCATCATGCTCATATTCCAGTTCTTCAGGTACTCCCTGCTCCTGAATAAAAACAACCTTTCGAATCCCCCTGGCAAGGCGGAAACGATCCATATCCCCGCTGCGGAATCTTTCAATCCTGAACATATATACCGATGTTTCTTTAAAGCCTATGGAAAAACATACTCAACGACATGAACGGTTTCTGTAAGTTCCCGTATTACATCCATCACTTTCCGGTGCCAACCATGTGTCTTATCATAATAGGTTGTTTTTAGGTTTATTCCCATTATTTTTTGAGAATGATCCTGAAAACAGTCCCTTTGTCAGGTACAGATGATTTTACGAATATCTTCCCTTTATGATAATTCCTGATAATCCGTTCAGAAAGCGAGAGCCCCAGGCCCCACCCACGCTTTTTGGTGGTATATCCGGGAATAAATACCATTTTCATCTTGGATTTGGGGATACCTTTCCCTGTATCCTCCACATCCACCATGATATTTTTATCATGATCCATGCATGAGATGGTAATGATCCCTTCATTGCCAATGGCATCAACGGCATTACGGAGCAGGTTTTCAACCACCCATTGGAAAAGGTTTTTATTCAAAGGTATGTGCAGGTTTTTCACGGTATCCCCTGCCAGCACCTGGTAGGTGATTTTACTGGAGGTACGTACTTTCATATAATCAACCGATTCCACAATGACCTGATAGGGACTGCAAGGGGTAAGATCCGGCATACTTCCGATCTTGGAAAAACGCTCTGCAATAGATTCCAGCCGTTTTACATCCTTAATGATTTCATCGGTAATGGGTTGGTTGATTTCTTTCATTTTCAACAACTCAAGCCATGCCATCAGAGAGGATACCGGTGTGCCAAGCTGGTGGGCAGCTTCCCTGGCCATACCGGCCCATACCTGTTCCTGTTCCGAACGGCGGGTAAGGTTCAGTAAAACGTAAATCGCAAAGATGAAGATCCCGATGATCAGGAACTGGACGATGGGATAATAACGGATCTGGTTCAGAAGGTATGAATCTTCATAATGGATAAACCTGGTGCCCTGTATGGGAAGATGTATCTCAATCGGGGGGTTGTGCGACATCATGGCACGCAGTTGCCGTGCAAGCTTTTCAGGCGTGTCAAAATCGATGTGTTCAAGGCCACCTCCAAAGGCCACCACCTCACTTCTGGTGCTGTCGGTGATGATGACAGGTACAGCCGTTGCATTGGTCACCACCTCTTCAAGGAACTTCTGAATATGATTATCCAAAACCTCTTTCAGACTGTTGTAAAAGAAAGAGTTCTCGTAAAAGATGAGGCTTTTGGATTTTCCGGCAAGGGTAATTTCAATGGGTGGATTATCCTTTTCCATGCTGGCCAGAAGGCCCTGCAGGCTGTCTGGCCCCACTTTCGAAGGATCGATGTTTCCATAGGTTATGACCTGAAATCGGGTAGTGTCGGTAATGACGACAGGGACCGACGCAGCATTCTCAACCACATCTGAGATAAAGGACTCCGTGAGTTCATCAAGCATCTGCCGAAGCTCAGTGTAAAGCTTTGACTCTTTATAGTAAATCATGTTGATCAGCCCGAAGTTATCGGAAACAATGGGAGCATAACCCGAGAATTCCTTTTTCAACGCACCGGAAAGAACCTTAATCCTGGCAGGGTCAAAGTCGACATTGGCTGCTGTACGGATGTTGCCAAATTCATCGGTGACCACAATAGGGATGGTGGTATTGCCTGCAAGGATCTGAAGGTAGAATGAAAGCTCCTGTCCTGTATCCGCCCTCGAAACAATACGGTTTGCTTCCGCCCAGAGTTCAACCCTTTTGCGCTCCTCATTGCTGATCAACTGAAAAAATTCATTGGTATAATTCACCAGCCTTGCTTTTTGTCTGATCGCTTCGGCCCAAAGGGTAACCCGTTGCCGTTCAACATCCTTGAGGCGTTCAAAAAAATCGTCGGTATAGTTCACAAGGCCTACCCTTCGCTCAATGGCTTCGGCCCATATCCGTACCTTTCGCTCCTCTTCAACCTTGATCTTCCGTACAAGAAGATTGGTATACCATAGGGATGCGATCACAATCACCGCTGCCGATCCCAGCAGTATCCATCTCCAATAGCGTATATTGGCATATCGTTTCATGCTGCGAACCTGTCAGGATTATCAGGTGATTCGGGAGTACAGGACAGGAGCATTACCATTCCCGGGAAAACAACAATGTATGCTATGTCCATTTCACACCGATTTAATTGCCTAATCATCATCCCATTCGATTAAAATAACACCCTCCTGCTTTTCTGTCTTGGCTGTCTTTTGCAGTTTCTCATCCGGCTGGATAAAAGTACCAAATTCTTTCTTAAGCAGCTCTCTTACACCCTCCTTTTCGGTTATCAACTCCTTTCTGTATTGTTCTCTTCGACCTCTGTGATCGTATTTTACGGTCGGATGGTCAACCGTACCCTCCAATGCCAGATAGAGAATGAACCTTCCCCTGGAATCCTGCTCCGTGAGGTCAGCAGACGGGTCAGCATAGCGCTGCTTTCCGGCTTTTTTCGACAGCAGTTCCGAAAGTAACATTTTTATGTGATAGCTGATGATCCCATCAAAGGTGTGTGTACCTGATACGGCCAGATCAACTGCATCAGACCTGATCATCATCTCCGGTATTATCACCCTCTGGTTGTTGATCCGGATCTCATTCCTGAGGGTATGGAAACGTATATCGGAAAGGTCATCCAGCCGCGTGTACCGGGCAAGGGCTTTGACCGGTTCATAATCGATCAAAGCACCTTCCTCCAGCACCAGTTCCCCGACAGCTTCCAGGGAAGGGAGCATGAAATCCAGGCCAGGCGTAAGTCTGCTGAAAATCCGTATCCTGCTTGTCAGCTTCCCGCGAAGATTCCTTTCGGTTATATCCTCCTGCCCGAAATTCCTGAACTGGCCAAACAACTGCCTGATATCAGCTCTGCTGGTGTTCATCTCACAATTGAAAGTATATCCTTCCCCCTCTGCCTCACTGATCATAACAGCACCTGCCAACTCCCCATCAAAAGCATTCATCCTTACCTCTTCCGCGTAGATCCTGCTTTTCTCCACCCGAACCCTGCCCCGGATATCCGATGACCTGAAATCATCAAACTGTAGTCGCTCAAATCGGACATCAAGATTACCACTTATCCTGGCTGGCAGACGAAAAATGCTTCCCTCCCCGGTGTTTGTCCCTGTACCCGGTAAAAGGATATCTTTCAGATCCACATCTGCAGATGTCAGGGTGCCTTTGATTTCCAGATCCTGGTTGTCGAAAAAAAGATAGGGAAGAAGGTTTCGAAGATAACCTGCGACATGGTAGGTTGAATGGTTAACAGAACCTTTAAAATCCTGTATTTTCACATCATTGTTGTCAAAAAGAAACTTGCCGCTCATCCCCTGGTAGGTCCTGCTGTCACCCTGTATGGTAAAAGCTGCACCGCTTAATTCAATAACACCGTTGGTGCGACTGTTCAGCAGATGGGTTATATTAAAATCCTTTGATACGGCAACTGCCGTTTCCCCCTTAAGCATCAACCGAATACGACCTTTTCCATCTTTAAGCTCATCCACCTGGATAAAACGGATCAGGTCATTGATTGACAGCTCTGATTGCATATCCACCCTGATGACAGGATTGTTAAGGTTTTCCAGCTCCGCCGAACCCTTCAGATAACCCTCTCCCAGCACGGAAACCAGATCTGATATCTTCAGGCGGTTTTCTGTCTGATTATACAAGTACTCTGCATGACAGCCTATGTTTTTCAATACCAGCCCTGTACCTTTATGTGTGAGGGAGGCATCCTCAATGCCAATAGAAAATCGTGCTTCAGGGATCTTGGACCCGGCATAACTTCCGGTAATGGATCCGGAAAAGGTTATGTTTCCGGCAGGGCTGTATTCTTCGCTGAGGTAAGCATACGACCGGGGTAGAAGATCCAGCAGGTGAGCAGTTTTCATCCTGTTCCCCTCGATAAAAAGCGTAAGGGTTTCTTTCCCCGAGGCATTATGGATTTCCCCGTTCACCAGAAAAGGCAACCCCTCCACTTCAAGTTTCCCCCTACGGATGACATAAAGGTCTGCGTGATTGTCAATATCCATGACCAGATCCAGCCAGGCATCCTGTCCGGAGAAAAAACGGTCGGTACCAACCTGAAGCATATTAATCCGGATTTCTCCGTAAGCTTTCAGTTTGTATTCATTCGACGAAAAATTACCTTTGAAGGTATTCCTCTTGCCTGAAAAGCGTAATATGATTTTGCTCTTCTGATCACGATAGGTTATGTCAACATTCTTGATCAGCACTTTACGCAGATCAATGGAAAAAGCATCGCCTTCTTCTTTTTGTTCTTTAAGTATCAGATAATTGGGCTTTCCATCGGAAGGTATCAGGATCGACAATTTTCCGTTATCGATCCCGATATACTGGATCGTATAATTCTTTCGGAGGATGTCCCAAAGGCTGAACTGCAAAAAAAGCTTCTCCGTTTCAAGCAGCGCTGCCGTGTCTCCCTTTATTGACGGAATGATGACATCGGTAAATTTCAGGCTGACCTGGGGAAAACTTCTGAGAAAGGATAGTGAAATATCTTTTACTTCAACCCTGGTAATGAGTTGCTTGTTGATTTCCTGTTGCAGGATCTTTTCCAGGCGCCCCTCCATCAACCATCCTGCTGTCAATAGGATTAACAGAAGAGAAGTAAGTACAATGGTTGTTACGAGCAGCCATTTCCGCAGTTTTTTCCTGCCAGAGCTGATATGAGGGATCATTGTCACGGGTTCGTGTCGTGTGGATTCTTCCGCGGGCTGGTTTATAACATTTTCAGGTAGTTCAATTCTTCGGGTGAAAGATGGCGCCATTTCCCCCGGCGAAGGTCTTTTTTTGTCAATCCTGCAAACATCACCCTGTCAAGCTTTTCTACTTCATAATCCAATGATTCAAAGATCCTTCGTACAATCCTGTTTTTTCCGGAATGGATTTCCAACCCGATTTCCGTACCATCATCAACGGTTCCGACAAACGAAATCTGATCCGCTTTTATCCAGCCATCTTCAAGTTTCACACCCTTGCTGATCTTTTTCAGATGTTCGTGTGATAATGGTTTATCCAGTTTGATATGATATAGTTTCTTAACGACATTGCGGGGGTGCATCAGTTTTTCAGCGAGCAGGCCGTCATTGGTGAAGAGCAGAAGGCCGGTGGTATCTTTGTCCAGCCGTCCAACCGGGAACAGGCGTTCGTTACAACAATCCGAGATCAGTTCCATAACGGTCTGCCTTCCTTCAGGGTCGTCAATAGTAGTGATATAACCTTTGGGTTTGTTCAGAAGGATATACCGGAGTTTTTCCCCCTGGATGGGGACGCCTTTGTAAGCCACCAGATCGCCCGGATCGATGCGTGTCCCCAGGGTAGTGACCACAACCCCGTTCACCGATATATCGCCTGCCTCCACGAGCTTGTCTGCTTCCCTGCGACTGCAAATACCTGCATTAGCAATATAACGGTTAATACGGATCCCTTCGGGATGCGGTGAAGGGGTTATCATCCTCCCCGGCATGCCTGGTTTCAACTTCTTCACGATATTTCCTGGTCTACGCTTCTGATAACCCGAAGGCATTTCATCCCTGAAAGCTTCATGACGGTTACCTGCATTCGGCCACCGTGCCGGTATCGGACCCTTCCCCGCAAACCGCTTGTCTGCATATTCATGATAAGGATTGGTCGGTGGCTGGTTCCTGTAGCCAGGTCTCCGACCGGGACCGAATGTTCCGTCAGGTCGGTGATATTCCGGATAACGGTTGGTTTGCCCAGACATGGAACGGTGGTACCTGTCATCATGGGGGATACCTCCTCTTTCCGATGCTTTGATGATCCTGGGCCTTTTAATAAGCTTTTTACGCCCGGTCGGCTCTTCTGATTCTTCTCCTTTAAGTTGCTTGCCTTTGTCCTGACCCTTTTCCCCTTTATCCGGTTTGTTGCCGGTATCAGTGGTGCCAGTTTTTACTTTCCCGGGAGCATCCCCTTCCTCCGGAAAACGTTGGTCAACGTTTTTCCTGCTCATTTTTTCTGATTTAGGTTACAAATTCTGAATTCTTTGCAAAAATACACAATTTCCCCTGAGTACCTTACACATCTGCTGGCTTTTCGATCCTGCCATCCCCATCACCCCGGTGGGTTTTCTACTTTCCCAATCCGTCATCCATCTCACATCATCGGGTAAAACGCATCCACAATATGGTTTATGATATGGTTTTCCCCTTTGATGAATATTGAAATGATATCAAACCGAACCGGCATATTGATACCATGGTACACCACGTAGGCATTGGCAGCCCTGACCAGGGACCGTTGTTTGAGCCTGGTCACGGATACTTCCGGTTCACCCATATACAAACTCGTCCTTGTCTTAACCTCTACCACAATGATAACATCGTGGTCTTTCGCCACCAGGTCGATTTCATATTGCCTGAACCTCCAGTTACGGTCCAAAATTTCATAACCGTTTGATATAAGAAAATCTGCAGCCAGATCCTCTCCTTTGGCTCCGGTTTCGAGATGCTCCGCCATAGTCTTTTCTGGTATATATGACTGAAATGAAAAAAAAGGATAAAAAACGATATCATTTATTTAGATTGATAATCCCCTGAAACAGGTTTTTCAGGCGTGTGTCCTTGCTACGGATGATGACGGACCGGGTACACCTTGCTGCAAGCAGGAAACGGATAGGGTCGTAAGGTAAAGAGTGGATGTCAGCATAACAGGCAAAAGTGTACCTTTGCAGGTTCAAAACCTGCAACCTATGCCCGGAGAGTTCAAACGCTACACCGTAACTTCTGCCCTTCCTTACGCCAATGGCCCCATTCATATCGGCCACCTGGCCGGGGTTTATGTACCTGCCGATATTTATGTCAGGTACCTGAGGATGTGTGGCAGGGATGTCATCTTTATCGGCGGATCAGATGAACATGGAGTACCGATCACCATCAAGGCCAGGGAAGCGGGCACCTCACCGCAAGCCATCGTAGATCATTATCATGCTTTGATCAGGAAATCCTTTGCCGAGCTGGGCATCTCATTCGATATCTATTCACGCACCACCAATCCGGTTCACCATGAGACCTCTTCCGGGATTTTCCGGAAGCTTTACCTGGAAGGAAAATTCGTTGAAAAGGTTTCGGAACAGTATTACGATGAGGAGGCCGGGCAGTTTCTGGCCGACCGTTACATCACCGGCACCTGCCCGCATTGCAATTACGAGCGGGCTTACGGTGACCAGTGCGAGTCATGCGGAACGTCGCTCAGCCCTGAAGAACTGATCCAGCCCCGTTCAACCCTGAGCGGCTCTGCACCGGTACTTAAAGCGACAAAGCACTGGTACCTGCCGCTGCAGGATTATGAACCCTGGCTTCGGGAATGGATCCTCAAAGGACACAGGGAAGACTGGCGCGCCAATGTCTACGGCCAGTGCAAGTCCTGGATCGACCAGGGATTACAGCCTCGTGCCGTCACCCGTGACCTTGACTGGGGCGTGAAGGTGCCCATCAAAAATACGGAAGGCAAAGTATTGTATGTATGGTTCGATGCCCCGATCGGCTACATCTCGGCCACCCGGGAACTGACCGATGAATGGGAAAAGTACTGGAAAGATCCTGAAAGCCGGTTGATACACTTCATCGGCAAAGACAACATTGTGTTCCACTGCATTATCTTCCCGGCTGTCCTCAAAGCCGAAGGCACTTACATCCTTCCCGACAATGTACCCTCAAACGAGTTCTTGAACCTGGAAGGGGAAAAGATCTCCACTTCACGCAACTGGGCAGTCTGGCTGCATGAATACCTTGAAGAATTCCCCGGCAAACAGGATGTGCTTCGGTATGTGCTTACTGCCAATGCTCCTGAAACCAAAGACAACGACTTTACATGGAAGGATTTCCAGGCACGGAACAACAACGAGCTGCTGGCTATCCTGGGAAACCTGGTCAACCGTACCATGGTACTCACCCATAAATTCTTCGGAGGCATTGTCCCTGAAGTGACCCAACAGCAGCCTGCAGACCGTAACCTACTCGAACAGCTTGGCACCTTTCCGGGAAAAATTGCCGAAAGCCTCGAACTCTTCCGTTTCCGGGAAGGGCTCAGTCACCTGATGAACCTGGCAAGACTCGGCAACAAATATCTGACCGACCAGGAGCCCTGGAAAAAGATCAAAACAGATGAATCCAGAGTCCGAACCATTATCCATAACGCATTGCAAATCTGTGCATCCCTATCGGTAATGGCTGAACCTTTTCTTCCCTTCACCGCCAACAGGATGCGCAAAATGCTTAATGTCAATACAGTCCGGTGGAACGATGCCGGCAATCCCTTGCTGATGAAAGCCGGTACTGTCATCGCAGACCCTGAATTCCTGTTTGAAAAGATAGAAGATGAAACCATTCAAAAACAAACAGACAAACTGAAACGTACGAAGATGGAGAACAATCCTGCCCAAACTCCCGTTAAACCGGCCAAAGCCTGTATCAACTATGATGAGTTCATGAAAATCGACATCCGAACAGGAACCATCACCGCAGCGGAAGTTGTGCCTAAAACCAAAAAGCTGCTGAAACTTACCATTGATACCGGCATCGACGTACGCACGGTGGTCTCGGGGATCGCAGAATTCTTCAGCCCGGCGGATATCATCGGTAAAAAAGTATCGATACTGGTAAACCTTGAACCCAGGGAACTTAGGGGCATTCATTCAGATGGCATGATCCTCATGGCTGAAAATCCCGACGGGCAACTGTTTTTTGTCACTCCGGAAGGAGAAGACATCATCAACGGGGCAACCATCAAATAGCTCATTTTCACTCCTGCAGCGTATTCAGCCGGTCGAAAAAACTCTTTTTATAAAGGTTTCCGATTGGCAGCACCTTCATCTTACCCTCCATCACCAGTTCAGGGTACCTTATCGAATGGATCTTATCAATCCTTACGATATAAGAGCGGTGAATCCGCACAAAATCCTTCTCAGGCAAAACATTCTCAATCCCTTTAATGGTGGTATGGGTGGTGATCATGCCGTTCAGCATGTGTATCACTACATAATCCTTAAATGCTTCAACATACAGGACCTTTTCAAAATCAATCCTGTTATGGCGGTATTCAGCCCTGACGAACAGGGTGCCCGCATGAGGCGAAACCGCTTTGCCAGGCACATGGTGTTTATTGAGTGCTATCTCTATGGCAACTTTCAGCGTTTCCGGCCTGAAGGGCTTGATCACCACCCCGTATGCTTCTGATGACACAATGTCTCTGATCAGATCATCGTGTATGGCACCTGTCAGATAAACTACCGGGATCCGGTGAAGGTCAGCTATGATGGTGGCAGTTTCCACACCGGTCAACTCCCCGTTAAGCACCGTGTCCATCAGTACCAGGTCAGGTTTTTCCTTTTCAACCGATTTCATTGCCTCTTCTCCTGTCCCTACAATCTTCAGCACTTCGTAACCCATCCCCTCAAGAATATATTGAATATCCACTGAAACATTATGGATATCCTCTGCAATCAGTATCTTTTTCGTTTTCATGTCATTTTGTTAGTTACGATGCCGCATGTTACCTTTTGAACCGTTACAAAGATAACATCGGCCTCTAAAAATCCCGACGAAATTCAGAAAAACTTCGTTGAAAATCATTTCAGCAGAACATATCCATAATCAGGTATTTGATTTCAAACGTTTTAACCTATTGTATATCTTTTTCCGGGAAGACATCGTATTACACCTTTCAACTCCAGTTCCAAAAGCAGGGAGGCAGTGCGGCTGACCGGAATCCCACAATAGAGGGAAATTTTGTCGATTACCGGCTCCCCATGCTGACGAATAGCATTCACCACCCTTTCTTCATCATCCGACAGATTAATAAAAATCTCCTGTTGCCGTTGCTCCTTTCTGACCTTGTCGTGCCAGCCCATCAATGTTGCCAGATGTTCACCACCAAGGAGAATGGCAGCCCTGTTTTCACTGATCAGAAGGTTGCATCCCGTGGACGTCGTATCGGTATTGCGCCCCGGAATGGCAAAGACATCCCTGTTATAGGAATTTGCTATATCGGCTGTGATCAGAGCCCCCCCTTTCACCCCAGACTCCACCACAATCGCAGCATCCGACATCCCGGCGACAATCCTGTTCCTGGAGGGAAAGTTCTGCCTGTCGGGGATGGTCCCGGATATATAATCGGTAAGCAATCCCCCCTGTTCCAGCATTTTTACCGCAAGATAACGATGAACCGGGGGATAAATCCTGTCAAGCCCATGAGCCAGTACTCCCACGGTCTTCAGGCCATACTGCAACGCCTGCTTATGTGCACAAGCATCTATGCCATAGGCGAGCCCACTGACAACCAGGACATCATGCCGGCTGATCTCTTCTAGAAGTTTTTCGCACTGCTGAAGTCCATACGGGCTGGGCAGGCGCGTTCCGACAACTGCCACCACCCGTGGGCTGTTCAGGTTCACATCCCCCCTGCAATAAAGCATTACCGGGCTGTCAGCACAATGTTTCAACCTTTCCGGATAATCGGGTGAAAGAAAAAAAAGGGGCCTGATGCCATTTGACTGCATGAACGACACCTCTTCCTCGGCTCGTGACAAGACTTTCTGATGTAAGATACTTTCAACCATTTTCCTGTGAATGCCGGGTATACGTTGCAGGGATTTTCCATTTTCGTCGAAAACGGCCCGGGCACTTCCACACCAGGCAATGAGTTTTTTTAAAGACACCGGCCCGAGATCCGGCAATAATGTGATGCCAACCTGAAAAATCAATTCATCAGACATATTCATTGCTTTCTTTTCTATATGCCTGAAATAAAAAAAACGGAACAGAAAAACGGTTCTTTTTCTACTTTTACCATGATGGAACTACCGGTTCAACCATTCATACCAAAGGTGATCCTTATTGCGCCACTGAACTGGGGACTCGGACATGCTTCCCGTTCAGCAGGCCTGGTCAGGCAGCTTCAACAGATGTATCCTGAAGCACAGATCATCCTGGGTTCCGACGGGGCAGCACACAAGTGGCTCATGACACGTTTTCCCGGGCTCCCCGTTCTGGAACTGCCCCCATATCATATCCGTTATGCCAGGGGTACCGGGCTGATAACACAGATGATACTTCAGTCACCACGTTTGCTTTACAGCATTCTACATGAACATACCCGGCTTCAGAAACTAATAAGGCTTCACAGCATTGATCTGGTTATTTCTGACAACCGGTTCGGATTATGGAGCAAAAGGTGCCGTTGCATTTTCATGACACACCAGCTCTCCCTTGCCCCTGCAGGAAAGATCACAACCCCGTTGATCAGGCTGGCTACCCTGCTTAACCGTTTCTTTATCGGCAAATACGACGAATGCTGGGTGCCCGACTTTGAAGAGGAGCCCGGGCTGGCCGGTATGTTGTCGCATCCTACCCGGCGACCCGCCAACACCCGGTACATCGGCCCACTTTCACGATTCCGTCATTGGGAACCTACCCAAACAATCAGACAGAAGGGCAGCCTGCTATGTATCGTTTCAGGCCCGGAGCCCCAGCGGAGCATATTCCTTACAATGCTGCTGGAACAACTGACCGCTGAAAAGCTTGAAGCGGTGGTTGTAGCCGGAAATCAGGACCAATTGCCAGTTCCCGGCCTTCCCCCCTATATCATCCTTTATCCTGACCTTCCAGACGAAGAGCTGTTCAAACAGCTTTCATCATGCTCCCTTATCATCAGCCGACCCGGCTATTCCACCATCATGGACCTTTACCATACAGGCGGGTGTGCTGCCTTCGTGCCAACCCCCGGCCAGACAGAACAAGAATATCTTGCCAGGGTTCTGATGCAGAACGGAATAGCTTTCATGATGGAACAACATCAATTCAGAATTTCTGAAATGATAAGATTATCAGCAGAATATAGTGGATTCCCCGGAAGGTCGGCTCCATGATGGCCTGATGCTTACTTTGAAAGAACCGTAAATTCAACACGGCGGTTGATACGGCGCCCCTCCTCGGTGGTATTGTCGGCGATGGGCCTGGCTTTCCCGTAACCTTTCCAGGTAAGCCGCTCCGTTTCGATACCCTGCGATATCAGATACTTTACCACTGCATTGGCCCGGTCGGAAGATAGTTTCATATTGTATTCAATACTACCCATATAATCGGTGTGCCCGGCGATCTCTACCTTCATCCCGGGGTATTTCTTCAGCAGACTGACCAGTTTGTTCAGCTCTGGATAGGAGGCAGCGAGAAGATCGGATTTGTCAAAATCAAAAAAGATGTTCTGCAACACGAAGCTTTCACCCACATTCACCAGTTCAAACTCATTGTCCGGCACCTCCTCCAACAGGATCACCTCCTTGACCACGCTTACCGGTAAAGGAGGAAGGGTAAACATATTGCAATTGCATTTGGTGGTATCCTTCACCTCAACCAGCGAAACATCATCAAAAAGATAATAGGCAAATTCACGAAGATCCTGGGATAAAAAAGATGTACGGAGCCGTTCAAACCTGCCGGGAAGCCAGGGAAGGAAGTTACCAATGGTCATATATTTTTCTCCCCCCTGCGCTTTGTAAAGACCCCGAAGGGGTACCCATCGGTTCGACACCGCCAGGAAATCATCCCCCTGGTAAGCAATATGAGCCTGTGGTAAAGTGTCAGGCGGATTGGGAAAGTTGATACGCTCTTTGGAAAAATAGATACCGAAATCCCGGGCTGCAATGGTAGCATTTTTCCCAAGACATATCCATATTTCGAAACAATAGTATTTATCCTTCTTCAAGGTAGAAACCAGCCGGTTCTGGATATGTTCCGTATAGTTTTCATCTGCAGGGTAATAGATCGGATCGCATTTAAGGATCAGCCCGATGTATCCATTGCCGCTCCTTGTCTTCATGTTACCTGCAAAATTCTTCGGAACCCAGACCTGTTCATTCTTGCTGCAGGCATTAAAGTAGTCAGGTGAGGCGTCGCTGACAGTATACCACCGCGGAACGAACTGATAACCCGTGACAAGCTTATTGGTATGTTTTTCCGGGCAGGTTTTATATTGCTCAAAACCAGGATTGGTCACCAGGTTCTGCGCAATAACCTGCTGCATTGCGAACAGTATCAAGATGATAAAAAGACAGCGCAGGGTAAGTTTACCTTCAGAACGAAAATCAGTTATACTCCCTGTGCTCTTCATGGCGGCCTATGATCCTGCATCCGCTAATATAAATAAGGTAATGTACCGGCAGACCCTGGTAGTGAATAATTGTTAACAGCAGAGTGTTTATCACCGCAGATGATGGGTGATTTGTGCGATTGCCCTGTCAGGTGCTACATTATGATGTAGTATGTCAACTACGGCACCAAACAACGGATACTGTTCAGGATGGAATCCCTGCATGGATGACAGGGATGCAGCGGCATAATAACCTTCGGCGATCATCTTCAGTTCAAGCAAGGCAGACTTAACAGAATATCCTTTCCCGATGAGGTTTCCCAGCATCCAGTTACGACTAAACCGGGAATAGGCTGTCACAATCAGGTCACCGGCATATACGGATGTGTTTATTTTACGGCTATTCCCCGAAATGTCTAATAACACTTGTTCCATTTCATGGATTGCATTGGAAACCATTACCGCCTGAAAATTATCACCGAACCTTAGTCCGCTGGCAATACCACACAGGATACCATATACATTCTTCAGGACGGAAGCCATGCTGATCCCTTCCACATCCTTCGACAGGTTGACTTTCAGATAGGGGGTCTGAAGCAGCTGGCCTACCTGTTCGCCAATCCTGGTGTTAAAGACCCCCAAGGTAAGATACGACAGGCGCTGCATGGCAACCTCTTCCGAGTGACACGGACCGCCTATGACGCCGACATCGTCCGGCAGGACATTAAATTTATGCTGAAGCCATTGATAAACAGGAAGAAGGGAAATCGGTTCAATGCCTTTAACCGCTGAAATAACCACCTTACTGTTGAAAAGGATTTTATCGGTATCACTGAAAACAGGATCTAAAAAAGCCGAAGGGATAGCCAGCAGTATGATATCAGCATTCCTGACAACCTCTTCCATGTGGATACTGATGAACAGTTTGTCCGGGGCAATTTCTGTATAGCTCAAATAATCCGGATTGTGATGTTCACGGAGGATGTGTTCTTTCTGAGCCTCCCTCCTGACCCACCATCCCACCAGCAGGTCATGATGCTGAAGCACCTTCACCAATGCTGTTCCCCAGCTTCCACCACCCAGTACGGCCACTTTTTTCTTTTCCGGGTTCATATTCTATCCGGGTTTAGCTATAACTGCACCTTCAGTCTTACCGATACATTATTACGCATTACGGTAACATCCAGTTGTTGTCCTTTCTCCGTTTGGTTCAGGATGCGCATATACTGATAGATGTTTTCTATCTCCACACCATCGATCCTGATGATGATATCTCCTTTCAGCATACCGGCGGCCTCTGCCGGGCGAAGATGCAACACCTCCTCCACCTGAACTCCCTGTACATCTGCGCCGTGGGCAGGGACAATCCCCAGTGACGCCTGCCCCGAACGCCTGGTACTCTGACTCTCCTCCATTATCTTCTGAAAGGGCAGGTTTTGCAAGGTATCAAGGATGCACAACAGATTGATCGTATATTCCACCACATCCCGCAATCCCCGGTAATTGATCTTTTCAGGCACATCGGAGGGTTTGTGATAGTCTTCGTGTATCCCGTTGAAAAAGAACAAAACCGGGATGTCATGCTGGTAAAAATAATGATGGTCGGAACCGTGAACGCCTCCATTGACCGGTAATCCTTTTACATCTTCCTCCACCAGTGCAAGAACCTCCCCCCACTGTGGGGAACTCCCGCTGGCCATTAGTTTGATCACCGGCTCCTTAGCACTTACCCGTCCAATCATATCATAGTTAAGCATGGCGAACAGGTTTCCCTGTTGGATGCTTTCATCCTCCATAAAAAACCTCGAACCGATCAGCCCTTTTTCTTCTGCAGAAAAAGCAGCAAAGAGATAGTTTTTATTTTTCAGCCCGGAGGATGCTAGCCATTCTGCCAGGGCAAGCATTCCTGTCACACCGCTTGCATTGTCATCGGCACCGTAATGGATGGCAGGGAGTCCGTTATACCGTGAGTTCCAGCACCCCCACCCAAGATGGTCATAATGGGCGCCAATGACAATGGTCTGATCAGCATGGTTATCGATCCAGGCAACCACATTTTTACCCATGCTTCTTTTATTTTTTGCCGAGGTTATTAACTCCACCATTAAACCTGAAAGTTGCATGGCTGATCCCGGTTCATGGATGAAGACCACCGGAAGCGGTACCTCAGTTATTCCGTTACAGTTACCGGGAATCTGGTCCGGCTCACCCTCCGGATCAAAGAAGATTACAGCTGCAGCACCCAGCTCCATGGCATAATGAACCTTATCCAGCATCAGGTCATGGATGCTTCCCTCCTGCAGATACCCGGGCGGAGCATCGTACCTGACAAGCAATATTTTCCCCGCATAATAATCTCTCAATGCCGCAGCAGGAAACGCCCCTTTCTTTTTCTTTTTACCTGTCCCCGGCGCCTGGATAAAGCCCTCCAGGCAATAACCAGCATACGCAACTTCTCCGGCAACAGTGGTATTACTGCCCCAGGGCAACGGTGTAAAGTCATCTGTCGAAAGCTTCCGTAAAACCTTTCTGCCTTCTGCCGTATCAGAATAGATTTGTATATGGTTTTCTTCCCTTTGATACTGGTAACCATCCGGGAAATCAAAATCCTGGTAATAACAGCCGTTGAACCACGGTTTGATGCCCAGTACTTCAAACCTGTCGGCGATATAAAGGGCAGCATGTAATTCGCCCATCGTTCCAGTTTCACGGCCCTCCAATGAATCGGATGCCAGCACTTGCATGTCCCGTTTGAAAAGGGAAAGATAACGGTCATCAAGGATTTGTTGTCCTGTCAGTGAGCCAGCATGTATCAATATCAGGATGGAGGTCGTCGAAATAAAACAACGAATCGCGGAAATAAAAGTCATGGCAGGGTGCATGGTCAGAACGAACTATGTCCGGCAACAGGATTTATAAGATGGCTACTTTAATCCAAGGTTGGACAATCCTTGTGAAAAGACGATATCCACAGGGATTCCCTGGTTATTGATTTTTTTCAGTGCTATCTGCAGGTCTTGGGGGACTACTCCTTCCTCTTGCACCTGGGTAGATGCATTTTCATAGTCGCCGCTCCCCTGCATGACGATGATATCACCGGCAAGGTCCTGTATTGCATCCCGCATTGCTTCAGGATTGATCACATAAAATCCTTTATCATCAATTGTGAACGCTCCCCGGCGCTGCAGATAATGATACCGCATCATATTCGCTTTCCCGTGTGCACTGGCAGCACCGAAACGGGATGATCTGAAAATGCCTGCCATGAAAGTAACATAATAATCCATGATCTCTCCTTCCAACTCACCCCGCTCAACCATCTGCGAAACGAGCCACAATCCAAGCACATCTGCCTTGTTTTCCTCTATGGGGCTGTATGCTTCCTTCAAAGCACTCCGAACGGTCTGTGCACCGTCAACGGTATTTTTAATGCCCATACCATGTGCGATTTCATGGAACATCGTATTGGCAAAAAAGGCATCAAATTTCACATGTCTGTATTGATCGGGATGAATCACCACCTTGGCGATGGGAAGCAGGATCTTGTCAAACTTTGCCTGCATGGCGTTTTTAAGCTGGAGCTTCCGTGAGCCTGCTTTGAGCTGAACCTCTTCATCATTGGGCAGGTTGATCGCGATGGTCTTACTTCCTGCATTGCAATCACCTGCATAGAATACCGCTTCATATACATTGATGTCAGCATCGGTTCCGGGAACTTCGGTCTTGTATTCTTCAGGTACCGGGAGTAACGACTGCATCTCGGGCAGGTAATGATTAAACTTCTGCAACATACTGCTCCATTTATGGTCCTTGATCAGGATAAAGGCTTCGTAAGCTGCTTTATACCCGAAGAGAGCATCTTCATAGTTTTCTATTGCCCCGATAACGAAATCAATATTGGATTCCTTCATTTTCATCCAGGCAAAGTCACTCTCCTTGTATTGATCTGTCATCAATGCGGAGGCTCTCAACTCCAGGTAATTCTTCAGATAGGGGTCTTTTGCCAGTTTTGCCGCTGCTCTCAATTGTTCGGCCGCCTGTTTCAACTCCTTCTCATAAGCTTTGTGATAGGGGACAACGGTCAGGTTTTTCATATTGTCACGCCTGATGAGGGTATACAGACTGGTTTTATCAGGATGCTGCAGTTTCTCGAACTCCTCCCTGGTCATATCGACGGGGTAAAAATTGGCACCCTGGGTTTTGGTTTTACTCCCCTTCAGCCATGGTTCATTGCCTGCCAGACGATCCCAGGGCCCGTAATTGATGGCGGCAAATTTCTTTTCATCATCGCTCCTGAGTTCTTTCATGAGCGCCTCTTTATCACCATAAGCCTGCTTCCAGAAAAGATCATCCATGATCATTGCTGCATTGAAAAGATGAACCAACATCTGTCGTTCCTCTGCACTCAGATGGGCAATATCTGCCGTAAGAATAAATTCAGCGTATTTCTGCAAGCGCTCCCTGACAGGTTGATCTGCACGAAAAGCCAGAAGGCAGATGCTTCCGGCCATTGCCATGTATAAGAAGAATTTCCGTTTCATAAAACTCAATTTTAAATTCGAACCACGAAAGTACATTTTTTTTATGAATCGGGATGCATAACCGCTACATTTGCGGTTGATATATGAATTGGATCGAGATCAGTGCACTGATTGCCGCCGGCTTCGCCGTAGGATTTATCAATACCGTTGCCGGAGGCGCAACTGTCATCTCCCTTACTGTACTGATCATGCTTGGGCTTCCTGTTTCCATGGCTAATGCCACACACCGGGTAGCGGCTCTGTTCCAGACGCTGGCCTCTTCAGGCACCTTTTTCCGGCAAAAAATACTTGATCTCAGAACCGGCCTGAAGCTGGGCATACCTACCACCATTGGTTCCATTCTCGGTGCATGGATGGCCGTGGATCTCAGCGACAGCACCTTTAAACTTTGCGCAGGTATTGCTTTGTTGATCATGCTTTTTGTCATGCTTGTCAAACCCCGCCTCTGGCTTGAGGGTAGAAGCAGAGAACCTGTTCTGAAACCAACCGCCTGGCAATATCTCATCTTCTTCTTCATCGGATTGTATGGAGGTTATATTTACATCGGCATCGGATACTTCCTCCTGGCCGGCCTGGTCTTGGGTGCCGGATTCGATTTGATCCGAGCCAACGCACTGAAGGTGTTTATTGTCCTGCTTTATGTGCCTTTCACGCTGATCCTTTTCATTACCAATGATATGATTTACTGGCCCTATGCCCTGATCCTTTCTGCGGGACAAACAGCCGGCGCTCTTGTAGCAGCACGCCTGTCAATTAAAATGGGTACCGGTATCATCCGATGGTTCATGATTGTTTTTATCCTGATCACCGTTGCCGAACTTTTCAACCTGATCGATCTGCAATCACTTTTCAATATCAGATAGTACATGCCCAGTGATTCCTTTCATGATCGACATATTCAACCGTATAAACCTGGCACCGGAAAAAATTGCATCTTTGTATCTTTATCATTACTGTGTCTGTATCCCTTCTAATCCATGGAGGAACTGAGTCGATATAACGCAAAAATACTGATTGCACTGGGTGAAGCCATTGACAGGAACCACAAGATCCATAAATGGCTTTTGCAGCATGGTTACCCTGAACTGGCTGCCCTGGCCAGTTCCCTGCAGGCCGACGTGAATGCATTCCAATGGCTGATGCATAACGGCTATGAACATTTCGCTGCCTTCAGCAATGCCATTGATGGAGAAACCCGGGCATATCAATGGCTTATGGAGCACCAGTTTAAATTATTGGCCCTCCTGGTGGATGCAGCCTACCTTAAAACAGAGGCATTGAAATACCTGAAAGATAACCAGCTCGAAATCTTCATACGGCTTGCCATGAAAATCCGCAGACTCAAAGAGGAGCAATTCAGGGATTATAACTTTTATTACAAGATGCACTTCTAATGTACATATGGCTGCTTAAAGCCATCAGCCCTTTCCCCTGACGGTGCATCCCTGTCAACCATGTTGTAACAAAAAAGGCAGATCTTTCAACCTGCCCCAAACTCGGATGTGAAAATGGATTACTAGATGTCACATTTTTCAAGACACTCAAGAATCTGTGTTAATGTACTGTGTTTCAAAAAGTAAAAAGTATTCTTGCCATCTCTTTTGGAAGCAAGCACCCCTTTGTTCTTCAGGATATTCAGATGATGTGATGCGGATGCCTGTTCAATTTTCAGGGTTTCGTAGATTTCGGTCACATTCATCTTTGATTTGTCTTCAAGCATGCCAATAATGGCAATCCTCATGGGATGCGCAATTGCTCTAAGTTTACTGGCTGCTTCTTCAAGCTTGGTAATGTCAAGTTGTGTCTTTGCCATATTCTTCAATTTTTAAAGATACAAATATATAATAGTTTTTTATTATTTACAAGAACAATAAAATTTGTTTTCTGAATCATAAAAAAATCTCAGTGTATTTGAAATTTGTTCCATCAAACAGCCCTTTATCCCCCAGTTTAAGTGATGGAATCACAAGGAGAGCCATGAACGACAAGGTCATAAAAGGTGCGGAAAGTGTCGAACCCATCTGTTTAGCTATCATATCTATCTTCTGATAATCAGATGATACATGAAGAATATCTTTATCTGACATAATGCCGGCAACCGGTAATTTCAACAGATGTGCATTTTCCCTTTCAACAGCAGCAAGACCACCTTTGCTTTCGATCAGCAGGTCCATTGCTTTTTTAATCATGCTGTCTTCGGTTCCGACAGCGATGATATTATGACTGTCATGTGCCACGGTTGAGGCGATGGCTCCGCTCCTGATACCAAAACCATGAATAAAGCCGACAGCAGGTACAGCAGACTGGTAACGGTTTAATACCACAATTTTGAGGATATCCTGGCCGGGATCGACATCGAGGTGCCCCTCTTTCAAGGGTAATTCCCTGTCCAGTTCATTTGTGACCAACTGACCATTCATGGCACCGATTACCCTGACCCTGCCATGACTGGCACCCATTTTCAGTGCTTCAGCAGGGAATGATTCAGCATTAAACCGGTTAAGGGTATCCACCGGTACCGGATCTATCAGGGTTTTTCCATTTTCAGCCACTTTTATTCCGTTGATATAGGTAGCTTTTACATTAAATGAATCCATACCATCCACAATGATAAAATCTGCAGGATCTCCCGGACGCAGCAATCCGCAGTCAAGACGGTAATGATGAACCGGATTAAGGGTACAGGCGATGACCAGGTCCATGAGGTCATATCCCATGGATAATCCGCGTTGTATTAAAAGATTGATATGCCCTTTCATCAGGTCATCCGGGTGCTTATCGTCGGAACAAAACATTACCTGGTCAGGAAACTCAATAATCAATGGGATCAGGTCATCGAAGTTCCTGGCAGCGGAACCCTCCCTGATCAGAATCTTCATCCCCATACTGGCTTTCTCACGTGCTTCCTCCAGGGTGAAACACTCATGATCGGTAGTTATTCCGGCATTGATATATGTTGACAAGGCCTCTCCGCTCAGGCCGGGGGCATGCCCATCGACCGGCTTTCCCAAATGCCTTGCATGTTCCAGTTTTGCCATAACCTGTGGATCACCGTACAACACCCCCGGGAAATTCATCATCTCTGCCAGATACCTGATCTCAGGTTTTTTTAACAGTGTCAGAATATCCTGGTCATCAAGTATGGCACCGGATGTTTCCAGCGGTGTTGCAGGGACACAGGAAGGGGCACCGAAACTGAACCTGAATGGGACCTGTGCCCCGTTCCGGATCATAAACTCCACCCCTTCCATGCCCAGGACGTTGGCAATTTCATGCGGGTCGGAAACGGTAGCTGTCGTACCATGTACCACCGCTGCACGGGCAAATTCCGATGGGGTCAGCATGGAGCTCTCAATATGGATGTGTGCATCCACAAGGCCGGGCAGGATATATTGCTTCGAAGTAGTAGCAGTGGGTGTAACCGAGACAATCCTGCCCTGGTGAACAGCAACGATCCCTTTTATTACTTTCCTTTCTGCAGGAAGTATAATGTTCCCTTCTATGGTAAATGCTTCCATATTCAGTTGTTTGTTAATATTCGTTTTCATCATAAAACCTTCAGTACAACGTCGTCAGATCCTGTCTGCAAGTTGTCCGCAGGCTGCATCAATATCCTGCCCCCTGCTCCTCCGGATGGTAACCACCATATTTTTCTCATCCAGCACATGCTTAAACGATTCGGCTGCAGAAGAATTTCTGAATTGCATGCCTGTCCTGTTATAAGGAATCAGGTTTATTTTCACAGGGAAACTTCTGCACCAGGCTGCCAGTGCCAGGGCTGCAGACCTGCTGTCGTTCACCCCTTCCAGCAGCAGGTATTCAATGCTGAAACGATTACCGGTGATTTCGTGGTAGCGGATAAGCGCCTCCCTGAGAATGGCCAGGCCATGCTTGCGGTTCACCGGGATCAGGTTTGATCTCAGGTGATCATTGACGGTATGCAGTGAGACTGCGAGGTGAATGGCAGGAAGTTCATCTGCCATGCGACGGATACCCTCAGGAATCCCAACGGTGGAGATGGTTATCCTGGAGGGTGACATGCCCATCCCTTCAGAGGAAGTGATCATGGCAACGGCATCTTTTACCGCATCAAAATTCAGCAGAGGTTCTCCCATACCCATCAGTACGATGTTGCTGAGCCGGTGCCCGTGCCGTTTGATGGCTTCATCATTAATCTCCCATACCTGGTCATACATCTCACCAGGCGAAAGATCCCGCCTGAATCCACTCTGGCCTGTCGCGCAGAAACTGCAACCCAGGGCACATCCCACCTGCGACGAAATGCATGCTGTCATGCGTTGTCCTGAAGGGATCAGAACCCCCTCTATCCTGTTTCCGTCATGAAGCTGAAAAAGCAGTTTCACCGTTCCGTCCCGGCTCTCGGCAAACCTCATGGGAACAGCTTTGTGTAATGTATAGGATGCCTCCAGCTGCTCCCGTAACAGTTTGGGCAGGTTACCGGCCATAGAAAAGGCAGAAAGGTTCCGTTTCCATATCCATTCATGAAGCTGACGCCCCTGAAAAGACCTGAACCCAAGTGCAACAACCAGTTGCTCAAGCCGGACTTTATCAGCGCTGCGTAAATCGCTGACCGCTCCGTCAAGCGATGTATTTTCTCCGGCTTTCTCCTGCAACATTACCTGGATAGGATGATTTTTCTGCTAAAATTCTCTGTTCCCGCCGTTACCGTCAGGAAATACCGTCCTGTAACATAACCCGAAAGGTCAACAGATACGGAATAGTCCCCAGGATTGTAACAACCCTGATGAAGGTCTGCCACCATACGCCCAGCGGGGTCAAACAAATAGATCCCTACCTGGGAATCTTCACCGAGACTGAACGAAACATTCACCCTTTCACCGGCAGGATTGGGATATATGGCGATGATGCCCAGATTCCTGTTCACTCCGGTGATCTGCTCCACCTCCATGGTTTTCCGATTGATAAAAGCTACGTAGATATTTAGGTTCCCGTTGTTGGTCCTGCCATCGGTCCAGACGGGTATGATGTGGTCCTTCACCCCCAGGATCTGGGTATATTCACCTATGCCGAAGTTATTGTTAGAAATACCCACTTTCGAAAAATCGGTTCCGGCAGTAGTTACCTGATATGAAGGGGTAAATGTATTCCCATGGTCGAAAGATTCGGAAAAATAATAATGGGCAATTATATTCAGTGTATCATCCCTGCGGTCATACCAACCCAGCAACACGTTCCCTTCCGGGCCACAGCTTATACTGCTGTAGTACTGGTGTGAGTCGGGATTACCCTGGTCATCATTCACCACTTTAGGTGTTGACCACGTAAGCCCGCCATCGGCGGAGGTGACAAAGTAAATATCCAGTCCGTTGGTCAGCTTTGATGCTATGCCATTGGCTGTCCAGGTCAGATAGATATCCTGCGACTGTGTGTTGGCAGCCAGATAGCATGCAGGATACAGTCTGTCGTCACTGATACCTACGACGGTTTCGTTTAGTTGTCCGCCGGAAAAGCGGGGGAACTGCAGCGGAGTCACCAGGGCTGGCACAGAAAAAGTCAACCCACCGTCTGTTGACCGCGCATAATAGATACCATAATCATAATCGTTTTTGGTACCAAAGAAACTGACATGGACATTTCCCTGGATATCCACATCAAGACTGGTAAACTGGACCAAGGTAAATGTGGTGTCGGACACTGGCACCGGGTCAGGATTAAAGGCAGCGCTGTCGGCTGGTTTGGTCTGCACCACAATGGTGTATGTTTCTGCATTCAGATCCAGTTGAGCATAACTCATATAGAGATTATTCCGGAATTGGGAACTGCTCCTGTCAATGGCCATCCATTGCTTGTCGGGAACAGGTTTGTCAACATAACCTGAGGAATCCAGCTTGCTCAGTGTAATGTTGGTAGCGGGTGGCCTGATCCAGGTAGCACCCCCGTCGTCGGAATAGGCCCAGTACAAACCCCAGTAAACTGTGTCGATCGGATACGTTTTTATGAAGAGTTCGAGCCAGGAAAAATAGGCCCTGCCATTTGCATCAAAAGCCAGGACAGGATCACCGCCACCCATGGATAATCCGCCGGAGACAGCAGGCATGGGATTGAAGGTGCTTTTTGTCCATGTTCCCCCGAAATTCTTGGTGTAATAAATCGGTGTGGAAATGGAGAAACTGCTTTGCCGTATCGGGCTGGCAAGGATGTTTTGTGAATCAAGCGGATTGACGGATGCATGTACCTCTGCATCAATATTGGAGGAACTGACAATAGGGACATCCGTGTATTGCACCATTCCTTCCAGCCTGTTCCGCACCGATTCATCATCGAAAAAACCTGCTTCCTTTGCTACGGCCGGGTCAATCTTGAACTTCTCCTTCAGTGTCCATTCAATTCCCTTTCTGTTGGACTGTGCCTGGATCAAGAAAACCGATGCAAGCATGCAAAAAGTTACAAGTGAGATTCTGTACAACATGATGATTCTTGGTTTATGGTTTATATTTCTAATATCCCTAACGAAAAAGCATACATCCCCTATAGGTTCCCATCCGGATTTAAAGGCTGATCATGCTTTCACCAATCCTCTTCAGCAGGTTTGTCAGGTTTGGTGATGTAAGCTGTCATCTTCCCGATCATGTCCTCCATGGTGTCCCTGATCTGCTCCAGGTAGGGTTTGTTCTGGATATCATACCATGGACCCTCTTTGTCAAGCCATCTTTCAAGAGGGAACCTGGAAGAGGCCTGCAGTGTAAAATCGGTGAATGTATAACGGAACCTTCCTTCCCTGAATTCAAGCTTAAAGGTGTAACTGACAGTCTTTGAAGGCACTTTAGTCCCATCATGATCATCTGTGAGACGGATGCTATACCTCCCTTCAACGACACCGCTTTCAGCGCTACGTTTGTGGGTTACACCGGCAGGATTCGGGAAATAGGTATTGATCCATTCGATCCCCTGGTTGTACAACTGCTCCTTGTTTTTCCCCGGCACCTGTACCACCTGCTGCCATAGGATCTTCCCCGATTCATCAACGGGGACGATACCGGCAAGGGTAGTGTCCTGTGCTGCCATTCTGAAAAAAAGGGCCAGAACCATGGTCAGAATAAAAACAAACCTTGTCATCGTAAGATCCAATTAATCGATTTGCTAAAATAATTAAATCCTGTGAATTAATGATCATAAAAAATCCCGGCCAGATGACCGGGATTGCATTGCGATTGGCAGAGATGATCTTACATCATGCCCATTCCGCCACCCATAGGAGGCATCGGGGCTTCCGGTTTATCTTCCTTGATCTCCACCACAACACATTCTGTCGTAAGAAGCATACCCGCAATGGAAGCTGCATTTTCAAGTGCTACACGGGTTACTTTGGTAGGATCGATAACACCTGATTCAAAAAGGTTTTCATACTGCTCGGTCCTGGCGTTAAAGCCATAATCCCCCTTCTTATCCTTCACATTCTGGATCACAACCGATCCATCCAACCCTGCATTTTCCACGATCTGGCGAAGCGGCTCCTCCAGTGCTCTGCGGATAATGTTTACCCCGGTGCGTTCATCTTCGTTTTCAACTTCGATTTTATCAAGCACATGCAAAGAACGGATATAGGCGATACCACCACCTGGTACGATACCCTCTTCAACAGCAGCACGGGTAGCATTTAATGCATCGTCGAACCGGTCTTTCTTCTCTTTCATTTCCACTTCACTGGCAGCTCCCACGTAAATGACGGCAACTCCACCTGCCAGTTTGGCAAGTCTTTCCTGCAGTTTCTCACGGTCATAATCGGAGGTGGTGTTTTCAATCTGAACCTTGATCTGGGAGACCCTTGCTTCGATATCTTCTTTCTTGCCCTTGCCACTTACGATGGTGGTGTTATCCTTGTCGATGGTAACCTTTTCAGCCATCCCCAGATAAGAAAGGTCTGCATTTTCCAGCTTATATCCGCGCTCCTCCGAAATAACCACACCACCGGTTAGGATGGCTATGTCTTCCAGCATCTCTTTCCTTCTGTCGCCGAAGCCAGGTGCTTTTACAGCTGCAATTTTTAATGAACCCCTGAGTTTGTTCACCACAAGGGTTGCCAGGGCTTCCCCTTCAACATCCTCAGAAATGATGATCATCGGTCTGCCTGTCTGTACCACTTTTTCAAGTACAGGAAGAAGATCCTTCATGGTCGAGACCTTTTTATCGTGAATGAGAATGTATGGATTTTCAAATACAGCCTGCATTTTTTCGGTATCGGTCACGAAATAGGGTGAGATATACCCACGGTCGAACTGCATACCTTCCACCACATCCACATAGGTTTCAATCCCTTTGGCCTCTTCAATGGTAATGACGCCCTCTTTCTTTACTTTGCCCATGGCTTCTGCAATCAGTTTCCCGATCATAGTGTCGTTGTTGGCTGATACAGAGGCAACCTGCTCAATCTTATGATTGTTCTCCCCGATCACCTGGGACAATGATTTGATGTTGTCAATGACAGCACTTACAGCCTTGTCAATTCCCCTTTTCAGGTCCATGGGATTGGCTCCGGCAGTCACATTTTTCAATCCTGCCGTTACAATGGCTTGTGCCAGTACGGTAGCTGTTGTGGTACCATCACCAGCTACATCACTGGTTTTAGAAGCCACCTCCCTCACCATCTGTGCCCCCATGTTTTCCACACGGTCTTTGAGTTCAATCTCCTTGGCCACCGTTACACCATCCTTGGTGATAGTGGGTGCACCATAACTTTTTTCAAGGATAACATTACGTCCCTTCGGGCCCAGAGTTACCTTTACCGTATTTGAAAGCTTGTCGACACCGGCTTTCAGTGATTCACGTGCCTTAACGTCGAAAATGATATCTTTTGCCATAACTTCTTTTATGTTAAATTGTTAAATTCAGATTTTAAATGATTGCATAAATGTCAGATTCACGCATGATCAGATACTCGGTGCCGTCGATGCTGATTTCTGTACCGGAATACTTTCCATACAAAACCATATCACCAACTTTCACTGTCATGGGTTCATCCTTCTTGCCTTCACCCACTGCGATCACTTTCCCACGTTGCGGTTTTTCCTTCGCGGTGTCAGGAATAATAATACCGGCTGCTGTCTTTGTTTCAGCCGGAGCGGGTTCAACCAATACCCTGTCGCCTAACGGTTTGATGTTTACACTTGCCATATGATTTGATTTTTGGTTAATAGATTTTTGTTTTGTTCGCTACTGCCTGTCGAAATATATGCCAAAGACATTTATCCTGTTTTTTCTGCCATCTTTTCCCTCATCACTTGAGAAAAAAAGAAATGTCAGAACGGATACTGCCATTCTGACATTAACATCGGGATTTTGCTTCTTGATCTTATTCCGCTGGTCCTTCCACGGGATTCACAGGAGTGGGTTCAGCAGCCGGTGGTGTGGGTGCGACCGGCATTTCGGTCACCTTTTTCAGGTCGGTTTGTACACCTGACTGGGAATTTCGTTTAATGACCATGACCGAAGCCAGGCTTAAAACCAATAATGATACAGCAAGGGTCCAGGTGGTTTTTTCAAGAAAATCGGCTGTTTTTCTAACGCCAAGGTATTGATTGGATGCTGAAAAGTTGGATGCCAGCCCGCCACCTTTGGAATTCTGTACGAGTACGATCAGGATAAGCAGGATACTGATGACAATGATCAGAACAGTTATCAGGGTATACATTCTTTCTTCTCCTTATTTATTTAATTTACAATCGGTTGGATAAATTCCTGATTTCGTTGATTCGGGTTGCAAAATAACTGCTTTTTTCCGGGAAAATCAAGGATAATTTTTCCAGGATCTTTATCGCCATTTTTCGGTTGCCCTGCTGAAGGTAAACATTGGCGAGTGTTTCCGTGACGTAGTCCCATTTTAGTTTATTGCTTTTCTCGGCAATAGCAACAGATTCAGGATAATCACCCTCTTTCGGTACAATCCTCGGCTCGTTTTCAATGAATCGTCCGATAAGAATATCCTTACCCACTATCTCTGCTGATGGTTGCTCTTCCACAACTTCAGGGGTAATTTTCCCAGTCAGTGTGTCTTCACCGGCATCAGTTTCCTGTTGATCGGGTAACGGCTCGACAGCAGAAACAGGTATTGGTAAAACCTCCACATCCCTAACTGTTTCAGCCGATATATTGGCACTGCACCGGTAATCAGCGCTGTAGTAACGATCGGCATGGATGAGGTAAAAAAGTACAGAGCGATTAGTAACATGAATGGCTGAAAATCCAAGCTGGACTGGAAAAGCATCGTGATCTGCCTGATGCATCTTCTTCAACAAAAGAAGATGGACACTATGACAATACGGATAGGTTCCGGCCAACTGTTTCAACTCCTCCACCGTGGTTCCTGCGAAAGCTTCCCTGGAACGGATCGTTTTGATAAAACGAAGACTATCCATCATTGTTCATCCTGTTACTTCAGAGCCATTATACGATCATGCCGGCCTAAGGTTTTTTCATACTGCTTTTACCAGTTAACCATTGCCCGGTTAAAGATGTCTTCCACCAGTTCAGTATTGATCTGTTCAATTAACCGTCCTTCGACGACGGAAAGGCTTTCACTGCTGGAATATTTTTGAAATCGCGAGAAACGGGCTTCAAAATCCTTATCCGGATCAAGTTTGTTATAGAAACGAACATTAACTGTAATGGTGAGCCTGTTCATCGCTGCCTGTTCATTCCCCTGGATAGCCTCCGGGCGGGTATCATACCCTATGATTTCCCCTTCAAAGTGAAGGTCTCCGGTGCCATTGACAAGCTTCAGTCTGGTCTGGGAAGATATCTTATCGATGATGGCATCGGTAAGTTGCTGGCTTAAGGAAGGCTGGGCCAGCTGAGTGTTATTCTGAAAATGACTTACTGAAAAAGTGTTTGCTTCAGTGGGAATGGAAGCACCACTGGTTGTATAGCGAATCCTGACACACCCTATCACAAGCATCAGGATGATAATGGCTATGGCTAACAGATATGTTTTGCTGATACTCATTACTCCGGGATATTGTATTCCTTGATCTTCCGGTAGAGTGTCCTTTCAGAGATGCCGAGTTCGGCAGCCGCAGCTTTACGCTTACCATGATGTCGCTGCAATGCTTTCCTGATAAGTTCAATTTCACGTTTCTCAATAGAAAGTGACTCTTCAATGATCTCTCCTTCCGCCATCAATTGTTCATCCTGATAGTCATCTTCGACGTAACCGGGTTCGTTTTGCCTTCCTGGTTGCACTTGAGGGCTGAAAATCTCCGGGCCGGTGACATCCCGTTCAAAACGTTGGAGAAAACCCGGATCATGTTCCCTAATCCTATCTGAAAGATCCGGGTCTTCAAGGATATGAAGTACCAGCCCTTTCAGTTCATGCATATCTCTTTTCATATCAAAGAGGACTTTATAGAGCAAATCCCTTTCACTGAATATGTCACCATGAGCACTTCCTCCGGGGCTGCGCAACAGTACAGGAAGCTGGCTCGTTTCACTGTCGGGAAGGTAGCGTGCAAGGGTTTGCCGGGATACCTGCCGGTTACGTTCAAGGATGGAGAGTTGTTCGGTGATGTTTTTCAGTTGACGGATATTGCCCGGCCAGCGATATTTCAGAAGCAGTTCCAATGCTTCATCCTCTAGCGTCAGCTCGGACACACGGTACCGTTCGGCAAAATCAACCGAGAATTTACGAAACAACAGTTCAATATCCTCTTTTCTGTCCCTGAGTGGTGGCACAAAAACCGGTACCGTATTAAGGCGGTAATAAAGGTCTTCCCGGAACCTGTCGTGACTTATGGCATCTGTAATATTCACATTGGTGGCAGCTACAATCCGTACATTGGTTTTGACCACCTTGGATGAACCCACTTTCATAAATTCACCGCTTTCGAGCACACGTAGCAACCTTACCTGGGTTGAAAGGGGGAGTTCGGCAACTTCATCGAGAAAGATCGTACCCCCGTTTACCACCTCGAAATACCCTTTTCTGGCCTCATGAGCACCGGTGAATGAACCCTTTTCATGGCCAAACAGTTCGGAATCTATGGTCCCTTCCGGGATTGCCCCACAGTTAACCGCTATATAAGGGCCATGTTTACGGGCACTCAACTGATGTATGATCTTTGGAAAGTTCTCCTTGCCCACCCCGCTTTCTCCGGTTATAAGCACGGTAATATCGGTGGGAGCTACCTGAATGGCTGTTTCGATAGCCCGGTTCAGTCCTGGAGCATTTCCAATAATCCCAAAACGTTGCTTGATTGACTGAATATCCATGATGACCTGAAAATTACCGGACTGCAAAGATAAAAAATTGCATCGGTATATGCTAATCCTTCCTTTGGCCGGGGAAACCATCTGAAAATGATGGATTTTTTATAATGATTTTCAATATTTCTTATCTTTGTGTGAACAGAAAAATTCATCCATTCACATAACACACAAATTGGTATGGGAAATAGAATCCTTGATGTCATAAAACCGGGCATTGTTACCGGTGATGACCTGCAGAAGTTGTTCACTATAGCAAAAGAGGAACAGTTTGCAATACCGGCGGTAAATGTCGTTAACACCGGCTCGGTGAATGCGGTTCTGGAGGCTGCCCGCGTCGTGAATTCACCGGTTATCATCCAGTTTTCGAACGGTGGCGCTCTCTTCTATGCAGGCAAAGGAATTCCGAATGAAAAGGAGAAAGGTGCTGTACTTGGAGCCGTCAGTGGGGCTAAACACATCCATCTTTTAGCTGAAACGTATGGCATTCCGGTAGTTGTCCATACTGACCATGCAGCCCGTAAACTCTTGCCATGGATCGACGGGTTGCTGGAGGAAGGGGAAAAACACTTTACTGCTACGGGCAAACCGCTTTTCAGTTCCCACATGCTCGATCTCTCAGAAGAACCTCTGACAGAAAACATCGAAACCTGTAAAAAATACCTTGAACGGATGAGCCGCATCGGTATGACCCTTGAAATCGAACTGGGTGTCACCGGCGGCGAAGAGGACGGCATTGACAACACGGGCATTGAAAGCTCACGGCTTTACACCCAACCTGAGGAGGTGGCGTATGCTTACGAAGAACTGGGCAAGGTCTCCCGGAATTTCACCATCGCTGCATCATTCGGCAATGTGCACGGTGTGTATAAGCCGGGCAACGTGAAGCTCACACCCATCATACTCCATAACTCGCAGCAATATATCATCCGGAAGTTGAACACCGGACCCAAACCTGTCAACTTTGTCTTCCATGGCGGCTCCGGCTCTACCCGTGAGGAAATTCGTGAAGCCATCTCCTACGGTGTGATCAAAATGAATATCGATACTGATACCCAGTGGGCCTTCTGGGATGGGGTACACAACTATTACATGAAAAATAAAGACTATCTGCAGGGGCAAATAGGCAATCCCGAAGGGGAGGATAAACCCAACAAGAAATACTATGATCCAAGGCGGTTCCTGCGTGAAGGGGAGGTGGGAATGATAGAAAGGCTTAAGGTGGCATTTGAAGACCTGAACTGCCTGAACAGGAATTGATCGCTAATTCCGCGGGATCAGTGCATCAAAAGGATTGGCCAGGTTACTGAAAGAGGTGAGTTCCATCTTGACATTACCCACAATCACACCTGTTTTCATAAGAATGGGAAGTTTGTTCCTGTCATCACTGACATAGAGTTCCATGGCATTGCTTTCCTTGAATACATTTCCTGTGATCAGGTAGGGTTTGATTTTAATGCAGTTGACACGTCCCATCGATGTTTTGATGGTTTCCCTTCCGAGGATCTCCATGGAAGAGGTATAGACTGTATCATCGATCACAAAATTGAATCTGTAGGTATCCCCGTTTCTGGCCTTGGTAAGATCGAGCGTTCGGGCATAATAGACCATCGAAAGTACATCGTGAATGTTTTCAGGCGTTGCGATAATGCTTGTCCTGTTGTTTTTCAGGTCATGAAAGGTTGCTTTACGCTTTTCCTGATGGAAGGTCACATTTTGACGGATAATATATCCTCCCTCATCCACCCTTCTCACAAAAAACCTGGGAAGAAGATGCTCTTCATCCAGGAAAGTCTCATACCGGTCGTTCACTTTGTAAAACAGATTGAATGCTCCTTTGGTTTTTCCCAGTACCTGGATATGATGGGTATTCCTTCCGTTGATGATCCGGGAACCCTCTTTCACCGAGAAGGATACCTCGCCGGCTGTAACTTTTCCAGTCAGGATAGCATCGTAATATACCCGGTACACAAGGTGCTCACCCTTGATGAAAGAGTTGTTTGTCTTTTTAGGTGGGGAAGAGGGGGCAAAACTCATGATCAGCGTGGTTGAAATGAACAGTGCGGGTATGATAAGGCCGTAGCGGAAGGCAGCATTCAGCCCCGATAGGCTTGACAAGCGCCACTCTTTATTAAACCGTAACATAGCAATAAGTTTAAGGAACAGTCGCCATGAAGCAAATCACATTCCAAAATTGATGCACCTTGTAAGATTTATTCCTTCAGGTTCTCCTTTCAAACGACCACATTAATGATTCTCCCCGGAACAACGATCACCTTTTTGATGGATTTCCCGCCGAGGTAACGGGCAGTTTGTTCATGAGCGCAAAGGCCGGCTTCGATTTCCTCTTTGGATGCCCTTGTGGGAAATTGGATTTTAAACCTGGTTTTACCATTGAAAGACACGGGGTATTCAAAGGTATCTTCGACAAGATATTCAGAATTAAATCCCGGGAATGTGGCATGGGCTACAGATGTATCATGCCCCATCATGTGCCAGAGTTCTTCCGTCACATGGGGCGCATAGGGGGAAAGCAGGATGGTAAGCGGTTCGAGGATTGCCCTTTTATTGCATTTCAGATCACCCAGTTCATTGACACAGATCATAAAGGTGCTGACTGCCGTATTGAACGAGAATCTTTCAATATCGTCCTGCACCTTTTTTATGGTTTTATGAAGAACTTTCAGTTCAGGCAGAGAAGGGTTCCGATCAGAAAGGTAAAATTTCTGTTCATCATTAAAAAAGAGCTTCCAGAATTTTCTGATGAACCGATAGACTCCTTCGATACCGTTAGTATCCCAGGGTTTATGTTGTTCAAGCGGGCCGAGAAACATCTCATACATCCGCAGGGTATCGGCCCCGTACCGGTCGGCCAGGTCATCAGGATTCACCACATTATGAAATCTTTTGGACATCTTCTCTATTTCGTTTCCACAATGGTATAATCCTTTCTCCAGGATAAATTCAGCGTTGGAGAATTCCGGTCTCCATCCTTTAAACCGTTCCACATCCAGTATATCGTTTTCAACCATATTAACATCGACATGGAGTGATGTGACCTCATACTTGTCTTTCAGTCTGAAGGAGACAAAGGTGTTGGTTCCATTGATACGATACACAAGGTTTGATCTCCCCTGGATCATTCCCTGGTTGATGAGTTTTTTAAAAGGTTCATCCCGGCATACATAGCCAAGGTCAAACAGGAACTTGTTCCAGAACCGTGCGTAGATCAGGTGTCCTGTAGCATGTTCCATTCCTCCGATATAAAGGTCTACATCCTGCCAGTAACGGTTGGCCTCTTCACTGACCAGGGTGGCATCGTTCAGGGGATCCATATAGCGAAGGTAATAAGCACTGGAGCCGGCGAATCCTGGCATTGTACTGAGTTCGAACGGATATCCTTCAGGTGTATGCCAGTTGGCAGCCCTTCCCAGGGGAGGATCGCCCTGTTCGGTAGGCAGATAGGCATCCACCTCCGGAAGCTCAAGAGGCAGATCCTTTTCATTGAGCGGATAAGGCATCCCATCCCGGTAATAGATCGGAAAGGGTTCTCCCCAGTATCGTTGACGACTGAAGATGGCATCCCGGAGACGGTAGTTCACTTTCCGGTAACCGGTGCCTGTTTCCTCAATTCTTACGATCATTTTCCGGATGGCTTCCGGTACCCTGAGCCCTGTAATAAAATCTGAGTTAATGACAAGTGCATCTTTTGAGTCGAAGGCCCCTTCAGAGATATCACCATCGATTACCTGGCGTATGGGGAGGTTGAAGTGTCTGGCAAATGCGTAATCACGTGTATCATGGGCCGGTACGGCCATAATGGCACCTGTACCATAACCTGCCAGCACATAATCGGCGACCCAGATAGGAAGTGGGTCCCCGGTAAACGGATGTTTCGCATACGAACCGGTAAACACACCGGTGATTTTTTTTACCTCTGCCATACGTTCCCGATCGGTCCTATTCACAGCCTCCTTTATGTAGGTTTCCACCTTTACCTTTTGACCGGCCATCGTAAGTTTTTTCACAAGGTCACTTTCAGGTGCGAGTACCATGAAGGTGCATCCGAAGATGGTGTCGGGCCTGGTGGTGAAAACATCGAAACGGATCGGGCTGTCTTTTACGTCGAAGCGCATGACAGCCCCTTCCGACCTGCCGATCCAGTTACGCTGGATCTCTTTGGCAGAATCGGACCAGTCGAGCTGTTCCAGCTCTTTCAGCAACCGGTGGGCATAGGCTGAGATCCGAAGTGACCATTGTTTCATACTTCGCCTGACTACGGGATGGCCCCCTCTTTCGGAAAAGCCATCTTTCACCTCATCATTGGCCAGGACCGTTCCCAAAGCTGGGCACCAGTTCACCATGGTATCAGCCAGATAAGCTATACGATAGTTCATCAGAATTTCCTGCTGTGCGTCTTCAGGCATGACTTTCCACTGCTCTGCCGTGAACAGGAGGTCATCAGTCGAAGCAACTGCATGGAGGCCATCTGTTCCAAACCGCCTGAAATGACCGATCAGATCTTCCAAAGGTCTGGCTTTATCAGCATCACAATCATACCAGGCATTAAACATCTTCAGAAAGGCCCACTGGGTCCACTTGTAATAGAAAGGGTCCGAAGTACGCACCTCCCTTTCCCAGTCGTAGGCAAAACCCAGACGGATGAGCTGTTTTTTGTACTGGGCAATGTTTGCTTCTGTGGTGATGGCAGGATGTTGTCCGGTCTGTATGGCATACTGCTCAGCCGGCAGGCCAAAGGCATCAAATCCCATGGGATGGAGAACATTATACCCTTTGAGCCACTGGTAACGGGCAAAAATATCACTGGCGATATATCCCAGCGGATGACCTACATGTAAACCTGCTCCTGAAGGGTACGGGAACATATCCAACACATAATACTTAGGTTTGCCCGAGATGTTGCCAGCTTTGAAAATCCTGTGCTGTTCCCAGTATTGCTGCCACCGTTCTTCTATTTCCCTGAAATGGTAATCCATCTTCCTAATGCCTTCGTGTAATTCTGTATGGAATGAACGTGCGAAAGTACCATAAAAAATTCAATCTCCGGACAGGGTAAACAGTTTTGTTGACCAAAGGATGATTGTGTAAACGATTCTTTATTTATCTTGCAAGACATTTGTCAACCCCCAACACAACCCAATAAACGCCTATGAACGGTTATTCTGAGGTTAACCTGACCCGGTTACGCCATGAATTGCATAAATACCCTGAACTTTCAGGACAGGAGCATCAAACTGCTATCAGGATAACCCGTTTTTTAAACGCCACATCGCCTGATAGGCTTATTGACGGCCTTGGCGGGACCGGAATTGCTGCCGTTTATCAAGGCAGTACAGCGGGTCCCAGGGTGATGGTTCGTTGTGAGATGGATGCTTTACCTATTCAGGAGGAAAACCTGGTTTCCTATCGTTCCGCCAGGGAAGGGGTTGGTCATCTTTGCGGCCATGACGGCCACATGGCTGTCGTTTGCGGTCTGGGTTCATTGCTAGGCTATAAAAAACCGGAACGGGGCACCGTTATTTTGTTATTCCAGCCAGCCGAAGAGACTGGAGCGGGTTCTGCAGCCGTGGTTTCTGATCAGCGTTTCAAGGAGATCATGCCCGACTACATCTTTTCCATGCATAACCTTCCGGGATACCGGAAAGGTACTGTTGTGACAAAAGAAAAAGCTTTCACCTCTTACGTCAACAGCATCATCATCAGGTTAAAGGGGAAGAAGGCCCATGCTGCCGAGCCGATGCGGGGGAATAATCCAGCCAATGCGGTTGCAGAAGTAATCGAGAAACTCAGGCAGGCAGAGGTGCGGGATCTTTCAGATCCAGCCTTTTCTTTGCTGACACCTGTTTATCTGCACATGGGCAACATCGCTTACGGTATTTCGGCGGATGAGGCAGAAATCCATTATACGCTCCGTAGTCACAGCGAAGAACATCTCAGCAACCTTGAAACCTATACGGCTGACCTGGTCAGACAGATTGCAAATGAACACCGGCTTGAGCTTTCCTTAAACTGGACCCAGCGATTCACCGCTGTCAATAATGACATCAGGGCTTCTTCCTGGATCAGAGAAGCAGCACAAAGCCTGCATCTTCCTGTTCATGAAGCTGCTCTGCCTTTTAATTGGGGAGAAGATTTTGGCGTGTTCACCGGGCTCATCCCGGGTGCCATGTTCGGATTGGGTGCCGGACAGGATTCCCCTGCCCTTCATCAGAATGATTATGACTTTCCGGATGATATGATCGGCACCGGCATTGAAATGTTCAATGCCATCCTCCGGCAAGCACTCAGCACATAGGAAGATGCTCTTGCAATCATTGCAGCAGCAGGGCTATTGAAACTCCAAGGTAATTACCAAGAGCATATCCGATCAGGCCGACCGCCAGACCGGAAATGATGATATCCCGGTTTTTAAGTGCACCGGCAACCATAGGGACAAATGGAGGCGAAAAGATCAAAGCCACTGAGGATATCATCATGGTATCGGCATCTATCCTGAAAATCCTTGCCAACAAAACATGGAGGAGCAACGTGCCGAACACGGCCCAGCCAACAAAGATAAACAGGTACAGGGATGACGGGTCAAAGCTTCTGAAATCGGCTCTGGATGCAACGACAATACTGAATATCAGTATAAAATACATACCTGTTTCAAATGTTTTACGGGTTTTCCGGATCAAAGGAATCAGGGAGCCTATAATCCCGCAAGTTGTGATGGTAAGGATAGCAAGGACTGTGGCTATTTTTTCCGGGACTATTTTCGTGATCAGAAAAGCAATGACCAGAATCACAACGGTAGCCAGCAAAGGTAGAAGCAAAGGTACAAGCACCGATTTTTTAAAGAAACCCCTGTAGTTTTCAAATTCAACCTGTTCATCATCGGGAGTTTCATTCCCTGAAGAGATATACCGGGGAAGGAAGCGGCGCAAAACCACTTTTCCGACGCTGATAAGGAGAAAGAGATACAAAGTTGACAATATGATATCATAGGTATGGGTGAGAATGTAGGTGGATTCATCCACCCCGAGGGCATTTTTAATAGCTGCCAGGTTAGGGGTTCCACCGGAATAGACCCCTGTGAGCATACCAGCTACCTGCCATGACCCCTGAATATGCCCTCCCCAGAGATAATGACCCGTGACGATGGCAACGATCAGTGCTGCCAGTCCCAGTATAAGGGAAAGAAAAGCCTTTCCTGACATTTTAAACCAGCGGCCAATGTTCAGGGAAAAGAGCAACAACGGTATTGCCAGCAGGATGGTTATATCGGTCAGATCTTCCTGTAAAGGTTGCATGCTTTCATGTATCAGGCCGGTGTTGCCGGCAATGAAACCCAGGATATAAGCAATGACAACAGCCCCCAGTTTATTCAGGAGAGAAAACCTGTTGCAAAGGTAGAGGATGAGCAGCGGTGCAAGAAGATAAAAAAGCAGGAGAATGACAGTCGCATTCATGGTAATTGGTTATTATCCTTTAAGGCATTGAGATGTATTTCGATCAGATGAAACACCTCGTCTATCCCTGGCAACTTCCCGGGATCTACCTCCTGAACCATCAACAAACCCGGTAACGTTCTCATCTTTTTTATCATACCTCCTATATCATATCGTTCTCCTTTATTGATTATTAAAAGGATATAATCGATATTCCTCATCATGGGTATCAAAGGCAGGTATTGGCTTTTATTTCCGATGAAGCAGAAAGTAACTCCGTACTCTTCATTGTATGCGTGAAAAAAGGGGTGACCTGCAGGTTCTTTTTCTGCTTCCTGGGGAACCATCAGATCCGCAGATCTTACCAGCGTAAAATCCACCTCTTTATTAAGGAAATGGACAATACGGTAATCGGGTAACTGGCTTACGATCCCGATGACACCTGCATCGGAGTATTTTTCCTGGCTAAGATGATGTTTTTTCGACATAATCCATTGGCTTATCAGAGATGGTCTGACATATACTGTTCAATCTTTTTAAAAAGGTGCAGACGGTCGGGACCTCTGACGTTATGGCCATGGCCCGGATACACGAAATAGTCAACGAGTTTTCCCTTTTCAATACATTTTTTCAGATAGGCAAGGCTATGCTGCCAGACCACCACATCATCCATGGTGCCCTGGATGATCAGCAATCTACCCTTCAGGTCATCCACACTGTTAATCAGGTTGGCGTTTTCATATCCCATCGGATTTTCTTCCGGTGTATCCATGTATCGTTCACCATACATCACTTCGTAATATTTCCAGTCGATCACCGGGCCTCCGGCAACACCTGCCTTGAATACCCCGGGATATTTCTGCATCATGGTGATGGTCATGAAGCCACCGTAGCTCCAGCCATGGATGCCCATCCGTTCCTTATCGACATAGGGAAGGGACAGGAGGTATTCCACCCCTTTCATCTGATCTTCCGACTCAGTCTGGCCCAATTTCCGGTGGATGACACTTTCAAAATCATATCCCCGGTTTGCGGACCCCCGGTTATCAAGAGAGAAAACGATGTAGCCCTTATGCGCCATGTAGGTGAGAAAAAGCCCTGCTCCCCCCAGCCAGCTGTCGGATATAAGTTGGTTATGAGGGCCACCATAAAGATACAAGAACACCGGGTATTTCATATTCCTGTCAAAGCCCGGTGGAAGTATCATACGATAATACAGTGGTGTTCCATCATCTGCAAAAAGGGTATCGATCAGTACCTCCGCTTTTTCATATTCCCGTAAAGGATCCTCATTCTGCAGCAGGGTTTTCAGCATCTTCCCCTTTTGATCCAGCAGGTCGATCCTGCTTGCTATCCCTCCATTGTTGCTGTACTGGTCGATGAAATACTTACCGTCTGCACTGGGTTGCACACTATGGGAACCCCTGACAGAACTCACCTGTATGATGCGTCCCTTCTTCAGGTCAAGCTGATAAACGTGGTCTTCAATAGGTGACACCTCAGTGGAATGGAAATAAAGCATATTTCCCGACTTATCAAAGCCATCGATCCGGGTCACCATCCAGTTTCCAGAGGTGAATCTCTTCAGAAGTTTACCTTCGGTATCGTATAGGTACAAGTGATTCCATCCGTTTCTTTCGCTTTGCCAGATAAACTGTTTAGGATTATTGGGAAGGAACAGGGGGCCATTTTCAGGTTCCACGTATAGTGAACTGGTTTCTTCAAAGAGGGTTTTTTCAAAACTGCCCGTTGCTGCATCATAGCAGTTCAGTTTCAGATGGTTTTGTCCCCGGTTCAGGATAGCTATATAGATCTTCTTTTCATCAGGGCTCCAGGTAACATTGGTCAGGTATTGTTCGGCCGGTTCGCCGGTATTCAGAAAAACTGTCTTCCCGCTCCGGATATCAAATACACCCACCTTTACCTCTTCACTGGTCATACCGGCCATGGGATACCGTGTGGTTATCACTTCAGCAGTTCTTGGTTCAATATCTACCAGGGGATATTCGGTAACCATGCTTTCATCCTTCCGGTAAAAAGCCAGGAGATTTCCGGCGGGTGACCAGAACAGGCCGTTTGATATTCCAAACTCATTTCTGTGAACGGTTTTCCCGTTGACAATCCCGTTTCCACCGTCAAAGGTAACCTGTGTCTCTTTCCCACCTATCGTCACGAAGACATTATCATTAACCGTATAGGCAGCCGACAGGGTTTTAGGTTCTGTTTCAACGTTGTCAGTCTCTTCAGGCAGCGTATGAATTTTGGTTGCCTTTCCCGTAAGCAGAGAGAATGTTATCAAAGAAGCACCATAGTTAAAACGGAATGTGTTCTCATCGATCCATATTATGAAGGGGAACCGCCTCAGATTTTTGAAGCCGGCAACCGACATTGCGTCATTAAGTGTATCCAGACTGAGCAGTATCTTATCCTCTTTCAGTAAAGGCCCGCCGATCATGAGGTTGTTATCCTTCACCCATGTATATTGATAGGAATTGCCCATCCATTGTAATCCGGAAAGTTGTGCCGGATACAAAAACGGATTCATAACGTCCTCAATTTCAAGGGTTTTCTGACCTGATACAAAGAAAAAAGGTGTTAACACCAAGAAGGTCAGAATGATTGATATTCTGTTGATTTTCATAATAATGATGATATTGGATTGATGATAGAAACCATATCAGGCAGAGGTGTGAATGGTCTGGCTGAACATCCGGATAAGGGATGGTTCTGCCTCAATGGCATTTCCAATCACAATGATATCGGCGCCCGCGTCACAGGCCATTTTTGCCTGTTCCGGGGTTTTTATGCCCCCTCCCACGATGAGAGGTATTTCGAGTTGTTCTTTTACGGCACGGATCATTTCAGTGGGTACCTGACGGATGGCTCCTGAGCCGGCATCGAGGTAAATGGTTTTCAGGCCGAGCATTTGTCCTGCAAGCGCTGTACATGCAGCCACATCAGGTTTATGGTAAGGGATGGGAATTGAGTTTGACATATACAATGCTGTGGTCATGGAACCACTCTCAACCAGCATATACCCTGTAGAGATGATCTCAAGCTGACTCTTCTTCAGAAGCGGGGCTGCCTCCACCTGTTTGCCAATGAGCATCTCTGCATTTCTCCCGGAAATCAAAGACAACAGCAGTATTGCATCCGCTTTACTGCATATCTGCAATGAACTGCCGGGGAAGATCACAACCGGAATATCTGTATGGGATTTAAGGTGATCCAGCATATCATCCATCACAGGATTTATTACCAGACTGCCTCCGGCGAAAATAAAATCCACCCCGGCCTGGTTACACATCCGGGCCAACTTCTCGTAACCTGAACTATCAAGTTTATCAGGATCAACAAGTACTGCAAACTGCTTACCTGCCCGGCCAGCCATCCTTTGATACACAGCTTGTTTCGTTGTTGTCATGAAAACCTGCATTATCGGTCTGCAATATTAATAAAAAATGTGATCAATGGAAAACAGATCAGGAACTCTTCCATTATCGTTCCTGTCGATGCTGAAGGATAATGCCCGCAAGGATGAGCATCAGACCTGCAAAGGTTGTATAAAGGACAGGTTCTTTTAAAATGATCCAAATCCAGATCAGACTGAGGAAAGGTGAGATGTAGATGAGCTGTCCTACCAGGTAGGTTTTTCGTGAATAGCTGAGAGCCGATAACCAAAGCAGGAAGGTGAACCCCATTTCAAACAGGCCAAGATAGGCACCACCCAGCCAGCCCTTTACGGAAGGTATAACTGGCGTGGAAAAGAACAACAAGGCGATTAAAGCGTAAATGGTTCCGAAGAGAAAGTTCAGCATCAGTTTCGGAGCTATTTCCCTTCTATCGCGAAGGTTCAGGATCCAGTACAAAGCCCATATTACAGAACTGCCGGCTGCAAGGATATCCCCTTTCATATCTGACATGACCAGGTGACTGAAATCTCCCTTGGTAGCAATCAGGACAATACCCCCAAATCCCAGGAACATGGCAGCCATGGAAAGTATCCCCATCCGTTGCCCCAGTAAGGGTACCGACAGGATGGCCATCATGATGGGCCAGATATAGTTCAGTGTCATTGCCTCCTGGGCAGTGATCATATTATAGGCATGGATGAGGATGAGATAATAAAGGAAAGGATTGAGGAACCCAAGCAGAGCAGAGCGGGTAAGGTTGGTTTTGGTAAAATGACCTGCAAACCCTTTCCATCCTGAGGTAATGATATTCCGGATCAGGAAGAAAAGAAAAGAAAACAGAGAAGCAAGGAAGATGATCTGATATGGATCGATATGCCGCAGGGTGATCTTGAAGACCACAGCCACAGTTGACCAGAAGAGTACGGCCAGCAATGCCAGCAGGTAAGCTTTACGCTGATGATCCATGATTTATACAGGTTTTTTTTTCATACATTCAGCCAGGCAAAACTGCATGCAATATCAGCAAAATCCTGCCCCCATGAAAAAAATGATGAAATATGGATTAAGGAACCGGTTAATCCATCACGTCCTCCTGAAGTTAGATATAATCCGGTACATATTGGTACAGGAAAAAACCGTAGGTTTGTGCGATGAATCTGGTTTATGAAAATGCACTAAAGATCGCTGTTGATTTCGACGGAACCATCGTTGAAAACAACTACCCCCGTATTGGGAGGGAGATGCTGTTTGCTTTTTCGACCATGATGGAGTTGCAGAAAAAAGGGTATTTGTTGATATTGTGGACTTTCAGGACGGGCGATTTGCTTGAGGAGGCGATTGCATTCTGTCGTAGTAACGGGATTGAGTTTTACGCAGTCAATGAAAATTATCCCGGGGAATCGGCTACATCAAACTACAGCAGAAAGCTGAATGTTGACCTTTTCATTGATGACAGGAACATTGGCGGATTCATCGGCTGGAGCAAGGTATGGCAGCTTCTCAGCCCCGGGGACCCTGACATGGCCCTTTTACATCCTGAGGCACACCGCAACTATCCGAAGAAGCGGAAATTTTTTCTGCGATTTGGCCAAAGGTAACAAGAACAGAACGGATCACCCATGGTTGACTTCAGCACCATCCTGTTTGCATTCGGCCTCACTCTTTTTGCAGGTTTATCAACCGGCATCGGTAGTTCCCTTGCTTTTTTTGCTAACCGTACGAATACAAGATTCCTTTCGATATCCCTGGGTTTTTCGGCCGGGGTAATGATCTATGTTGCCATGATCGAGATTTTCGTGAAGGCTCGTTCTTCTTTAACAGAGATCATGACAGATCAAGCGGCTTATATCTATACCGTGGTGTTCTTTTTTGCGGGTATGGGTCTGATTGCCATCATCGACCGTTTTATTCCATCTGCTGAAAACCCCCATGAAATCAGGATGGTGGAATCGATGCAGGAAAGCGTTGACAGGGCTGGAGATCCAAAACTGAAGCGAATGGGTGTGCTGATGGCACTGGCCATAGCCATCCATAATTTCCCTGAAGGGCTGGCTACCTTCACGGCCGCCCTTTCTGATCCCGGGCTGGGTGTAGCGATTGCCATCGCCATCGCCATACACAACATCCCCGAAGGTATTGCGGTTTCCATCCCGATCTACTATGCAACAGGCAGCCGAAAAAAAGCTTTCTGGCATTCCTTCGCCTCAGGTCTGGCAGAACCGGTCGGTGCTCTGGTAGGATTCCTGATCCTTATGCCTTTCATGGGCCCAATGGTATTCGGCTGCCTATTTGCAGCCGTTGCAGGAATCATGGTGTTCATCAGCCTGGATGAACTTCTCCCCTCAGCCCGTGAATATGGCGAACATCACCTTTCCATTTACGGGCTGATCGCAGGAATGGTTGTCATGGCTGTGAGCCTGCTGATACTGTCATAATGATCCTTCTAATCAAACATAACAGACCTTATAAAACTCTTAACACCTTACAACATGAAAAAAAACATGCATGTTTTGCTGCTTTCCATTCTGCTGCCCGGACTCATCTTACTGGGGGAATCCTGCCGTAAAGATGCAAAGGACGACAACCCTACATTGATCACAGACCTTAACCTCGCTGAATCTCTTTTTACTGAAGTGAAAGATATGGCAGATGAAGCATGGAAGGAATCATCCGGATCCGGGAAAGCAGGATTGGAAACGGGCTGGATCATCCTGGGGCAATGTGCAACCATTACCCTTGACACCACGACCACACCCCATCTTCTTACCATTGATTTCGGAAGTGTAAACTGCTTGTGCGCAGATGGGAAAAACCGCAGGGGCATTATACTCATCACCTTCACCGGGCCATACCGAGACAGCGGGACCGTTATCACGCACACTTTCAACAACTATTTTGTAAACGACCACGGCGTAGCAGGAACAAAAACAGTTACCAATAACGGTAAAAATTCTTCGGGTAACCTCAGTTTCAGTGTTGTTGAAAACGGAACCATCACAAAGCCCAACAATGCGGGAACCATTAACTGGAACAGCAACCGGACCAGGGAATGGATTTCAGGAACCAACACTACCGCACTGCTTGATGATATTTATCAGATATCGGGTTCTGCCAATGGCACAACTGCCAATGCAACTGCTTTTACTATGATGATTACTAAACCTTTGCAAAAGGAAATCGGATGTAAACATTTTGTGAGCGGCACCCTTGAGATAACCCCTGCAGGGAAACCCGTCCGTATTATTGACTATGGTAACGGTACCTGCGATAATGTGATTACAGTTACCATTAACAATCATACCTTTACAATCTACCTCTGAAGAACAATAACCCGAAAATGCATGCTAAACAACCGGAAGCAGGAACCGGATTGTTTAAATCCGGGGTACCTGTAACAAGTAGTGTATTATTTAACATCTTATTATTTGTTTTTTAGTGCCTTCGCATCCTGAAAATTGCGTAATTTTGTTACATTATTCTATCAAGATGCCGATAATCATGAAAAGTGCATTTTCCCTGGGTTTGTTGTTCGTGTGTACTTTCTTCCTTTATACGGTTACCCTGGCGCAGAGGGTAAATCCGGGATCAGAGGAAACAGTACAATTTGATATCATCCGATCTGATATGAACGGGTTTTCTTACAGGGTCACCTTCCCGGAACCTTCATTCCACCTCCGGGGAAAAGGTGAAAAGAATTACTATCAACTGACTATACCTGGATGTTACCCTGCTGTTTCCCAGGGGAAACCCAATCTTCCATTATGGAACCGCATAATGGAGATACCCCTCAACAGCACCTTCTCTGTGACCTTGTCGGATGTGGAAACTGTTCCATTAACGGTTCCTACGGCCTTTTCCGGGATGGAGCTGATACCGGTGCAACCCCCCAGGCCGAAGCAGAAGAGCGAGGCACTCCCATTTATAAAGGATCCGGTCGCATACAGTAAAGATGACTGGTTTGGCTATGGCTTTGTCAATATTAAGGATGACGGCGTGATGAGAAATGCAAGGATTGCACGGTTAAGCCTGAGCCCGGTGGAATATCATCCGGTTACACGGCAGCTGCGCTATATAAAGACAGCCACTGTTGCCATTTCATTCAACTATTTGCAACAGGCGGATCCGGTCGGATGGAAAGCGTCCTTTTGCAGTCCTTTCATGGATGGTTCTGCCGGGACACTCAACGAAAACATTTTTGTCCCTCCACCACAACCTGTACAGCATCCGGTCAGGTATGTCATCTTGTCCGACCCCATGTTTCAGGCGGCACTGCAACCCTTTATTCAGTGGAAGAAAGAAAAAGGATTTGAAGTGATCGAGGTTTACAAAGGAGCAGCCGGGGTGGGATCGACAGCATCATCCATGAAGGCTTACCTGCAAAGCATCTACAATGCCTCCACACCTTCAAATCCTGCACCGACATTCCTGCTGATTGTCGGGGATGTACAACAGATACCTTCCTTTAACGGGAATACCGGTGCCTTATGCACAGACCTCTATTATGCAGAATATACGAATGATATATACCCTGAACTTTATTACGGCCGGTTTTCTGCCACCAACCTTACCCAACTTCAGCCACAGATCGACAAGACATTGCTGGTAGAGCGATACCTGATGGCAAGCCCTTCATATCTTGAAAATGCCATCCTGGTAGCAGGCAATGATGCATCTCACGCACCCATCTGGGCTAACGGGCAAATGCACTATGCAGAGGATGAATATGTCAATCCCTCCAACAACATCATTCCACATACCTACCTTTATCCCACCTCCTCCAGTCAAACCAGCCAGATCATTCAACGTTTCAACATGGGGGCCGGGTTCGTCAACTACAGTGCACACGGCAGTACCAGTGGCTGGGCTGATCCGGCTTTTACCTCCACCACCGTAGGCACCCTGACCAATGCAGAAAAGTATCCGATTGTCATCTCCAATGCATGTGAAACCAACCAATTCAGCATCAACCAATGTTTCGGAGAGGCCTTACTCCGGGCACAGGACAAAGGGGCGGTAGGGGCTATCGGGGCTTCAGATTTAACTTACTGGGATGAAGACTACTATTTTTCTGTAGGGCTGGTCGGAAGCATCATCCTTTATCCTACCTATAGCCAGAGCGGGCCAGGTTTTTACGACCGGCTGTTCCATACACATGGGGAGGCCTATCCGGAGTGGGCTGTCACACAGGGTTCCATCATCCATTCCGGCAACCTCGCTGTAACACAATCGGGTTCACTTGTGGAATACTACTGGGAAATCTACCATCTGATGGGTGACCCGTCGCTGATGCCCTACCTGGGTGTACCATCATCCCTTAATCCCATTTTCCCTCAATCGTTGCCGACCGGCCTCACACAGGTGACCATACAGACAGATCCTTACTGCTATGTGGCCCTCTCGGCCAATAATGCTCTGCATGGCGCCGGACTGACCGATGCCAACGGTATGATAAGCCTTTCTATTCAACCGGTATCCCAGCCGGTTACTGCAAAACTGGTCATCACCGGTCAAAACCGCATCCCTTATATTGATTCCATCATCTTTACAACCCCGGCAGGACCCTATGTCCTGGCAGACAGTGTTGCTTACCATGACACAGCAGGAAACAATGATCTGCAGATTGATGCAGGAGAAATCATACAGATGGATGTAAGGTTCCGTAATTATACCTCTTTCAATGCCGGGCTACTCACCGCCAGGTTCATCTGCCAGGACCCTTTCATTACCGTTACCGATTCATTGTTTTCTATCTCCTCTCTGGCCGGATTAAATGTTTTGATAGGAACAGCCGCCTTTACATTCCAGGTGGCAGATTTTGTCCCCGATCTGCATTTCGTATCCGGACTGATACGCATCGATGACGGGGCCAGCAATGTGTGGTCTGTACCAGTTGGTTTCTTCATTAATAGCCCTGATATAAGGATACACCAGGTTTATCTCTCCGACCATACCGGAAACGGAAACGGTAAAATTGAACCGGGAGAAGATTTTGAATTCATCGTCAGAATCCAGAACAGGGGGCATGCAACGCTCCATGCCCTGGATGTGAGCCTGGAACAAAACAGTAACTACATACAGCTTAACAATCCCAACAAAGTATTGCCGGTTTTTCTTGCAGGACAATACTATGAAGTTTCATTCCCTGCCAAAGCCCTTGCATATCCCATACCCAAGGGCAGTGTTGTCAGAATCACTGCCAAATCGTCTCAAAACAACTATGCTGACAGTCTGACCACCTATAAGATGCTTGATCCTGTTCTGGAGGATTTTGAAAGCAATGGATTCACCACTTTCGACTGGGTGCTGACCGGATCGCAACCCTGGTTCACCTCTACCCTTCTCCCTTACGAAGGTACGACCTGCGCCCAGTCAGGCGCCATCCCAAACCAGTCCTCCACATCGATGAGCCTGCAATTTCCGGTCATCAGCAAAGATTCAATCTATTTTGTTTATAAAGTATCATCCGAAGAGAATTACGACTGTTTGAGATTTATGATTGACAATCAGGAGGTTGGCAAATGGTCCGGTGAACAGATGACATGGACCTGGGTAAAGTTCCCTGTTGATTCAGGACTGTGTACCTTTACATGGACCTACGAAAAGGATTATTACTGGGAAGAAGGTCAGGACTGCGCCTGGATCGACTACATTATTTTTCCTCCCACCAGCTTGTATATGCCCGTACAGCAGCCGGAAGGCACGCCACCGGCAGTATTCATCCATCCCAATCCCACCTCCGGATCAATCCATATAAGATTATCAGGAGAAAGCACGACAAAAATGAACATTACCCTATTCAGGCAGGATGGACAAATTATAGAACAGCAGGTTATTCCCGAAGCTCATGAATCGACAGAGATTAATCTGCAACCTTTTGCCAGCGGTGTTTATTTCCTGATGATAGAAACCCCAACAGGCAACCAGACAAGAAAAATCATCAAATATTGACAATCATTATACATCTTCCAACTGGTTCCCATTAAAAACAATCTTATGCGAAGAATACTGATAACCCTGTTTCTCCTGTTCATTGGCTGGACGATCCATGCACAGGTTATGATGCAGTCATCCGGCTCTTTCCTGCCCGATGTCCATCTTATACATTCGGATATCGAAACCAGCACGATTCAGTATACCTTCCCAGGTTTTGTGCTGGATGAGGTGACAGAAAACGGGCAACAATACCACAGGGTGCTGTTGGAGGAAACCGTTTCCATGCTTGAGGCGGGCAGCCCTGATGTGCCTGTTTCTGCTTTTTCTGTGATCATACCCGATAACGGCCGGATGATGATAGAGGTCCTCTCCTCCTCCTTTCAGGAATTCAATAATATCCGGCTCATTCCATCCAAAGGAAACCTGACCAGGGATATTGATCCTAAAGATATTCCTTTACAGGAGGGGATCATTTACACACAGGACCGTTTTTACCCCGGTGAGCTTGCCTCCCTGCGAGATCCTTATATCCTGAGGGATTACCGCGGACAAACCATTGTCATAAAACCCTTCCAGTATAATCCTGTGACCAGGGTTCTGCGGGTATATTACGATATTACGGTAAAGGTTGTGAAGGCAGAATCAGGGGGGATCAATCTACTGGAACGACCGGCCGTGCACCAACCCCTTGTGGAGGAGTTTTACCATATTTACAACCGTCATTTCCTCAATTTCGGTTCGCTCGGTATCATGTATGTTCCTGTTGGTGAAGTGGGAAATATGCTGGTGATCAGTCATGGTACATTTATTCCGGAGATGGAGGAATTTGTGATGTGGAAGAACCAGAAAGGCATACCTTGTGAGATGGTCGACGTATCCACGATTGGCACAACAGCAGCTGCCATCAAGACTTATGTCACCAATTATTACAATACGAACGGCCTCACCTACCTGTTACTTGTTGGAGATGCTGCGCAAATCCCCACCAATTCACTATCGTCCGGTCATTCGGATAATGCCTATGCTTATATCCTCGGCAATGATCATTATCCTGAATTCTTTGTCGGGAGGTTTTCAGCGGAGAATCTAACGCACGTTCAAATCCAGGCACTCAGGACCCTCAGTTATGAGATCCATCCCGACACTTCCGGTGCCTGGCTGAAGAAATCGATTGGCATTGCTTCGGATCAGGGGCCGGGTGATGATAACGAAATGGATTATCAGCATGTTAGAAACATGCAGAGTGACCTGCTAAATTTCACCCAAACGACAAACCTTGAGTTTTTCGACGGAAGCCAGGGAGGAAATGATGCGCCGGGAGATCCCAACTCCACCATGGTTCAGAATGCCATCGATGCAGGTGCAGGGGTCATTCTCTATACCGGGCACGGGAGCAGCAGCAGTTGGGGAACTTCGGGTTTTGGTGTTTCCCATGTTGCCACGCTCAACAATTACAACTGGTGGCCGTTTATCTGGGCTGTTGCCTGTGTAAACGGAAATTTCGTCAGCAACACATGTCTGGCTGAGGCTTTTCTCAGGGCTCTGAAAAGCGATCAGCCCACCGGCAGTATTGCCTTCCTGGGATCCACCATCAACCAAAGCTGGGATCCACCGATGGAGGGACAGGATGAAATGGTGGACATCCTGGTTGAAAGCTATCCCAATAATATCAAACGTACTTTCGGCGGACTATCGATGAACGGCTGCATGAAGATGAATGACACATACAGCAGCGCCGGCAATGAAATGACCGATACATGGACCCTTTTCGGAGATCCTTCGCTGCATGTTTACACATCAACACCTCTTCCCATCACTGCGACACATCAGCCGGTCGCATTTCTCGGCGCGGTTCAGTTCCCTGTGTTTTGCCCGGTAAACGGTGCAAAAGCAACGCTGAGCCTGGATGGTGAAATCCTGGGAACAGGCATCGTCTCAGGTTCCACCGTCATCATCAATTATACTTCACCGCTCGCTCCCGATACATTGCTACTGGTTATCACAGGATTCAACCGTATCCCTTACATTGCTGAAATCCCGCTGATCGTTTCAAACGCACCGTATGTGACGTATCATAGCCATATCGTTAATGATCAGGGCACAAATAATAACCAGCGCGCCGATTTCGGAGAAACTGTCTCCCTGGATATGACCCTCGAAAACATCGGTGTCCTCACTGCTAATGGGGTCAATGCCATCCTGAAAAGCCTTGACCCATATGTGACCGTTATGGACAGCACGGCCACATTCGGCAACATTACAGACGGTACCACCCATCAGACAACCAACGCTTTTACCGTTGCATTGAGCGATTCGGTACCTGACGGACACCTTGCTGCGATGAGACTCATTATCACCGACAATGCAAGTAATCAATGGATATCCAGTTTCCATCTCCTGTGCAATGCCCCACACCTGGTCTTTGATACCGTCTTCTTCAATGACGTCATCGCGGGTAACGGTAACGGCAAACTGGAACCCGGAGAGGTAGTGATCATCCATGCGATCGTTAGGAATATTGGTGGCGCCGAAGCCCAGAAACACACGTGCACCATCTATTCATCATCACCTTTCGCCCCGGTATTCGGGAATGACTCCGTTTCTTTCACCCAGGTTCCATTGCTTACTCCGGTCACCGTTCAATTCTATGCTCGTCTGGATACTGGCCTGGTCATGGGGAGCGCGTTCCAGTTCGACCTTCTTTTCAGTACCGGTGCTTACCATGCCCAGGCAGTGATCGGAGACATGGTCATGAGTGGTGATGAGGACTGGGAAACCGGCAATTTCACCAAGTTCAACTGGCAAAGTGCCGGCAACAATCCATGGACGATCACCAACCTGTCCCCTTATGAAGGCACTTACTGTGCCCGGTCAGGTGCCATCGGGAACAATGCCTATTCATCCCTGTCCATCGACTGGTATGCTGCATTTCCGGATACTATCAGCTTCTGGCTGAAAGTAAGTTGTGAGAACGGCTCTGCCAGCGGACAGAAATGGGACTTTCTTGAGTTTTATATTGACGGTGTTGCCCAGGCCTGGTGGGATGGCAACAAGCCCTGGATGAAGGTTTCCTATCCGGTTGCCATGGGGCAGCATACTTTCACATGGCGCTATGAGAAGGATATGTATGCCACCGGAGGCAGTGATGCTGCCTGGATCGACCTTATTACCTTCCCGGCAGCGGGCGGCGAGGTGGAATTAATGCCTTTTGTGCTGATCGACCTTGTAGACTTCACCGATCCCAACGGAAACAATAACGGGATGATAGAACCGGGAGAACTTATCGACATTGCATACACAGCCACCAATATCGGATTCGCTGATGCAGCCAATGTGAATGGCCTCCTGGCAACCACAGAACCCATGATCAGCCTGGTGGATTCGAATGGAATCTTTGGCAACATGCCGGCAGGCTCACAGGTGCTCACCGGGAACACTATGCAGGTTCGGGTCAGCCAATCTGCAATCTCAGGCCAGGTGTTTTTCCTGGATCTCACCCTGACCGACGACAGTACCAACACATGGAATTATCCTTTCACCATGATGGTTGAACCTACCATCGGGACGCCGGAATTACCCAACGGCACCGAATGGAATATTTACCCGAATCCTTTCACAGACCAGTTTCACGTCGTCATACCTGAAACAGATCATCCCGGTGCCGTCAGGATCACCCTCTGGTCCCTGGATGGAAGACTGATGCTCGACAGGATAGTGGAACCAGCCCCCGGAGAACGTACCATGACCTTGGACACCGGCGGAATCCCCACAGAGACCATGGTTATCAGGGCTATATTTTCAGACAGGGTGCTGACCCGGAAAATCATCAAACGGTAGTTGGCCCTTTTCAGGGAAACAAGAAATCCTGCCATGGAAAACACAGGAGAAAAAACTTTCGTACATTTGCTGGCTGATTACTCTCCGTAGCTCAGTTGGTAGAGCAGCTGACTCTTAATCAGCGGGTCCCAGGTTCGAGTCCTGGCGGGGAGACATGGTTTGCCGAAAACAGGTTGTATTAGCCGGCTGTCTCCTTCTCCTGTTCATCCTGCCGGGATACACCCAGGATAAAAACAGGGTTGTTTACGATTCGGTCAGAAACCAGATGATCATTGATGGATATACTGACCGCGAATTTCTGGAACGTTTTTCCTCGTTCAACCTGCATTATTCTGACGAGTACAGAAATTACACATCCACCCTTGAGCCATCCCCTGAACTTGATTCTCTTACCGAAGGGCTTTTCATTACAATTGTGCTGGGTACCTGGTGTGGTGACAGCAAAGAACAGGTGCCACGTTTTTTCAGGATCATGGACGAGATAGGATTCCCTTCGGAGAAGATCAGTATCATTGGTGTGGACCGTCAGAAAAGGGCATCATCCCCTGATGTCACCCCTCTTGCTATTGAGAAAGTCCCCACGTTTATTTTTTTCATCGGCTGCCATGAGGCTGGCAGGATTATCGAAACTCCCGTTAATACGCTGGAAGCTGACATCCTCGGTATCATCAATAGAAAAAAACCGTAGGTTTGCATACCTGAATTTATGATGAAGGAGAAACCCTTAAAGAGTACCCTTAAAGTGAATGAGGGGGTGGAGCAACCGCCACAAATGAGTGAAGCGGCAAGGGTTCGTTATATCAACCGCAGGAAACGCTTACCGAACCCTCAGCAATATTTTGAGGGCATCCGCAGGGGAGATACCTCAATGTTCAGTCAAGCCATCACCTTGATCGAGAGTACATTGCCTGAACACCAGGAAGTTGCCCAACAGATCATTGAGATGGCATTACCCTATTCGGGAAATTCAATCCGGATTGGGATCACCGGAGTTCCAGGGGTAGGGAAGAGCACTTTTATCGATGCTTTTGGTATCCATCTTATTTCACTGGGTCATAAAACAGCGGTACTGGCTATTGATCCCAGCAGTGAACGTTCCGGGGGTAGTATTCTGGGTGATAAAACCCGAATGGAGGAGCTCTCAAGACATTCGTCAGCCTTTATCCGGCCCTCCCCTTCTGCCGGGTCGCTGGGCGGTGTTGCGCGCAAAACACGTGAGAGTATCATCGTGTGCGAAGCAGCCGGCTTTGATGTGATCCTGGTGGAAACCGTAGGGGTAGGACAATCGGAAACGGCGGTGCACAGCATGGTTGATTTCTTCCTGCTGCTCATGCTCGCAGGCGCAGGCGACGAGTTGCAGGGCATCAAACGGGGCATCATGGAGATGTGCGATGCCATCTTTATCACCAAAACCGATGGTGATAACATCAACAAAGCCAAAACTGCCCGGGTGGAATACAGCAATGCACTTCACCTTCTCCCCGCATCCCCTTCAGGATGGGTACCCCAGGCCGGTACCTGTTCAGCAAAAACAGGGGATGGCATTGCCGATGTATGGCAGATTATCCTCGATCATCAACAGTTTACCCAAAGCAATGGATTCTTTCATAAAAAAAGGGAACAACAGAATCTGCTCAGGATCCGTGAAACCATTGATGAACATATCAGGATCCATTTCTATGACCACCCTGGAGTTAAGGCAGTGCTCCCCACCGTAGAGGAGCAGGTTAAAAAGAAACAGATCAGCGCTTATGTCGCTGCCAGGAAACTGCTCGATCTTTATTTCGGGAAATAAGTTTACAAACAAACGACGGCTTACAAATCCATTTCCAGCTGACCTTTGGGCTTCTTTGGAAACAGAAGGGAAGCAACGATGCTGATGGTAAGGATGCCCGCCACAACCAGCAGGGAATGAAGCGTCGTAAATCCGACATGGTCTAGCCATTCGTGAACCAGCATCTTCACTCCGATAAAGACCAGCAGAATGGCGAGGCCTGCTTTGAGGTAATGAAATTTATTGACGACATGGACGATCATAAAGAATAACGCCCTCAATCCGATGATTGCAAAAATGTTGGAAAAGAAGACGATATAAGGATCTTTGGTGATAGAAAATATGGCCGGGATAGAATCCACGGCAAAGATCACATCCATACATTCAATCAGGATTAAAACGATAAACAAGGGGGTGATGTAAGTTTTTTGATTCTTCCGCAGGAAAAATTTCGAACCCACATACCGCGGAAAAACATTGAAATGTCTGGAAGTGAATTTCACCACCGGATGATGCTGAACGTCAATGGTACTATGCTTGTTCCTGGCCAGGAACATTTTTCCGCCCGTAAACACCAGGAAGAGTCCAAAAATATAGAGCACCCATTCAAAACGCTGGATCAGGGCGGCACTCAGGAAGATAAAGATAAACCGCATCACGACGGCCCCCAGGATGCCCCAGAATAGCACCCGTTTGTAATATTTCTCTCCTACATTGAAAGCGGCGAAGATCATGATCATCACAAAGATGTTGTCAACGCTCAGGGCTTTTTCGACCAGGTAACCGGTCAGGTATTCAAGGGAGAGATTGTGCCTGTAAAGCCTGAGTGCTTCATCCATTGTCATCCCATCCACGATATGAATGGGATGTTTGAACCGGATGATTTTCGATTGGATGTCTTCAATGCTTTGGATATTATGAAGCCAGTCTCCCCAGTATCGAAGTAAAAGATAAAACACCAATGATAGGCCGATCCATATAACCGTCCAGATCAGAGCCTCCTGAAAACTGAGCACATGGCTCTTGCGACCCACAAAGAGCAGGTCAAACAGCAATATACCAATGATAACGAAAAGAAAGGCCCCAAAAAAGATGATTTCGTGTGATCCAACCATGCGGCAAAGATAGAACGCAATTTTTATCTTTGGCGAACAATCTTAAAAAGAAAAACATGAATCTGTCATTTCCGCTTAGTGCTGTTTTTTGCATAGCTGCTTTGGGTGTTTTCAGCCAGGAGATAAAGCCGATCCAACTGGATACCATTGATTATTCCCAGGGTAAAAGTGTAATGGAGGCCTTGCAGGTCAGAGCGTCGGCTACAGAATTTGACACGACGGATATCGCACCGCACCAACTATCGGCGGTGCTCTGGGCGGCCAATGGGATCAACCGGCCTGAATCAGGTAAAAGGACTGCCGCTTCGGCTGTCAATGCCCAGGACATCGATGTGTATGTCTGCAACAAAAAAGGCATCTGGCTTTACAACCCTCAGGCACACCGACTGGATCCTGTCGTGGCAGGCGATTACCGGGGCATTACAGCAGGAAGGCAGGCCTGGACGGCTGGTGCTCCCCTGTTCCTGATCCTCGTTTCCGATATCTCCAGGTTTTCAATGGGGACAGACTCGGCTAAACTGGTCAGAGCTGCCATGGACGCTGCCATTGTATCCCAGAACATCTCGCTCTACTGTGCTGCCGTCGGACTGGAAACCCGCATCCGGATGTCGATGGATCAGCAGAAACTCCGTGAAGTGATGGGATTGTCATCTTCACAATACCTTATACTGAACAATCCGGTGGGGTACAGGAAGAAAAAGCAATAGCCCGAAAAACAAGCTATAGAAACCATTAAAAGATTCTGACTGTTCGTTTCAGGGATTTTCTTTCACAGGGGATCTGAAAGAGGCACCAAGAAGATAAATCAAATCATCAACACATTAGTTAATGAAAACACTCATCGCCATTGAAGCCATCATCCGTCGCCGCAGCATCCGGAAATATGACCGGAACAGGCCTGTAGAAAGGGAAAAACTGGAGACGCTGGTGAAAGCAGCTATGTATGCCCCTTCGGCTAAAAACTTACAGCCCTGGCATTTCATCATTGTTACCGACCGTGCGCTGCTCGATGCCATCCCATCGGTGCACCCACATTCCACTATGATACCGGAAGCCACAGCCGCCATCCTGGTATGCGGCGACAAGAAGAAAGAACCGAATGAACACTACCTTGTTCAGAACAGTTCCGCTGCAACACAAAACATCCTGCTGGAGGCGTATGCAGAAGGACTAGGCACCGTATGGTTAGGGGTTTACGGAAGGGAGGAACGGATGAAAGGGCTTGCAGAACTTTTCCACCTGCCGGATCATATTCTACCCGTTTCCCTTGTGGCCATCGGATATCCCATGGAAGTAAAACCGGTGCCGGAAAGATTCCGGCCTGAATGTGTCCATGAGAACGGGTTTGGGGTGGCATGGGGTATAGGGGTATAAAAGTATAGGAGTGTCCATGACTGAAATAAGTTGACCAAAATTACACTTAAGGTCAATTAAAAATGA
>CAZZBS010000019.1:0-58634 GCA_964652685.1 uncultured Lentimicrobiaceae bacterium
AATGAAATTTTTCAAATTTCATTTGGAAGTTAACACAGTATCTATCGACTATCAACTCCTTAGCATGTCTTTATGAATTTAGGTTCCACAGGTTTACCCAGGTCAAGTCCATCCACCCCTTTGTATTTCATCTCCGGGTCATAGCTAACGCCCATCTTATCAAGCAATGGTTCAACAGCTACCTGGTGAACCTGCAGGCCAAGATCCCAGGGATCGTAACCAAGGACAAGGCCCGCTACCTCCTCATAGGTGAACACCGGGATACCGTATCCGTTCTCGCCATATGTCTTCCCTTCAAGTTCACTGATCACGTATTGCCAACGGTCGAGGAAATAGGGGCATCCCGGACAGTTTGTGATGATCATGTCCGGTTTGTAAGGTTCCATGGACTCAAACTTCTTCCGGGAGCATGCCATGGAATAACCACGGTTGGCCTGCACAACGTATTGCCGGAAACCAAAACCACAGCAATGCCTGCGTTCCGGATAGTCAATCACCTCCCCGCCCCAGGATTCAACCATCCCTGCAAGGACATACGGGTATTCGGCTCCGCCGATACCTTTATGCGGAAACATCCGGGCATAATGACAACCTATGTGTTCGACCACTTTCAGGGGCTGGCCCGTTTGCCGGTTTACCAGCCTGTATTTCCCTTTTTCTGCAATCTGTTCCCTGAACTTGAAAATAATATCGCTGGTATGGGCAACATTGGCAGGGATGATAAATTCCCTCCCTGTTGCTCTGTAAAGTTGTTCCCTGGTACGTTCAAGGGTTTCCGGAAACTCAAACCAGGTTTCCAGCACTTCGCTGTAAATGCCGAAAGAGGTAATACAAGAGGGAACAAAGTTTTTATAGCCGGCTGCCGTCATCAGAGCAAATTGCCGTGCCACAACCGCCATGGTGGTTTCCAGCGGGACCGCATCAGAATGATAAGCAATACCGGTACATGTTGTCTGTTCAGCATCATCAAAGATGTCACGGTGCAGTTCTTCCTGTAATATCTTCAGAAATGTCACCTCCGAGCCCGGGAAAAAATTCTGTCTGATGCAGCTACGGGCATAAAAATAATGATCATCAGCAATTTCTTTCTGATAATCCTTCCATATAAAACGTTTCCCTTCTATCAGCATATACCGGGATTTTAAAGTTTACTATCATGTTGTTTTGTGTTCGACTGATATACATGCATGAAATACTCGTCCTTTCCTTCAGAGAATTCAAAACCCATTTCGGCAGCCTTTAGTTCCGAGATATTCTCAATCTTTTCCCAACGTGCCAGCGCACCGGTCTCTTCAAAAATGGCATGCAGCTCATCAAGAGACTTCTGCGATATCTTCCGCAATGTACCGGGCCCATCCTGGTTATAGTTAGCCCCAAGCCGCCGGGATACCTCTGCAACATTTGACCTGAACCAGTCCCAGATAGGCCCCTGTTCCGGATGCAGTTTTGTGTCCATTTCGTCAATATGGACACAATACCCATGCTTTAGAATGTTCTCACCTACCATCCGTTTCACGGCAAGCTGCTGCCGTCCCTTTTCCGACTCGGCAAAATAACCGAGCTCCTGTGCCAGGTTGCGAAGCGAAATAATAATCAGTCCAGGTGTATTGCTCCGAGGACATCGTGTACGACATGACATACATTCACCGCAGAACCAGATGGTCTCACTCTTCAACAGGGCTATAATTTTCGCGTCATCCCGTGTCTGAACCGTATCAGCAATGATACGCGGATCGTAGTTGTAAAATGATGCAGCAGGACAAATGGCTGTGCAGGTGCCACAGTTGATACAGGCGTTCAATCCTTCCTCAAACCTTACATCCCTGCATAACCGATCGTATAACTTCCCCATTGCTTTTACTGCTTTTAGTATATAGAAATAATAGACAAATGTAGAAAAAAACTAAACTGCAAAACGTTTGACAATAATTTCAGAAATATCCATCACCCGAAAACCAGAAAATAAGTTATTTTTATCCTGGATTACCGATACCATTTCAAGGATCAATTGAAAATATTCTAAGATGAAAATACTCCTTGTGGAAGACGATCAGAAAGTAGCCTCCTTTATCAGACGGGGTTTGACAGAAAACGACATACATGTTGACGTCGCATCGGACGGAATAGCAGGAGAAATAATGGCCAACGATAATCCGTACGATCTTATCATCCTGGATATCCTCCTTCCGAAAATAAGTGGGCTGGGCCTATGCCGTAAGATCAGGAGCATTGACAATAGAACACCTATACTCCTGCTGACAGCCCTTGGAACGACCGATGATAAGGTTACAGGTCTTAATGCAGGGGCTGACGATTATCTCGTCAAACCATTTGAGTTCAGGGAACTGTTGGCTAGGATCAATGCGCTGACGCGCAGGAGTTTCGATATTTCATCCAATACATTGCTGGAGTTCGCTGACCTTTCAATCAATCTTGCTGCAAAGAGCGTTAAAAGGGGAGAAAAAGAAATAAAACTTACAGCACGCGAATTCAGCCTGCTCGTGTTTTTACTCCGCAATAAAGGCAGGGTGATCTCACGGAATGAAATCGAAGAACACATCTGGGGGACAACTTTTAAACGGGAAAGCAATGTCGTGGATGTTTATATCAATTTTCTCAGAAAAAAGCTAGATAAAGATTTTGATACCAAGCTCATACACACTATCATCGGGACGGGTTATATCATCAAACTCAAAAACCAATGAGTGTCAGGTTCCGTTTGATGTTGATCTTCACCGCAATGACAGCCATCATCCTGGGTTCTTTTTCTGTATTTATTTATTATTCAACCGTTTCCATGCGAGAGGATGCTTTCCTTGATCGTTTGTGGGAGCGTTCCGAAATATCCTACCAGTTACTCATGGATAGCCCAAAACCCGACCTGGGTATTATTCACCCCTCCGTGCGGAACACCTATTGGACGACACTGCCTGATGAAGAGATCATCGTCTTCGACGATGACGATCATTGTATTTACATCAATGAATTCATTCCTGCCACCATTGATTACCGACCCATTCTCCAGAAATTAAAAAAAGCGGGAAAGATCGAGATCGTATCAGGTAAACGACAGTTGGTAGGGATTACAAAAAAGATTGACGATATCACCTATTTCATCATCGTTTCTGCATTTGACAAAAACGGTCAGCGTTTACTCAGCAAATTGAAAATCACCCTACTGTCATCCTATCTTGTTTCTATCCTCATCATCCTTCTGGCAGGCTGGTATTTCTCACGTGAAACCTACAAGCCGGTCGAACGGATCATTGAAACTGCTGAAAAATTAAGTGAAAGAGACCTTCATCTCAGGGTACCCATTCCTAAAGGCAAAAATGAACTTGTAAGACTGGTAAACACCATCAATGATTCGCTGGACAGGTTGCAGAAATCATTCGAAGTTCATAAAACCTTTGTTGCCAATGCTTCCCATGAGCTACGAACCCCCCTTACTGCACTGCGTGGAGAACTTGAGGTAGCGTTGTTAAAGAAACGCTCTTCGGAAGAATACAGAAACTTTTTGTCTGTAGCTTTCGAAGATGCTAAAAGGTTATCACACCTTGTCAACCATCTGTTGCTTTTCGCTCAGACTACCAGCGATCGCAGGGGATTCGACTTTTTACCGGTGCGTATTGATGAACTGGTTATGGATGTAATGCAAAAGCTCATGATCAATTATCCCGATCAGGATATCGACTTTCGTTTCACCGGTGATCTTCCGGATGATAGCAATCTCATCATTCATGGCAATGAAAACCTTTTATCTGTAGCTTTCACGAATATCCTTGACAATGCAATAAAATACTCTGACAACACCCCTGTGCATATTGAAATTGAAACCCGGCATAACCTGGAGGTTAAAATCCGGGACTTCGGTATTGGCATTTCACCGCAGGATCTGGATAAAATCTTTGAACCCTTTTACCGTTCCAAATGCTCAACCGATGTGGCCGGATTTGGCCTGGGACTTCCCCTGGCAAGCCAGATCATCGAATTGCACGGGGGTAAAATCATGATTGAGAGCAAAATCAATAAAGGAACCCTTGCAAGCATCTCCTTCCCAAACAACCTATGATTACCATTAATTCAGTTCTTATGCACCTTTACAGTTCCACCATGACTTTGCATAAAAAATGGCAAGTTCAGCATGTTAAAAACCATCATTTTTTTGCATAACATAAAACTATTTCTATTTTTGCTCAAAAATAAATATCTATATAAATAAATATTAAACAGCGTATCATGCGACAAATGATTCAACTGGTATTTCTTGTTCTGGTACCGGTTGCCCTCATGGGCATCCTTATTTATGACATCCAGAACCTGCCCGGTTACAACAACCTGCCTGAGCTCAGGGAACTGTATGACGAAAAAGAGATACGGCTGGTGGATCACTCAAAATTCGAAGAACTCAAAAGGCCCTTTTCCGATGCGAGGGAAATCACAACCACATGCCTGGAATGCCATGAAGAGAGAGGGCATGAATTGCTCAAAAGCCATCATTTTACATGGGAAAAAGAGGAATACATAGAAGGGCGCGGGGTGGTGTATTATGGAAAGAAAAATGCACTGAATAACTTCTGCACAGGCATTGCAGGCAGTGAGCAGACCTGTAACCGCTGTCATGCAGGTTATGGATACTCAGACAAAACATTCGATTTTACCGATCCATCCAACATCGATTGCCTGGTTTGTCATGACAATTCATACACCTATGAAAAAGCCAAAGGGAGCGCTGGTTTTCCTGTTGAAGGAATTGATTATCAGAAGGTTTTTGCTGTGATATCAACCCCTAAAAAAGCAAATTGTGGTGCCTGTCACTTTCATAGTGCCGGTGGCAATAATATAAAACACGGTGACCTTGAAGCAGCCATTTTGACATCCAACAAGGATGTTGATGTCCACATGGGGTTGGATGGGCTTAACCTGGAATGCACCGATTGCCATAAAACGAAAAACCATGTCATGACGGGCCGGTACTATGGATTATCATCCACCAACAACCGAAGGGCGCTGTGCGAAGACTGCCACACCGCTTATCCGCACACGGATGACCTTACCAATGAACACACCCTGAAAGTATCCTGTAAAACCTGTCATATTCCAACCTACGCCAAGGTCAATCCCACCAAGATGAGCTGGGACTGGTCTACTGCCACAAGACAACTTGACAGCAGCGGCAGGGGTATCTCCATCTACAACGCGGATGGAGAACAGATTTACTTCACAGACAAGGGCACCTTCACATGGCAAAAAAAAGCAATCCCGGAATATGCATGGTTCAATGGCACGGCTGATCACCATCTCCTGACAGACAGCATCACGGAAACACCGGTAAAGATCAACAGGCTGTTTGGCCGTTATACAGATAGAGAATCGAAGATCATCCCTGTGAAGATCCATCGGGGAGCCCAGCCTTATGATCTGAAATATAACAGAATCCTGCAGGCAAAACTATGGGATCCCGAAAAGGGGAAAGGGGCACTCTGGGTTGATTATAACTGGCCGGCTGCGTTGAAGGCAGGTATGGAATACCTGAACCTCCCATTCAGCGGTGAGTTCGGTTTCGTCAATACAGAGATGTCCCTGCCTGTCAGCCATATGGTTTCGACGGCCGATGAAGCTCTTACCTGCAAAGACTGCCATACACGGAGAAACAGCAGGCTCGCAGGCCTTACCGATTTTTATATGCCCGGTAGAGACAAAGAATCTGCCCTTGACACTTTCGGGAAAATACTTATTCTTGTTTCTCTCCTGGGCGTGTTCGTGCATGCTTTATCACGCCTCCTGATCGCATGGAAATCAAAAAAAAGTAGAATCAATACCTTATAACAATACCTTTAAAGCCAATCAGCCTAATGTCAAAAAAGAAAGTTTATATCTACCGGCTCTTTGAAAGGATATGGCACTGGACCCAGGCACTGCTCATCTTCATCCTGATCTTCACCGGGTTTGAAATCCACAGCAGTTATGAAGCCATCGGATTCGATCATGCCGTCAGGTATCATAATGTTGCCGCCATCTCGCTGATCATCCTGATCATTTTTGCCATCTTCTGGCATTTTACCACGGATGAATGGAGGCAATACATTCCGACAACCAAAAATCTGAAAGCCCAGATCAACTATTACATCACCGGTATTTTCCGCAATGCCCCCCACCCCACCAGAAAAACCATCCTCAGCAAACTTAATCCCTTGCAACGACTTGTTTATCTGGGACTGAAGATATTTCTAATCCCTCTTATGATGGTATCGGGGCTCCTGTACCTCTTTTACAGATATCCCATTAAAGGGCAGATCAGCGCCCTGGGTATGGAAAACCTGAAACCGATCGCACTTCTCCACACCGTTGGCGCTTTCCTGCTGCTGGCCTTCGTAATTGTCCATCTATACCTCATAACCACTGGAAAAACAACGACTTCCAATATTAAAGCGATGATTACCGGATATGAAGAACTGGAGGATGAAAGTAATGAGACAGAAATGTAGAAAGTGGCAGACAACACCATTTGGCGAGCCGGGAAAACTGAATGAATGGTAATTACCGGTTCATTATTAAAGGAAAAAAAGAGAAACATCTCTGCATATGAAAAAAAGGTTGAACATGAATATAGATAGCACAAAGGCTCTTTCCGGGATTGGTATTGTTTTCCTTTTTGCTGCGGGTATTGCATGGCTGAGTTCAGGTTGTGGTTCCGGCAGTAAGGAAACCATTTCATCGGATGGTTTTGGGATGATGATGGAGTATATTGAAAACCACACTGATTTCATTAATTCCCCGCAGGCACCCGGGGCCATTGACATAGAGGCGGTGCTGAATTACCGGGGCAACCGGCTCTATTTGATAGACATGCGGAAACCATCGGCATTCAATGAAGGTCATTTGCCCCAGGCGGTCAACATTCCCATGAGCAGGCTCCTTTTCTGGTTTGAAAACCGGATTGATCCCCCTTCCTTTGATACCATCGCCCTGATTTCTGACGACGGGCAGGATGCGATGTATGCCACCACCCTGCTTCGCATTCTCGGTTACAACAATGTTTTTGGTATAAAGCTCGGCATGTGCTGGCATAAAAAGTACTTCACACAATATTTAGAACCGGTTCTCTCATCTGCTTTTAAAGAGCACCTTGAAACCGGCAATCCGCCCTCTAAGAGAAGTCATCACTGGCCTATTGTCAACACCACTTTACAGGATCCTTATAAGCTGATCCGTGAAAGGGCTGCCGCTCTTCTTTCTGAAGCAGGTAAGGGCGAATACAGGATACATGCTGATGAAGTATTCAGGCATAGAAAACGGCTCTATATTATCAACTACTGGCCGGTCGATGAATACACCATTGCACACATCCCGGGTGCCTATCAGTATGAACCCCGGAAATCCCTTGGACGTGAAACCGGGCTTGGAACCATACCCGCCGATCAGACCGTTGTGATCTATTGTTACCAATCAAACATGAGTGCCTCAGCAACAGCATACCTCCAGCTGATAGGTTATGATGTCCGATCGCTCGAATATGGTACAAACAGTTTCATGTACAACATTCTTAAAGAACAGATAGGCAAAAACTATTTCGACAAAACCACAACCATTGATTATCCGCTGGTTGAAAAAGGAAAAAATCAGGATCAAAAGAGCATTCCTGTGATCAAAGAGATAAAGTCGAAGGGTGGTTGCTGACATAAGTATTTACAACATCAATCTAACTATATGAACACAAAAAGCAACACTTACATCAATCCTTATCTGGGGGGATTTCTCCTTGGGCTGGTTTTACTCTCTGCATACCTGGTCGGGGGGCACGGACTTGGCTCCAGCGGTGCATTCAAAAACCTGCTGATTGCTTTCACCGGTAAGGTAGCTCCTGTATTTGCACAGGACCATCACTTTTTCAGCTCTCTGACCGGAAGTGTCTGGCAGACCTGGATCGTGGTAATGTTCACAGGCGTTATTGCTGGTGGTTTCCTGTCGGGTGCTGCATCGGGGAGGCTGAAATTCACCATCGAAAGGGGACCGCGGATCAAACCCTGGGCCCGGCTCCTTTTTGCCCTGGCGGGAGGGATGCTGTTCGGTTTCGGAGCACAGTTGGGCAAAGGATGCACAAGCGGCGCAGCCCTCAGCGGAATGGCGGTACTCTCCACATCCGGCATCATCACCATGATGGCCATCTTCGGGACCGGATTTGCCATTGCAGGCATTTTCAGACGTTTATGGGTATAAATATATTAATTTAACAGAACCATGGCACCTTTATTTCCAATGGGATATCTGGATCAGGGCTGGTACCTGGTGATCATCTTCCTTATCGGTTTGTTCTTCGGCCTTGTGCTGGAGCAGTCCGGATTCTCCTCTTCGCGTAAGCTGGCCGGTGTCTTCTACGGTTACGACATGGTCGTTCTGAAAGTTTTCTTCACGGCTGGGATCACCGCGATGGCGGGACTGGTCATCCTGGGCTATTTCGGCCTGATAGACCTTCAGGCCATTTTCGTCAACTCCAATTTCCTGGTGAGTGCCGTTACAGGTGGCGTGATCATGGGATTTGGCTTCATCCTGGGCGGCTTCTGCCCGGGCACCAGCATAACCGGCGCCGTGATCGGCAAAATCGATGCAATGATCTTTATCCTTGGGATCTTTCTCGGTGTTTTCCTTTTCGGAGCATTCGACACAACCTTCAATAAACTCTTCACCGGTTACTATTTTGACGGCGAATTGCTGTCGGAAACCCTCGGCCTGCCCAAGCACCTCATGGTCCTCTTCATGATCATCATGGCCCTTGCCGCTTTCGGGATCGGTACCTGGTTCGAGAAAAGATCAACACGGGGTCTCAGACCTACCAATGTCAGGTATCCCCGATACACCGCCGAAGTCTTTATGGTCCTGCTCATCGGGCTCATCATCCTGTTCCTTCCGGATCACAAGACAAAAGGATTGCTGGAAACGGGAGAAAAAAAGGTAACGGCCGACCTGTCAGATAAAAACTACCTCATGGATGCTGACGAACTGGCTTACCTCATCATCAATAATCCGAAAAAAGTAAATATCATTGATGTAAGGGACGAAGAGGAATTCGGCATGTTTCACCTGCCCGGATCAAGGCATGTACCCCTTCACCAGGTAACAGCTGCTGCTTATCAGGATGCATTTGACCTGCCATCAGGCAAGGTAGTCCTGGTTTCCAACGGTGGTGTTGTGGCTGCCAAAGCTTATACCGTCCTAAGGAGGAAAGGGTATAAAAACCTTTACGTGCTGCAGGGAGGCATCAACGGTCTGGTTGAAACAATTTTCCATCAGAATATTCTGCCGGAAGGAACCACCGCTTTCGACGAGATCAGCCGTTACCGTTTCCGTAAAAAAGCAGCCGGTATTTTCCTCAACCAGGAAGGATCTTTTGATATGCCGATAGAGAAGAAAACCGGTGATGCACCGTCAATCATTATGAAACCGATGCCTGGAGGATGTTAGGAGTTAAAAGTTTGAAATTGGTAAGTTTGAAAGTTTGTAAGATGAAAAATGAAACGATGAATCCGTTGCGACTGGGATTACTGATCATGTTGGCATTCCTGGTAATTGGTCTATTTCTCTACAGTATCTGGCCGGCCCGATACAGAATCGCGATTCATGAATCGGCGGAGGTTGCTGCGTCAATGCCAGGCTTCCCCCCCGGTGATTTCTGGCCTGAAACAAGGGATGGAAAGCTCTCCGTTATGCTTGTGGATGTCCGGAGTAAGGCAGATTACGACAAAGGGCATATCAAAGGGGCCATCCATATCCCTCTCGGGCAACTTACCGATAGAAAACAACTTCATAAACTCCGGAAAGAACAGGTTTACCTTTACAGTGAAAGTGAAGCCGTGTCGCACCAGGCTGCATTGCTCCTCCGGATGCTGGGGATTGATGCCACTCCTGTAAACAGTACCTACCCTTTTTTGACAAGCATTCAGTTTGAAACAGAAAACCAAACCGGCTTTTTCTTCAGTGAAGAAAAGATGCGTTTCAACTATCCATTGTATTTCAAAGCTTTTAAGGTTACGGAACCTGAACCTGTCGAGATCAAAGTGCCCGTCCCTAAACCCGAAGGATGCTGATGGTATGATGCCAGATGACAGATTAAAAGCAAGAACTACCTGTGAAACCTACCGAAAACTGATCCTTACCTCTTCTCGCTTCCCCGTTTTCTGACCCATCGGTTATACACAAGGAACAGGATCACTGTCAAAAGGCCGATGAAACCATACACCCACCATATCCGGAAAGGCTCATAAGTATGAAAAAGATGTGCTTTCAGTTCCGGTGCGGTCATCTCCAGATATTCCATCCCCGCTCTGAGGATTTCCGTTTTGTCTTTTTCTACCAGCGCAGCAGCATCAGGATACCCGGATGCCTGAAGCTCCTTTATAATGAATCCATAGAGATCGGACATGCCCGAGTAAAGTTTTCCATAAAGAAATCCACCGATCAGGTTTCCGAATGCAACAGGCAGGAAGCTGAAACCCATGTAAACCCCTACTTTTCCCTTAGGCGCAATACTGCTAACATATTCCTGGGTACGGGGTGAACTGACCATCTCACCAAGGGAGAAGAAAAAGATGGCCACCACAATGATCCATCCGTTCATACCCAATGACATGGCAGCCATGGCTACCGCTGAAACAAAAATCCCGATGGTCATTGAACGGATGGGTGCAATCCCTTTCACGAGGTTTGACATAAGCACCTGGAAAAGTACAATACTGGCAGCCCCGAGGTTTTCTATCATCTCAGGATTGATCACACCTACACCTTCTTTAGTGGTGCCTATGGCCCATGCAATCCAGCGGGATGAATCATAGATGGCGGTTGTATCAACCCATTGGGTGATATATACAGGAAGGGTGAAGAAAATCTGCATATACATAACCCAGAACCCTGACATGATCAGCACAAAGGCCAGAAATCGATAGTTGGAGAGCGCGGAAATGAAATTGATAAAAATATCCCTGATCTTCCCACCCACCGGTTGGTAAGCTGTAACACCTTGTCGCCCGGGTTCCCTGTACAGAAAAAAAAGAGGAATCAGATTGACAAGGATGATGGCAGATGACATGATAAAGATATAGTTCCACTGTACATCGCGCAGTTTGGAAGCGACAAACGGGCCAATGAAAGCCCCTATGTTTACAATCATATAGAAAATTCCAAACCCCACCGTAGCATTTGACGAATGGGTACTTTTGGAAACGGTGCCCACCACAACCGGTTTAAAAAGGGCGGCCCCCACCCCTACCAGGAGAAAGGCCAGGAAGATCCCATGATAGGATGAAAATTGCCCCATCAGGTAATAGCCTGCCGCCAGGATGCAAAAAGCCACCAGTAATACTTTCCGGTATCCGAGCCGGTCAGCAATGGCCCCGGCCAGCATCGGAAAGAAATAGATGGTGAATGTCACAACCCCCATCAGCGCTCCGCTCTGATCACTCGTAAAACCCAACCCACCTGATGAAACAGGATCGGTAAGATAGACCGAAAGCAATACAAATACACCGTAATAAGCCCATCGCTCCAGCAACTCCATGAAATTGGCCACCCAGAAAACCGTTGGGAAACGGTTGGTTTTTCCTGGAGTCTCCTTGGGGATTTCTGTGCTTTGAATCATAGAAAAAAAATGTAACGCAGCAAAAATAGCAATTCAATCTTTCAATACTGCAGGTAATGCCAGAGATGGGGATGAATCTGCATACCGCCCGGGAGTCTTTCCATCAGGTCCTCTTTTGATCGGATACGGGATTCATTCCTTATGGCTATAATGACATAAGCTAACCGGCCGGAAATATAGGGGTGAGCAGCCAGCTCCTTTTCACCCGCCTCATTCAGCCGGATCGGACGCGTTTTACCCGGTTCCAGCAACAATTGTTTTCGATTCCTGTCAATGACCTCCTGACGTAATCCGTACACCTCGGTAAGCTGATCCAGGGAATGAAATCCCCCAAGGGCGTTTCTGTAGTTTACGATCCTTAATGCCAGTACATTACCGATCCCTTTGAGTTTCCTTAACGCTGAGGTGTCTGCAAGGTTAATATCCACCAGCATCATTTCCTGCTCTTTGCCTCTTTTTTCCCATGCTTTTTCCTGTTCAGGATTTATGCTGATATAGGGTTCAACTTTGTTAAAAAATGATTCAGAGATAACAAAGCTTTTTCTCATATCTTCTTTAGACCTGAATCTTCCCCCTTTCGCAACATAGTTTACCAAAACCGAAGCCTGTTTTGCAGACAGCCCCAGCAACTGCCATTGCACAGCTGTAATGCGATTGGGATCAAAACGGAACAGAGAATCAGTCCGGCCGGTTCCCCTTGTGTGTTGCCGTTTGGATGATTCAAAGTGACCCTCTGAAAACCGTGGATCATCCTTCATCTCTAAAAGTAACAGCTGGATTTTAAAAGGATCATGCCCCGGATCCGAGTGCATCAGGATGAGGTTGAACCCAAATCCGGCTATCATCAGGACAAGCAGAAGCCATATCCCCCTTCTTTCCGACCTGTTGAAAGTAAGCAGATCTTTCCATTGCTGATCCATACCCTGAGGAAGGCCCCATTTCGTCCTGCCATAAGAACAGCCCGATAGGTCAGCCCCTGTTTGTATATATGAACAGCGCAACAGAAAAGGAAAAAATCACCAGAATTTTTTTATCTCACCCGATCTGACCCTTTTAAAATAACTGATGGTATCACGCCGGACTTCAGGGGCAAGAATAAGCAGCCCGATGATATTGGGGAATGCCATGGCAAAGATCATCATATCGGAAAAATCAATGACCGCATTCATGGTGGAGGAGCATCCGATGATGATAAATCCCAGGAAAATAACCTGATAAACATACTTGGCTACTTTTCTTGTTCCGAAAAGCTTTTGTGAATAACCGCCAAAGAGGTAATCGAATCCTTTCAAACCGTAATAGGACCAGGATATCATGGTAGAGAAAGCAAAGAGGAAAACGGCAAGTGTCAGAAGATAAGGGAACCAGGATATAGTGTGTTCGAAAGCTACAGAGGTAAGTCTCACTCCCCCGGCTGTTGACTGGTCACCAGCAAATACGTGATGTTCCCCGGTTATCACGATGACCAGGGCGGTCATGGTACAGATCACCACCGTATCAATAAAAGGTTCGAGCAGAGAGACCAGCCCTTCGGTGACCGGTTCTTCGGTTTTCACGGCTGAATGTGCAATGGAAGCTGATCCTATTCCGGCTTCATTGGAAAAGGCCGCCCTGCGGAACCCCATGATGAGCACCCCGATAATTCCCCCCTTGATGGCAGCCGGGTTGAAAGCCCCATTCCATATCTCGGCAAAAGCTGCCGGGATATGCTGGTAATTGATGCCGATCACAAGAAGTGCTACTCCTACATAAAGAACCGCCATAAAAGGAACCATCTTATCTGTTACATTGGCAATGCTTTTTATTCCTCCTATGATGACTACACCTGTAAGAATGGCCAGCAGGAGGCCGAACCAGAAACCATTTCCTTCCAGCATAGGAAGAAAATTCGAAAGTTGTGAATAGGCCTGGTTGGCCTGAAACATATTACCCCCACCGAAAGAGCCCCCGATGACCATTATTGCGAAGATGGCTGCAAGGACCTTTCCGATCACACCCATGACCTTCCCCTTCTTTGCCAGGCCCTTACTCAGGTAATACATCGGTCCCCCTGATACTTCACCCTTTTTGTCAATATTGCGATATTTCACGCCCAGTGTGCATTCCGTAAACTTGGATGACATCCCCAAGATACCGGCAACGATCATCCAGATTGTTGCTCCAGGCCCTCCCAGGGCAATCGCCACCGCCACACCGGCAATGTTGCCCAGGCCCACCGTCCCCGACAATGCAGTAGCCAGTGCCTGAAAATGACTTACCTCACCGGGATCATCCGGATTGTCGTACCTGCCCCTGACCAGGGCGATTGCATGCCCAAAGCCCGTTATATTGATGAACCGCATGAATAGGGTAAAGAAAACCGCTCCGAAAATCAACCAGAAAATGATCACAGGAATATGATTCACAACAGGGTTGCCACTTCTGTCCACTACCGGCTTCCCCTCTTCATCCCTGACTACCGGATCATACATACCGACCGCTTTAAACAGGTCAAAGAAAAGGAACTCCTCCATCCTATCTACAACAGGTTCAAATCTGTCATTGATCCGCTGGCTGATGGTCCGTTCCTCTTTCGGCTCCTTCAGAGGTGTTCCGGCAGGAGATAACTTCTCCTGGGCAACGACCTGAATCCCCAGGATGATTAATATCAAAGATAACATTAATGACTTCATGGTCAATAGTTTGATGACAAGGCCAGATCCCGTCATGTCAGTAAACCAACCCTACCGGTACGCCGGTATGAACGGAAACGCCCAGGTTGCACATGGAAAGGCAAACCTGCATCTTTTTTTTCAGAATTCAAAGAAATATTGAACAGAGGTAACAAATTAATCAGGCTGAACCAGCGAGGAGCTGATGCCCGAACCGGCATTCAAGGCATTTTTTCAATCTGCAGTACTCATTAAACAGCTCCATAAGACCCTGTGTCACCAGGGATGAATCTGATCTGACACCCAATGATTTCCATTGACGGATGATATGGTTGTTCTCAGGCGCAAGCGTACCCATCACATCAATGATCGAGCTGATGAGTTCATGTTTCTCATAGGTCGAGGCATATTGTAGCAACGGAGGAACAATCCCATTGATAAACAGGCGCTCAACACTTTGCCTCCCGATGGAATCGGGAAGCTTGCCACCTTGCCGGTCAAAGTGGTAATGCTTCCTCCAATAGGGCGAAACTTTGATTTTCACCGCTTCAGACATCCAGGCCATGATGGAATCCATCGACATAGGATTTATCGCAAGGAAACCTGAAATCAGAGCAGCAAGCTGTGCGATCCGTATAGTGGGGAAATTGGCAGGTCTTGTACGGAGAAACTTCCAATGACAGGCATCCAATGGCTCGCAATGGTATGTGTAGATGAAATCGGTATAATGGCCATGCAATTCAACGGGATATGGATCATCCTCCGGCGATACGACATCTGGCAAAAGCCCTGCCTGCCCGAAAAACAGTGCTTCCAGACGGGTAATATCATTCAGGCAGTGACGGACCAGGCGCAAGGGTGTCTTTAATGCAAGCATCTCAAAGACATCATCGTTGACCTTATTACCAAAACTACGGCAAAAAGAGACATAGAAGAGTTCATGCCAATCGGTGCCCAGCCGTTGCTGAAGATAGCCTGACGCCTCACTCTTTCGGATAAGTCGTTGTGTGCCAAGACTGATCAGCCACTGTTCAGGCATTGGAAGATGGTTCGGCCGTAGCAGATATTTACAGGGTATTTCAGCAGGTGAAGCCATAAACTGTAAGTAACGTGCATAAAGTGATGAATCGATACAGTTTTTCATTTCATACACCGGCAAATGGGTATTATCCGACAGCATGACCTCCCGATCATGCTCAAAAACAACATGCAGGATTACCGTTTCATATGCCTTGTCATGCTGATGACCATGCTTATCCCAATCAGAGGAACGTATATGTACCTCCACATTCCCTATCCACAGTGTTTTTCCTATCCGGATTCTTGCACCCAGGAAATCAGGCCCTGCATCTCTGTTAGGTTCCCCGGGTGTTTCCACCAGAAATGATTCACCCGTAAACAGTTTCGGAATCCCTGTATATAATCGGAATAACCATATATAAGATATAAACTCTTCACTCATTTCTTTGTTTATGGTATATACGGTTAAGAAAAACAAAAAGGAAAAGATTCGAAAAAAATGAATAAAAAAAAGGCAACCGCCAGCAAATTATCTTTATCTTTGTTTCATCAATCCAGATGAATTTGTTGGCATGCAAAGTTTAACCGAAAAGATCCGGGAACTTGAAACAAAGGCCAACCAATTAAGAGATAAGTACATCCATTTAATTGCGGATCATCAAAATGTGATTGAGGAAAATAAGAACCTTATAGCAACCATTAACAAACAAAAAGAGCTGATACAGCACCTTGAAGAAACAAAAAAAATAATCCGAACCACTAAATCGTTTGAATCAAACAAAGAAGATCAGATAAAAACAAAGCAGATTATTAACGAGATGATGCGGGAGATAGATAAATGCTTGTTATTGTTAGACAAACAGATCGACTGAGATGTCAATAGATGAATGAAATTTCGATTACCATACACATTGCAGGAAGGGAGTACCGCTTAAAGTCAGATGAAAAGGAGAAAGAGCAAATAGAGGAGGCAGCAAGGCGCATCAACAGCGTCATGAGACTTTATGCCGAAAACTATGCATATAAAGACAACCAGGACTTGTTGGCGATGGTATCCCTGCACCAGACACTGCAACTGATACAATGTGATGTGGAGATGAAAGATGCGACGGAAAGGATAGAGAAGGAGATTGTTTTAATTGACAGGATATTGTCTGATAGTAACAGCGACACACACGTTCTTTGAAGATTATTACCCGCGATAATCCATAACAGTTTATAAACTCAACAGAATAAAAATTAGCGGTAAGCTCTCGTATTTGTATGGAAGGCCTCAACCATGCCAGCATGGTTTCGTAATGATACGGACAGTGGACTCCAGAAGAATTAGGCACCACTAAGATGTTAGCATGGGGTTTATCAAGACTCCTGGATTATTCGCGGGTATTTTTTATCTCCTGCTCCATCATAAACATGGAGGAAACTATGGATTTACTTTTCATTCTCATTGCCGCCTTTGCCGGATTGGCAGTCGGAGGTACAGCAACAGCGACCCTATTAAGAAGGTCAGTTTTAAGAAAAAGCAAACAAATACTCAAGGAAGCGAATGCAGAAGCTGAAGTTATCAGGAAAGACAAGATATTACAGGCCAAGGAAAAGTTCCTTCAGCTTAAAGCCGAACATGACAAGTATGTAAATGACAGGAACCTGGCACTTCAGCAGAATGAGTCCAGGTTAAAGCAAAAAGAAAATGCGCTGAATCAGCGTATAGAGGAACTCGCGAAAAAGCAGAAGGAGGTAACGGTTATTCGTGAAAACCTGAACAACCAGCTTGAGATCCTCGAAAAGCGGCAGCACGAGCTTGAGAGGTTGCACAAGCAACAGGTCATTCAGTTGGAGACCATTTCCGGTTTATCGGCCCAGGAAGCCAAAGCACAACTGATCGACACGCTGAAGGGGGAAGCTAAGGCAGAAGCCTCCATGCAGATCAGGGACATCATTGACGAAGCCAAGATCACGGCCAATCGTGAAGCCAAAAAGATCGTCATCGAAACCATCCAGCGAACAGCAACTGAACATGCAGTTGAAAACTCGGTTTCTGTTTTCAACATTGAAAATGATGAAATCAAAGGACGGGTCATCGGTCGCGAAGGCAGGAACATTCGTGCCCTGGAAGCCGCTACCGGGATTGAGATCATTGTGGATGACACACCCGAAGCAATCATCCTTTCAGGATTTGACCCTGTCAGGCGTGAAATAGCACGTCTTTCCCTGCACAAACTTGTTACAGACGGCAGGATTCATCCTGCAAGGATTGAAGAGGTTGTGGCCAAGACCAAAAAACAGGTGGAAATGGAAATTATTGAAGCTGGTAAAAGGGCTTCTATTGACCTTGGCATCCACAACCTGCATCATGAACTGGTGAGAATGGTTGGCAGAATGAAGTACAGGTCATCCTACGGACAGAACCTGTTGCAGCACTCGAAGGAGGTAGCCAGACTATGTGCCACCATGGCAGCCGAACTTGGGCTGAATCCAAAGCTGGCAAAACGGGCAGGATTACTGCATGACATAGGCAAGGTCCCCGATAACGAGCCTGAACTCCCCCATGCACTCCTTGGAATGAAACTGGCCGAAAAGTTCAAAGAGAATCCGGAGGTATGCAATGCCATTGGTTCTCATCATGAAGAGGTTGAAATGACTACCCTCCTCGCCCCCATTGTACAGGTATGTGATGCAATTTCCGGGGCCCGTCCGGGTGCAAGGCGTGAGGTGGTAGAGGCCTATATCAACAGACTCAAACAGCTTGAAGAGATCGCCATGCAACATAATGGCGTCGTAAAAACCTATGCCATTCAGGCCGGCCGTGAACTCAGAGTAATCGTTGGCGCCGATAAGGTCACTGACGAAGAGGCTGCCAGTCTCTCGATGGATCTTTCCAAAAAAATCCAGGAGGAAATGACCTACCCAGGGCAGATCAAGATCACGGTCATCCGCGAAACCCGTGCGGTTGCCTTTGCAAAGTAAACCCCGTAAAGCTGGATGGGAAAGTAAGAAGAGTCTGTGAAGCAGATGATGTTCCGGTTTTTGTGTTTTCTTTCTCAGAGATAGTCATCCGGATGACCTGCCGTTCCTATGAATGGCGCAACGGCCCGATGAAAGATCCCATGAACCCAGGCGATGGCCATCCCGTAATTGGTTACCGGTACTCCGGCTTCAACTGCCTGCCGGATACGTCCAATAACCTGACGCCTTGTCAACACACACCCACCGCATTGTATCACCAAGGCATATTCGGAAATATCACGCGGTAAATCGGAAAGTCCTGTCACAACCTCATATGTAAGGTTCTTTCCTGTATAATTGCTTAACCACCTGGGTATTTTCACCCGGCCGATATCGTCACAACTGACATGATGTGTACATGATTCCAGAATCAACACCCGATCACCATCCTTCAGCCGACCGATGGCAGGTGTGCCTTTTACGTAATTCTCAAAATCCCCTTTGTGCCTGGCCAACATGATACTGAAACTTGTCAGCGGTATCTCTTTCGGGATGCTGGCATCGGCTTTCAGGAAAACCTGGCTGTCGGTAACGACCAGTTTTGGAAGTGGATTCATCACCCGGATAAAGGCATCCACTTCACGTTCTTTCAGAATGACAGCGACACAATCATTATCGAGAATATCGCGGATTGCCTGTACCTGGGGCAGGATCATCCGCCCTTCCGGCGCTTCGATATCGATGGGGGTGATCAACATCACCACATCTCCATAGGACAGTAGATCTCCCAGGAGTGAAGTGCTTCGGTAGGCTGATTCCGGTATGCCCTTTTGAAGCCTGTCCACCAGGACTTCCCTGTTGAGCAGTGTAACAGCACTGAAATCCAGGAGAGGCAGACCTGTTTCTTCCAACAGTTTACGAACGAAAGCAGGATTGGCAGGGGCAATATCCGCCTTGTTATGAACCACCATGAACGGGATTTCATGCTTTTGCAACTCGCTTACAAGAAGTCGTTCCGGATCGGAAAACTGCATGGAAGCAAGAACAAGTATTGCATAATCAATGGCTTTTAACACATTCAGCGTGGCGGCAACCCGTTTAATGCCCAGGTCTCCTTCATCATCGATGCCGGCAGTGTCTATCAGGATTACCGGTCCGATACCCGGTATTTCCATCGTCTTCTTAACAGGATCGGTGGTGGTGCCTGCAATGTCGGACACGATAGCAATCTCTTGCTGCGCCAGCGCGTTGATCAGTGAACTTTTGCCGTTGTTTCTGCGGCCAAAGATGCCGATATGGGGTTTATGCTCTTTCCCTTTTGCCATAAGATCCAATCTCTTTCAGTGAAAATCCAAGCTTCAGAAGTTCATTGGGGGACAGTACTTTTCTGATTACAGCCTCTTCCACAAAGACAAGCTCCCTGTTTGCCTCAAACACATCCAACCCCTTTTCTTTCATGATAAAAGCAAGCTGTGAGGCTTTATGATAGCCTATCAGCGGAACCAGGGCCGTGGTTATGGCTGCATTGCGGAACAGCTTTTCAGTGGCATGCTCCCTGTCAATCCTGATGCCTTCAATAAGGTTAATCCGCAAGGTATTGCATGCACCTGTGAGAAGCTCCAGGGATTGCAGCAAAGCATCTCCAATGACCGGGATATAGGGATTAAGATCCAGGCACCCCTGACCAGCCAGTAGCGTGATCACCATATCATTTGCATACACACGGTGAGCCATGCTGATAACATATTCAGCAATGACCGGGTTCACCTTGCCGGGCATAATGGAGCTTCCGACCTGCCGGTCAGGTAGGATAACTTCCCCCTTTGCAACATCAGAAGCCAGCAGCCGAAGATCGGATGTCATCTTTTCAAGGTTGACCGCCAGCGCTTTGATCACGGCATGTACCTCTGCCAGGGCATCGAGATTGCTGGTGGTGTCACCTATATTCTCTGACCTGGTCAGTGGTAATCCGGTGATTTTTCTGAGGTTCCGTACCACCTCCATGATGAAATACCGCGGGATTGCCATCCCTGTTCCCACGGCACCCCCTCCCAGATTCACCACCTTGATCCGTTCAACACACTTTGAAACCCGCCACCAGTCACGTGAAAGTGCATCGGAATAATTGCTGAACAAAATACCATACGAGGAGGGAACTGCAGACTGCATCTGGGTATAAGCGACCCGCATTACATCGCGGAACTGTTTTTCCTTTTCCTCCATTGCAAACCGTAGTGCGTTAATGGCACTCTCAAGCTGCTGAAGATCAAGGATAGCTGCCAGTTTTAGTGCGGTTGGGACAACATCATTGGTGCTTTGAAAAATATTGGCATGCTCAACCGGGTCTGCAAACCGGTATTCACCAGGCTTTTTTCCAAGTAGCTGCAATGACCGGTTCGCAATAATCTCATTCACATTCATATTGATACTGGTGCCTGCACCTCCGCTGATCGCCGGTACGATAAAGGCATCAAAATGATCGCCCGCTGCCACCTCCCCGGCAGCTTTCTCCAGAGCATCAAGCAGCTTATCTGTCATCATGCTCCGGTAATATTCAGAACCAGCATACTCTTTAGCAGCAGCCGCCTTTAGAGACCTGAAGGTCATATAACAAGCCTGTTTGGTAATTCCTGTTGCTTTATACCAGGTCTGGCTGAAACGGCTCCTGTCCGGAAAATTATGTCTGGCACGAAAGGAATGGATGCCATACAATGCATCGGAGGGTATTTCAACTTCCCCCAGGAAATCTTTCTCTATTCGGAAATCCATATAATAGTGAATGGTAAGATTCAAAGATACGGCAAAAATACGGTTTTCATGGTTACCTGAATTTGCCTTAACTTCGCATGCTGAACATGAATGGAAATGCACAACTTATGAAACCTACCGCATCGGTCATCGAATCGATCTGGCAATCAAGGGGCCAGGCTACAGCAGAGGAGCACCTGCCCATTGTTCATGAAGTCATTGCTGCCCTGGACAGGGGTGAACTGCGGGTTGCTGAACCTTTTCGTAACAATTGGCGGATCAATGAATGGATTAAAAAAGCCATTCTGCTGTATTTTCAGTTAAAAGGGATGGAGACAGTCCATGCAGGTGTGATGGAGTTTCATGACAAGATCCCCCTTAAAACTGATTACAGCCGTTTGGGTATCCGCGCAGTACCCCATGCCGTTGCCCGGTTTGGTTCTTATATAGCACCTGGTGTGATCCTGATGCCATCCTATATCAATATCGGGGCATGGGTTGGCAGTGGAACCATGGTGGACACCTGGGCTACCGTTGGATCCTGTGCCCAGATCGGCAAGAATGTCCACCTGAGCGGGGGTGTAGGCATTGGCGGGGTGCTGGAGCCATTGCAGGCATCACCGGTCATCATTGAAGATGATTGCTTCATCGGATCACGCTCCATCATAGTTGAAGGGGCACTGGTGGAAAAAGGGGCTGTGATCGGTGCCAATGTGGTCATCACAGGCTCTACCAGAATTATTGATGTTACCGGCGATGAAGAGGTTATTTACCGTGGCCGGGTGCCACAGAACAGCGTTGTCATTCCCGGCAGTTATACACGGTCATTTCCGGCCGGTGAATACCAGGTCCCCTGTGCCCTGATCATCGGGAAAAGAAAAAAATCGACAGACAAAAAAACATCCCTTAATGAAGTGCTTCGCAGGTACAGAGTGGATGCATAAACATACAGGCAACAGGTAATGAAGATACTGATCATCCAGACAGCCTCCATCGGTGATGTTATATTGACAACACCTATACTTGAAGCCCTGCACGACCATTACCCCGGGGTATCAGTGGATATAGTCGTAAAAAAGGGCAACGAAGGCATCCTGTATGGACACCCCTATCTCCAACAAATATATACCTGGGATAAAGACCGAAACAAATACCAAAATTACTTAAAAATCATCCGCCGGATCAGAAAGGCTGGTTATGATGAGGTGATCATTGTGCATCGCTTTTTCAGTTCGGGAATGATGGCCTTGCTCTCGAAAGCAAAGATTACAACGGGCTTTCATAAAAATCCACTCTCTCTGTTTTTCACCCACCGGATTCAGCATACGATTGGAGATCATCAGGTTCACGAAGTTGACCGGAATCTTTCGCTCCTGAAACATATGGGAATAAAAGGAAGCTACCCGGTTCGCATCTACCCCAGTCCCAGGGATGAACAACAGGTTGCCTTTATGGCTACCCATCCTTATATATGTATTGCACCCTCTTCGTTATGGTTTACCAAACAATACCCAGAAGAAAGATGGACAGCATTGCTTGACAGGATCCCGGAACGAATCGCCTGCTACATCATCGGTGGTCCGCAAGACCGTCCCCTGGCAGAACGGATACAAAACAAAACCACACATCCGGCTGTTCATGTAGTCACCGGAGATTTTTCCCTCACCGGATCGGCAGTCCTTATGAAAGGAGCCATCATGAATTTCACCAATGATTCAGCTCCTACACATCTGGCTTCTGCATTAAATGCACCTGTAACAACAGTCTATTGTTCAACCATTCCTGCATTCGGATTCGGACCTCTCTCTGACAATGCCAATATTGTCGAGGTAAATCAACCGCTCTCATGCCGCCCGTGTGGTTTGCACGGAAGAAAAAAATGTCCGGAAAAGCACTTTAACTGTGCCCGCCTGATCCATACCGAAGATCTGATAAACAAGATACCATTATGATCACAGAAGATGTAAAAAAAGCTGTTGAGGTGATGAAACAGGGCGGCATCATCCTCTATCCCTCAGATACCATCTGGGGATTAGGATGTGATGCGCTGAATAAAAAGGCCATTTTAAAGATCAATAACCTTAAGCAACGACAGGAAAGAAAGAACCTGATCATACTGGTCGCCTCCTTCCAGGAAGTTGGGCTATATGTCAAACAGATGCCTGAAGTGGTCGAAGACCTTATTGACTCTTTTAACAGGCCTCTGACCGTGATCTACCCGGAAGCCAGGAACCTTCCTGACAGCCTCATTGCAGAAGATGGCAGCATTGGGATCAGGGTAGTGAAAAACGAACTGTGCGAAGCTTTGATCCGTGAAATGGGCCATCCACTCGTGTCTACCTCGGCCAATGTCACCGGTGGAGATACACCACTGACCTTTTCGATGATCAGTACGCACATCAAAAATGGCGTTGATTACATTGTCAATGTCCGGCAGGAAAAGGTAACCGAAATGAAACCTTCAACCATCATAAGGGTTGGTACCAATAATGAATTTATCATTATCCGGGAATGATCCCTTGAAGAAAGAATCCATGGACCTCCGTCAGCACATAGATGCACCTGTATTCCATCAGATTGCCAGAGCTGGAAGTTTGCTGGAGCAAAGGGTCTGGCTCATCGGTGGATTTGTACGGGATCTTGTCATGGGAAATCCGGGCAAGGACATTGACGTAGTGACCATTGGAAGCGGAATTGAACTGGCCCGGAAAGTGGCAGAAATTACAGGTAAAAAGCAAGGCCAGGTAACAATTTACAAAAACTTCGGAACCGCCATGCTCCGCGTGGATGAATACATCATTGAATTTGTCGGGGCAAGGAAAGAATCCTACCGTAGCGACAGTCGTAAACCAACGGTTGAAGATGGGACTGAACATGATGATCAGCTGAGACGCGATTTCACTATCAATGCAATGAGTATCAGTCTTAATCCTGAGGATTTCGGCACCCTGACCGATCCCTTCAATGGATTAGGAGACCTGAAGCATGGTGTGATAAGAACACCCCTGGATCCGGAAACCACCTTTTCCGATGACCCGCTCCGAATCTTCAGGGCTATACGCTTTTCTACCCAACTGGGTTTTTCTATCCATGCTGAAACCCTGGCTGCCATCGAAAGCCAGAAAGAACGGATTAAGATCCTCTCCATGGAACGGATATCGGATGAGATCCATAAAATGATCATGGCTCCAAGACCCTCAACCGGATTCTTTCTGATGGACCGGACAGGACTGCTGCCCATCATCCTGCCCGAACTAACCGCCATGAAAGGTGTAGAGGAGATCAACCGCATCAGGCATAAGGACAATTTTCTGCACACCATGGAGGTGCTTGACAATATCGCAGCCATTAGCAATAACCTGTGGCTCCGTTGGGCTGCCTTGTTGCACGACGTTGCCAAACCTGCCACAAAAAAGTTCTCACCCGAAACCGGTTGGTCTTTTCATGGACATGAACACGTAGGAGCCAGAATGGCCCAACAGATATTTCAGCGGTTGAAACTACCCCTGAACGACCCCCTGAAATTCGTTCAGAAAATGATATTGCTGCATCTGCGTCCTATTGCTCTCGTCGAAAGCTTTGTTACCGATTCGGCTGTGCGTCGGCTGCTCTTTGAAGCCGGAGACGATATCGACAACCTGATGATGTTATGCAGAGCTGACATCACCTCAAAAAATGAATACAAAAAAAGCAGGTACCGGCGTAACTTTGAACTGGTACAGAATAAACTGGTTCAAATCGAAGAAAAAGACAGGATCAGGAACTGGCAACCCCCTATTACCGGCGAAACCATCATGCGGACTTTTGGGATTGGACCCTCAAAAACGGTGGGGATGATAAAAACCGCCATCCGGGAAGCCATCCTGGATGGTATCATCCCCAATGAATATGAAGCAGCTTTTAACCTGATGCTGAAAGAAGGGGTGCAACTCGGCCTGAAACCTGTCGATAATGCAACGATTTGAGGGAAAAGGCTAAAGTGAGCAGGCACAATAATATTGTGAGCGAAGCGAAACGAAATTCCATGTGGTCGCCATCCCGCTGAGCGAAGCCAAGCGGGAGCTAAAGTCAGAAAGTAACATTGATGTAAAACAGTCAACGTTATTCAGGCATTAACAAACATGTAACCTGCACCAAGCAACATGTAACCTGCATGAAAAAACTGATAATGATCACCGGACCCACAGCAGTTGGTAAGACAGAAGTTGCCATCCATGTTGCCGAATACTTCCGCACAGAGATCATTTCTGCCGATTCACGTCAGTTTTATCGTGAAATGGTCATCGGTACCGCATGTCCTTCCGAATCTCAATTAAAAAGGGTAAAACACCATTTTATCGGAAATCTTTCCATCCACGACACATACAATGTTTCCATGTTTGAACAGGAAGCCCTGGTGTTGCTGGATATCCTTTTCAGGAAACACAATATGGTGGTAATCACTGGAGGATCAGGTTTATATCTTAAGGTATTGGAAAAAGGTATTGATGACCTTCCCGACATTGAACCCTTGATTCGTGAAGAGTTGAAAAAACACTTTAATGAGAAAGGTCTGGGATGGCTGCAGGAAGAGGTGAAAAGGATTGATCCGGCATATTATTCCATGGCCGACAGAAAGAATCCCAAGAGACTTCTGCGGGCGCTGGAAATCTACCATGCCACCGGGAAAAAATTCAGCGAGCTGCGCCGGGCAGAAATCAAACAAAGAAAATTTCAGATACTTAAGATTGGCTTGACCCTGCCAAAAGATGAATTGCTCACCCGGATCGACGAAAGGTTGGAGGTCATGATGACATCAGGCTTGGTTAAAGAATGTGAGAAACTATTCCCCTTCAGACACCTAAATGCCTTGAATACCGTCGGATATAAAGAAATCTTTACATTTCTTGAAGGGCGTTGCACCCTGGAAGGAGCTTGCGATAAAATCAGGATTAATACCCGCAAATATGCAAAAAGGCAATTGACCTGGTTGCGGCGCGACAAGGATATAATATGGTTCCATCCGGATGAATGCCAAAAAATGGTAAAGTATATCAAAGAACAAAGCGCACTGTTACACGTTTGAAAATCCTGAAGCTATGAAAATTGAGATTGATGACAAATCGGGTTTCTGCTTTGGTGTGGTGCACGCCATTGAAGCGGCTGAGCGTGAACTCGCCAAGTCAGATATGTTGTATTGCCTGGGGGATATTGTACATAACAGTATTGAGGTGGAACGCCTGACTAACCTGGGACTGAAGATCATCGATCATGAGCAGTTCAGGCAAATCAGAAACGCCAGGGTATTGATCAGGGCGCATGGAGAACCACCTGAAACCTATGCGACAGCAAAAAAAAACAATATCACCCTTATTGATGCTTCCTGTCCGATCGTACTAAGTCTTCAAAACAAGATCAGATTAGGTTACGATGAGATCATGGCAGATGACGGCCAGATCATCATTTTTGGTAAAGAGGGACATGCTGAGGTTATCGGACTGAAGGGACAGGCCAATGGGAATGTCATTGTCATCTCTGACTTCAAGGATCTTGATCAGATCGATTTTTCAAAACCTGTAAGATTTTTTGCACAGACAACACAGAATCCTGATGAATTTAAAACATTGCATGAAAGGATCAGACAGCAAATGGAAGACGTGCTTGGTCGTCCTGGTGAGATCAATTTCAAAGCCTACGATTCCATTTGCAGACAGGTCTCAAACCGGGCCCCTGAACTTAAACGTTTTGCACAAAAGCATGATGTGGTAATTTTCGTCAGTGACCCCAAGAGTTCAAATGGGATGTTCCTTTACAGTATCTGTAAATCGAGTAACCAAAGAACCCATTTTGCCGCTCATATTGATGACATAAAACCGGAATGGATTCGAGATGCCGCCAGTGTCGGAATCTGCGGTGCCACCTCCACACCCCGATGGGTTATGGAAGAGATCAGGGAAAAGATTGCTGCATTAAGTAAATAACCCTGAACAACCCTGTCAGATCATTTTTTATAAACAAAAAACACTATCTTTGCACCCCCAAAAGTGGGGATATGTAGTATTTAATTAATAACCGTCCGCTGGTAAAAGTGCAACAGGCAACACCATCCGGACATAAAAATTTAAACGAATGCCAGAAGAAATTAAAGATCAGATGCAGGATCAGGAGAATGAAAATGAATCGCAACAGGAGGTAGAAGAAACTCAGGAAACAGCCGAGGTGACCGATCCTGCGGAACAGGAGGTGCCTGTGGAAACTGTTGAAGACACCGTACCGGAAACGGAAGCATTAATACCGGAAACAGAGGAATTCCCCTCGGAAACGGAAGAGACCGGTCATGAAATATCTGAACCTGAAAACATACCGGAAGCCTCCCAGGAAGAATGGGCAACGAATGATGGGACTGAGATGGGGAAAGAACTTGAAACTTCTGCTGATGACGCTGCATTGGACGAAATAACAGAAGAGCACATTGCTGAAGAACTGGTCATGGCTGAGGTTGCCGCAACAGTTACAGAAGGGGTGGAAGAAATCAGCTCTACAGCGGTAACAGAAGAAAAAACTGAGACTCTGTCTGCTCCTGAAAAAAAGGCTACGTACGTTAGGCCTCAGCTTAATGAGCCCGAAGAATTTGACTGGGACTCCATTGACAAAAAGAAAGAAAAGTATATTGAAGAAGAACGCACTCATCTTGAAAACGTTTACGGAAATACCCTGAAATCGATCAATGAACAACAGGTGATTGACGGAACTGTTGTTGCCAAGAACGCCCGTGAAGTGGTCGTGAATATTGGGTATAAGTCTGATGGCGTGATCAGTCTCACAGAACTCAGGTACCGTGATGAAATCAATTTGGGCGACACAATTGAGGTATATGTGGAAAACCAGGAAGACACAGCCGGCCAATTGGTACTTTCTCATAAAAAAGCCCGGATTCTGCGCTCATGGGAACGGATCAATCAAGCCATGGATCAGGATGAAATTATCAATGGTTATGTAAAATGCAGGACCAAGGGTGGCCTCATCGTAGATGTCTTCGGCATTGAAGCTTTCCTGCCGGGTTCGCAAATTGATGTAAAACCGATCCGCGATTATGACATATATGTCGGTAAGACCATGGAATTCAAGGTTGTGAAGATCAACCATGAATATAAGAATGTTGTGGTATCACACAAAGCCCTCATCCAGGATGAACTTGAAAAGCAGAAAGCGGATATCATCGCGAAGCTTGAGAAAGGACAGATCCTTGAAGGGACGGTTAAAAACATCACTTCATACGGCGTATTCATAGACCTTGGCGGTGTGGACGGCCTGATCCACATTACTGACCTTAGTTGGGGAAGAATCAATCATCCTGAAGAGATCGTTTCACTGGATGAAAAAATCAAGGTGGTTATTCTCGATTTCGATGATAACAAAAAACGTATTGCATTAGGGCTGAAGCAACTCACACCTCATCCATGGAATAGTCTGAGTGAAGACCTGAAGGTAGGCGACAAAGTGAAAGGTAAAGTGGTGGTCATTGCCGACTATGGAGCCTTCGTAGAAATAGCCCCGGGAGTTGAAGGGCTTATCCATGTTTCCGAAATGTCATGGTCACAGCACCTTCGTACAGCCCAGGATTTCCTGAAAGTAGGCGATGAGATTGAAGCGGTGATCCTGACACTTGACCGCGAAGAGCGCAAGATGTCTCTCGGTATCAAACAACTGATCCCCGATCCATGGGAAAACATCCTGGCAAGGTATCCCCTCAGCTCGAAACATAGCGCTGTTGTGAGGAATTTTACCAATTTCGGAATATTTGTCGAGCTTGAAGAAGGAGTGGATGGCCTGATCCATATTTCTGACCTGTCCTGGTCAAGGAAGATAAAACACCCTGCAGAATTTACAAAGATCGGTGAAACCCTTGAAGTGGTCGTTTTGGAAGTTGATCTGGAGAACCGCAGGTTAAGCCTCGGCCATAAGCAGCTTGAAGAAAATCCATGGGATGTGTTTGAAACATTGTTCACGGTAGACTCAATCCACAAAGGAACGGTGATGAGTGCCATGGATAAAGGTGCCATCATCTCACTTCCTTATGGAGTAGAAGGATTTGCCCCACTGCGTCATCTCCAGAAAGAGGACAACACGATCGCTAAAGTTGATGAAACCATCGATTTTAAAGTGATTGAATTCTCAAAAGAGAATAAAAAAATCATCGTTTCTCATACCAAAGCCATCCAGGATCGAATCATCAAACAAAAGGAAGAAGAGAAACTGGAAGAAGTACGCAAGGAGCAGTCCACCACCAAGGCGGTCAGAAAAATCAAAGACAATCTTGAAAAGACAACGCTGGGAGACATCAGCGTACTGGCTGACCTGAAAGAGGAATTGAAAGAGGGTGAAGTGGCCGACGCAAAAGCCAAGCTTGAGGAAATGGAAAAGAAACAAAAAGCCAAACAGTCCAAACCTAAAGCTGAGAAAACTACCATAACTGAAAAAGAGCCTAAAGCTGAAAAAGAACCTAAAGCTGAAAAAGAACCTAAAGCTGAAAAAGAGCCTAAAGCTGTAAAAGAACCTAAACCCAAAAAAGCTCCCAAATCAGCCAAAGAGCCTAAAGCTGAAAAAGAGCCATTAACCGAAGAGGTGACCTCTCCGCAAGATGCAGCAGAAAGTGTTACGAGAGATACGAAAACCACCAAAACAAGCCATAAAAAGAAAGAGGTAAAACCTGAAAAAGCAACCGGTAAACCAACCAAAGGCAAAACGAAAGGATCCGAACCGAAAAGCGATATTGAACCGGCCACTGAAGGTTAGAATGACCCATTGATTGCATAACCGTACCAGCACCCCGGGAATGATCTTTTACAGAAGTTACATTTCCGGGGTTTTTCAATTTCATTTGCTTTATGTATTAACTTTGCTGTACATAAAAAACCACATGCTATGAAAGATCTAATACGTTTTTTTGCGTTATTCATGTTGGTGTCAGGTATGAACCTGTATTCCAATGCACAATGTACGATCTTACCCTACACCGCTCCCGGCCTCTATCCTACCCCACTGGAAGGGATCCATCCTGCTGCCGCTGGTGATCCGTACAGTCTGAACGTAACAGTGGTGATACCCAAAGATACGATGATCATGACTTTTCCTGTACCCATTGACTCAGCAACCTATCAGACCTTCATCGGGTTTCCCGCATCTTTTCAGTATGATTATAATACGCCGTCACACTGGGTAAAAGGAGATTCATCAGGTTGCATACTCATTTACGGAACCCCGACTTCGGCTGATGTAGGCATACACAACATTTCGATTGCATTCACCGCCATAATCTCAGGTTTTCCCTATTCAGATACCATCGATAACTACTGGCAGTTTGAAATCAAGGATTCCACCCATATTGCTTTACCGGAAACAGATCCTTCCGTTGAGGAGGTGCTCATCTATCCCAACCCTGCCGAAAGTTTCATACAACTTACGGCCTCCTATGTCTCCAGGGCTGACATTATGATCTGGAACACAGCCGGATGGCAACTGATGCAGTTCAAGGAACCATTACAGCCAGGGGAAGTCTTACGGATTCCGGTTCAGTCTCTTGCTCCCGGGTTGTATTTCCTGCAGATCAGTGACCACACCGGTAACCATCTGCATAAGATTCAGATTATCCGCTGATCTGACCGCCCGTTCAACTGCCCAGAAGGTTGATTAGTGTTCCTGCTTGTCGTGAAGTGAACAGATAACCTTGCTTTTTCAAAGAATCAATGGCAGCAGAAGGCTGTTTCATCGCGGGATGCAGGGTATAAATCCTTTGTTTCATCCTGATTGTTTCTGTTACGTTGCCTTCAGCATGATAACCCAGTAATAAACCGAGATTTAGACTTAGCGTTTCACCTCCCATCTTCAGTGCTTTTTCAAAGGATTCAATGGCCTGGCGATATTCCCGGTTCTCCCAGTAAGCATAGCCAAGGTTTGTCAGAAGGTTCTGGTCCGGATTATTCATGGAGAGTATCCTCTGATACTTCAGTACAGATTGTTCCGGATCACCATTCATCAGGTCAGTCAGGGCTGAAACGTGTAAAACCTGGGGTTTTTCTGGAAAAAGGCTGCACAGTTTCTGTAAAACTTCATGCGCTTCTGCATAATTACCCGTGAGCAGGCTGCTAAGCCCGTAGTGGAAGAGAACCTTTTCCGATTGGTCACCTTTATTCACCAGTTTCTTTAAGTCCACCACGGCATGATGGTAGTCTGCAAGTTCGATGTAGGAATCTGCCCTGTATTTCAGCACCATGGTATCATCAGGCATTTCCCGGAGATAATGGCTGAAGTCTTTCACGGCCATGGCATGCTTACCTGTGGATGCCAGCGTGATACCTCTGTTCAGTATCGCTTCTTTGAAATCGGATTTCAGGGCTATGGCACGGTTATAACTTTCAATGGCCTGCTCCGGCCTACCTTCAAAGAATAAAGCACCTCCATAGTAGGTATGGGCAAATGCCGAGGCAGAATTTGTTTTTACGGCATACCGCCAAAAGTTAACGGGTTCTTTAAAGGTTCGCGTAAAACTAAAGCTCAAAACCATAAAAACAAATGCCAATCCCGACGTCACGTAAATCCATGGTTTGGAAAACAACCGGGATTCAGCATGCTTCAACAGAAACAAAGTGGTAATGATCAATCCGACAAGCGGAAGGTAACTCCGGTGAATCACATAGTCATATATGTAATCTGACCAGTCGGGGCGATACATCATGGAAGGAGCCGTAAAACCTGCAAACCAGAGGATGCCGAAAAGAAAAGCTTTCCATTCAGGCCATTTCCTCACCATCAGCCAAAGCATTACAATGATCAATACTGTTCCGGTCAGCGTCCTCAGGGTATTATAAAAAGGGAGAGAAATCATGGGAAAGGGAAGAATAAATGTTTTCACCACCTCCGGGATGACGGGCAGATTATAAAAGAAAGCCACCGCACTGAATGCTCCCTCCTTCACGTCAGTAACAGCAAAGCTCCGTAGCCAGAAAATACAGGCAATGATTGCCAGATAACCCAAACCAAGATACAATTGCCAAAGCCTCCAACGTAGCCTGTCATGCAATAACAATCCGTAAAAAAGGCATACAGCAATGATCATCACGCCTGATTCTTTGGACATCATTGCAAGTGTAAAAGATAAAAGATGGAAAAACAGATATTGATTTTTCCCCTCTTTCAGAAAATGGACAAAACAATAAACCGCTGTCAGTGACCAAAAGGCCAGGAGAAGATCCCCACGTGCCGGCAACCAGGCGACCGTAAAAGAAAAAACCGGGTGGAGGGCCAGCAGCAGAGCCCCTGCAAAGGCAAGACGGCGGGAAAAACCTATGGCTTCAAGAAGTAAAAACAGCATGACGGTAGTGAGGAAATGAATGCACATGCTGGAAAAATGGAACATTCCGGCATTGAAACCGCCAATCCTGGTATCCAGCATAAAACTCACATTCTGCAAAGGACGGTATAATTCCATGCTTTTCTTCTGAAACTCGGCATCCCGTGTTATGGCATCAGCCAGATTGGAAAACCCGGAAATATACTCCTGATTACGAATCAGAATGGCATCGTCATCAAACCATGTATATGAAAAACCTATTGTCTGCCCATACAGGATCATGGTTACACCTGCCAGTACAAGCAAGACATGCAGGATCCGTAAACCAGGTCTGTTGAAGGAGCTGTTTCCCAATGTACGTCTGTTCCTGGCGGCAAGATTTTTTTTTCGTTCCATCTGAATATTAACCAAAAAATGTTATAATCCTGAAGGTCATGGGTTTTTCAGTCGAAATGCTCTCAGGTGTCTTGTTAGGCTGGCAGGTTAATAACAAACCTGCTCCCTTTTCCCATCTCACTTTCGAGTTCAATGGTCCCGTTGATCATTTCAATGTACTCCTTACATATCATCAACCCAAGGCCGGTACCCATTTCTCTGTCTGTACCCGGGCGTTTCACCACTCCACCGGGTGTCCAGATGCTTTCCCTGATTTCCCGGGGTATTCCGATACCTGTATCTTCAACCATGATCCTGACTGCATCGCTCTCCATCTTAATCGTAACAGCAACCCGCCCACCATGTGGTGTGAACTTGATCGCATTACCTATCAGATTCCTTAACACAATGGACAGAAGATTGGGATCGGTCATAATATGCCCGTCATGCTCCAGGCCTGATGTTAATCTGATCTGCTTTTTCACCGAAAGGGGAATAAAGAGTTCAATCTGAGCCTGAACTAATTCCGTCAGATCCGTTATCACAAGCTCTTTCTTTATCCTTCCTGTTTGCGCTCTGCTCCAAATAAGCAGGTTTTCAGCCATCTTGTAAATCAGTTCCGATAATTCTAGGATCTTTCCAGCATGCGACTTTCGTTCTTCATCTGTATATTCATCATACATCTCATACAAGACACCCGATAAACCAAGCAGGGCATTGAACGGGCTCATAAGGTCATGGGCAATGACCGAGAAGAATTTATCCTTGCTCATGCTTGCCAGTCGGTACTTCTCTTCACTGACTTTTAGCACCTCCCTGGCTTTTACCTCTTCCGTTATATCCTTCATTATGGTAATAACCTGACGAACAACACCATTATGTATGACCGGCACTTTGTAGGTCTCCGTGGTCATTTCAATGCCTGATACAATCAGTGCTTCCATCGTCGATAATGTCTTTCCCTGTTTGAAGACCTTTTGGTATTCGTTTCTGACTTTTTTGCCCAGAAAGGGATACACATCAAACAGGTTTTCCCCGATTACATCTTTGCGCAAGCCAAGTTTGCTGTTCAGCATTCTGAAAGCAAAATTGAAAACCTTGATCTCAAAGGACTCATCGATGACATGTATGCAATGCTCTGTCAACGAGTCAATCGTAGAACGGTACAGGTACTCTGAATTGATAAGTGCTGTTTTTGTCTGCTTAAAATCCGTGATGTCACGGATGACACCATTAATGCGACGAGCTCCGCCTGCTATGCTATAAACTGTGATTTTTTGCTGCAGCCAGTGGATCTCTCCATTTTTTCCTATCAGCCTGAATTCCGTCTCGATTTCTTCGCGACTTCTGCTATCTATTACCTTTTCGGCAATAATATCGAAAAAATTCCGGTCATCAGGATGTAAAAGTGCAAGACAGTAATCCGGATCTGACATAAGCTCTTTAGGTGAAATACCGGTGATTTTTTCTACAGCCGGTGAGAAATAGGCATCGTATAGGCCTGTCCCCTCTTTAAAACTAATGGAGAAAACCAGGTCTGTAATACTTGACAGTATGGATTCAAATTCCTCCCTGGCTTTACTGGCTTCCTCCTTAAGCCTGAAAAGTTCATCCACATCTACCATGATCAGTGTGCATAGGTCTGTCTCTTCCTGATCCCCACGGATGGAACTGATTGATATATTCATCCATCGTTTCTCCCCTTTGGGACTTGCGATTTTAAACACAGCACTGTTTCTTCCCTTTTCACTGGAATTCAGAGATCTGATGATTGTCATCACCTCAACGAGATCATCGTCTGAAAAAAAAGAATTTATCGACATACCTGCCAGTTTATTCCTTTCGGTATGAAACAATTCCGTAATTCTTTCATTGCTTTCCATGATAATCCCATCCATCGTTATGATCAGCATTCCCGCTACCTGGTTCTCGAAAACACCCCGGAAACGTTTCTCACTCCGGTTGATCTTCAGCAAAGATGATGCATAGAGCTCTTTCTGGCGGGTAATCAGTTGGTTTTTTTCTTTGAGTTGTTTATTGATCCGTGTTTTCCGACGGTATCGCATGGATAATACCAGCAGGACAGTAGCAAGAATGAAAAGCAGAAGTGCTGAAACGATAAGGATGCTAAAACGCCTGATACGGTCACGATATATCTGAAGAGATTGTATTTGGGTTTCCTGCCTAAGCATTTCATTGATCTTCTCAAGCTCATCCATCTTGTAGTGTTCGATCTCTTCAATGTTCTTTTTGTAACTTTCCTTAAACTCAGCCTCCCTTGCCAGCAGATGCTTCTGATGATATTCGTATGCTTTTTTATAATCCTTTCTTTCAGCGGCTGAAAGAGACAAGCGCTGATAGGCAACACTTAAAATCTTCTGATATCCGTTCTTTTCTGCCAACTTAATCCCCATCAGATGGTATCTGTTGGCTTCGTTCCGCATACCAAGGTCCAGGAAAAACTCCCCCATGTTTATATATGCAGTAGCTAACTCAAAATGGTTATTGAGCTTCTTTCGCAATTCCAGTGCTTCTTCGTAATACCTCCTCGCCTGGGTAAAATCTTTCATGGCCCGGTAAACCCCTCCGATATTCCCTAACGTTCCGGCAATGCTATACAGATCATTGAATTCACGCTTTATCTCTAATGATTTGTTGAAATAATACAGGGCAGAATCATATTCAGCCAGGGAATAATGGACAGAACCAAAGTTATTATAACTCAATGCTATACCCTTTTTATCATGCAGGTTATTTCGAATAAAATATCCTCTTTGGTAGTATTCCATCGCTTTCGGATAATTTCCGGTTGCCAGGTAAATATTACCGATGTTGTTGATGGTTTTGGCCGCCATCAATTCATCCCCTGTCTCTTCAAGGATCCTTAATGCCTTCAGATACCACTTGGCTCCCAGGTCATAATCCCCCCTGAAATAATAGATATTTCCAGTATTCAGGTATCCTTTACCCATTCCGGGTTTGTCCCTGACCTTTTCTTTAATGGCTATTGATTTTTCAAAATAATACAGCGCAAGCTGGTCGTTGTTCCTCTGTTGAGCCAACAGGCCCATATTCATAAATACCATGGATATCTCCTTCTGATCATTGGCGCTCGTTAAATTTTCCATGGCATCCTTGTATGACGTTTCGGCCAACTCATACTCAGCGTCCCGGAAATAGGAGAACCCTATGATCTTCTGGGCACGCCCTATTATGACTTTGTTTTTCAGAGTTTTTCCGATAATTTGAGCGTAATCAGCATATTCTCTGGCCTTTGAGGTCTCTTTATTCAACCAGGCATTCCCCAGAAGCAGATATAGCTCTGCTTTGGCAAAGGGTTGTGTCGCTTTCGTTACCTCCACCAAAAGAGAATCGGGGTCCAAATTAACCGCTTCTTCCTGTGCAGTTAAAATCCCAATGAAAGAAAAAGAAATAATTAGTAGCCACAAAGCATACTTGGTACACCTTCCAGAACAGGACATACAATGGTTCATCACTCGGTCTCTTAAATGAATCCCTGAAGGCACCGGATTATAGCGCCAATACATTATGCTTCGTAAAAATAAGATTATTTTATCCAAGTGATGATTTCTCTTTGCAAATCTCTGTCTTTGGGAATATCTTTGGATCATGATAATGATTGCGGATGCAGGAAACACCAAGACGGCCTGGGTAACCATTTCCGATAGGCAACAAACCGGGGGTACCATTACAGAAGGGATTTCCCCTTACTTCAATTCCAGTAAAGAGATTGTACAGATTGCCTCTGTCGCAGCCCGAAAACTGGGCAATCAATCAATATCCAGGGTTTTCTTTTTTGGAAGCGGATGCCTGAAAAACGCTATGCAGGATAAAGTAAAGAAAGCACTGCAAAAGGTTTTTCCGGATATCAGCATTCATGTTTCAGACGACCTAACAGGAGCAGGACTGGCACTGTTCGGCAACAGGAAAGGGATCATTGCCATTTCCGGTACCGGTTCCAATGCGGGTGTCATTGAAGCAGGCAGGATCATACAGCGGACAAAATCACTCGGATACTTACTGGGAGACGAAGGAAGCGGTGCGGATATATGCTTCAGGTTCTTCAAAGAATTGCTATCGAACAAACTGCCTGATTCCCTCACATCTTGCTTTTTTGAATCGTATGCGCTTACTCCTGAGACCTTACTAATCCAACTCTATGCTGAAAAAAGACCTCAGGCATGGGCTGCATCGTTTATCCCTTTTCTGCATCAAAACAGGGAATTGGAACCGGTCAGGTATATGCTGAATGCCTCTTTCTCTTCCATGTGCTGTCAACATCTTGATCCCCTTTTTTCAAGACATCCGGAGACACCTTTGGGTTTCTGTGGTACAGTAGCTTATCTGTTTGAACCGGAACTACGTTCAACCCTCCTTTTGTCAGGCAAGATTATTCATAGGGTGATAAAAGACCCGATTGACGGGCTGATTGAATGGTCGAATAAGATGACATGATCTTGCAGGTATGCTCATCGAAACGCAAGCACAACCAAACTTTGGTAAATCAGTGAGAATGTAAACAGCGTGAATAACTGGTTAGCGGGGTGCTATCCGGGTATTAAAGTATGATCATCCGGACCTTATAGTTCTTGCCTGCACCTTGAAGGGTGATCAGATAGATACCTGTAGTTTTTACTTGTGCTGACAAGGTGAGATGGTCGCCATGGGATGACAAAACAGTAAACACCTGCTTTCTGCCCATGACATCTCTCATCTCAAGTTGATAAGGTCTGTCTGTTAGTTCCTGAGGCAATATAATCGTAAATTGTCCATCGGACGGATTGGGATAAATCCTCAGTTGTTCTGAAAAGGAAGTAACTTCGGGAACAGCCATGGATAATATATACACACTTTTAATGATGGAATCAATGCCACATCCGTTGTCAACTGTCAGTTTCACCGGATAGGTGCCTACAGCCCCATATTGATGGACAGGATTTGTACCTGAAGCGGTTGATCCGTCCCCGAAATTCCACAGGTTGATACCGGGATTGACGGTCATGTCGGTAAAGTTAACCACAGGATCGAGCTGTGTAAAGGTGAAATCAGCCGTCGGTGGCATCTGTGAAACGAGAACGGTAACCGGTACCTTTGAACTGACACAGGGATATTCCGACACTTTCCACATATAGAAGAAATAGTAATAGCCGGTAGGATTGGAAGAAGCGGAACTGTGGGTAATACTGATCAAATCCTGGATGTTGTAAGGAAAGCTTATACCTCCGTCGTTTCGGAAGAGGTTAGGTGAAGAGGGACCCACCAAACGAAGTCCATTGGCAACAGGTATGTCAAATTCCAGTTCAACGATATTCATACCCTGTGTGAGAGAAACCGATTTACTCTGGATAACCGTACCTGAACTATTCTGAAGTTCAATCATTCTGTTCCCTGCTGAACCCGCATATACCACAACACTATGCAGGATAACAGGTTTAAAGGCATTAAACACAAGATAATGCTCCACTGCAGCGGTAAAATAACTTCCGCTGCCTGCATTGCTGGGCTTACCGCCACTGAACACAGGTTTTTCAATGATTTCTTCAACCCAGTAGGTAGTATTTTGTGTAAGCATAGAGGTGTTGAAGCTCGAACCTGTGTACAAAGGGGTTTGTGATAAAGAATCGTCGTACCAACGTGTAACGTAAGATGTATCAGGATTGTTGAGCGTCAAGGTTCCGGAATCACACAAAGCTGCCGGCGCAATATCAGGGAAAGCCAGTTCCACTCGGATCAACCCATGTTTAAAAATGGTATCGCTTCCGAACATATTGGATGTTGCCAGTTTGATGCTATACAATCCATCCTGTTGATAGGTGTGATTCACGATCTTGGTGCTGGCTGTAGTACCATCACCCAGTTCCCAATACCAGGCGCTGGGGCCATTGGTCGATACATCGAGAAAGGTAACCTCACCATCACAGGTAACGGTATCGGATACAATGAAATCCGCCACCGGGGCAGTTGTTGGATAATTGCAGTTCCAGCCAAGCAGAAATCCGGACTCGGTCAGATACTGATCTGTTGACTGCCTAAGGGTTATGCTACTTCCTGTAGATGTTATGGTGCCACTGTTGGGCAGTGTACTTCCAGAGTATTGTCCGATCAGGGGAGCTGTTATTCCTGCTCCGTCATAGATGTACAGGTAGTCATACCCTGCTTCAAAGCTGAAACTTTGAAAGGTAAGGGTAACAGACATGGCACCGGACGGAGAGATGATAAAAACGCCATCCGTATTGTTGTGGTAATTCTGGTTACCGCCACTGTCATAAAGAAAACCCGAACAGTTGGTATGGGTCAGTGTGCCATTCTGTGGCATATTGGAAATACAGGGATTTTGTAGATCAATGCTGATATAATTGGTCTTGATGAGAGTATCACTGCCGCAACTACCACCATCCACGATCAAGGTGACGGTGTAATGTCCCATAGAGGTATAGGTATGGGTGGGATTCAACAGGGTGCTGGTTTGCCCGTCGCCGAAATCCCACTGGTAGGAAAGGCCGTTGTTGCTATTGTTCACAAAGCTGACAGTAGCAGGAGCTGCACAATATTCAGTAAGAGGGGCCGAGAAATCACTGATTACACCCGGAACATAGGCGCCACCAACACCTATGGCATACAGGGCATCAGTGGTTGAAGCAACCTGCTGCGAACAAGGACCAAATAGGTCAATCGCCGATTGGATCGAATAATACCTGGCATCAACATATTGGCTTGAATTGGTAAGGTAAACAGTAAGGGTCCGAAAGGCGATGGCAGCCGCACTGTCAATGGATATGCCGGTAACATTGAATGAATGACCGATGTCATTCGTTCCTGATCCTCCCGCTGCCAACAAGTAGAACCAATAGGAATAAGGGCCGCAGTTTGTATGGACTCCTCCGTTATCCCCTGTTCCGGTGTACCAGTAAGTTCCTGAATAGGTACTGGGTAATCCTTTGGATTTGGGATTGGAAATGGAACGAAGGGTGGTTCCGATATTCTCCCCCATGGTCCAGTTGGCTGATGCAGGTTTTGCATACCACTCTACTGCTGTTCCGAAGATATCACTGAAAGCCTCGTTCAAGGCGCCTGATTCGTCCTGATATACCAGATCAGCTGTGTAGGAGGTAAGTCCGTGGGTGATCTCATGTGCCGCTATATCAATAGCGGTCAGAGGTCCGATAGAGGTGCCATTGCCATCCCCGTAAGTCATCCGTTGGCCATCCCAGAATGCATTGACATAATTATCATCATAATGCACATAGCTTCGAAGTTTAAATCCCAGGTTGTCAATACTGTTACGATTAAACTTTGTGTAATAATAATCATAGGTCATTTCGGTTCCCCAGTGAGCATCAGTCGCAACTTCATCCTTGTTCGTATTGAAATTGTTCCAGTAATTATCACCATCCGTAAAATCCACTGCAGCACCATAACTGGTTCCTTTCTGCATATTATAGGTTTCGATCCCGTTGCCTCTGCCTGTTTCCCTTAACCTGTATGTAATTCCTGTCGAATCGGTGGTGATGCTTTGTGTAGCGCTGTACTTGGTAACGGCAGTGCCGGTGACATCCGTCACATAGATCCGGTTGTGTTCAAAAAGGATCTCTCCTGTGGCAGCATCCACAAAAATATCTGCCCTGTAGAGCGGCTGATCAGCATAAATATTGAATGTATACACATATCGGTAGGGTTGATAGGTATCCGGCCTGTATAGCTCAATCCTACCTTTCGGATAATAGGTGGCCTGTGGATCATCCGTATGGGATTTCAGCATCGCTTCCTCCTCTGGCATCTGCCACTTATACCGTGTCGCATTGACATGCTGCAAGGCAAGTTGTAGCGCAGCTGATTCACTTATTGTCAGATTATTAGCTATATGCAGCACGGATGGAAGGTCTCCATTGATGGCATATACGCTTCCTTTTGCCACATGTAGTATCAACATCGCATCAAACAACGGATGCCCTTTGTAGGAAAGCTTCACCCTGATGTGACGATCGCCCCTGAAATCAACTTCTTCACTGAGATATTCAAGGTCATACGTTTCATCAAAAGTAAATTGCTTCCGCAGCCATAACACAATATCCTCCTCCGGGATTTCATTTCCCGGAGCAAAAGCAATGTAGGAAGGTATCTGCATGCCCTCCTTCAGCCACACTTTGGATGCACCGGGAATGATGTTTCCAGCGGATGTTCCGGTAAATTCCTGGGCAAAGATCACCGCACCGGAAAGGATGATGATGGCCGTAAAAAACAATTTCCTGAATCGCTGATGCATGTCACGTTGTTTATTGTGATGACAAAAGTAACGCTTTTTTGTTCATGCAACCACACTGTTTCTGCAGGATTTCAGCTGATAAGATGCAGAAATACTGATGCATAAAGGAAGTTTACAACAGGACAAGGTCAATAACCTCTTTCATTTTATCAACATAGTGAAAAGTCAATCCTTCGATATACAATGGCTGAATATCTTCAATGTCTTTACGGTTGGCCTCCGAGAGAATCACATGGATGATTTTGGCCCTTTTGGCAGCAAGGATTTTTTCTTTTATACCTCCGACCGGCAGTACCTTACCTCTGAGGGTGATCTCGCCGGTCATGGCAAAATCATTCCTGACGGCTCGTTGGGTAAATACCGAGGCGAGGGCTGTAAGCATTGCGATGCCGGCTGAAGGGCCATCTTTGGGTGTAGCCCCTTCGGGCACATGGATATGTACGTTGGATTCAGCCAGATGTAATGGATCTATTTTAAATTCTGTGGCATTCGATTTCAGGAATTCAAAAGCCAGGGTTGCTGATTCTTTCATGACATCACCCAGGTTGCCGGTCAGGGTAAGCAGCCCCTTCCCTTTGCTTGCAGTTGCTTCCACAAACAGGATTTCACCCCCGGTGGGGGTCCAGGCAAGCCCGGTGACCACTCCGAACAATGTGTCCTTCAGGCGTAATTCCTTTTGAAACAATGGCACCCCAAGCACTTTTTTCGCATCGGCTACCGATATGGTTTTTTTAAACGGTTCACCTGCCACGATGTCACGGGCCCTCTTTCTGATGATGGAGGCAATGGATTTTTCCAGCAATCTGACACCCGCTTCCCTTGTATAATCCTCAATAATGGTCCGGATAACAGCATCAGTGAAACGACAGTCTTTCAGTTTTACACCATGTTCAGCAAGTTGTTTAGGGATCAGGTGAATGCGTGCTATATCGATCTTTTCTTCCGTCAGATACCCTGTGAGGTCTATCACCTCCATACGGTCGCGAAGAGCAGGATGAACCGTTCCAAGGGTATTGGCGGTAGCAATGAACATCACCTTGCTCAGGTTATATTCCATTTCCAGGTAATTGTCATAAAAGGCCGTATTCTGCTCCGGATCAAGTACCTCAAGCAAGGCAGAGGATGGATCCCCGCTGACGGTATTGCCAGCCACCTTGTCAATTTCATCAAGGACAAAAACCGGATTGGAGCTTTTTGCCTTCTTAATGCTCTGGAGTATCCTGCCAGGTAAAGCACCAATATACGTTTTTCGGTGCCCACGGATTTCCGCTTCATCCCGAAGCCCCCCCAACGACATCCTGACATATTTTCGCCCCAAAGCCCTGGCAACCGACTTCCCCAGTGAAGTTTTCCCCACACCGGGTGGCCCAACAAGGCATAAAATGGGTGATTTCAGGTCGCCTTTCAGCTTGATCACAGCCAGGTACTCTACAATACGCTCCTTGATTTTCTCCAGGCCAAAATGATCTTCGTCAAGAACTTTCATGGCATCCCCCAGATCGAAGTTGTCATCGGTGATTTCATTCCAGGGTAATTCCAGCAGAAACTCAAGATAATTAAGCTGAACCGCATAATCGGCTGCCTGTATGTTCATGCGCTGCAGTTTCTGCACCTCCTTTTCAAAAACAACCGCCACGTTTTCTACCCATTTCTTTTTGGCTGCACGCTCACGGAGAGATCGTATGTCCTGCTCTCCCGGAATCCCACCCAACTCCTCCTGGATTGTTTTTAACTGCTGACTTAAAAAATAATCACGCTGCTGCTTGTCTATGTCGGTCTTTACCTTACTCTGGATCTGGTTCTTCAGTTCAAGCAGCTGAAGCTCCTCCGTGAGTTTTTTCAGGACAAAAGAAGCCCTTTCCCTGAGATCAGGCATCTCGAGCAGGTATTGTTTCTGGTCAATCGGAAGGTTTAGGTTGGAGGAAACAAAATTTACAAGAAATGCAGGACTGTCGATGTTCTTGATCGCAAAAGAGGCTTCAGACGGAATATTGGGTGATTTCTCAATGATCTCCATGGATATATCCCTCAAAGAACCGATAAGAGCATTAAATTCTTCCGATTTCTCAACCTTTCTGGTGCGTTCAAACTTCCTGATCCGCGCAACAAGGTATGGCTCTGTCTGGATAATGTCTTCTATTTCGAAACGCTTCTTTCCCTGAATGATCACCGTAGTGCTTCCGTCCGGCATCTGCAGAGTTTTGATAATCAAAGCAGCAGTACCAATACGGTGAAGATCCGCTGGGGAAGGTTCCTCTATATCAGGATCTTTTTGTGCAACCACACCGATAATCTTTGATTTCCGTGCATGATCACGAATCAGTCGGATTGATTTATCACGACCAACCGTGATCGGCACCACTACCCCGGGGAAAAGGATCATATTACGCAGAGGAAGGATGGGTAAAGTTTCCGGCAATTTTTCCTTGTTCATCCTCGCCTCATCTTCCGATGAAAGCAATGGGATCAACTCCGCATCATCATGCATAATATCACCGAATACCAGGTTTTCATGGTCCTGAATTATATCCATGGTTTTTGATATGTCATTTTGTCGCAATCAAGCCGGAAGGTTTTAAGCCTTAAACCGGCATGCTTGTATTATTTATTTGTTTAACAATTGATTAGGGCGAAAAAACAGATTCCTGAATCAAGGTTCCGCCCATAGTCAATGGTTATGCCATTGCCGGAAGAGATTCATATTGTCAGTAGGCATTATTTCCGGTAAATGAACGTGCTCTGATATATGTTCTTAAGGATTTTGATATCAGTCTCACCGAATACCAGATCCCTCCGGTTATAAACCCGTTGAGCTATTTCAACCGCTTTGTCAAAATCGAAACTCGTAAAACCTGCAGCCCCTCCCCATGAGAATGAGGGGATGAAAGCCCTGGGAAAACCGGTGCCAAATACATTGGCGTTGACCCCGACAACGGTACCCGTATTGAACATGGTGTTAATCCCCGTTTTGGAATGGTCGCCCATAATAAGCCCTACGAACTGAAGGCCTGTCTCAATGAAACGCTGTTCATTGTAGTTCCACACCTTTACAAGGTCGTAGTTGTTTTTAAGGTTGGAACAGTTTGTATCCGAACCCAGGTTGCACCATTCAGCAATAACGCTGTTGCCTAAAAATCCGTCGTGTGCTTTGTTTGAATATCCAAAGAACACCACATTATTAAGTTCCCCCCCCACTTTTGACCATGGTCCAATGGTGGTCGGACCATAAATCTTGGCACCCATCTTTACAGTGGCATGGTCACACAGGGCAAAACTACCCCTGATCATAACTCCCTCCATAATTTCTGACCCTTTTCCGATATAAACAGGTCCTTGTGTGGCATTGATAAAGGCATGGCTTATTATGGCACCCTCTTCCACAAAAACATTCTCAGGTGCTATCACATGGGTGCCTTTCCCGAAACCAGCCGATTGTTTCCCGGTTGTCAGAATAGCGAAATCATGCTTAATGGCTTCTCCATTGTAAGTGAAGATATCCCACGGATAATTAAGCTTAATGGATTTCCCACGGAACTCGATCATCTCAAGGTCCTCACGATCGGAATCTACTCCATCTTTCCCCTCCCTGAAAACATACATAGCGATGATATGATCACCCGTTACCAGCGCCTGGTTGGGTTTTAACCTCCTGATCCCTGACACCATCTTTTGATCGGGCTGAAAGGATGCATTGATCAGTATGTTTTCATCCTCTTCAACAACCGGGTATTTAGTAAGAAGGTAGTTTTCCGTCAATGTCGAAGTCTTCTGCTTCAGGTAATGCTCCCACTTCTCCCGCATCGTAAGGATGCCAAACCTGATCTCTGCCACCGGCCGGAGAAAGGTGAGTGGAAGCATGTTTTTCCGCGTAATAAATTCATCAAAAAGAATATAGTTCATATTACTGATGTTAGAATTTTCATTGTCGCAATATACATAAAAAGGGGGAAGATGACAGAGGGAAAAGGAAAAAAGATTTCTGTACTGTATTAAAAAAAACCCGGATGTACCGGGTTATCAAAATGCTATTCCTCTTTTGAATCGTAGTGCTTTTTATACCGGCTCTTGAACTTGTCAACCCTTCCGGCTGTGTCAACCAGCTTCATCTTTCCTGTATAAAAAGGATGAGAGGTATGGGATATCTCAAGCTTTACCAATGGGTACTCAATACCATCGTCCATCACAATGGTTTCCCTGGTATTCGCTGTTGAGCGTGTAATAAAAGTGTAGTCATTCGACATATCCTTAAATACGACCAACCGGTAGTTCTGCGGGTGAATATCTTTTTTCATGCTCTTTGGGATTGATTTTCCTTTACATTGATTAATCTTCTGGCTGTTAAATCACATTCAATAAAACAGGGTGCAAAATTAGTGTTTTTTTTCAAACCATCTCTATAACCCTTCTTTATTTCTGTTTTAATCTGACACGCTGATGTGAAAAAATATCCACTAAAACCGAAAATATGGTTGTTTTTTTTATTTTCTTTGTAATGATAAATAACTGCAACGAAAAACTAGCATGCAACGATCCTATGTTCTTATAATCACGCTGGTTTTATTTTTACCGTTTCCTAAACTGTTACAAGGGCAAACTTACCAGTTTGGTTCGACATTCACCAACGGACAGACCATCAGCACTTGTTTCGGTACCTTTTATGATGCGGGAGGAACCTCATTGCCATACAACAACAACGAGAATTATACGGTAACCTTCACCTCATCCAGTGCCGTTAACACCCACATAAAAATCTATTTCGACTACTTCAATGTACATACAAGCGATACTTTATTCATTTATGATGGCCAGACCATTGCTGCCCCACTGATCGCCAGCGGACCCGGCGGGCTGACTTACTTCAACAACTCCAACACACTCACCCTCTTTCAGATAGAAGCCAACATCACCAACACTTCCGGTGCCATCACATTCCGTTTCAAGTCGAACAATGCCAATACCGATGCAGGCTGGAAGGCCACCATCAGTTGTTCCACCCCCTGCCAGCTTGTGATCGCTGACCTGGATACCCTTGTGATGTCTCCTAAACCCAATGACAGCAACTACGTCGACGTTTGTTTTGGAAGCCCCGTCATCTTCAGCGGTAAAGGTATCTATCCCCAGAATAATTTCGCCTATAACCAGAATGACAACAGCTCCCTTTTTATATGGAATTTTGGCGACGGGATCATTGATACAGGTAAAACCCTGAGTCATACCTATACCCTGGTACGGGGTTATGATGTCATGCTGTCCGTTGTGGATTCAACCGGATGTAAAAGCATGAATGCCATTAATCTCAGGGTGAGGATTGCAGATGATCCGATCGTTTCGGTCATCCAACCACCACCCCTTTGCACCGGCGACAGTATTCTGCTGAATGTTCGTCATAAAGGGAATCCAAATGTCAAAGTAAAGAATTACTCTTTCAAGCAATCATCCAGTCAGCGTTTTGACAGTACCATGTTCATTCCCGACGGCCCTTACTGCCCGACACAATGTTATTATACTGATGTGGTCTTCAATGATTTTCTGCCGGGACAGACCATCACCTCTGCATCCGACATCCTGGGTATTTGTGTCAACATGGAACACTCCTTTGTCGGTGATCTGGAGTTTACCATCATCTGCCCCAATAACCAGCAGACGGTCCTGAAAACCTATATCAATTCGGGAGGTGCTTTTATGGGGGTACCGCTGGACGGTGCACCCTGGGACAATTCAACTTTCCCCTGTGACCCTGCCATGAACATGGTCGGGGTTGGCTGGAACTACTGCTGGTCACAGACCTATCCGACCATAGGGACGGTCAATACGCATTCCAGCCAGATGCAGCTTGATTCCACCAACACCATCCTCCATACGGGTTATTATAATCCCGATCAACCTTTTTCCAACCTTGCAGGATGTCCGCTAAATGGTACATGGTCCATCAAAATCTGTGATTACTGGGGTATTGACAACGGTTATATCTTCTCCTGGGATCTTCACCTCAACCCACTCCTTCTTCCAACCAAATGGTCGTATAATGTCGGCATTGACACCATTATATGGAACGGACCGGGTATTACCATAATCAACGATTCAACCATCTATGCAGCACCCGTGGTTGCCGGACCCAATAATTACCAGGTACAGATCATCAACGATTTCGGTTGTGTATATGACACCACCCTGGTCGTTCTGGCCAAACAAACACCTATTGTTGATCTTGGCAAGGATACCACCATCTGTGATGGCATGCTCTTTACTTTCGATGCAGGGAATCCCGGCGCAAGTTATCTATGGTCAAACGGCTACACCTATCAAACCATGCAGGTAAGCATCCCGGGCACCTATTCCGTCACCGTTACCAAAGATGGCTGCTCAGGCGCTGATACTGTGGTGCTCATCGTCGCCCCACAGCCTGTCGTAGACCTCGGCCCTGATGAATGCAATACCCATGCTGTTACCCTGGATGCGGGCAACCCGGGACTTATCTATCAATGGTCAACCGGCGCCTCCACCCAAACCCTCAATGTCACCCAATCCGGAACCTATGCCGTTACGGTTACCTCATACCTGAGCCAGGACTGCAACGGGAAAGACGACATTCATCTCAAAATCATCCCTGAACCAATATTTAACCTGAAAGACGGAGAGATGTGCAGCCACGAAAAGATGATCCTTCCAGGTATCACCAACCTCCATCCGGAACATGTCGTGAATTGGATCCCCGGAGGATTGAATGTCATACCCATGGTTCTCCATGACCTTATGCCAGGGCAATATGTCTATACACTGGAGATAGAAGGTTGTACAACCTATTCAGCCAGTGCCAATATCACCGTGTACGATTGTGAACTCACCATTCCCAACGTCTTCACACCCAATAGCGACGGGTTCAATGATAAGTTTATCATTGACAACCTGGAGCACTACCGTAACAGCTACATGGTGATTTACAACCGCTGGGGAGGTAAAGTTTTCGAAAGCGATGATTACGCTAATAACTGGTGGGATGGCAAAAACAATTCACCGGGAGTGTACTTCTTTGTACTGCTTGTTACCGACGGAGTTGACAAAAAATATCAGGGCACAATTACCCTACTCCGGGATTAATACCGTCAGAGAGAAAGTAAAAAGGCCAGCGTATCCACCCCATCAGCATAATCCCACAATGCCGGTTCCTGAGCTTTCCCGAAAGGAACCGTATCGCCGAAAAAATCAGAATTACACACCACACACTGCAGATCATCCCTGTTTTCCTGCATAAAAGAAACAACTTCACCTATATCTTCATACTCCTCATAATGAAGCACGGCAAGCGGACTTTGCAGGGAGGGATTCCTGACCAGGATCAGGTTGCGGTGGTCAATAAAAGGGGTCCTGTTGATAAGCAGTATTGACTTCTGATAGTCATAATTGTTCCTGTATCTGAAATGGTTCCCGGTTTCGTCAAAAGCATCAAACAGGATGGTGAAATTGGTGAAATCATAACCCACCGGCACATATAGTTTTGAGACACTCCGGCACCCCATCCCAAAATAATCAAAGATGTCATTGCAAAGCTCATCCAGATTACTGAAACTCTCCCGGTTGTCAAGTACTGCAATACTGTTCCTATTCTTTCGGATGATATGGGGAAGACGATTGAAATAATAATTGAAATACCTGGCGGTATTATCGGATCCGGTTGCAATGACAGCATCAAATCCATGGATCTGCCCTGTGGAAAAATACATCCTGGTTTTCAGTGAAGGCTCAGATTCAACAAGCATGTCTCCGATCAGAGGAAGTAAAACCGCATCATCAGAAGACATCCGGGCTATTACCCGATGACCGGCCAGCAGACAACAGATAAAATCATGCATTCCTGCCAGGGGGATGTTTCCCGGCATAATAACCGCAACCTTCACCTTTCTGCCAGATTCAATGGTTGAAATACCGGGATAAGGTGCAAGCCACCTGTCAATACTGGCACGGGTCAGTGACTCCCCCCATACACGGAGACTCTTTCGTATAAATCGCCCCGTAAACCAGGGATTGTCTGCTTCAGCTTTCTGCATCCGTTCCAGTATCCTGTCCGTAAAATCAAATCCATCACCCAGTGTCTTATTCTGGCTGAATGCACGAAGGATATCTCCTGTCCTGAGCAATGCCGGGATAACCGGATTAACTTTCATCTTACTCTGTTGATACAGGGTTGTTTTATATCTTTGCTGATCAAAAGTAGCTCTTTTATAGCTGATCGCCAAAACGCATGACCAGAAACACGATGACCTTCAGGATAACCAGGTCAATTCTGATTCTTTTACTGATATGGATGCTTCCCGGAAACATCATTTCAGCACAGGACATTGATGAATTCAGGGAGTATGAAGACACACTTGTCAGGCTGTCAGAAGTTATTTATATGGGTGAAAATGAACAGGGAAAGTACCAAAGCAATGAGGTTTTCATTGAGCTGTTTGAAGATGCCCTATCTCTGAACAACTCTTTCCGATACCCGTTCGATTCCCTTAAACTGGTTAAAATCATTATTGCCCCTGACCGGAAATTCAGGATCATAACATGGATGCTGGCTAAAGACGACGGCACTTATGAATATTTTGGCTTTATACAATCATTCAGCCGGCGCAAGGACGATTATGAGGTTTACCTTCTTACCGATATGTCGGAAACCATGGAATCCCCTGAAACCAAGGTTCTGGATCACAAGAACTGGTATGGAGCTGTATATTACGATATTATTCTCACACGTCATGGCGGGAACCGATATTACACCCTGCTCGGATGGGACGGTAACAACCCATTGATCAGGAGAAAGATCATCGAAGTGGTTACCCTGCGGTCCAACGGAATGCCCAGGTTCGGTCAAAGCCTCTTCAAATATGATAAGCCACATAGTAAGAGAATATTCTTCGAATATTCAACACTCACCAGTATGAACCTCCGTTTTGATATGCAACAATACTTTATAAAGAAGAAACGGATCTTTTACAGGGAGGAAAAGAATCCCTACCAGCAAGAGAAAAAGAGGAAAAAAAACATGGGTAAAGGCATATCATCCCTGCTCGGAAGAAGCCCTACAGGTCAGCCTAAAAAGAAAAATCCTTACCGTATGGCAAAAAAGAAAGAAGAGATGATCATCTTCGACCGCCTTGTTCCGATGGATACCATCCTGGAGGGACAGTATCAGTTTTATGTACCTGAAGGCAATATTGTCGATGCTTTGAGGTTCTCAGGCGGAAAATGGAGGTACACCGATGATATCGATGCACGGAACAGACCTCAACCGTTTGACAATCCGAAAAAGAGACCCAAAGCGCTACAAGGATTGTAAGGATATTTCTGTTCAGATCTGATCATTTCTGTACCATATCCACCCGTCTGACACTCATCATTTCCATATGATCCAGATCAAGGGCAGAAAGGTATCCCATCCCTTTGTAATCGTACACGGCACCTGTATCTATGGATAATTCAAACATCCTGTTCTCATGAAGTTTTTTACGGGTCATCTTCAGGTCGGTAATCCACAGCATGGCTTTTTTGTGTTTCATCGGTCTTTTTCTCGATAAATCAGCACCTGCATGGGATAAAAAAATATTTCCATAAAGGTGGAAATAATCCATGGAACGGATAAAAGCGAAATAGGCGGAAGGTATTTCAGCTGGAGATTCAACAGAATAAGGCGGATTAATACCAAAAGATTTCAGGGTGGCCTGGGCCTCGTTACTCATCCAGAGGTCGAATTGTTCTTCACTCTTTGCCGCCTTAAGCATCATTTGCTCATGGTTTCCACGAAGGATGACCGTTTGAGGATTTTCCTCCTTCAGATACATGAGAAGATCCAGCACCTCTTTACTACCCGGCCCACGATCAATATAATCACCGAGAAAAAAAAGCTGATCCCCGGGCTTGATTTTTAAACGCTTAAATAGCAATACCTCCAGGGTTTGAATACATCCATGAATATCTGAAACAACAATATGTCTCATCTTGATAATCTCGGGGAGTAAAAATAGTATTTCTATCTTTACCGGAGCAAACTGACCCTCATGTACAACAAGCCGGTTCTCAGCATCCTTGTCATCTCTCTTCAGTTCGCCTGGCACATGAATGGTCAGATTCCGCCCACCCTGTTGAAATCAGAGCTTCCACCAGACATCAGCGAAAGCTATCGGGCCAATCCCCATTTCTACGAGATCATGAGTGGATTTCCCCATCCGAACAGCTATTACATGCATTCGTTTGATGAGGTGCAGAAAAATGCACGGCACGACCCGGAAGCAATGGTACTTCTGGGGGATCATTACAGGATGGGCAGGTCAGTGCCGATGGACCCAAAAAAAGCCCTTCGCGAATACCAGCGGGCGGCATCCAAGGGTTATGCAAAAGCAGATCACAGAATTGCTTATATGTACGCTGACGGTCTGGGTCTGCCGAAAGACCCTGCCATGATCCTGTCTTATCTGAAAAAGAGTGCTGACAGAGGATATGATCTGGCACAATACGATTATGCCCTGGTTTACCTCAACGGAAAATTCAATGAGCCGAGAGATCTTGCCAAAGCTTATCCCTACCTGCTGCAAGCCTCAGGACAAGGCCACAGAAATGCCACCGAGCTGCTGGCAATGTTATCCTTCCATGCAGGATCCCCAAATGCCGGTATTCCCACAGGATTATCCATAGCACTGGGTTACTTCCGGCAGGCAAAAGATACCGACGGAGAGCGCTCCCTACTACAGAATATAAATAGTTACAGTGGATTGCGATATTATCTTCGCATTATTCCCGATTTCATTCCCGGCGTGACACCCGTGTCTGACCCAACCGACGAGCGCCAGGGTATACAACTGATTGAACAATTATCGAAAAACAAACATCTCACGGGAGAAGAGAACTTCAACCGATACCGGTATGAGATAGCTGAGAACATACTCTATTGTCAGTATCACAAAGCCCAGGGAAACAGGGAATCGCTGCTACGTTTTATGCTTTTTTGTTCCGATAAGGCTGCATGGCTTGAATCCGGATCGATCCGGTATTCAGATGCCGCTGGGCGTGACTTCAGGTTAACCATCACCTATCGCAATGAAGAAGAACTGCAGAAATACCTGGATGAGTTTACCGTTTATCCTCAGATCTTTACCAATATTGAGATGCGCACTGCAGCCGACCGGGTGTTCGTATCTCTTTTCCTTAAAGAGAACAACGATGCATTTAAACCTGTCATTGCTGAATTTTTTAAGTCAAATGAAAGATTATGTGCAAACCTGAGTAAAAAATACATAGCCATTTTTGAGGGGTATGAGTTTGAAACACACCGCGACCTTATCATTGCACAACCTGACCTCGCTTTGTTATATTTAGAACAGATATTTGAAAGGATCAGAAAGTACATCCCGGCAGAAGCGGATACCCTTTCAAAAGGCATCCTGCCGATGATCCGGTGCCTATGCCTTCATCCACTGCCATGCAACAGGTTCTATACACTACTTGCCTCATCCCCCCTCATCACACCGGAAACGATACGATTACTGGAGGGGTTAAAGCGGGCATCCAGGTTGATGGATGAAGACATTAACCAGTACTTTGACATTCTCGCCAACAATCCGGAAGAGATATTGAGTATCGCCTGTGATCCGAAAAGCTTGCGGGAAAATGTCAAACATGTCCATCAGTTTATGACCGATCAGGGAGAAAAACAGTTGCTCTCACTCTGCAGCCTCCTGCAGGCAAATCCTACTGACCTGATCACACATCTGGCAGCCGTCAACAAAGAGAGAACCTATGAACTGAATCTGTTGTCCGTTCAGAACAAGGTGCAAAACCTCCTGTTTGAAGCCTGGTCTGCCCTTGTCAGCATTAACAGGATCAATCTGTTTGACCCAAATGGTGTGGCTTTGATACCGGAAATGAAGGAAGGATATGTCAGACATACCTCACCCTGCCCCGATGCTCACGTCAGAACCTATTATCTGATTAAACATGATCCGGCCTCTTTCCGCACATGGAAATGTGAGACAATCAACCATTATCACACAGCGATAAAGGTCAGGATGATGCTTATCCCCTGTTCATGGCTGCAGGCCGATATATTTGATCCCTGGCAGGAACCGGATGAAACTTACCTGCTGAGTGAATGGATATTACTGCCACCTGGTGTAAAAACTACCTTCTCCTTTACGATCGAGCCCAACAGCATCTCTTCTGCCTGGATACCCGTAATCCAGATCCGGGAAACAAACTTCCGCATTCCCTACGCTGAGTCGTCTGACCAATAGCTCTTCCGCGGTCAATAACAATGTTGATAAGTATTTCCTAAACATCCAATTCCCTGTATTTCAATTATCACTATTTTTGCACCACCAAGAAAAAACGGGTATTGACGAAACATCTGCTCACGTTAATACGTTTACTTATCTGGTTAATAATCATCAGCTAATAACAGACAAAACCTGAGCATGCGCCTATTGATGTCAACCATAACCCGAAGAATGCTGATGTTTGTTTTTACAGCAGTACTGTTACATTCCCTGCCTGCAAAAGCCCAATCGCAGCCATACAGATCCTATGAACACTGGTATATAGGCATTTCATTCGGTTCAGCTAACTTTTACGGGGATATCTCAGGCAGAAACAATACTTTCTCCAATATCAATCCTTTCTCTGGTGATTTCTATCGCGACCGTGGATTTATGTATGGATTGATGATGACCAAACGTTTCAGCGGGGTTTTCTGGACGAGATTAAACCTCCTTACAGGTACCCTTGGTTCGCAAGAGGATGACCTTAAACTCTATTTTAAAAGTAACCTTTTAGAATTCAGCGGGATTTGTATGATCAATCTGAGTGAAGTCATCGGAGGATCCAATCCTGATCGCCTGTTCAATGCCTATGCTTTTGCCGGAGCCGGACTTCTCAGCTATAGTGCCTGGAAACGGAAGGTTATGGGCGACAGCCTGATAGACTCTGAAGGGGCGGGGCGTCGCAAAGCACTGGATTTTATGATCCCCATGGGAATTGGGATTGATTACAGGATAAACAACCAATTTACGGTCAATGCTGAATTTACCTTCCGCAATCTCAGTTCAGACCGGTTGGATGCACACGCTGACGGCAACAAAGGGCAGGAAGGATTTGGCCTGATCAGTGTCGGTTTCAACTATCAGTTTGATATGCCTGAAGGGCTGTTCAAAAGGAATACCCGACACACGGGCAAATCAACCGATCCTGCCATCAGGGCTTATAACAGGAGGAAAGCTACGGTTATGAAAACCGAAGGATACAAACAAGGTATGCGCAATAAACGCATCTTTGAACGCCAGAAGAGAGAATGGCTGATCATGAAGCTTTTCAAGAAGACTACCCTGGATATGGCCACCGAATAGCCGAAACCTCTGTATTCTTCTACTTTACAACTTTTTCGGTTAATCGTATTAATCCAGGCTATGGATAACCAGGCCGCTCCGTAATTTGGGTTCAAACCATGTGGTTTTGGGAGGCATAATGTTCCCGGTATCTGCAATACGCAGCAACTGCTGCATACTTACAGGATACAAGGCAAAAGCCACTGCCATTTCACCGGAATCTACCCTCCTTTTCAGCTCTCCCAATCCCCGAATGCCACCAACAAAATCAATCCGTTTTGACTTCCTAAGGTCGGTAATGTCAAACAAAGGTTTCAGGATAGTCTCTGAAAGGATCGTTACATCAAGACAACCGATCGGATCATCATCGTCATAGGTACCTTCCAGAGCAGTCAGACTGTACCAATCCCCGCCCAGATACATACTGAAATTATGCAATCCTGAAGGAGTATAGATATCCGCAGCCTTAGGATGTACCACAAACGACACCTGAAGTTTCTCCAGAAGTGCTTCTTTCGATAAGCCATTCAGGTCTTTGATAACCCGGTTATAATCAATAATGGTAAGCTGATTATCAGGAAAATGGACTGCAAGGAAGTAGTTGTACTCCTCATCACCCGTATGAGCGGGATTCTGTTCCCTCCTTTCATTGCCAACCAGTGCAGCTGCAGCGGTACGATGGTGACCATCTGCCACATAAGTCACCGGGATTGCAGCGAAGAGTTGAATGATCCGTCTGATCAAGGCTTCATCCCTTACTACCCAAAAATGATGGCCAAATCCATCCCTGGCCGTGAAATCATACTCAGGTTCACCTTTCACGATTTCCGCAACAATTCTATCAATTTCTGGCATATTGGGATAGGTGAAAAAAACAGGCTCATAATTCATCCCGGATACCCTGACATGCATTTTCCTGTCCTCTTCCTTATCGGGTCGGGTGAGCTCATGCTTCTTAATCCGGTCGTTCATGTAATCATCCACAGCTGCACAAGCCACAATGCCATACTGGGTTTTCTCATTCATGGTCTGTGCGTAGATATAGATCAAATCTTCCTCATCCTGAAAAAGAACGCCATCGGCAATCAATTTCCTGAAATAATCCCGACCTTTAACATACACCTGCATGCTGTGTTCATCAATATCATCCGGCAAATCTATTTCAGGTTTGATGACATGCAGAAACGACCATGGATTCCCCATGGATTCAGCCCGCGCTTCCTCTTTGTTCAGAACATCATAGGGGCGGGATGCTATCATTTTGGCCTTTTCTTTCACCGGTCTGATCCCTTTGAAAGCTTTGATTTTTACCATCGTTTGAAATGATTCGTTAAGTGAGTTAATGTTCAGTTTTTTAGTTTGTTACATTTTCTTCTTCATAATCTGACCTTACATCGTTTCTCCTAGAAGGTTTCTGCAGGGAGGTGATAAGGGCACCCAGCATTTTAGATATCTCAACCAGCATTTCCCTGTTCTCTTCCATCTTTTGCTCACTGATAAAGTTAAGCCTATATGCAATGGTACCCAATACCAGGCACTCCCGTACGGCTCCTCTTGCTTCTTTGAGTAACTGAACAAACTGGGGTTTGTTCCTGCCACTTCCCTCTGCAATGGATACCGCAATATTCTGTGCAGCATTGAAGAACCTCGATGACATACCTCCGTTTGTACCCATTTCCGGGAATAGCTCTGTTACTGCATGAACCCATTCAACATAGTTGAGTACTTTCTCATAAATTCTCAGGTCCTCAAACCTGAAAAAACTTACATTCCTTTCTTCTTCCATCATTTTATTTTCCATAATAAGTAAAAAATAGGTTTATAGTTAATTCACTGATTTGTTTTCATTGGAACATCAATCCAGAACATCTCTCGTTTTTTACGAAAATACATTGTTATGCAGCACTTTAATGCTGATCCCGTAAGAACAATGCGGGAAACTCCGGTGTTACCGGTTCACCTTGAAAGTGATATCCCCTTTCTCGAAGAAGGCAACGATCTGTTCTGCAGCGGCAATGCCTGCATTGTTATTTGCCTCGGATGTCTGAGCACCCATTTTTTTGGGTGTGCCAAAATATCTGTCGGGGTATTGCTCTTTCAATTGGGGGGCGCACTCTGGTTCGATATCGGTAAGATATATAAAATCAGGTCTTTCGCGAAACATCTGTTGCAAACCCTCTTCATCGATCACCTCTTTTCTAGCTGTATTGACGAGCGTAGCACCTTTGGGCATTTTATAAAGCAGGTCGAAATTGATTGATTTTTTGGTTTGCTCATTGGCAGGTATATGAAGCGACACATACTGGCAACGGCTATAAAGCTCCTGCACACTTTTCAATGGGTTCACACCTTCATTGCTTATCACTTCATCAGGTACAAAAGGATCAAAAGCAAAAAGCTTCATGCCGAAACCATGGGCAATCCGGGCTACATTTTTTCCCACATAGCCATAAGCATGGATTCCAAGGCTTTTATCCTTAAGTTCTGTGCCCGATTTTCCATTAAACCGTCCACGGGCCTGGTACACCATCATAGCAAGTGCCAACTCTGCGACGGCATTGGAATTCTGGCCAGGGGTGTTCATCACCACGATACCACGTTCCGTCGCGGTAGTCAGATCCACATTATCATAACCGGCTCCTGCCCTGACCACGATCTTCAGTTCGGGAGCAGCAGCCATCAGCTCAGCATCAATAATATCGCTACGGATAATGACCGCGTGGGCTGTCTTCACGGCTTCCAGAAGCTGAGATTTATCTGTATAGTTCTCGAGCATTATCACTTCATAACCGGAAGATTCAAATACCTGCCGGATACTTTTCACCGCACCTGCAGCAAAAGGTTTTTCGGTTGCAATCAGTACTTTAGTCATATTAACAGATTTTTGATTAAGCTTTTAATTCAGCAAATTTTCGCATGCAACTAACCAGTGCTTCTACACTTTCCAGTGGCAATGCATTATAACAGGAGGCTCTGAAACCGCCAACTGAGCGGTGACCCTGGATTCCGATCATACCATGTTCCTTGGCAAAAGTACTGAACTCCCCTTCCAGTCCTGAATATTTTTCATTCATCACAAAGCATATATTCATCAGAGAACGGTCATCTCTGTCTTCCACAGTACCCCTGAAAAGTGGGTTTGTGTCAATTTCGTTGTACAACAGATTGGCTTTCTCCTGATTCTTTTTCTGCATAGCCTCAACGCCACCCTGCGCCCTGAGCCATTTCAATGTTTGTAATGCTGAATAAACGGGCAACACAGGCGGTGTATTGAACATGGATTCCTTCTCAATGTGGGTTTTGTAATTGAGCATTGTCGGGATGGCTCTTTCAACCCTACCAAGGACATCCTGGCGGATAATCACAAAAGTCACCCCTGCTGGTGCCAGATTCTTCTGGGCGCCACCATAGATGATGGCATACTTAGAGACATCCAACGGGCGGCTGAAGATATCTGATGACATGTCAGCCACCAACGGAATATCAACATCCATATCATACTTAATCTCGGTACCGTAGATGGTATTGTTGGTCGTGATATGAAAGTAATCGGCATCTGCGGGAATCTGGAAGTTCTTTGGGATATAACTGAAATTCCGGTCTTTTGACGAAGCCACCTCCACAACCTCACCAAAAAAACGGGCCTCTTTCAACGCTTTGGATGCCCATTCTCCTGTATTCAGGTAAGCCGACTTTTTGTTCATCAGATTGTAAGGCACCATGCAAAACTGAAGGCTGGCACCGCCCCCCAGAAAAAGAACCGAATAGCCATCCGGTATAGACAGCAGCTCTTTGAACATCTGAACCGCTTCGTCCATAACAGCGATAAACTCTTTCCCCCGATGGGAAACCTCCATGACGGAAAGCCCTGTGCCGGCAAAATCCTTTACCGCTTTGGCTGTTTCTTCAATAGTAAATTGCGGCAGAATCGAAGGCCCTGCATAAAAATTATGTTTCTTCATAACTACACCTTTTTTAGTTTATATTAGAATAAAAGCATCTCCCTGTTTAGTGCTGCAATATGCAAAAAATATCGACATCATCGACAGGAAACTGAGGGGATTGTAAACACGAAAAAAACCATAATTCATATGCTTTTTATCAATACCCTGTTCACCTGTACACCCATTAATCAGGCATTACAAATCCGAACAGCTTCATTATTTTCCATGGTGGAAGCTTTTCAGGAAAAAGATGTATTTTTGCACTCCCTGAAAATGGGTTTATCCCCGGCGGATGTGGCGTAATTGGTAGCCGCGCCAGACTTAGGATCTGGTGCCGAAAGGCGTGGGGG
>CAZZBS010000020.1:0-56965 GCA_964652685.1 uncultured Lentimicrobiaceae bacterium
CCTTTAGCCTTTATCCTTTAGCCTTTAGCCTTTATCCTTTAGCCTTTAGCCTTTATCCGGTATGAATTTCTTTCCTATTTTTGACAACTAATCCGGTTTCAGTGAAAATTCTCGTTGTCTTATCCAGGTTCCCGTGGCCTCTTGAGAAAGGGGATAAGCTTCGTGCTTTCCATTTCATCAGGATGCTGTCGGCCAAGCACAAGGTTCATCTCTTTGCTTTGTCTGACAGGAAACTGAATGATGCAGACTATGAAGCACTGGCTCCTTATTGTGCTTCGATCGAGGTGTTGTTACTTACCCGTTTCCGGATCCTGATGGGCTTGATTAGGTCGATGCTGAAACGGCTGCCTTTCCAGGTGGGGTATTTTTACCATCCTGGAGCCGGTAAAAGGTTGGATGAAATGGTGTCCCGTATCGATCCCGACCTGATTTTCTGTCAGCTTGTCAGGGTAGCAGGTTATGTCACCGAACTGCCGGGTAAAAAGATATTGGATTACCAGGATGCCTTCTCTCTCAACATGCAGCGCAGGGGTGATGCATCCTCTGGTACTGCAGGATGGGTGTTCAGAAGGGAAGCTAGACTTCTGCGAAAGTATGAAAGAGAGTTGTTTGATCGTTTTGCTATACGTCTCATTATTTCGGAGCCTGACAGGCAGGCCATTAACCATCTCGGAAGGGATGAGATCATGGTGGTCCCCAATGGGGTGGATTTCAATTTTTTTACCCCGAATGACAAAGCTGTCAAACTTTATGACATCGTCTTCATAGGAAACATGGCCTATCCCCCGAACGTGGAAGGGGCGTGTTGGCTGGCCAATGACATATTGTACCTGGTAAGGCGCACCCTTCCGGGTGCCACCTTATTGCTTGCGGGGTCATCCCCCTTACGAAAGGTACGCAGGCTCGAAGGCCGGGGCATCACAGTAAGTGGATGGATGCCCGATATACGGCAGGGATATGCCTCTGCCAGGGTGTTTGTGGCGCCAATGCTCTCAGGTAGCGGGCTGCAGAACAAGTTGCTGGAAGCAATGGCCATGAAGATCCCTTGTGTGACCACCTCCCTGGCCAATGCATCCCTGATGGCATTACCGGAGAAAGAGGTGCTGGTTGCCGATGAGGCCCCCGCCATTGCTAAAGCGATTGTCAGGTTGCTGCAAGAGGAGGAAACCTCCTGCCGGATCGCCGACGCAGGCTACCAAATGGTCAGACGACGTTTCTGCTGGGATACCGTGATCAATAGTCTGGAAGAAAAAATGTTAAATTCAGAATGATATGACAAAAGTGGGAAAAATTGCCCGGCTCACCCTGGGCCTTCTGTTGCTGATCTTTGGTCTCAATGGCTTACTGGCGTTTATGGGAGAGAGGATACTGCCTCCTGATGCAGAGGTAGCTTTGCAGATGATCGATAATCTGATCATCATCCGCCCCCTGATGTCCTCCTTTGCCATCCTTACAGGAATCATGCTGCTGGCCGATATACTGGTTCCGGTGGCCCTTTCGGTGGCATTGATCATGATTGTTTCGGCCATCATGTACCATATGTTTTTCTATCCGAAGGGGAGCATGTTCGCCTTCCTGGGGCTTATCGCAGCCATAGTGGTAATCTATGACTACAGGCAGGTATTCCGCAGGATTATCCATGAACAGAAAAAGTAGCACCACCCCGATAATAGTTTTACCTTTGTACCTGAATTGAAGCAGGGTTACAGCAGTATGGAATACAAACTGAACAGCATCAGGCAGGCCATCAGGGATATCAAGGAGGGCAAGTTCGTGATCGTCGTGGATGACGAAGACCGGGAGAATGAGGGTGATTTTATCATTGCTTCGGAGATGGTTACGCCCGAGAAGGTGAATTTCATGGCGACCCATGGCCGGGGACTCATCTGTGTTGCCCTGACAGAGGAACGTTGTGAAGAGCTTGGACTGGAATTAATGGTGAACAGGAACACCTCTTCCCATGAAACCCAGTTCACAGTTTCGGTGGATCTTCTGGGACACGGTTGCACAACCGGTATATCGGCTTCTGACCGTGCAAAAACCATCCGTGCACTTGTGGATCCCGCAACCCAGCCATCTGAACTTGGAAAACCAGGGCACATCTTTCCGCTGAAAGCCAAAAAAAGTGGTGTGATCCGCAGGGCAGGCCATACCGAAGCTTCCATCGATCTGGCACGACTGGCCGGCTTCAGACCCTCCGGAACCCTGGTGGAGATCATGAATGTTGATGGTACCATGGCGCGGTTGCCCGACCTGGTGACCATCGCAAAGAAATTCAATCTGAAAGTCATCTCGATCAAAGACCTCATTGCCTACCGACTGAAAACCGAAAGTCTCATTATTCGGGAAGAGGTGGTGGAATTACCTACAGAATGGGGCAATTTTACACTGATCGCCTATTCCCAGGTAACCAATGGTCAGATACACATTGCACTGGTCAAAGGCTCCTGGAACAAGGATGAACCTGTCCTTGTCAGGGTTCACTCATCCTGTGTCACCGGTGATATTTTCGGCTCATGTAAATGCGATTGCGGACCTCAACTTCATGAGTCGATGAAAATAATCGATCAGCAAGGTAAGGGTGTGGTTGTCTACATGAACCAGGAGGGGAGAGGAATTGGACTGATCAACAAGCTTAAGGCCTATCACCTTCAGGAAACAGGATTCGACACCGTGGAAGCCAATATCAAACTGGGTTTTAAAGCCGATGAACGCGATTATGGCATTGGCGCCCAGATCCTGCGCGATCTCGGACTGTCCAGAATCCGGCTGATCAGCAACAACCCGGGTAAAAAAGTTGGCCTGGAGGGATATGGTATCTACATAGAAGAGATCATTCCGCTGAGGATCAACCCGAATCCTCATAATCTGAACTACCTTAAGACCAAACAGAAAAAAATGGGGCATAACCTGGATATCAGGTAATCCATCCGTCTGGCAGCTATTCCTGGCCCTGCTTCCTTTTTCTGAAGAGATCCCGGAAGGAATGGAACTCCTTTCGGTAGAAAACTCCGACACCCTGTGTATAGGGAGCTCCCTCATACAGGATATTCTGTTCGTTATACTGGTTAAAGGCCTTCACCCTGAATCTTCCTTCCCTGTCAATACGGTATTCTGCAATAATATCACCGACCATATTGCTGGTCTTCTGGGTATTGCCTGCATAAGTCTTCCCCCCGATACCTACCTTGCTCTCAATGGTCAACCTGTCGTTCAGTACCTGGGTTTTAAAGGCTGCTTCCACCTGTTCCGGGGTCAACCCCGTGCCGGGATGGTAGGCGAAATCAACATCAAATTCATCACTGATATTTGATAGCCACACCGAAAGTTGGTTGGCAAGGATTTCAGAGGTGTTGGCCCCTGCAATATTGGCCGAACTGCCTCCCTCCAGGAACTGTTGTGACTGGGTGTTGACAAAACGGCTGATGGCAAGAAGCGAAAGAAAATGATAATTCAGGTTGGGCTTTGCCAATGCCTGGTATTTCTCATTGTCGAAGGTGTTCAGATCCGGGAACTCAATCCGGAATGCAATATCCGGATTAAACAGTTTTCCTGTCATGTGAATGATGCAATCCACATTTTGTGCACTGAGGGCAGAATCTTCCATGTTGAGCGGTGTCAGCGAGGCCTTGGTTCGGTAAACTGCTTCAATATCGATGATGGCATCGTAGGGATCGCCTGTCCAGCGTATGGTGCCCCCATTCCTGACATTGAACTTTTTGCTGATAAGATTCTCGAGGTTGAACGTATAATCACCCCTGGCTATGATATATTGCCCCTTGAGTTCAAATTCCCCCTGACTGTCTATGTTCATGTCAAGGTTGCCGCTACCGTTGCCTTCGATCACATCCCCAACCAATGGATCAAAAATCAACCTGACAGTGGCATCAGGAGTGACCTGCAGGTTGAAGTTCAGACGGAGGTTGCTATGGTCGGTTTGTCTGGATTGCTTTGGGATTTCCACCACATCTTCCCTATGATCGATGAAGGTAATGAAACTGCTTCGTGATACCTCCGCCGGTGATATAAGCGGTATCTCCAAAACGGTGAATCTTTCCGTTCGTGCCTGTACCCTGATCATGATATCTTCAACAGGGCCGGTGATGGATACATTGCCTGTAGCAAGGGCACGCCCGTAATACATCGGATCCTGGTGTCCGTTGGTATTCAGGAAGGTGAAGTTTTCAGCTTTAATGTTAAGGTTCAAAGAAAAATCCCTGAACCCTTTGTGCCCGATCGAGCCGCTGAGAACCGCCGAATAAGAATCACGGGAATTTATCCGGTTATTGTCGCTGAGCCGGATGTTGTTGAAAAGGATTGCATTCTTCGTGAAGGTAAGGGTATCGGCAAAACTGTACCAGGTATTCAGGTAATCGATCAGCATATTCCGGGCATTTACTTTTATCTTGCCAGTAAGCACCGGTTCGGTAAAAGTTCCCGTCAGTTTGACCATACCGCTGGCAAAACCACGGATATCGGTCGAAATATCGGAAAGGAAAGTGCTCAGAATGTTGATCCGGAAATTATCCAGGTCAAAGGAGAGATCGAAGTTATCGCCTGCCTCTTTCAGTGGGAAGATATAGCCTGTTATCCCTGCTGTCTTTTTGGACCCTATGTTTCCTTGATAGATGAAATCGGCAGCCATACGCATCCCTTTTACCTGGTCATCCCATAAGGTGATCAGCTTCAGTGATCCCAGCGGATCCTCATTGAACACGAAATCCTCCACCTGCAGATCTGCCAGGATGCGGGGATGATCCCACAGGTTCCGGATGTTGATATTTCCGTTGATGATACCATCAAGGTTAACCTGGGATGGTACCGTGAGGAAATCAATCCATGAAAGGTCCACCTCCTGGAAATTGCATTCTATGAAATGGTCAGGATTCTCCGATGCCCTTCCGTTGATCCGGATACTCTGACCATGGCTTGAGAATACAATATTGTTGATATCCAATATTTTATTGATGTATGACAATCCGCTGCCGTCCCGTATCTGCCATAGCGTGTCTTTAACCACAACGCTTCCGTCTGTAAAGGTTAACCTGAAGTCAGGGTATTCCTTCAGATTGAAGCTGCTCCTGATGATGGCATCGGTGACAGTACTGGAGGGGTCAAATTTCCAGGATAGGGTGTTCCGGACAAGGTTGTTGCTGATGATCCCCTCGCAATAGGGTTCAAAGATGCCGAGCGTGTCGTTGAGGAAAAACTGCCGTGCACCAGTTTCAATCACTACTCCGGAAGCGCCTTCGTACAGGTTGAGGTACCAGTTGTCTGTCCGCTGGCCGTTAATTTCCACCCTCTCAGACATCCCTGTCACCCTGAGCTTGTTTTGTGATGACAGAAAACTTCCGTTCAGACTGAGATGACTGGTTTCGATCCGGGTGCCGGTGAAGAGCTCCGTAAGATGACCTGTATTTCTGAAGACCAAATCGAAATGAAGATCATTCTGTCGGGCAGCCATCGTGTCCTCCGAAATGCTACGGTCTGTCTCGATCACACCTGAGATATAATTCGCCATGTACTGTTTCATAGCGTTTTCAATCTCGGTATAATTGAAGTTTCCATAGATATCGCCATTGATATAATCTGACCGGATGGCAATGAATTTCCTCCGGCTTTCAGGTGATGAGAAAGCACTCATGTCCAGATGATCAAGCAGATAGGTCTTTGTTGGGGTGATAAATTGTGCAAAGTCAATGTTAACGAGCCCGGCGATGTTATCGGGATGGTTTCCCTGTATATCAATTGACATCCGGGTTGAGAGAAGTCCACGGAGTGAGTCACTGATCAGCCCGATTTTCGCAAGGTTGGCATTCCGGATGTCTGCTGTGAAATTATAGGAGGGCACTTCGCTGTTAAAATCAAGAATGCCATTAAAATTCAGTGCGATATTTTTGTCATCCACATCCACAATACCCGTAAACATCCGGTCAACCACCTTTCCACTGATGGTTATGTCTTCATACAGGTAATTTCTGAAATCCAGTGAATGTACCCTGCTCTCGATATCCATATCCCATGTTTTCAGCGTACCGCTGCCGGAAACGGTGGCGTCCATATTCACCAGGCCCAGATCGGGATAATTAAGGAGGGTGCCTCCATTAACCTGTTGAATCCCCAGCTCCCCCTCCACATAAAAGTTGTTGCCGGAGGTGGACAGATGCATGTCAGCCTTGACGAAACCAAACCCTCCCGTGAAGGTGGCATTGCTGTAAAAATCGTTGACCAATCCATCGAAATTGCCTGTTACCGATACGATCCCCATGTTCTTTACGGCATCCGGCAGGGGGATGGATATAATTCCCGATCTGTCATACAGGTGAAAACGTTGGATATCTTCCGGATTAGCAATAAAATGATTGATGTCCAGATTAATATAGGTATTATTGAAATCAGGGAGCCCCTGCATCACAATATCTCCGTCGAAACTGGTACTGCCGGTGCTGAACTGGAATCTTCTTGTTTTGAAATTATTGACAAATCCTGCCACCTCTCCCGTAAGGCTGAGAAGGTTATTGGTGCGGAAGAACGGGGGAACGAAGAATCCAAGGTCGTATGTGGCCAGGGTGGTTGGGCGGATATAGCCCCGGATAAATACCTTTTCTTCAAAATCCCTGAATGCTTCAAAGGATGGATAGTGGAATCCCAGGTCCAGGGCAACAGCCGACTGGTTGGTCTCCAATGTCATGGACCGAAGCCTGATGGAGGTGGAACTGATATCAGCATAACCATTTAAATCGATGATCCTAAAACCGGTATGTTCATAACATTGTAAGCTGTTTACCCGCAGACTGACGATTTCCCCTTTGATGGCTATATTGGATATATCAGTGTATGCTTCCGAAATGTCAAGGTGATAGAAATCAATGCCGGGCATCTGGTTGTGTTTCTCTTGCAGGTGGGTTTTATAGGTTCCGTTTTTTAGCTTGACATGGCTGATCCTGATTATAAAGGGATCCGTCAGTGGCTCTTTTTCCAGGGTGTCTGTCAGGTTTAACCTTTCAATAAACAGGGAAAGGTTGTCGGTATCTTCTCCCTTATAGTGTTTATGATGGAGATAAATATCCTTCAATCCGATACGGGCAATCCGGATCACCCTGTTCCTGAGATCCACAGAACCCAGATAAGCACTGAGGGAGCCGGAGCGGAACATCACCGCCTTATGGTGATCTCTGATCACAATGTCATCGATCCGGTAATAAAAAGGGAGTATAAACCGGATGTTCCCGACAGAGGTTTCCATATCTGTCTGCCGGGTAATGTATCCGGCAACCTGCTCTTTCAGATATTGCTGTAATGATGGAACCTGAATCATCAGAACAGCCAGTACCGGACTGACAAGTATCAATCCTGCAACGAAAAGCCAGATTCCGATTCCCTTTTTAATGCTTACAGCCATATTAGTATCAAAACTCAAAGGTAGTAAAACGATAAAAGCATGGAATTGTTTGCATATACCGTGATGCGAATTGTTTATTATCTCTTTGGGATGCAGACATCATTATCTGAATGGATTGTCGTTTGTTAAACCTGCTGTTTCGTGCAAAACAGCATCAAATATGCCTTTTTTGTCAGGCACTCCTAATTTTACAGGCAACACGTGGTTGATCAGTTCAGGATTCCAGGGATGCCTGATCCGCAGGTAGTTGTCGGTAAATCCTTCGATCATGTCATGATGCCTGTCTGACTCAAAGAGCACATCTCTCACATCTCCGATGAAATCCATGCTGAATGTTTCCTTTTTTCTCTCAGACAATGCATGGAGGTTCCGGCTGCGCTTTCTTACAACGGCCGGGGATAACAAGGAGCCCAGGAGCTGTGCCGGTGTGTTTTTTCTTTCGCTGTAAGTGAATACATGCATGGCGGAGATGGGCAGGGAGTCAATGAACTGAAAACTTTCTTCATATTCGGCATCGGATTCACCGGGGAAACCGCAGATTATATCACAGGCGATATAGGCTTCCGGTATCAGCCTCCGTATGGATTCCACCCGGTTACGAAAGAGCGATGTGCTGTACCTGCGTTTCATAGCCTTTAATACGCGGTCGGATCCCGACTGGAGTGGGATATGGAAATGGGGCATCAGCATGGGTCCCTCTGACACAATCCTGATGATGTCATCCGACAACAGCTCAGGTTCAACCGAACCAATGCGGATCCTGAGAGAAGTGTGCATCTGTACAATGGTCTGCAGCAACAACAGTAAAGATTCACCATGCGGCCGCCCGAAATCACCGATGTTGACACCGGTAAGAACGATCTCCATAATACCCCGTTGTTCCAGTTCTCTGACCTGATGAATGATATGGTCAATTCTGCTGCTACGGCTTCTTCCCCTGGCTTGCGGGATGGTGCAGTAAGTACATCCGTAATTACAACCATCCTGAATTTTAAGGAAGGACCGTGTCCTGTCAAGGTATGAATAACTTGGGATAAAATCCCGGGCTTTCATGATGTTGGTGTTGTCAACCAGGGTTTCGCCTTGTGACCTGTATTGATCCAGGATCGAAAGCAGGTTAAACTTATGTTCGTTGCCGATGACAATATTTACTTCATCCATGCCTGCAATCTCATCAGGGGAAAGTTGGGAGAAGCAGCCGATCACAACCACAATGGCGTCACGATGTTGCCGCCGCGCCTGCCGGATGGCTGCCCGGCACTTCCTCTCGGCAATATCGGTCACTGCACAGGTGTTGATCACCACCACATCAGCCGGCTCCTTCCGGGTGACGACCGTGTGGCCGGCATCCCTGAACGTGTTGGCAATGCCGGAGGTCTCAGCAAAATTCAGTTTGCACCCAAGCGTTTGAAAGGCAATTCTCAACAGATGTGAAGTTGGGGTTCCGGGCGCAAAGATAAGTATAATAGGGGAGAGGGGAGAGGAGAGTGTGGATAGGATTGGGGGATGGTTGTTATTCCTTGATGATTTGCTTTGTAATGGATTCGTTTCTGGTCAGAATATTAACATGGTAGATTCCTGACGGTAAACGGCTGAGGTTGATATTGAGTTGGTCAAGGAGCCTGGTATTTTCAAGGTAAATTAACTGTCCTTGTAAATTCCTGATGGTTAGTGTGATATTCTGATCGATGGGGGCATTGGTTTTAATCTTCAGGATGTCTGAAAAAGGATTGGGAAAAACGGTAATGTCAACCGGGTGTTGCGGTGCAATACCTGGTTGCACATTCGTGGTTATTGTATAGGAATATACCACTAATCATGATGAAAGGATTATACAGATGATTGTTATTTTGAATGGCTTAATGATTTGACACTTCCAAACCTTTCCTTTATCTTTGCACTCTTTTTTCAGCTATTTGACCGATGGAAACAGATAGAAATCAACTTTATTGTATGAAAAAACTGGCAGTAGTAGCCTTTGGCGGCAATGCGCTCCTGCGGGGAGATCAGAAGGGTACCATTGAGGAACAGGAGCAGAATGTTTTCGAAACCTGTTTACGGGTTTACGAGCTGGTAAAGCGGGATTATGATGTGGTGATCGGACATGGGAATGGTCCGCAGGTGGGCAATGTCCTGCTACAGCATGAAGCTGGTTTTAATATGTTCGGGGTTCCAAAAATGCCCATTGATGTGTGTGTGGCAGAGACGCAGGGCTCTATCGGGTATTTTATAGAGCAGCAGATGAAGAATGTGCTGATGAACCATGGCATTGAGAAGGAAATCCTTACCATTATTACAGAGGTATTTGTAGCTAAGAATGATCCGGCATTTACCAATCCCACCAAACCAGTCGGGCCTTTTTACAGTCAGGAGCAGGCTGATGACCTTGCTGACAAGAACCAATGGGTTTTTCATAAAGATCCTCGTAACCGTGGGTGGCGAAGGGTGGTCCCTTCTCCCACACCGGTGCATATCAACAATGTGAAATCGATCGAACAGCTTGCCAGAAACGGCGCCATGGTTATTACGGTGGGAGGTGGTGGTATTCCTGTATTCTGGGTGGAAGAGAAAAAGATACAAGGGATTGACGCCGTGATTGACAAAGACCTGGCGTCGGCCCTGCTGGCGGTAGAGATCAGGGCAGATGAGTTTTATATCCTTACTGATATCCCGAATGTATGTCTTTTTTTCAATACGCCGCAGGAGAAAAGACTGGAGGTGATTACGGTGGATGAAGCCAGGAAATATCTCAGTGAAGGACATTTCACCGAAGGTAGCATGGCCCCCAAGGTGCGGGCAGCTATCTATTTTGTGGAACACGGCGGCAAAGAAACCATCATTACAGAAGCCGATCAGCTCAGCAACCCCACCGCCGGCACCCGCATCATCAGCAACCCTTAATCTACTTACCCTATAAACTCTTGACCTTTAAATTTTATAAATTAATCACTTTTAACTTTTAACTTTAGCCTTTAGCCTTTAGCCTTTAGCCTTTTAACTTTAGCCTTTAGCCTTTAGCCTTTTAACTTTAGCCTTTAGCCTTTAGCCTTTTAACTTTAACAAAAACAAACCATCAATAAACAGGAGGAGTCATGGCCTATAACTTAAGGAACAGAAATTTTTTGAAACTGCTCGATTACACTCCGCAGGAGATTGCTTTTCTGCTTGATCTGTCAAAGGATCTGAAGAAAGCAAAATATAGCGGGACCGAGCAGCAGCGATTAAAGGGAAAAAACATCGCACTGATCTTTGAAAAAGCATCCACCCGTACCCGTTGTGCGTTTGAGGTAGCTGCATTTGATCAGGGTGCACAAGTTACTTATATCGGGCCGACAGGGTCTCAGATGGGAGTCAAGGAATCGATGAAGGATACTGCCCGTGTCCTTGGCAGGATGTACGATGGGATCGAATATCGGGGTTATGGACAGGAGATCGTGGAAGAGCTCGCAACATACGCTGGTGTACCGGTCTGGAACGGTTTGACGACTGAATTTCATCCCACACAGGTGCTGGCAGACCTGCTGACCATGATGGAGTATGTTGACAAACCGCTGAAAAAGGTTAAGTTCGCCTACCTGGGCGATGCCCGTAACAACATGGGCAATTCCCTGATGGTAGGGGCTGCCAAAATGGGTATGGATTTCAGGGCAGCGGCCCCGGCTGCTGTGCAACCGGCTGAAGACCTTGTGGCCATCTGCCGGGATGTGGCAAAGGAGACAGGAGCAAAAATCACCATTACGGAAAGTGTATCCGAAGCGGTTAAAGATGTTGACTTTCTTTATACGGATGTCTGGGTTTCAATGGGTGAATCCGATGAGGTATGGGAAAAACGGATCAAGCTTCTTAAACCTTACCAGGTCAACAAGAAGGTGATGGACCTTATAGGCAACCCGGGATGTAAATTCCTGCACTGCCTGCCGGCATTCCATAACCGGGAGACAAGAATAGGGGAGGAGATCTACCGGAAATATGGCCTTAACGGTATGGAGGTGACCGAAGAGGTGTTCGAATCAACCGCATCATTGGTCTGGGATCAGGCAGAAAACCGCCTCCATACAATTAAAGCAGTCATGGTGGCTACCTTAGGTTCGTAAAAGTATACCGGACAACAATATAACGATCGAATCGCAAAAAGAAAATTCATCATGAAGAAAAACATTATTTATACTTCATCCCTGATGGCACTGCTTACCATTGCCTTCATTTGGCAGGGCTGTGCAAAATATGAAGAGGGTCCCTCATTCACGCTTGTAACAAAAAAGAACCGGCTGGCCGGTGTGTGGAAAGTGGTAAAATACAATGATTTTGACATGATAACCCCAATCCTAGAGGAGTTCAAGGAGAACGGCTTCTATAAGAAAACCATAACGATTCTTGATAAGGATATCACATACACCGGTGAATGGTCATTCGAAAACAACAAGGAGGTTGTACGCGTCAATATTCAGGGCAGTTCGGAAGACTATATCATCATCAGGCTGACCTCCGAAGAGTTCTGGTATAAGGACCTTGATGGCAAACTCTGGGAGTTGGTGAAACAATAAACCAGAGGAACATTAAAGTGGCTGAATAAGCCCTGCCTGTTCAACTAACAAAAAAAGAGGCTGCCTTTGCATGGACAGCCTCTTTTTCATGAAATACAGGAACTTCTTATTTCATTTTTGTCCAGGTACCTGTACATGTTTCGGTCGGACTTGCGTCGGTATAAACCAGGGTGTGATTGACGGTGAGTTCCGTTCCGTCATCTTTGGTCGTTCCGGTTCCTTCAATGGTTCCGTCAACACCGGCTCCGATCAACGGCTGGTTGGCGATGGCCAGGATGCCGAACTTAGTGAAGGTAATGGTGGTTGTGAATGTTTGTCCGAAACCACTGACATTTTTTGCAAGGATGGTGTAATCGTTTGCAGTGGATTTGGTAACAGTGGCAGTGTAGGAAATGTTGATGGTCGTATCAACCGTCGAAACACTTTCGGTAACTGCCCAGTCGCCTACATACAGATCCTGGTCAACAATCACATCCACAATCCTTTTAACAGTAGTTTTGTTTCCTGCTGCGTCGGATACACTGTAGGTGATCTCATAACTTCCGATCTTGGTGACATCAACAGTTCCTGTGACGATCACATTAGCGGTAAGGTCACCATCTTTGGTGTCAGTTGCGGTGAAACCCGGATCTGTCCATTCGTTCACGCTGTTCAGGACAATTTCCATATCACCACCAACAAGGGTAATAACTGGATTATCAAAGTCATCTGTTTCACATGCGCTGAATACCATCAGCAATGCAATGGCTGTTCCTAGAAATAATGCTGTTCTCTTCATTCTTTTTTGTTTTTAGGTTTGGGTTATTCAATTTTTATTCGGCAAAATTATAAAAAAAATTACGATAGAATGATTACTGGTAAAAATATGTTGTAATTTTGCTCCGTTAAAAACCTAAAAATGTTTTATTGACATGAAAAAAGTACTTTCAGTTCTCGTGATCTTAGGCTTTGTCATTGGTATGGCAGCCTGTAGTAACAAAAAGGCAGAAGAGGAAGCAAGAATCGCCGATTCCATCCGTGTAGCTGATTCTTTGGCCGCAGTTCAGGCTTTCAATGATTCAGTTGCAGCCGCAGAAGCAGAAGCTGCTGCTCTGGAACAGGCACGTCTGGATTCTATTGCAGCCGCTGCAGCTGAAGCAGCCAAGGCTCCTGCAAAAAAGTCTACCTATCAGAAAGCTAAGGAAGTTGTTAAAGAGGTAAAGGAAGAACCTGCAATCAAAAAGCGCCCGGGCGCAACGCAGAATCCGTAATTAACTCTTCTTTGCTGGAAAGAGGGTGTCTCGGGCTATTGAGACACCCTCTTTTTTATTGAATATAACCGATAGTTCTGTTAATTTTGGCGTGTTAAAATGTTAGATTCATTGAATATGGACAAACAACAACCATGGATTGTCACGGGTAATGCTGGTGATAAGGTACGATCGGATGTACAGGTAAAACTGCAGTTAACCACCAGTGGAGGGATCGTGCTGGAAATGAAGAGCAAGGTAGGTGTGTTATTTGGTGATGACATCCGGAACCTGGTCACCGAAATGTTTTCATTTTATAAGATCGACAATGCGATCATAGAGATAGAGGATAGCGGAGCCCTTCCTTTTGTGATGGCTGCACGGCTCGAAGCAGCGATCCGGAAGGCCATACCTTCCGACAGGGATTACCTGATGCCGATGCTGGAACAAAACAGGTATAGCACAAGGAAAGATTCTATACGGTTTTCACGTCTATATCTTCCCGGCAATACCCCCAGCCTGATGATCAATGCAGGTATTCACAAACCTCATGGCATCATCCTCGACCTGGAGGATGCTGTTGCACCTGAGAAGAAGTATGAAGCCTGTTTCCTGGTCAGGAATGCCCTCCGTAATCTGGATTTCTATGGTGCTGAACGAATGGTGCGCATCAACCAGGTTCCTGCAGGACTTGATGACCTCCCTTTTGTGGTTCCCCATAACGTGAACCTGATCCTCGTCCCCAAATGTGAATCGGCAGGTCAGGTGACAGCTGTTAATGAAAGGATCAGTCAGATTAAAGGATCCTATCAGATTGATCATGAAATCTGGCTCATGCCGATCATCGAAAGCGCCCTGGGGATTGAAAAAGCTTATGAAATAGCTTCGGCTGCTTTCAATGTGGTTGCTCTGGCGATCGGGTTGGAGGATTATACGGCCGATGTCGGGGTGATGCGGACCAAGGAAGGGAATGAATCACTCTATGCTCGTACCAGGCTCGTGAATGCGGCCAAGGCAGCCGGTATACAAGCCATCGACTCCGTGTTTTCCGATATTGCTGATATGGAGGCCTTGAAGGAAAATGTGATACATTCCAAGGCTTTAGGATTCAATGGGATGGGTTGCATACACCCGAGGCAGATCAGAATCATTCATACCTATTTTGCACCCGATCTACGGGAGATCGAAAAGGCCGTAAAAATCGTTGAAGCATTCGACCGTGCCAGTGCTGAGGGCCTTGGCGTAGTTTCACTGGGTACAAAAATGATTGACCCGCCGATCGTGAAACGCGCTCAGCAAACGGTGGAGTTGGCGGTAATGCTTGGATTGTTGGAACAAAACGTAAAAGAGAATGATGAGAAAGTATGATAAGCTTGTAACCAATGCGTTGGGCAGGGTTGTGCCCACTTTCGTGAACGGAAAAGAAATGGTGCCCTATATGGGGATTGGGAAATACAGACCTGCCGGAAGGAAAGCAGCACCCCCCATTGCATCCTGTGCCGATTATCCCGTTGATGGCAACAAAGTCGTTCTAACATTAAAAGAAGCTCTGATAAAAGCAGGCATCAGGAACGGCATGACCATCTCTACTCATCACCATTTTCGAAATGGCGATCTGTTGGCAATACAGATATTCGATATTGCTGCTGAACTGGGGATCAAAGACCTGGTATGGTTTCCGTCGGCCTCTTTCCCATGTCATGAGCCGCTGATCAAATATCTTGAAGATGGTACCATCAACCGGATTGAAGGTAGCATGAATGGTCCGCTTGGGAAATTCACATCACAGGGGAAAATGAAGGGACTGGGGGTCCTGCGCTCGCATGGTGGCCGCTACCAGGCCGTACAGGATGGCGAAGTACACATTGACATTGCCGTGATAGCTGCTCCCACAGCTGATGCCTTCGGAAACGCAAATGGTGTGAACGGGCCTGCTGCCTGCGGACTGCTGGGCTTTGCACTGGCCGATTCACAATATGCCGATAAGGTGATTGTTGTTACCGACAACCTGGTCCCGTTTCCTTGTATTCCCTGGCAGATACATGGTAATTTCGTGGACTATACGGTCATTGTCGATAAGGTTGGTATACCGGAAAAGATCGTATCCGGTACCACCGAGGTAACCAAAAGTCCTGACAGATTGCTCATTGCTGAAATGACAGCCCGGTTCTGTGACGAAGCGGGCATCATCCGAGATGGATTCTCCTTCCAGGCAGGTGCCGGAGGTACCGCACTCTCTATCGGGATCTACTTCGGGGAGATCATGAAAGCCAGGAATATCCGGGCACGGTTTGCCCGTGCCGGCAGCAACCAGCACCTCGTTAAACTGTTCGAAGAGGGTTATATCGATTATATCCTCGACGGGCAGACCTTCGACCTGGAAGGGGTGCGCTCCATGCGCGAAAATCCAGGTCATGTGAATACATCACCCTTCACAAGTTATAATTACCACGGAAAAGGTAATTTCTCAACCCTTGTCGATGTAACCATCCTGGGCGCTACTGAGGTTGACCTGGCGTTTAACGCCAATGTTGTGACACATTCTGATGGATATCTCCTCCATGGAATCGGGGGATGGCAAAACTGCCTCTTTTCCCGTTGTACGATCCTGCCTATACCCTTATTCCGCGACAGGATCCCGGTTATACGTGACAAGGTGACAACCATTTGCGGACCCGGTGAACTGATCGATGTCATCGTTACCGAAAGGGGCATCGCTATCAATCCCCGTAGAACCGACCTTATCGAAAGAATGAAAAATTCCCGCCTGCCCGTTAAAACAATTGAACAACTGAAAGATGAAGCTGAACAGATTTGTGGGATCCCTGCAGCACCCACATTCGAAGATGAAATTGTGGCGGTGATCAAATGGGTTGATGGTACCATCATCGATGCTGTCTGGCGTGTGAAGGAATGATGCCTGAACTTTAAATAACACTATCTATCTAACAGAATATGAATATAATAAATAAATCTTTCAGCAGTTGGGTGACCGTTGTGACAGCCATGATTACGATCTTGCTGGCACATGGTAATTTACCGGCCCAGAATGCTGATACCAGGAAGAAAGCCGTCTATGCTTTTGAAATAAGGGAGGATATTGCACCGCCAGTTTGGTTAAAGACACAGAAGGCGTTTGAGGAGGCCGAACAAAAAGGTGTCGATCTCATTCTTATTCACATGAATACTTATGGAGGAACAGTCCTTGCTGCCGACAGCATCAGCACCAGGATCATGAATTCACGAATTCCGGTCGTGGTTTTCATTGATAACAACGCTGCTTCGGCCGGAGCCTGGATCGCCATTTCCTGCGACAGCATTTATATGAGAAAGGGTGCAAGGATCGGAGCTGCGACCGTTGTCACGCAGGATGCACAGGCTTTGCCTGACAAGTATCAGTCTTATATGCGTTCCTCCATGCGTGCCACGGCTGAAGCAAAAGGCAGGAACCCGAACATCGCCGAAGCCATGGTTGATCCTGATATCTATATTGAAGGGATCACTGATACAGGAAAAGTATTGACTTTCACTACTTCGGAGGCGATGAAGTATGGATTCTGCGAAGGGAGGGCAGAAACAGTGGATGATGTGATCCGTCTTTATGGTTATGATCATTACGAGGTGGTAACCCAACGATTGTCGGTTCTTGACAGGATCATCGGATTTCTGGTCAAACCGGTTATAAGCGGGCTACTGATTATGCTCATAATCGGGGGTATTTATTTCGAGTTGCAGACGCCCGGTGTAGGATTCCCACTCGCTGCTGCCATTGTCGGGGCAATTCTCTACTTTGCCCCGCTATACCTGGAAGGGCTGGCTGAACATTGGGAAATCCTCCTTTTTGTGGTTGGCATCATTCTGCTTGCAGTCGAGATCTTTGCCATCCCCGGATTCGGGGTTACCGGTATCCTGGGGATTACTTTTATCATAACGGGATTGGTATTGAGCTTACTGGGCAATGTGAGGTTCGATTTTGCCCCTGTTAATGCAAGCCAGGTGCTGGTTTCCTTTTCCATCGTGATCACATCCATCTTTCTCGCTCTGTTAGGTTCCTACTTTATCACCGTGAACATGTTCGGACATTCCACCCGGCTTTTTGGCCAGCTTTCCCTTGCAACCGAACAGAAAGCAGAGATGGGTTTCACCATCATGGAAACGGAAATGCAATCACTTATAGGAACTACAGGCGTTGCACATACCATGCTGCGACCCGTGGGCAAGATCGAGATCAATGACATCCAGTATGATGCTGCAGCTGAAACGGGATATATCAACAAAGGGGAGAAAGTGATTGTTACAGGGTATATCAATGCCCAGCTGATGGTCAGGAAAGCATAAACAAAGTGCTGATTTCGGCTGTTTACATGGAATAAAAATGTAATTTTGCGCCCTGTTTTCAGAATAATATTGCTATGATACATATAACCTTGCCTGATGGCAGTGTGAAAGAGTTTGACAAGCCTGTATCGGGGATGGATATCGCTTTGTCGATCAGTGAAGCGCTTGCAAGAAATGTGCTTGCTGCCAAAGTCGATCATGAAGTATGGGATGCAGGCCGGATGATCGGTCATGATGCAAGCGTAAAGCTGCTCACCTGGGATGATCCTGAAGGGAAAGCTACCATGTGGCATTCCTCCGCTCACCTTATGGCTGCAGCGGTGGAAGCTCTGTATCCCGGTGCCAAATTCGGTATAGGGCCCGATATAGAAAATGGTTTTTATTATGATATAGATCTTGGTGACAGGGTCATTTCAAGCGATGACTTCAAGGCCATAGAAGACAAAATGCTTGAAATTGCCCGCGAAAAACATCCTTTCCAGCGTAGGGAGGTATCCAAGGAGGAGGCACTCGCTTTTTTCGGTAAGAAGGGGGATGAGTATAAACTTGAACTGATTGGGGATTTACAGGATGGGGAGATTACCTTCTATGAGTCGGGAAATTTTATAGATCTGTGCAGGGGCCCACATCTGGTGGATATGTCGCCGATCAAGGCTGTCAAGATACTTAGTGTTGCCGGGGCTTACTGGCGGGGGGATGAGAAACGCAAACAGATGACCAGGTTATACGGCATTGCATTTCCGAAACAGAAAGAGCTTTCTGAATATCTGATGATGCTCGAGGAGGCGAAAAAGCGCGATCACCGCAAGTTGGGTAAGGATCTGGAACTTTTCACTTTTTCACAGCAGGTAGGGCAGGGGCTTCCATTGTGGCTCCCCAAAGGGGCCCAACTGAGGGAGAAACTTGAGCAGTTCCTGAAAAAACTTCAACGCGAAGCAGGATATCTTCCCGTGATGACACCGCACATTGGGGATGTTGAACTCTACAAAATTTCAGGGCACTACGCCAAGTATGGGGAAGACTCTTTCAGACCTATCCTTACCCCTCAGGAAGGGGAAGCATTCATGCTGAAACCCATGAACTGCCCCCACCATTGTGAAATCTATAAAAGCAAACCACATTCATACAAAGATCTGCCACTTCGTTATGCAGAATTTGGAACTGTTTACCGATATGAGCAGAGTGGTGAACTGCATGGACTTACACGTGTCCGAGGCTTTACCCAGGATGATGCTCATATCTTCTGTACACCGGATCAGGTCAAGGATGAATTCAAGAGTGTGATCGATATCATTCTATATATTTTTAAAGCACTCAATTTTGAGGACTATGAAACACAGATATCGTTGCGTGATAAAATAAATCACGAAAAATACATTGGGAGTGACGAAAACTGGGAGAAAGCGGAACGTGCTATCCTCGAAGCAGTGGAAGAGAAAGGGATGAAATCGGTGATTGAGTATGGTGAGGCGGCTTTTTACGGGCCCAAACTGGATTTTCTGGTCAGGGATGCCCTGGGCCGGAGATGGCAGCTTGGTACCATACAGGTGGATTATAACCTCCCCGAAAGGTTTGAACTGGAATATGTAGGTGGTGACAACCAGGTGCACCGGCCTGTGATGATCCACCGGGCCCCGTTTGGGTCGATGGAACGTTTTGTGGCGGTACTCATCGAACATTGCGCCGGAAATTTTCCCTTGTGGCTCACCCCGGAACAGGCCATAATACTGCCTATCAGTGAGAAATATAATAAATATGCAGAAAAAGTTTTATTTTTGCTGAATAATTCGGAAATTCGCGCCCTGATTGATTACAGGAGTGAGAAGGCAGGCAGGAAGATTCGTGATGCAGAGGTGAGAAAAATCCCGTATATGCTTATCGTTGGTGAAAAAGAGGCTGATGAGGGCACTGTATCGGTAAGAAAACACGGGACCGGGGACATGGGAAGCATGTCAACCGAAGCTTTCGTCCGGATGCTTAACGATGAAATCCAACACCTGCTGTCCATTCAATAAGTAAAGAACATACGTTAAACAAATATAGGAGATACGCCCATAGCACAGCAAGAAACCCCGTTCCCCGGCCGGAGAAAGTTCGGGATTACCAGGAAAGAGGATCAGCACAGGGTCAATCATCGCATCATGGCACCCGTTGTCAGAGTGGTGGGGGAAAATGTGGAAACCAGCATTCTGCCATTACGAGAAGCCCTCAGGATCGCTGAAGAAATGGATCTGGACCTGGTTGAAATCTCTCCGGGTGCCAATCCCCCTGTCTGCAGGGTGATGGATTACAAGAAATTTCTCTATGAGCAGAAAAAGAAACAGAAAGAGATGAAGTCCAAATCAGCTAAGGTTGTACTCAAGGAAATACGCCTGGGACCTCACACGGATGAACACGATTTCAACTTCAAACTCAAACATGCCAGGAAATTTCTTGAAGATGGAGCCAAAGTGAAAGTGGATGTCTTTTTTAAGGGAAGAAGCATCATCTATCAGGAAAAAGGGGAATATAAACTGCTGAAGTTTGCCGAAGAACTGGAAGAGGTGGGGAAAATTGAACAGTTGCCGAAGCTGGAAGGAAAAAGGATGATCATGATCCTTGCACCCATAAAATAATTCAAATCCATTATAATAAACCAGAGTTACGAATGCCTAAAATGAAGTCGAAATCCAGTGCAAAAAAGAGATTTTCTTTTACTGGAACAGGATTGGTGAAGAGAAAGCATGCTTTTAAGAGTCATATCCTGACGAAAAAGTCCAATAAACAGAAGCGGAATCTGACCTATTTTACCATTGTGGATAGTGCGGATTCAGCCAACGTAAAGAAAATGCTTCTCAAGTAAATTTAATGTCTAACTTACTGTCAGCACCCAAGAGTCTGCGAAATATTCAGGCCGCTGCAGTGAAAAATGAAAATGTATGCCAAGATCAGTGAATCACGCCGCATCCAGGGCCAGGAGAAAGAAAGTTCTCGAGCGTGTGAAAGGCCAGTTTGGAAGACGTAAGAATGTATTGACCGTCGCGAAAAATGCCGACGAGAAGGGATTGCAGTATGCATACCGTGACCGTAGGACCAAAAAACGCAATTTCAGGGCACTATGGATACAACGTATCAATGCGGCTGCCCGTATGAACGGAATGTCATACAGTGCCCTTATGGGGAAACTGAATGAAAACAACATCGAAATTGACCGCAAGGTGCTGGCTGACCTTGCCGTGAATAAACCTGATGCTTTCAGGGAACTTGTGGAGAAAGTCAAATAGCCGTTGTGTTCTTGAAAAATGCTTGGCCGTGCCTCCCGGGGGCGGCCTTTTTTATGATCCGTTATACCTGTTCTTTCAAAATGATTCCGTCTTTCATGGTCAGGGTCCTGTCCGATAAGCTGGCCAACTCTTCATTGTGTGTAACAATGATGATGGTTTGATGGTATTGTTTCCTGAGGTCGAAAAAAAGCTTGTGTAATTCCCTGGCATTCGTTGAATCAAGATTACCGGAGGGCTCGTCGGCAAGGATGACGGAGGGCCGGTTGATCAATGCTCTGGCGACTGCGACTCTCTGAGCTTCACCTCCTGACAGTTCAGATGGCTTGTGCTGAGATCGTCCGGCAATGCCCATGAATGTGAGGAGCTCAATCCCGTGCTTCACTGCCTCTTTGCGCCCTGTACCTTTGATGAAAGCCGGCATACAAACGTTCTCCAGCGCTGTAAATTCCGGTAGCAGATGATGGAACTGAAAAATGAAGCCAATTTCGTGGTTCCTGAACCTGGCCAGCTCCTTATCCCATAATCCGCTCACATTTGCACCATGGATGATCACTTCACCCCTGTCGGCTTTTTCAAGAGTGCCGATAATCTGTAACAGTGTTGTCTTGCCGGCACCCGAAGCACCCACAATGCTGACAATCTCTCCCTTTTCAACATGCAGGTCAATACCCTTTAGCACCTTCAGTGCGCCAAATGACTTATGAATATCTATGGTCTTTATCATATCAGGATCCTCTTTTCTTGATGTTCCTTCTAACTGTTTCGTAATCGAAATAATAAATCAGTTTGACCGAAATGCTGTTGTTGGCAGGTGAATCAGCCATATCGCGGATATTATGTATGAAACGGGATATCACCATACCCTCCTCCATTTTGTTCAGACTGTTCTTGTACATGATATTCAGAAAGCTTCCCGGGGCAAAGTTCCAGGAATAACCCAGGTCGATATTGAAAATATTGACGGTAAAGTTATGGTTTTCATCATGAATTATGGGTTGCACATATCCCGTAACGGGAAGCTGATAATAATCACTGTAACGGGTTGTAACCCAGTAATGCCTTACCCTCAACGAAAACGAACTGTGGGGGCTGACTACATAACTTACTGATAAAGTGTTTATAACCCGTCTTACCTCACGCATTCCAAACAGGATGATGGTGGTGTCTTGTTTGGTATAGTTGGTAACATACCCTACAGAAGGAACTTCATGATCGTATTCTGACTTTAATACAAGAAACATCCTGGAATTTAGTCTTAACCTTGGGGCTGCACTGATGTACCATCCCTTTTGCTCTGCATCATGACTACTCCAGCCGGCAATGGTTATGTCAACTAGGAATCTTTTACGGTAGTCGGGTGAAAGCCACAGGTTGACAGAGGTGTAGCCGGGTTGGTGGAATACCCTGCCAGGTTCTCTTGCTTCAAAATAGTCGTGAAACTCGATGGGTATGCTTTCCATATTCAGTCCAAGGGTTAGCCTGTTTGTATAGGTCGTCATGCCCTGGAAGTTTAGTTTGAGATGTGTAAAAGTGAAGCCCTCACCCAGCATCTGGTAGGTCAGGGAGAAAACGGAATGGTATTCCAGCATATTACGGATGGGTTGAAACTGGTAGTATCCTATTTCGCCGTACAGGTCTGCGATGTTGTTCATGGCCAGGTACCCCATATCGTTGGAATTATAGTTTTTATCAATGGCTGAATGGGATATTTTCCACCGGAGGTTGCCGTTGATCTTGCTGACACCCAGTAAATATTGAAATCCGGGCGTTTGTTTTATCCCCCCAATATGTTGCTGGCTGATCATTCCTTTCCCGGTTAATGCGAGTCGTTGTTTGCGGTTTTTAAGTTGAAAGGAGGTTGCTGTTACATGGGCAATGTAATCATTGCGACACAGATGGGTATTGGCGAGATGGACATACGAATTGTTGATGACCGACTGATCCAGCACAACCATGTTATAGTTGGTGAAGGATTGGGTTTCGAGTTTCCGGGAATGACCGGAAGAGTCGGAGATGATTGCGTATGAACCTGCTGTCATGGCATTGAAAATCCCGATGGCCAGCCCTTTGTTATTTCTTCCGGAAAATTTGGTAGCATTGATAAGTTGTGTTTCGACCGGGTTTGTAATAATCATTTCACCCTCTTTCAGGCTGTATGTTACGCTCTCGTATCCGGCCGGGATCCTGCCAATCCGGCGTGAATAAAAAATACCCGATTTGTCGAACAGTTCGGTTCCCTCGGTAAAGAACGGCCTGTTCTCATTGTATTGCACCTCGTAGGGTGAAAAGTTATAGATTTCGTCATCGGATCGGACCTGACCGAAGTCGGGGATCAGTGTGACATCCAGGGTGTAGTTGTTCAGAATGCCGTATTTCAGGTCCATTCCCGCATTGAAGGTCCATGATGGATGGTCTTCGTTGGTGATCTTCTGCAGGTATCCGGAAGCATAAGGCATGAGTGAAAGCCTGACAGGGGGGTGAAGGTTATTGAGCCCGGTGAGTTTACCACACTGCGTCAGGAATCCATGCCGCTTCTTATCAACAGGATGCCAGGTTGATTGCTCCCTGTACCTGCGCACTTCCCGGATGATGTTCATGTTCCATGACTGGCTTTTCAGATTTGGGAAACGGATAGCAGACCATGGGATCAGGATTTCTGCGACCCATCCCTGGACAGTGAATCCGGTTTTACCGTACCATACGGCATCCCACGATTCGTCATTTTCGTCCTCGATGATTTTTGCGTCATACTGTACACCTGCGGGTGTAATCTGAAACCTGAATCCATTCTGTCCGTCGTTGGCAGGTGAAAGGATGATCCCCACCCAGTCGGCATTGCCCATGTCATCCCGTATGCTCAGATCTTTGAAGATACTGTCGGGGGTGTTATCCAGCATTTCAAGTCCTATATAAAGGCCATAATCATCATACAGGAAGCGGGCAATGGTGTTATGACGGGCCGGTTTTCCAAAATCGGGTTCATACCCGGTAAACCGTGAGGTTTGTTCAGCCGTCTTCCAAACCGCTTCATCCAGAAGGCCATCCAGGGTGATGGGGGAAGATGCTTCAAGCCCCCGAGCACTGACATGAAAGCTCTTCTCCTGTGCAAAAAGATCCCTGGCACACAAGATAAGCAATACGATACCTATCCAGGACAGAATCTGCATCGGGAAATTCCAGGTGGTAACGCCAGTGGCCATTTTTAAAATGTATTACTTGATGTGATGCTGATGCAGGGATTGGATTAGCAGCCGTAAAAATATCAAAAAATGAAGGTCACCCATTTCCTGACCCGATATCTTTTATTTGACACCATTCTCAGAAGTAATCTATACATATACCTTAAAAAGGAATAAAAAGTGTCATTTTATTTCTTCTTAAACTTTTGATAAAAAGGGAATTATCATTTAATTGATTATTTTTTTTACATAGAATGATGAAATTTTATTCAGAAATCATTTGTATATAATAATTAGATGTACCTTTGCCGATATTTTCACCTAAATTTATTTATTTGTATGAACATTTTTTGTGGAAGTCTTCCGTTTAGTTTAAAGGAGGACGAATTACGCAGCTTTTTCGAAGAGTATGGTGAAGTGACATCTGCTAAGATTATCACTGACAGATTTTCAGGAAGAAGCAAAGGTTTTGGTTTTGTTGAGATGCCTGTTGAAGATGAGGCCCGCAAAGCTATTTCGGAACTGAATGGTGCTGAGGTTGACGGACGCACCATTGTGGTGAATGAAAGCGAAGAGCGAAAGGACAGCAACCGGAGGAGTAATTTCGGCGGCGGTAACAGAGGTGGTGGCGGATTCAACCGCGGCGGAAACCGCGGTGGCTACCAGGGCGGTTACTAGAAGCGGTTTCCTGCCATCCGGCGCAGCAACAAAGACATAAAACGTGTTTAAGGGTTCCTTCGGGAACCCTTTTTTTTAATGAAACCCGATCCGCAATCCCGAAAAAACAGAAATCTACGATTTCATTTTTTTCGCCTGTCCTTGAGCCGAGCGAAAGCAAAGGTTCGGGACCTGTAACTTGTAACAAAAAATCCTATATTAGTTCCCAAAAAAAACATCATCAGATGAATCTACATGAATATCAAGCCAAGAAACTGATTGGCGCTTTTAGGGTGAAGGTTCCTTTTGGGATGATCGCGTTTTCGCCGAAGGAGGCCGTAGGTGCAGCCAGGCAGGTGGCAGAGGTGACAGGTTGCGATAAGTTTGCCGTGAAGGCACAGATCCATGCCGGGGGGCGTGGAAAAGGTGGGGGGGTCAAAATCGCAACATCGCTTGAAGAGGTTGAACAGTTTGCAGGTCAGATTCTTGGTATGATGTTGAAAACCCCACAGACACCTCCGGAAGGGAAACGGGTGGGCAAGGTCTATATTGAGCAAAATATCTATTATCGCGGGAATGAAAAGCCGGAGGAATTTTATATTTCGCTGTTGCTGAATCGGAAGACCAGCAAGGTAATCTTCATGTATAGCCCTCGTGGCGGTATGGACATAGAGCAGGTGGCGGAAGAGACCCCGGAGCTGATATTCACCGAGGAGGTTAATCCTTTGACAGGAGTGATCCCATTTCAGGCCAGGCGCATTGCTTTTAATCTTGGATTAAAGGATACCGCTCACGAGAACATGGTAAGCATGGTCATGGCATTGTATAATGCCTATCACGGAACTGATGCCTCTCTGCTGGAAATCAATCCGATGTTCAAGGCTGCTGATGGGGAGGTTTATGCAGCGGATGCCAAGATGGTGATTGATAACAGCAGCCTGTTCCGTCACCCTGATATTGTCCCGTTGCGTGACCTGGCAGAAGAGGATCCGGTGGAGGTGGAGGCGGATAAGCATCATCTGAATTATGTGAAGCTTGATGGCAACGTGGGATGTATGGTCAACGGGGCCGGATTGGCTATGGCCACCATGGATATCATCAAGCAAAGCGCTGCCTCACCTGCTAATTTCCTCGATGTTGGGGGCTCTGCAGATGCCCAGAGGGTGGAACAGGCGCTTCGCATTATCCTTAGAGATAAAAATATAAAAGCCATCCTGGTTAATATTTTTGGTGGTATCGTCCGTTGTGACCGTGTTGCCACAGGGATCGTAGAGGCATATAAAAGTATCGGTAACATACCGGTACCGGTGATTGTAAGGCTTCAGGGCACCAATGCAGAGGAGGCCAAAGAGATCATTGACCAAAGCGGAATGAAGGTGTGGTCAGCAATCAGGCTGGAGGAGGCGGCTGCCCTGGTTGCCCGTTGCATCACCTGACATCTTTAGAGAAACTTAAATCATCCAGTTGCCCGAATACACTGTTATGACTGATATATTCGGGAATGATCTCTTTTAGGCATCTGACCATCCTATACTTGTCCGCATTACGCATCTTATCGATTAACTCCTCGGTACGTTCGACAACATAAGGCCATTCGTATTCCCGCACCCGGGCTGCCAGAATGTGGGGGTGCCCGGTATGAATGGTATTTTCATCAGGGGTAAGGAGTTCCTCATACAGCTTTTCTCCAGGCCTTAATCCAGTGTATATGATCTGGATATCGGTTCCAGGCGTCAGCCCTGTCAGCTTGATCATTTTTTTGGCTAGGTCAATGATCTTAACGGACTGCCCCATGTTGAAGAGAAAAATTTCCCCTCCATTGCCCATGGATGCTGCTTCCAGCACCAGGCGTGAAGCCTCAGGAATGGTCATAAAAAAACGGGTTACCATGGGATGGGTCACGGTAACCGGCCCTCCCTCTTCGATCTGCTTACGAAACAGGGAAACAACAGATCCGTTGGATCCCAGCACATTGCCGAAACGGGTGGTGATAAACTTTGTATCTGAACGGCTGTTCAGCGTCTGGGTATAGATCTCAGCCATCCGCTTGGTGGCACCCATGATACTGGTGGGATTCACCGCCTTGTCGGTAGAGATTATGATGAATTTTTCCACCTTCATACGATCTGCGATATCAGCAACGATCTTGGTCCCCAAAACATTGGTGATGACCGCTTCTCTCGGATTTGCCTCCATCACGGGCACATGCTTATAGGCAGCGGCATGAAACACATAATGGGGTTTATATTTTTCGAAGATGCGGATCATCCTCTCTTTATGGGTAATGTCGCACAAGAGGAAAGCTGTCCTGCATTGCGGATATTGACTATTGATTTCAAGTTCCATTTCATACAGGGGCGTTTCTGCCTGGTCAACGAGGACAATACAAGCCGGTTCAAATCGGGCAATCTGACGTACCAGTTCGCTGCCTATCGATCCCGCTGCACCTGTCACAAGGATTGTCCTGTTTTTCAATCCCTCTTGGATTTTGTCAATGCTGATGACAATTTCATCCCTTCCCAGTAGTTCCTCGATCTTAATCCGCTGTAACTGCCGGTAGCTAAGCTCGCCGTCGATCCATCGTGCGACCGGAGGGACACTCATCACTTTTATATTGTGTTTCAGGCATAACTCCACAATATCGCTTTTTCGCTGATGGGTAATCTTTGGCACCGCAATCACAACCTGTTCGGCTGCTTCCGCTTCAAGCAGTTCCTCTGCCTTCTGCCAGGGGTAGATGACCACGTTGTCCAGTTTCTTGCGGTGTTTTGAGGGATTGTCATCTATGAATGCCACCACCTTTTGCCGGGTTTTCATATCACCTTCAATCGCTCTCTTGGCCATAAGCCCTGTCTCACCTGCACCGAAGATAATAACATCCGATTTCAGCCGCGTAGGGTTATTCAACTCCATAAATGCAACCTTAATAAGCATGCGGTAGGATGTCATCAACAGGGTGAGAATGAAAAAATCAATGATGATGATGTTGTACGGAATCAGGTGTGGCCTGTCGAGAATGAACCTGAAAACTATGTTGGCTATTATAAAAACGAAACTTCCCCCCAGGTTAACAAGGAAGATCCTTATAAGGTCCTGTGTTCCCGTATATCGGATAATGCCTGAATAAACCTTTGTTATGATGAAACATGCAGTCCTCACGATCAATACCCCCAGCATCACCGCCGGGAGCTTGTGCAGGTAATCCACAGGGACTAAAAAGCTGAAACGGAGAAGATAGGCGAAACCGATAGACGCAAGGGACAGTATGATATCCATGGTAAATATCATCCAGCGGGGAGTGTTTTTCTTTTCAAGGAACATGGTTCAGGTTAATTGCGTTTTCTTTTATTGGAGTTCAGTTGTGGTATGGTATGCTGTGGGACAGTTTCCTTCATGCCATCAGGAAGTTTAAGTTTATAGATCTCTTTTCCGATGAGTTTTTCGATCCTTCTGAATGCTTCACGTTCCTTTGGGTTGATCAGGGTGATGGCCAGGCCCGTCTTCTCGGCGCGGGCAGTCCGCCCAACACGGTGCACATAATCCTCAGCATCCCGTGGTACGTTGTAGTTGATCACCAGGTCGATTTTTTCAATATCAATGCCCCGGGACATGATATCGGTGGCAACAAGGATCTCGAATTGCCTGTTTTTAAAACCGTTCAGGGTTTCTTCACGCTTTTTCTGATCGAGGTCTGAATGCATTGCCCTCACTTTCAGGGTGGTTATACCGGAAAGGGATTTTTCGAGGTTCTTTACGCTTGCCTTGGTGGCAGCAAATATCAGGATACTTTCGATAGGTTTGTCTCCGATCAGAAGTCTGATCAGCTCGTTTTTATCGGTATCCCTTACCAGGTAAGCAGCCTGTATGACCCCTTCGGCCGGTTTGGCAGGGGCCAGGTTGATCTCTTCCGGATCGCGTAGAATCTGTCTGGCGAGTTGTCGTATATTCGAAGGCATCGTTGCTGAGAATAGTAGATTCTGCCTTGTTGGGGGAAGAAAACTGATGATGCGCATAATGTCTTCATAAAACCCCATATCGAGCATCCTGTCGGCCTCATCCAGGATCAGGTGCCTTAGCCCGTCCAGTTTTACATAACCCATAAGCAGATGCTGGAGTAGTTTTCCCGGTGTCCCAATGATCACATCGCAGCCCCTTGTCAGGGCTGCTTTCTCCAACTCCCAGTCCGAACCATCCCCACCGCCATATACCGGCTTGCTGCTTATGGAAGCATAATAGCCAAGCCCCTGCAATTGCTGGTCAATCTGAACGGTAAGTTCACGTGTCGGTACGATGACCAGTGTGTTGGTCATACCTGATGGATGGTTCAGAATGTCATGGATCACAGGGATCAGAAAAGCAGCTGTCTTCCCGGTGCCTGTCTGTGCACAGGCGATCAGGTCCCTCCCCCCCAGGATGACTGGAATGGACAACTTCTGGACAGGTGTTGCCTCAATGAAACCCATCGTCTCAACACCTTTCAGTATATCAGCATGTAATTGAAAATCTTTGAAGTCCAATCTTTTCCTGTTTCAGAGATATTTGTTTAAACCAGTCAATGCAATGATAAAAGAATACTGTTGCTCGTTCCAATACAGCATCTTCCACCTACTCCATTTATTCATTTCAATTGGGGTCATCCTAAAAACGGAACTAACTTTTCGGGCATTTTCCGAATCATCCTGTGTTGCTTTTATATAACTATAAAAATACCGAACCTGTGAAGAGCTTTAGGAATTATTTAGCTGTAACACCCAAAAGCAAGCAGATTATAAGTCAAAACAGGGACAAAGATAGCAATTATTCATGGTTGGTTTATGACAGGGGCTTCAGGGAACCTGCTTGATTATTCTAAGAAAGAGATTTATGCTCAGTGGCTCTGCCATCACTTCGATGTTCATGGGGGAAATATCCGCCTGACGTGCAAAATGAAGTAGTTCTTCTTCGGAACGGTGATATAAGAACCAATCGCCTAATACCTCCATGATCTTCCGCGATGGATTGGTTGCATTAAAATTGCCGATGATCATTTCCCCTCCCGGTTTGAGGCACCTGAAGTACTTTTTAATCAGAAAAACAAAGTGCTTGTCTTTGAAATAATCAAATAAACCTGCACTCCAGATCAAATCATAGTGTTTGGTAGGTTCATAACGAATGACGTTCCTGTTCATCAGATTAATATACTGCAGGTAATCCCTGTTTTTATTTTTCGCATAGTCAATCGCTCTTTGATCAAGGTCCACGAGATCGAAATAGAGTTGGTTGTCTTCGGTTTGTTTCAGATATTCATGTACTTCATTCGCCGGGCCACTTCCCAGAATAAGTACCTCTTTGATTTTTTTCCCTGAAGAATTATTAAGTTTTTTGAATAGTTCAATTGCCAGTTTTTTCCTGTTCACAACTGCAATAGCAGCGGGTAGGGTATGAAAGAATTGATCCCATTTTCTTGACGTTTTATCCGGACTGACATAATGCTGGTATATTTTTTCAATGATGAAGAAGTCTCCATTGTATCCGAAGGGTTTGGTAAACGAGAAACCAATGATTGTCCCTGGATGCAATATCGGTTTCATCAGGCTACGAAGGTAATCTATCTGCTCTGGCTGAATACTTTCGATCATCTCAAGGATAGAAGCATAATCTTCAGGTCCAGGGCCGTCATTTGTAAATAATCTGGTTATGAACGATTCTAAGAACAGGTTGATGGTCATCGTTTTCATTATACCCTATGCAATGATTGAATGAGCAGCGTATTATTGGCCGAAAATAAATTCAACGGATGGCAGATATGATTCATCCACTTGTATTACAGCCATAAGGTCTGTAATAATGATATCCGGGTATTTAGCCAGAAATACTTTGTCAATATTGATAATACAATGCTGGTTAATCCTGAAAAACCTGTCCTGGGGAAATCTTTTCTGGATTTGGTTTAATGATCTCATGATGATAGCTGTGCTCTCTCTGAAATGCACCTTGCACTTACCGTCATCTTCTTCAATATAATAGACGTCACCCGGTAGGATTTTGGTCAACCCTGTTGCGCCATCAAAGAAGAGGTGTCGTTCATCCTTTTCACCCTGTTTGAATAATGCGTTGTATTGATCGCTTTCAATCTTCATCTTGATATCGTTCTCAAACTTAAAACGGGCAATCTCAATACTTGTCTGCAGGTCTTTTTCGGAAAAAGGCTTAATAATATATCCATAAGGCAGAGAGGTTTTTGCCTGTTCGATCGTCCCGATATCTGCATTGGCAGTAAGGTAAATAATAGGTACATCGTGCTGCTCCCTGATGAGTTTGGCAGCTTCAATGCCTGTCATTTCTCCTTTGAGTCTTATATCCATCAGGATCACATCAGGGAGTTTTCTTTCCACTTCTGCAATGGCAGCCAAACCACTTGCAACACAATTCTGGACAGTATATCCGAGGGAAATCAGGCTCTCTTCAATGTCTGCTCCCACCAGAAATTCATCCTCAACGATTAAAATATTCAATTGTGACATAATTCAATGTGTTTTAAATCTTAAACAGGATATTATAACTGGTTCCATTTTCAAAATTATATGATAATTCACCGTCAATCTGTTGTATAAGCTTAAATACAATCCTCATACCCAGCGAGTTGGCATTTTCCGGTCTGAATGTTGGATCAATGCCAATACCATTGTCAGTGACGGACATCCTATAGGATCCATTGTCCTGCTTCTGTAAGACTATTTTAATAATTCCCTTTTCATGATTCGGAAAAGCATGCTTGAATGAGTTGCTGATAAGTTCATTAATGATCAAACCACAGGGAATTCCAATATCAATAGGCAGGAAAACATCCTCGATGTCGAATTTGAAGGACACTTTTCCCTTTAGGTCGAAATAGCCCCTGGAAATGGTATTGACCAGGCTTTGCACATAGTTTTTAAACTGAATGTTGGCCAGATTCTCATTCCGGTAAAGATTTTCATGGATGAGTGCCATGGAGCGGATCCGGTTCTGGCTTTCACCCAGAACAGTTTTAAGTTTAGGATCATCGATCAGTCGTTCCTGCATTTTGAGGATGCTTGAAATGATCTGCATGTTGTTTTTAACTCGATGATGTACCTCTTTCAGCAATATCTCCTTTTCTTCGAGGGATTTTAAAAGGTTCATTTCTGCGATCTGCCTTTTACGTTCCTTCTCTTCCAAAGCTTTCTGCATCAGGATATAACCCGAAAGTTCATCGACCAGGGTATAAAGTTTGTCACGTTCCACCGGTTTAATGAGATAGCCATTAACTCCCAGGCTGATCGCCTCCAGAAAATATTCCTTGAAACTGTATGCACTCATCACGATGACATATAAACCGGGATTGGTCGATTTGATCTTTCTGATCATATCAAGTCCGCTTATGATGGGCATGCTGATATCGGTAATGACCATGTCAGGATGGTTGTCCAGAAAAATTCCAATACCCTGTTGGCCGTCAGATGCATTGTAAACTTTTTGAACACGTTTCGACAGCCATTTGCTGTACAGGTTTCGGATGCTGTCATTATCCTCAACAATAAGTACTGATATCTGATGGGGCTGAAATTCTCCCATTTGTTTGAGATTTGTGGGATTATTGCTGGTCAAAATAGTTGGAAATTTTATTTTTAAGTTCCACAAGGCTGATGGGTTTTGCGATGTAATCACTGCATCCTGCCTCAATGCTTTGGTCGCGATCCCCCTGCATTGCATAAGAGGTTTGTGCAATGATTGGTAAATCCGGGTTGTTCCTGCGGATTTCCCGTGTTGCTGAATAACCGTCCATAATGGGCATCCTGATATCCATCAGTATCAGGTCAATCTGCTGTTCCTTTCCACATTCCTGTACAGCCTCCAATCCGTTTTTTGCCCACAAGAGTTTGACATTTGTGTATCGGAGAGCTGTCTTGATAAGAAAGAAATTGGTCGGCGAGTCGTCAACAACCAGAATCACTTTTTCTGACCAGTCTCTATAATTTATATTCATTCAAACTCTTTTTTAAAGACCTCACTTTTCGTGTAGATTTTTCCCCTTTTATAATCGGAATAGTAAACCTGAAAACAGAACCGACTCCTTCCTGGCTTTCAACCCAGATCTTTCCTCCGAAAAGATTGACAAATGCTTTGGAGATAGCCAAACCCAATCCCGTCCCGATGTTGTCGGTCGTATGATCCACTACTGCCTGCATAAATCGTTCGAAGATATGTTCTTGTTGTTTTTTCTCGATGCCAATACCTGTATCTTCAATGTAAAATTCCAACTGCTTCTTTTTTCGCTTATACCCTAGTTCAACCATCCCTTCAATGGTATATTTACATGCATTACTCATCAGGTTGATCAGAATCTGTTTGAGTCGTGTTGGATCGGTAGTGATATAATCCTGTCCTTTTTTCAATCCTTTCTTGACCTGAAGACTAATTTCACCTGAAGCGACTTTCTTTTCCTGGCTGAAAAGCAGGATCACTTCATCCACAATGTCATTGACAGAGGTTTTCATTTCATTCAGCTGAAACATTCCAGCTTCAAGTTTCGAAAGGTCAATGATATCATTGATCAGGGCTAAAAGATGTTTGCCATTATCACGGATAACCTCTACAAATTCTTCCAGTTCTTCTTTATCCCTGGCTTCCAGTAATAACTGAGTATAACCGATAATCCCGTTCATGGGTGTTCGTATTTCATGGCTCATATTTGCCAGGAAAGCGGATTTCAGTTTGTCGGACTCTTCGGCACGTTCTTTTGCTTCTTTTAATTCAACAGTACGTTTTTCAACGATACTTTCAAGGTTCATGTTCCATTCCTCAAGTTCTGCTTTTTGTTTGTCAAGCGCTTTGTTCAGCAGGAAATCCTTCCTTGCATATAATTCAATGTTGTATGCAGCGAACATCCCGATCAGGTTAGCGGAGACATAGAAGAAGTTGTTGTTGATCAGGAACGGGATCGAAGTGTCAGAAAAAACGATTGCACCAATGTTGTAAAAGATCAATGTAAGCCATCCTGCAATGGTGGCTTTTAAAAACCTTAGCTTGATGAAGAAATAACCTGCAGTAAAAATCAGCATCATCCCACCGTAGTAGGCGTAATTATCGGGAACTATGATCAACATCAGGCTGATGCCAACACCTGAAATAAAGAAACTGATCATGAGCAATACCTGCCATATTTTTCGAAAAATCCTGGTATACGACAAGCAAAAGACCAACAGAAGGAAAGGGATGACAAAAACGAACCTGATCAGATAGAAAAACTCCCTGTAGTAAGGGATCATGATGTTATCCAGAAAGCCAAAGATTCCATATAAGATTGTAACAAGGATAAAAGCTATGCGGAATTGAAAAAGTGAATTGGTTAAATATTTTTCCCTGAATTCCTTTTCATGACCATCGGTAAATGCAAGAGTAATTCTGTTGAGCCCGAATACACTCGCAGTATTAATATTTTTATGAAATGTATCGAACTTGTGAGTCCGCATTTTTAAAAAATTGATGTCATTAAAAATCGAGATACTTGATGCAAAATTACGTCATTTTGGATACGAAAAAAGCAGATCAGGTAGTTCGTTATCTGACCCGGCAATGATCTATTACGATACTGTTTTTTACAAAAAAGGTTACATCTGGGAATAAAAACATTTGTTTCCAAATCCGAAAAGAAGAACTTTGCCCGGGATAAAACTAATTGTCATGGGGGATCAACCAGAACATAGTGGAACCAGAAGACTAAAAAGATTGGGATTATACCCTGAATCACAGTGGCAAAAGATCATGAAATGGATTGTTCTGACGATCCTGGCATTATTGATCAGTTTGCCACTTTTTATCATTCTGTACCGTTATGTTCCGGATTTCATTATCAATATACATGGAAAGGTTATCCGCATTGATCATCTTCTGACCGGCATTCTGGTATTTGCCGTGATACGTTACTTGCTCGGGCTGGTTGACCGCTTTGTGTTGTATATTTTTCTCTTTGCTGCTGTACTTTTTTCCGTGAGTCATTTCACCGGATGGTATACCTATGCTGATTTCAGTCGCCGTTATCTGGATCTCATTGCTTATGTGGAATCCAATCCAGTAAAGATCCCGTTTCTGAAAGATGAAAAGATGACAGTCCGGAATGCACGTCAGATACGGGAGGCCGTAGACTATCATAATCCTGGAGTTCGAAATTATGCTATCCGGATAGCAAAGACCAATTTCGACGATCCAGCGTTATGCAGGGAGTATGGGAATGTGATCCGGTATTTTTCGATCTTCTCGGAGATCGTAAAATGGAATTATGTACCCGATCCTGTCGGGGAGGAATATTATGCCAGAGCCAGCGAGTCGATGCATCATCTGTCGGGCGACTGTGATGATTATTGCATCCTGATGGCAGCGTGCATCAAAGCGGTAGGAGGAGAGGTCCGGCTGATCCATACAAAAAGTCATTTATACCCGGAGGTTAAGGTATGTCATCAGCGTGAATTCGATAAAATTGTCACCCTGATCAAACGGCAGCTTTATCTTAAAGAGTCGCTGGGTGGAAGCATTTATTATCACATTGACAGGGACGATTACGTTTGGTTGAATTTCGACTACACAACCCCTTACCCGGGTGGGCCTTTCATGGATGAGGCCATTCTTGGAATGCTGTTGCTCTAGGGCTGACCCAGGAATTCTTCCCAGGTCATCTTCAGGTGATGGTTTTCTCCGAAATACCGGAGAACCTTTGTCAGCGATGCTGCAGGCTGATACCTTGGCAAAGGGGTAAGCAGTTTTCCCTCCTCATCAAACAGCAATATCAATGGCAACAACAGCTGGTTCCCGGCGAAATGGGTTATGAAGGAATGCACGCCACCCTGTGGATTGGGTGGGAAGACCTCATTGTACCAGAAGATGGTGTCTTTTAACATCACGTGCATGGCAGAAGCATTGAAATAGGCAGACGTAAGCGCCGCTACACCTGAGTCGAGGAAGATGTCATGGTTCATCACGCGGCAACTGTTGCACCATTCAGCATACAGGCTGATCATTGTTTTCCTCTTTTTCTGCCATTGCTGAACCGACGTTGCTTCAAGAAGAGATTTGGGGGGATCGGGCGTTTCGGGTCTGTAAGTGTGGAGAAATGAGGATTCAAATGCTTCGTAATGTTCAGTGAGGAAAACATTTTCGAGTATATACACCAGCATTGGCTCCAGTCTGGTAATGTCGATCATGCCAGGCGCCACAAAACGAAACTGATACTGGTTGCTGATGAATAGAGTGGAAGGGTAGGTAAGTCTTTGCCCGAGGAATTTGCGTGCTATACTGTGGGCTGAAGGTTCACTTCCACCAGGGTTGTAATAGGCTGTATCATTAAAAATGATGGTGTCTTTCCCTTCTGCATTGATCCTGACGCAATAGAAATTCTGGTTGATATATCCGGCAATCTGTGGATTGCTGAAGGTGGTCCGGTCCATCTCCTTGCAGAACCTGCACCAGTCAGTGTAAAAATATACCATGAATGGCCTCGGGGTTATCTTGTATTTTTGCTGGGCATCCTCCATCGAGATCCAGTTGATCACAGTGTTGCTCTGACCCCATATGCCGAACGGAGACAGATTGAGAATGAAAACAAGGATCAGGATTCTTTGCATGGATGACATACCGGTGGGATTGATCGAACAAAATTACAGAATATCTTTCAGTTCATCTGACCGGTTTCTGATGCTCAAATCTGCTTTTATAATGGCAGTGAATACAAAGTTCTTCGACAGCTTTATGTTCCGAGAATCCGTTGAATATCCTTACGGCCCGGTCAGTCTGCAGGATCCGACCAAGGTCTTCCCGGAAAATATTACCGAGTTCCATGATCCCGTTCACATCCAGGCAGCATGGGACCACCGTGCCATCGGCAAGGATGGCAACCTGGTCCCTGAGCCCACGGCAAAAACCGTTTACAGTCCGGATCCTGCAATGGATATCAGGCCATTCAAACCTTTGATCCAGGTTCAGATAAATCCTGTCTGCAAGAAGATACCCCTGTTTGTCTACCCCTGGAATATCTGCCGGCGTGGTTTCCGGATACTGTTTTCTAAGGAGATCCAGTACTTTCTTGTTAAATCTCTGCTCAACCGCATCTTCACATCCCAGGTTCCATATCCGGAGTGAGATGATGATATGGGATTTTTCAGCCAGCTCCCTGGCGGTATCGATCATAAGGGAAAGATACGCTGCCTGTGCTTCATCGTCCGTATTACCCCCTTTGCTGTGGAGGGAGATGTTGATCTGACGAAGTGAGGATTGGTGCTTGATACAGCTTTTCCATTTCTCCAGTAATAAACCGTTGGTGGTCAGGTTAATCTTTTTCCCGTATTGGCCAGCTGTTTCGAAAAGTATATCAAGGTGGGGATGGAGCAGGGGTTCACCCAGCACATGGAAAAAGAGGAAATCCCCGAATGGGTGGATATGTTCTATGACCTTCCGGAAGTCACTGATATCCATCACTTTTGCAGGTTTTTCCGATACGACACAGAACGGGCATGCCAGGTTGCAGCGGTTGGTTATCTCAATATAAATCTTTTTAAAACGTTTCGAGATACGTTTCTTATTTGCGTCCGTATCCGCTTGGTGAACAGTGTCATTCATAATAAACCTCTCCTTGATGGACACTTCTTTTACGCTCCTTTTCACTGTTTTCGCTACGCAGCAGAGGATTCATCCTCACTTTGGAACTACAGGATAAAAACTGCAGCTGAAACCGTCCCCTCCGGAATGTTGCTATTGAAAGGGTAATCCAAAGGATATGCATAAAGATAGAATGCATGGCGCATAAAATGCTCCAGGCAGGCAAACATACCAAAAATTTCACTTCTTTTCCGATCATCCGATTCTTGATATACCAGGATCATAAAACAAAGGAGCCATTATTCAATTCTGTAAAAAGAGCAGTATATTTACCATCCGGCTATGATCTCAGCACTCCGTTGCGCGGGATGATGAACATAGGGAAAAACGGTCATCTGTTCTTTTACATCTAATACATCCATTACTATGAAAAAGACTGCGCTCTTTCTGATTTTCTTTCTGTTGATTTTGGTATCTTACCCGGCATTTACACAGGTCGCAAAGTCCACCCTTGTCCCTTATTACAACAGCCATTATTATCTCTGGGGTTTCAAGGATTCACTCACCGGGAAACTGGTGGTACCCCTGCAATATGATTTTACCAGGCCATTTTCTGATGGGATGGCGTATGTTTCGAAAGGTGGTAAAGCAGGATTCATTGATCATACGGGAAAACTGGTTATCGGATTGAATTATAATGAAGCGGATGATTTTAGAAATGGCCTGGCACTCGTGGTCAAAGAGGAAAAGTATGGGTTTATTAAGAAAACAGGCAAAGAGGCAATCCCATTGAAGTACGATCTTGCGGAACCATTCAGTGATGGCCTTGCATACATCATGACCGAAGGGAAGTGCGGTTATATTGACCGGACAGGCAAAATGGTCATCAAAGCTGAATTTAATGATGCCGGGAATTTTACCGAAGGAGTGACCTGGGTTCTCAAGGAGGGTGGTTACGGCATCATCGATAAAACCGGAAAATGGCTGCTGCCGGTTCAGTATAACTATGAGGAATTCGGCCATGCGACGGAGGGGATGATATCTTTTTATTCTTCATCAGAGGGCAAATACGGTTTTTTCGATAGATCGGGAAAGATTGCCATTACACCCAGCTACGATGCGGTTGAATCATTTAGTCAGGGAGTTGCCATTGTGGAACAGCATGGGAAGTATGGGTTGATTGATAAGAAAAACATTGCGCTGTTACCATGCAACTATGAAAGCATATACCGTGTACCCGGTTATCCGGATCTGCTGGAGGTAATTCCAGAGGATGATTTCCAGACATGGTTTTACAATATTCGTTTACAGAATTTTATGACCGAAGCAGGGTTTGAAGAGACAGGGCAGTTTGCGGATGGATTATGTGTCGTGCATTATGATGGCATGGCCGGATATATCAATGCCGAAGGCAGGCTGTTGATCCCCGTACAATATGATTATGCCGGCGATTTCAGGAATGGAGTGGCAGTAGTAGAGGCAGAATCCCGGATGCATATCATTGATAAAACAGGCAAACGCCTTTCAGAACCGTATGGTGTTATTCTGTGGATGAAAAACGGGTATTTCGCAGCCAACAACGGGGGTAACTTCGATTATGTCCTGGGTTATTTACCGGATGGGTTATACGGGTTTCTTGACAGGAGGGGAAAAGCCCTGACAGGGGTAATCTACGAATGGATGGAGGAGTATAATGACGACGGGGTTGCCAGGGTTATTGAGAATGGAAACTATAATGTTGTGGACACTATGGGCCGCACCTTGATTGACCGGGAATATGCTGTCATTCAGCCGTTCAGTGAAGAGATGGCAGCCGTTAACATCGGCGGTGAGTATGATGAATTAAGTGGTAGTACTATCAAGGGAGAATGGGGTTATATTGATAAGTTTGGAAAACTTGTGATCCCGGTTGTTTATGATGATGGTATGCCCTTCAGTGAAGGATTAGCCATGGTTTTAAAAGATTCGGCGATATATTATATTGATATAAAAGGCAAAGAGGTTATTTCACTTGCCGGATATGATTTCGGGGGCAATTTTAAGGATGGCCTTGCCCTGGTGCTTAAGGACGGACTATACGGCTATATTGATAAGACCGGAAGGATTGTGATCCCGCTGGAATATACAGAGGCAACCTCTTTCGGGGATGGCCTGGCACGTGTTGGTGATGGTTATACCAGGTGGATTATCAATACGAATGGGGAGAGGGTTAAATAGGTCCCGGGAGGTACATCACGTGTTCCCGGGAAGTGCCTGGGGATGATCCTCCGAATTTCCACTGAAGATTGAAAGAATCGGTTTTGGTCGAAGTATTCCCCAACTCCATGCTTACCCTCTTAGGGGAGAGTGAGGAGGTTCGGTTTAATTTCCCGCTGCTTAAACCTTCTCCGGAATATTGCATCATAGAGATTGAACTTCGTAATTCAGTATCACTAAATCAAACAAACGATGAAATGCAGGAAGTCAACCGTAACGATCTGCACACTGCCCCTTCTGGTGGCACTGATCGTTGTCACCGGATGCAATAAGGATGAAAAAGACGGTAGTACGGTGAAGGATTATGATGGAAATGTGTACAAGACCATAACCATCGGTTCACAGGTATGGATGGCATCCGACCTGAAGACCACCCGTATGAATGACGGCACGGTCATTCAACTTGTTACCGATAACGGTGAATGGAAAAACATCGTCGTACCCGGCTATTGCTGGTACGGAAACAACCCCTGTAAGGGATACGGGGCGTTGTACAACTGGTATGCAGCAGGAAATGACAAACTTTGCCCGACCGGATGGAAGGTGCCAGCAAACAGTGACTGGCACGTGCTTACAGAATACCTGGGAGGTGAAGCGGTGGCAGGTGGGAAAATGAAGTCACCCGGAACAGAATACTGGGATGAACCGAACCTGGATGCCACCAACACAAGCGGTTTTTCGGGATTGCCGGGAGGGATGCGCAGCTTCACATGTACAGGCAGTTTCAGCAGTATCAAACGTTTCGGCTATTGGTGGTCATCTGAAGAAGGTTCTACCACAGAAGCATGGCTGCGTTCCCTGAATTATGACAACGGTCATATAAACACGGGGAAATGGAACAAGACCAACGGTTGTTCCGTAAGGTGTATAAAAAAATAAAAACTATTTTTGCCATCATCTGAATAATATCAAATCCATAATCAAGATTTCTATGAGAAAGTGCCTTGCATTGAGTATTATGTTTTTTGCTGTTTCCGGGTTGTTTTTTTCATGTGACAAGGAGGAAGACCCAAATACGAACGATAAGCCCAAACCGACGGTAAAAGACCCGGACTACTATATTAAATACGACGGAAAGACCTATGAGGTAAATAATTGTTTTGCCATATACTCACCGTATGGTTCGACTCCCGGCTGCTATTCCTATACAATCAATATTGTACCCAAGGCGGTGACATGGAACACATGGATGGAGGATCTTTTGGGTAATGGCACCGGGATGATATTCGAGATAACGACTGTCAGCCAGAATCAGTTTACCAATACGACCTACGCGACAGATACCGCGAGTAACATAGCTGAACCCTGGGAGATTTATTCACCCAAACTAGGGATTGACTGGGACTTTTTTTTGGGTAGTGGAACCAAAGTGGATATGAAGTATGGAACCTGCACCATCACCCGGCCCACGGGGAACGATTATGTCATCGAAGCCACTTTTACTTCAAAAACTGATAATAAGGAATTGAAACTCTATTATAAAGGGTCTATCCAGGTATATACAGGATCGATATAAAGGGACTGTTGCGGAGGCAAAAAGAATAAGTATGCTTGAGGATGTTTTGCTCATTCAGGAATGTCATCACAGGGCGGCCTCAGCTATTCTCACGGAGGTCCTGAAGGTACGGAAGGAGAAGATGGTCATTGCCATTTCGGGCGAATCGGGTTCCGGGAAATCGGAGCTTACCCACCTTATTGCCAAAGGGCTTTTGAAAAACGGCATTCCGGCAAAACCCATTCATACCGATAACTTTTACAAAGTCCTGCCGCTGGAGCGGGCTGAATGGCGCCGTAACCATGGGGTAGAGCAGGTTGTGGGGCCCGATGAATATGACTGGGAAGCCATCAACCGTGTGGTGGATGATTTCAGGTATGATCGCCGGAGCGAGATGCCCTGTGTGGATCTGGTGACACAGCGGGTTGATTGTCTTGTCACTGACTTTAGGGAGATCAAAGCACTGGTGATGGATGGATTGTATGCCATAAAAACCCCCGGGGTTGATCTTGCTGTGATGATCGAACTTACCTATCATGAGACAAAAAAAAGCCAGGGCAGCAGGGGTAAAGAGACTCCGGATGAATTCAGGTTCCAGGTGCTGGAAGCCGAACATCAAGCTGTTCTGGCACTCAGGCCCTTGGCGCATCTTTTTGTTAACCAAGCTTATGAAGTTGTTATGACCGTAAATATGTGAACAGGATCAGTAAATCAAATCAGTAATGATGATGAATAAAGTATTGAGATCGGTCCTGTTCTGGATTCTGTCGGTTCTCCTTGCGGCAGGGATAGCTGTTTACCAGCGCATCACAGGCCCTACGTATCCTATCAACGGTGAAGTGATGATAGGGATTGAAGCGGTATCATACACCCTGATCCGCACGTGGGGCGGTGAAGGTGATGCGAAGATTGTGATACCGGTGCAGCAGGAAAATGTTTCCGGGGAGTTCCACTACCGGAGGTATAAAAGCCATGATGGCTGGACGGTTGTTTCGCTTCAACGGGTCGATGAAGGACTTGCCTGCTGGGTACCTCATCAGCCCCCGGCCGGCAAGGTTGAATATGAGATTAGACTTTTTTATGACAATCAGGAAATACATCTTACCCCGAAACCGGTTATCATCCGTTTTAAAGGGGCTGTGCCCGAATGGATCGTACTTCTGCATATCATCTTCATATTCCTGGCATTCATCTTTTCTATGCGAACAGGTTTTGAAGCCCTGGTGAAAGGTAGGTTTACATATGCCTATACCATCCTTACTGTTGTGTTCCTTTTCCTGGGTGGCATTCTGTTCGGGCCTCTCATGCAGAAGTATGCCTTTGGCGTGTACTGGGCCGGATGGCCTCTCGATACCGACCTGACCGATAACAAGACCGCAGTGGCATTCCTTTTCTGGTTAACAGCACTGATCATACAATTCTTCAGGCGAAGCCGCAAAGGTTGGGCTGCCATTGCAGCAGCCGTTCTCCTTGTGATCTATCTGATACCACACTCCCTGATGGGTTCAGAAATTGACCATACCAAAACGGGAAAAGCTGAATCTGCAGAAATCGCAGAGTAATCATCCCTTTAGTAAAACTTGATGTATATTTGCATGGGTTTTTCAGGGTCAGACCATTCCCTGGAGCCGGTTGTGTCATGACGATGCTCAAATATAACGGACAGATACTGCCAGAAGAGGAATGCAGGTTAACCATAGAGAACCGGGGTTTCTTCTATGGTGACGGATTTTTCGAAACCATACGCCTGATGAATGGGACGCCCCTGCATCTTGAGGATCATATAGACCGTATGAACCGTTCGTTCCAATTCCTGCACCTTCAACCTCCCTTTGCACCGGACACAGTCACCCTTGCCGGACTCATTACTGTCCTCGCGGAAGTTAATCATATAGCCCGCGGAGGAAGGGTGAGGATCACCTTTTTCAGGGAGTCAGGCGGATATTATACACCCAATCATGATAAATGCGGATACCTGATCCAGGTGCATCCGCTGCAGGAGAACCTGTATGAACTGAACCATCAGGGATTACATCTTGCCCTGTACACGCAGAACGTCAAACCTGTTCAACCCATGTATTCGCTGAAAACCCTGAACAGTATGCTGTACGTCCTTGCCGGTATCTATGCCCGTGAAAATGGATGTGATGATGCCTGTATCATGAACGATAATGAAAATATCATTGAAACCAGCCATTCCAACCTGTTCATCGTCAAGCATGAAACCATTGTCACACCCGGGTTGGATGAAGGATGCATTCCCGGAGTGATGCGGTTGAATGTGCTGAAAATCATTGAAAACAAGACAGGCTATAAACTGGAAAGGGGCAACATCCGCCTTAAAGATATCCTGGAAGCTGATGAGATCTTCCTTACCAATGCCATTAAAGGAATCCAGTGGGTGGTAGGCTTCAGGGAAAAACGATACTACCACAATGTTTCAGCAATCCTTACACGGTTGTTGCAGGATTACTGCCTTGGGAAATAAACCTTGCATCGGTGGACTTACATTCGGTGAAGCCCGCACTCTCTTGTGTCCGGATTTTCCCACCACCACCTGCCTGCCCTGATATCTTCCCCCGGTTCAATTGCACGTGTACAGGGCTGGCACCCTATGCTGGCATACCCCTGATCATAGAGAGGATTATAAGGAATGTTGTGCTCTCTTATATAGTCCCAAACCATCTCTTCATGCCAATCAATAAGGGGATTGAGTTTGATCAGCCCGTTTTCCTTGTCCCATTCAATACGTTGAATATCAGCACGTGTAATTGATTGGTCCTTGCGTAATCCGCAGATCCAAACCTTAAGGCCGTGAAAAGCCCTTTTCAATGGCTCGATCTTGCGTATATGACAGCACAATTGCCTGTTTTCCACACTATCATAGAAAAGGTTTATCCCTTTCTCCTGTACCATTTTTTCCACAGCCCGGAAGTCAGGGAAATAGATTTCAATGGAGGTTTTATACCGGGCATGGTTGCGGGCAATCAGATCATAGGTCTCCGGGAAAAGCCTTCCGGTATCCAGGGTGAAGATCCTTACGGCAGGATCGATCTGTATCACCATATGGGTCAGAACCTGATCCTCGATGGAAAGGCTGGATGAAAGCGCGACAAATCCCTTATATTTTGTAAGAAAAGCCCTCAAAAGGTCTGTCTCTGACAAGGCAGCATACTCCCTGTTCAGGATTTTAATTTTATTCTCCTGGTTTTGCACATCTTCCATGATCAAAACCTTTTTTCAGGCAAATATTTCAGACAATGCCCATGATGCACCTGCCGTTATTCCCTTTTCGCTCATCATGACCCGGCAGGCTTCGGTATAATAATCATGCTCAAATACGAGGAGGTACTGTTCTTCCAGTGCCGTGGCAAGAAAACTCCGTTTTTCTTCAAGGGCGGCAAGAGGTTGAATGTCTACACTGGCAATGTAGGGAAGGTGAATGTGGGTTTTACTCGGGATAAAATCGGCTGTATACACCACCGTTGTTTTTTCTGTATGGATCACAGGGATGATTTGTCCGCCGGTATGGCCGTCAAGCAGCAAGGTATCGATACCCGGTATGATTTCACCGGGCTCTTCCACAAAATGGAGAACACCGGCTTCTTCCAGGGGATGGATGTTTTCGGGGAAGAAACTTGCTGCTTCACGAGGATTCGGGTGGGTAGCCCATTCGTATTGCCTGCGCGAAACCCAATGCCTGGCACCCGGGAAAACCAGCCGGTAATGTTCGCCATCTTTTTCAACGGCCCCCCCGACATGGTCATCATGCAGGTGGGTGAATACCACATCTGTAATGTCGTCAGGAGTGTATCCAATCGCCTGCAGGGCCTCTTTAAGCGGAGTGCGCTCTGTGATGTACTTGAAGTAGTAGTATTTTTCATCACGCTTATTGCCGTAACCGGTATCAATCAGCATGCGCCTTTCTCCCGTATCAACCACCAACAACCTGTTGACAACCGGAATAAGGTTGTTGTCATCCGACTCGTATTGTTTTACCCAGATCGATTTAGGAAGCACCCCGAAAGCAACACCACCATCAATCCGCCATGTTTCTGTTATAATAGAAAACAGTTTCATACACTTTTATCTCCAGACTTTTCAACATTCAAGAAGGTTAACAAATATGCACAATTTCTGTTCTAAGAAAAGGTTTATTTGTATCATTATCGTTAATTTTGCAGGTTCGTTTCATAAAAATGCTGTCTGTTATTACCGTGGAAACTTAAAATGAGGCTTCATTGATTAACTTAAAAATTTGTTTATCAGGGAGTAATGACTGCATCAATATTTCAAACAAAAATCTATACCTAATGAAAAGGAAATTTTTTATCACAGTTACTTTAGCAATGGGGCTGATCTCATCCATAGCCCAGGTAAATGGCCCAGAGATTAAATTTGACAACATTGAACATAATTATGGTAAAATCCGGGAAGACGGGGGTAAAGCAAATCATACGTTTTATTTTACCAATACCGGAAATGATACACTCCACCTCAAGAAAGTGCAGCCTACCTGCGGGTGTACTGCATCAGACTGGACCAAAACGCCGGTTCTTCCGGGCCAGCAGGGGATGGTCACTGCTGTGTATGATCCGATAGGCAGACCCGGCCCATTTAAAAAGAGCATCCTTGTTCAATCCAATGCCAAATCCAGTCCCAATATGTCACTCTTTATCAGTGGTGAAGTCATCCCACGACAAAAGACCTATGCAGATACTTTCAGGGTACATCTGGGTGACCTTTTATTTGACCGTAATAATCCGGCATTCATGAATCTTCAGTACAATGAAGTGCGCCGTGATACAATCAGGTTTTATAACAACAGCGATAAAGAGATGCAGATATCACTGAAGGAATCCCCCACCCATATAGGGGCATCCCTTTCTGTACAGAAACTCAAACCACAGCAACGCGGCTTTCTGGTACTTACATATGATGCCGGAAAGATGACCACCCCCGGTAACCGCAACGACCGCGTAGTTCTTCAGACCAATGATCCCAAACAGGAGGTCAAAATGTTGTTTGTCACTTCATCGGTTATTGCAAAGCCTCAGGACCCTACACCAGAACAATTGTATCCATTCCAGATGGGAAACCTGAGAATGGTGCGCAACAGTGTTTCATTCCCTGATATACTGAACACAGCGAAGAAAACCGATTCAATGACCTTGTACAATAATGGTACTTACCCTGTGAATATTGCCTTTAAGGAAGTGCCAAAGCATATCTCGGCAGCACTTTCTTCTCCGGTAATTGAACCCGGGAAAACAGTGGCGCTCAGGATAACCTATGATGCCTCTAAAACCAATCAGTTCGGTTTTGTTACAAATGACCGGATTATGATGCAAACCAATGACACTTTGCAACCATTGAAGGTGTTGTATGTATCGGCTAACATAAAGGAAGATTTTTCCAAACTGACACCACAGCAAAAGGAAAATGCCCCCAAAATAGTCTTTGAAAACAATGTGTTTGATTTCGGTACCAAGCCTTCGGGCCCCGATGTGCCGCATAGTTTTGTTTTTTCCAATACCGGTAAAAGCGATCTGATTATCCGCAGTGTACGGGCCGGATGTGGTTGCACTGCCACCCATTCGGAGAAAACCGTGATCAAACCAGGTGAAAAGAGTAAAATTGATATGGTTTTCAATACCAAAAACCGTGTAGGTAATCAGTATAAAAGCATCACTGTCGTTACCAATGATCCTGAAAACTCTGTTATCATGCTTCAGGTGAAGGGGAATCTCGAAAAAGCAGAATGATGATCAGATCCCGGTTGATCCTTTTGTTATGCTGTCTTCTTTCATTGACATTGAATGCTCAGAAACTTTCCTGGGACAATACGTCATTCCGTTTTCCCGTATCTACCCATCAGCATAATCCACTGCATAGTACATTTACCTTCCAAAATGAGGGGGATACGAATGTGCAGATTGTCAATGTTGTATCTGGTTCGGATGTGCTGGTTGAAAACTGGTCGAAAGGACTGATTCCCCCGGGTGGCAAAGGTTTCCTGAAGGCGACCGTCACACCCTCCTCTATCAGCGGCCCTTTCACACGTACTGTCACGGTCATCACCGATGAACCGGGTCAGAAAGAATATATTCTGACAATGGAAGGGGAGATCAGGGTGACGGTTGATCCGTTTACAGAGAAGTACCCGCTGATCCTTGGACATCTCAGGTATAAATCGTATTATCATTTGTTTTATAACCTGAAACATACCGAAACACGTACCGATACGATCTTTATCTATAATACCTGGGACAAAGAGATGAAACTGGGGTTTGACTCATTGCCCAATCACCTGAGCATTATTCCTATTCCTGAAAAACTTAAACCCAAAGAAGAGGGTATCCTTATGGTGACCTATGACGCTACGGCACGCAATGCCTTTGACATGGTCTTCGACAAGGTTATGCTGAAAACCAATGATGCTCTGGAACCCGATAAAACCCTTGACATCATTGCGATGATCGTGGATAATTTCGATGGTTATGCAGGTGATTTCAGCAAGGCGCCGGTAGCCACCTTCAGCAGCCATGATCATGATTTCGGTACAGTGCGGAGTGGCACCATCGTTAAGTACACCCTGCAGATCACGAACACAGGGGTGGATACCCTCATGATCCGTAAGGTGAAAACAAGCTGTGGGTGTACGGTCGGAACACCGGATCGCGAGGCATTGGCATCCGCAGAAACTGCCACCATCCGGATTGCGTTCAACACTTTTGGCCGCCGGGGGCGCCAGAGTCAGACGGTCACCATCCTCACCAATGATCCACAGAAACCTACCCAACTGTTCACCGTCCAGGGAAATGTAAAATGACTGTGAAAAGCCACTTTCAGGTTATGTTTTAAAACATCAGGGAACTCCTGATAGCGATCTATTTCTTGATATTTGGTATATCCTTACCGGGTTTGATGAGCCATGTGGCCAGGATGGCGATAGCACCTGACACAAAGAAGTTGAGGAGCTTAGCGGTAATGATCTTATCCATGCCGGTGCTGATCCACAGGATGGTGAACAGCAGTCCGCCAATGATGGTCACCACGGCAGCGATACCATGGAACCGTTTCCAGAAGAGGGTAAGGAGGATCACCACGGAGAAGGTGCATCCGATACCGGCCCAGACGTAACTGACAAGTGTAAAGATCAGTTTCTGCGGGGAAACATAGGCCAGGAGCAATGCTATGGCAGCAAGAAGAGCAGTGATGATCCTGGAGTGGGTGAGGAATTTCCTGGCACTTGTTTTTCGGTTCAACGGTTTTAAAAAGTTTTCACATAGTTCGGTAGCTGATAGAACCAGGAGTGAGTCGGCCGTGGAGATCATGGCGGCGATGGCGCCAGTCATCAGCACGGCGGCAATGGCAGGGGGGAAGATGTGCAGAAGTACTGCCGGCATCACAAACTCCTGGTCGTCCAGTGTGCCGGGGCCAAAGATGGCAAGACCGACCAGTCCGAGCAACATGGCGCCGGTATAAGCAACCAGTGTCCACACGATGCCGATGTTGCGTGCCATGCGCGCCTGTCGCATGTCCCGGATGGCCATGAAGCGGACCGAAAGCTGGGGCATGCCGCCCAGATAACCGAAAAACCAGCTAAAACCTCCCATCAGCACCAGTCCCGCACTGAACCCTCTGAGGCCATTGAAGAGAGACATATGGCCGGGCCCGGCCCGGTGCAAAGCTTCTGTAATGGTCGTGGCATACACGTCAGGATGATTGGAAAGGTATATAAGACCCGCAATCGGCCCTACAATCAGGGTGATGATCATCACGATGGCCTGCACCACATCGGTATAAGCCACACTCTGGAATCCACCCACAATGGCATAGGGAACAATGATAAGCGCAGTGATCAGCATCCCCCATTCAGGCTGAATGCCAAACATGGTGTAAAGAGTTTTGCCTCCACCCATGAATTGGGCACCTACATAGAAAAAGAAAAAAAACACGATGGTGGAGCTGCCCACGATGCGAAGCAACTTTCCCGCATCCCCATGCCGCCTGGCCAGGTAGTCGGAAAAGGTATTCGCCTGGTACTTTTCAGCTTCGTCCCTTAACCGCCAGGCTAACAGCCACCAGGCAGTGATGATCCCAAGTACGCATCCCAGGGCTGTCCATATCTCGGTGAGCCCCAGCGCGTAGGCAGCTCCCGGTAAACCAAGGAGTGCCCATGAGGATTCACCCGTCGCCCGCTCCGATAAGGCAGCAACCCAGCCGGGCAGACTTCTCCCCGCAATAGAAAAATCACTTCCCGTCCTGACCTTACGACCCTGGTAAACACCCCACAACACCAGCAGGATGACATATACCAACATGACCAGCAATAACTGTGACTGTGTTTCCATACCTTTCGATTGAAACGCTAAATTATAAAAACAGAAATGAAACCGACAATACCGAAACGCCATGATCGGATGGTCAGATTGCATCATGGATTTATAAACGCTGAAGGCATCGAAGATAGATACTCTTCGGTGTCCCTTCGGTTCGTCACGTGTTTACAAATGGTAAATATTGGTTTTATATTGGATATTAAGTATTTACTAAGAAAAAACGACATATAACAACTTTTTCAATTAAAACATGTTTAATGATTACCACAATCAATTAAACAAAATCAATATGGAGACCCTAAGACCAATCCAGGAAAGGTACAGCCCGATGAATTTTCTGAGCGACAAGCCTGTGGAAGAAAAGCACCGCATCCTGTTGTTTGAGGCAGCGCGTTGGGCCGCTTCGAGTTACAATGAACAACCCTGGCGTTTTATCTATAGCGATCGCTATGAAAATCCGGACGATTACCAGGCATTGTTATCCTTACTCACCCCCTATAACCAGCGGTGGGCTGCGACTGCACCTTTGCTTGTCATGGTGCTGGCTGCCCGGACCTTTGAACGGAACGGGAAATACAACCGTCATGCATGGTATGATACAGGGATGGCGGCGGCCAGCATGGCGCTGCAGGGTGTATCCCTGGGTATCCAGGCCCACCAGATGGGAGGTTTTGATGTAGAAAAGAGCATTGAACGTCTGGGCATCCCGGAACCATTCGAACCGGTGTCCATCATTGCCATAGGGTTTCCGGCACCTTTGGAGCAGGTGGCTGAAGAATTCAGGGAGCGCGCCACCACCCCCCGGACCAGGAAATCCTTAACCGAGTTGATCATAAAAAGAAAATAAGGCCCCCCCTCGTGAAACCCGGATTTGAGACTGCGCATCTGCGTGTTTTAGTCCTATGAAGGCCAGTACATTATACTAATTTGGTTTTGTAATCATTATTGAAGAATGATGAAGACAAACCAACCCGAAGTCAAGAGAAATTTGTTCTTATTCAGTGATTTGTGAGGAATTGTTCGTCTCAACAAAAGATTACCCGATTTCTCGCACCTTGTTAAAGCTCATTTTCCAACCGCGATACGATTGGACGAAAAATGTTGCTCACAGTCCTGTAAACTATGTAATCCTGTCAGAAATAATGATTGCACTGCTATGCAGTTTAAAGGAAAGGGGTGTTGTACCCGGCTACACAGATCAGACTGCTAAGCAGTTGAGCATGTCAGCGTGAGCGTGACAAGAATCCCCCTATCTTTGCCTGGTATTCCGGTTATATCTTAATCATCAGATGATATGCTGATTGCACGAAAAGATGACATCAAAGGGTCGTATATAAGCTATTTCAGCAACCTTGTGAAAACTTATGGGGGTTATAACCTTGCCCAGGGAATTCCCGGATTTGACCCTCCCGCAAAACTGCTGGACATACTGGCTTCCATCCGTGCTCAAAGGGCACATCAATATGCACCAGGCACCGGGAATCTTGCGCTTCTTGACCAGTTACGCAGCCGGTATGCAGGCAGGTACGATCCTGATCAGGCCGACTTCTTCATTGTCAATGGGGCAACAGAGGCAATTTCGCTGATCTATACCATGTTGTACAAGCGGTATGGGCCCGATCTCAATTGCATGGCGTTTTCACCGGCCTATGAATCCTATATCCATCTTCCCGGTATTTTTGGTAACCGGGTCATCTTTCAGAAATATGAGGAGGATGGGGGGATCGATACAGTTAAGCTGGAAAGGAATATCAAAAAGAACCAGGTAAAACTGTTGTTCCTCTGTTCCCCGGGGAATCCCTGGGGTGTCATCACCAACCGTACCACCCTGGAGTCTTTGGTTGATATCTGTGAGTGTAATGCTTGTTATCTGATCATCGACGCAGTGTATGACGAATTCTATTACACCGGTACCAGGCCTTATTATCCGACGGAAAGAGTCACTCCGTATGTTTTTTACGTAAACTCCTTTTCAAAGCTTTTCTCCATCACAGGCTGGCGGGTGGGGTATTTGCTGTCGCATCATCAGAATATGCCTGAATTAAGGCATGTGCATGATTATATAGGCCTTTCATCCCCGGCTCCTTTTCAGGTAGCGCTTGCAGAATACCTTTCCGATGCGAAGGATCAGGAGCGTTATGTCACTTCGGTCAGATCTGCCCTCATCGCTAATTATACAACGCAGCATCAAAGACTTGCTGACCATGGTTTCAGCATTCCCCGTCATGATGGTGGTTATTTCATCTGGGCACGTTGCCCTGACGAATATCATTCAGGAATTGATTTCGCGGTTGCGCTGTACAATAAAACCCAGACAGCCGTCATCCCGGGCGCCCATTTCGGAAAGGAGTGGGACCGCTACATCAGGATCAATATGGCATTGCCTTCTGATATCCTTAAAGCCGGCGTGGAACGGGTGTGCAGGATGGCAATGTGAAGAAAACAATAAGGTGAGTGTCTTTTGAGATACCCTCGTTCTGGCACAGAATGCACGGATCACTTTTCATCTTTCTCGACCCTGATCCTTACCGGTGCAATCTCACCCCTGCATCCGTTGACCGGACCATAACTTAGACTCCTCCAGCTAATGACGAAAAACTCCAGGGTATAACCAGGGTCGGCATCTGAAATGAACCGGATCAGTTCCGGAGAGAAACTGTTTCCGGCTACATTATACTCATGATAAATCAGCGAATCATTGCGAAGAACTTCAACGGAAAAAGTGTCAATCGCGTATTTCGGGGTAGGATTGACTAAAAACTCAACCATTCTCAGTTGGAGATCCGGTCTTTCCAGGAGTTTCTCTTTCCAAGTGACCCCGGTGGATTTACAGGATACAATTAATGCTGGTGGAAGAGCGCTCAGCACCCTGTATGAGGTGGTATCGAGCCATCGGATCCCTTTACCGGTTTTCAGTCCTACATAGATCTTCTCTTCTTTCAGTGAGCAATCGTCTGTATAATAATAATATAGACAGGGTTTGGTATCAGGTCTCAGCGTTCCGTTTTGTGCTTTTACCACGATATTCCTGATCGGTTTTTTCTCGATCACAACCATAACGGGATTTTCCACATGTCTGTAAAGGACATTCACATTTTCAACTTTTAACGCCACCTCCTGGGCAGGCAGCTTTACATACAGGGCAACCAGCATAAACAGTAAAAGGATAAACCTCGGTCTCATGTCGGGATGATTATGGAAGTTTTTCTTGTCATAAAATCCTGATGGTAAGGGTGTCGGGTATGTCACAGGATGGGTTGGGCCGGCTCAGGACAAAGTCCGAAAAAACGAAATCATCACCCGGCAGTGCTGCTTCGATCACCCTGATCAACTCCTCCGGAAAGTTGTTTCCATGGATGTCTGTGAGACGAAAGACGATAGTGTCGTTTCGCAGTACATGCACAGACCAGGAAGCAATCGTCAGATTAGTATCCGGAATAAAGAGCCTTTCCCAATAAGTCATTGACAGCAACGGGTTTCGAAGGAGCTCTCTCTTTGTCATTGAGCGGTACCTGGATGCTGCTACCTGAATCTCAGGGCAGGGCCGTTTACGTTGCCTGAACACATAGGTCGAAAGCCATTTGACCGTATCGCCGGACGGTATACCCACTGTGATATAGACCTGTTTCGCTGAACTTGTATCGGTAAAGACATAGTGACAGCCGGATGTTTTCTCGAGTCTCCCTACATTGCTGGTGGCGACGATCCTGCTGCATGGATGGTGCTCTACAGCAATGCTGATAGGATTTTCAATACCTCTCCAGAGTATATTCATTTTTGTCGTGGATACAACCACCGTCTGTCCCGATACCATCGGGGAGGAAAGCGCCAGATATAATGATAGTGTGAAGATGATGTGTTTATTCATTGTTTTTTAACGAATTAAGATGCTCAATTATTTCACGGTCCGCATTTGCGTTTATTTTTTTTTCTGCTCTTCAAAATGCAGTGCAGATCACCCTTTAAGCGGATGGATGGCTATCTTACCGGATTAGGGTGATAGTCCCCCTAAGCACATGAGTCGGGAGTAGTGAACCGGGAGTCGCAACAACCCCGCTTGCGGGGTGATATTATTATAGAAAACGGTCCATACCCGACAACCCAAACCCCGCCTGCGGGGTGAAATTATTATAGAAAACGATCCACATCCGACAACCCAAACCCCGCCTGCGGGGTGAAATTATTATAGAAAACGATCCATACCCGACAAACCAGAATCCCGCCAGCGGGGTGATATTATTATAGAAAACGATCCATACCCGACAACCCAAACCCCGCTTGCGGAGTGAAATTATTATAGAAAACGGTCCGCACCCGACAACCCAAACCCCGCCTGCGGGGTGAAATTATTATCGTGTGCAATTTGAATTATGGGGTGTCATTATCATACCATTCAAACAAATTGCGTTCATCATAATCAACATCAAATCTTTTCAATAATTCCAGGTATTCCTCTTTGAACGAACGTTTACGGTGATGTCTTTCCTGGTTCAAGATGTAGCGGTAAACCTGCTCTAATTGTGAATGACCGTATAAAAACGCACCGTATCCCTCCTGCCATTGAAACCTTCCTGGCAACCAACGGTTCGAATTTATAAAATTGGTCGTGTTGTTTTTAATATCACGCACCAAATCAGATATCAACATCGTGGGTTTCAATCCCACAAACACATGTACATGGTTGGATGTGCCGTTCACAATGATCGGCTTTTGTTTCTTCTCCCGGATAATGCCGGCCATGTATTTGAATACTTCTTCCCGAAACGTATCCCGCATAAAGGTTTCGCGTCCCTGTACCGCAAATACGTATTGAATGTAAATCTGTGTGAAGGTTTTTGCCATGAATCGTTTTTTTGTCAAAAATAGATTTTCCTGCAATAGGCCAATAGAATAATGAATAATTATGCAACCCTATAATAATGTCACCCTCCTGCGGAGGGTTCAGGGTAAGGGTTTTCGTTCTGGCTATGATAATGTCACCCTCCTGCGGAGGGTTTGGGGGTAAGGGTTTTCGCCCAGGCTATAATAATGTCACCCTCCTGCGGAGGGTTCAGGGTAAGGGTTTTCGTTCTGGCTATGATAATGTCACCCTCCTGCGAAGGGTTTTGGGGTAAGGGTTTTCGTTCTGTCTATAATAATGTCACCCTCCTGCGGAGGGTTTAGGGGAATAACGAATTCAAAAACCCCGCTTGCGGGGTGACATTATTATAGAAAACGGTCCATACCCGACAACCCAAACCCCGCTTGCGGGGTGACATTATTATAGAAAAGGATCCACACCCGACAACCCAAACCCCGCCTGCGGGGTGATATTATTGTAGAAAAGGATCCACATTCGATGACCCAAACCCCGCTTGCGGGTTGACATTATTATAAAAAACGATCTATACCCGACAACCCAAACCCCGCCTGCGGGGTGACATTATGATAGGAATAATAGGAGGGAAGTCATAAAATAAAAGGTATAAACCGTTTGCTTTGCTTCATATACACACGGTAGGGCTCACCGAAATACCTCAGGCAATCCCGTTCATCCAGCAAAGCGGTGATATAAAGAAAGATCGATGAAACCACGGCGACGATGATCAGGGTGGGGGTAATGTTTTTCAGAAGGATGCCCTAGGTGAGAAAGAGCAGCGAGGCGTACATGGGGTGCCTGATGTACCGGTAGATGCCATTGGTGACCAGTTCTGTGGTCTGTTCAAACCGGTACAAGGCTTTGCTGTTTCTGGAAGCGGAATCTCTTTTTGCTTTCCTGAGTTCCAGGATGCCGGCGATGACCAGCCAGGTGGAGATGATCAGGAAAAACCATGATACGAGTTGATTGGGCTTCGTAGGCTTATAAAACCAGAATGGATAGTTGGAAGCGAACAGCCAGGCAATGCAGATCCAGGACACAAACCGGTAAGGCCCGTGGTGCCTGAACGCAAACAGGGATTTCCAAGAAAGGATAATCAGGATGATCGCAATAATGATAAAAAAGATGAGCCTTGCCATTGTTTCCGATGCAGTTGTATAACCCTGGGGTCAACAGCAAATTCTCTTAGTTTTAAGGCTGAACATCTTTATTTTGTTCAGTATTCTCCGCTTCTTTTTCTTTTCGGGTTGAACTTGTAGCGGACTTGATCAGCGACAGGAGCATGCCTCCTGAAATGGCCCCGAGGATGTAAAAGAGCAATAAAGCAGCGAAAGTATAAATCTTAAATTCCTGTTTCAGAAATTTAATGGTGATCAGTTCCATGTTCTGGACAAAGAAAACAATGATCACGACTGCAATCAGGATAAGCAATATTCTTAAAAGGATTTTTTTCATAATAATTGGTTGTGAAGGATTTGTAAAAATACCCTGCTTCAAAATGCAAATGTAGGCAAAATGGCTCTTTACCTGCTGTGAAAATTAATCTCGCAGTAGGAATCCTCCCCCGATGCCAAGACCTGCCGTACTGATCGCCGTTCTTAGATACCACCTCCCTTCAGGTTGTTGATAACGGTATCCAAGGGAAATGGCCGGTAGTATTCCCATTCCTTCTGAAATTAACAAGGGATAAACGGCAAAGCCCGCCCTGGTTTCAAAATGATGGCTTCTTCTACCCAACATTATGGTGTAGGTTTCATATACTCCCGGACTGGTTGCATAATCCGGATCCAAATTAATAAGAGATAAACCAACAGAGTACCCATGATGAAAACGATCGATGTGTCGAAGATACTCGTAGTTCACATTGAGCGCTGGCATGTTGAATTTTAGCAAACCATTATCGATTGAAAACAGGTAAGAGGTGCCGTAAACTGCAAAACCATTCGATTTGTGAGGCCAGCCCGGAGTGGCATTGGTCTTTGGGTGACAGGCAACAAAGAACACGATCATGGCAAGGGCAATGAGCTGATTTGTTTTCATGGCAGTTTTGTTGATTCACAGGGCAGTAATTGTACTAAACTACAAGTAAAGCTGTATAGCAAAATATTCCACATGAAAAATCAGAAACATGTCAAATGTATTATATCCTGTTTCAAAAAACAAGATTTACATTAAAAAACCATGGAGTTAATTTTCTCTCATTACATATTCGTCATATTCAATCTCGAAGCGAAGTTTGTGTTTCGATTCCTCCTGTGCCAGCGAGAGGAACAGATTCCTCATTTCCTGGTTGGGTGCACGATCGGCAAGGGCGGTGTAGAGTTTGAAGGCGGCCTTTTCTTTCTTCATGGCCACCACCAGTGCATCCTGGTAGCTCATATCGGGATTTACCGGTGAACTTACTGTAAAATCGGCAATCCTCAGGTCAGCAATTTTTTCCAGGGGTGTAACATAGGTGCCCTCCTCTTTTATCTTTGCCAACCTGGCCTTGTGCGCGATCTCCTCATTGGCAAACTCTTCAAAGATCTTTTGCATGTCACCGGTTCTGGCACTGGCAGCCAGGTGGATATAGAAATCTACAGCTTCCTGCTCCTCGCTCATGGCAAAATCGAGGATATCGTTGATGGAATTGAATTCTTTCATGGTGGTTGCTTGTTACAGGTTATGGGGTTATAGGATGCTGGTTACGGGTTACTGGTTACAGGTTGCTGGTTACTTGTTCAATGTTTGATCTTAAACTGGACTATCGACTATCAACCATCGACTCGTACGTTTGCAATTTGTAAGTTAGGCAAAAATACGAGATTATTG
>CAZZBS010000021.1:0-55957 GCA_964652685.1 uncultured Lentimicrobiaceae bacterium
TTTAGCCTTTTTTACTTTAGCCTTTAGCCTTTTTTACTTTAGCCTTTAGCCTTTTTTACTTTAGCCTTTAGCCTTTTCCCTTGATTAAAGGAAGCTCCGGTAAATCGGGGAAGCGCCCTCCGGTTGCCCCAACTCTTTCTGAAAAAATAGTGCATCCCAAAGTTTTTCATACCTGGTGTAAAAACATTAAGGAGCCCGCGGTTGGTCATGATCCGCCTGTATCCTTTCATGACCATACGCTCCGTTTTTTCAGTATACCCTTCCCGTACAGCATCCCGCCGGTTGAGAAGCAGAATCTTATGAATCGGGATCTTTACCGGGCACTCTTCTGTGCACTTACCGCACAATGTTGAAGCAAAGCTCAGGTGCTTGTATTCCATCCCTTTCAGATGAGGGGTAATGATAGACCCTATCGGCCCACTGTACACCGTACCATACGCATGACCGCCAATATTTTTATACACCGGGCATACATTCAGACAAGCACCACACTTGATGCATCGCAATGCGCCCCGCTGCTCATGCCTTGCTAACAGGTTGGTCCGTCCATTATCCAGTAATACCACATACATCTCCTGTGGGCCATCGGTTTCACCCTGTCTCCGGGGTCCCGAAATAACCGAATTGTAAACGGTGATCTTCTGCCCTGTTCCCATGGTGGCAAGCAATGGCAGATAAATATCCAGATCGTTGATGGATGGGATCACCTTTTCAATACCGGCAATCACAATATGGATATCGGGCCAGCTTACCGACATAACACCGTTGCCTTCATTTTCGGTCAATACCACCGATCCCGTATCCGCAATCAGAAAGTTTGCACCGGTGATGCCCGCGTCTGCCTGCTGAAATTTCTCCCTTAACAAACCTCTGACAAATGCCGTAATATCCTCAGCACTGCTCTCCGGATCCAATCCGAACTTCTTTTCAAATATCAGGGCAATATCCTTTTTCGACTTATGCATCACCGGAGTGATAATGTGGTACGGTTTGTCATCATCCAACTGCACAATATACTCACCCAAGTCGGTTTCCAGTACGTTGATCCCATTGCCACGCAACGCCTCATTCAATTCCAGTTCCTCGGTGATCATCGACTTCGATTTTACCACATTCCTTACATATCGGGCATTTAGAATTTTAAGGATCTCAGTTACCGCCTCCTTTGCATTGCTGGCCCATATTACCTTGCCACCATTTGCCATGAAATGGCTTTCGAAATCAACAAGATAATGTTCAAGGTTGTTGATACACTGCTCCTTTTGCCGTGCTGCCCGCTGCTTCGCCAATTCAAGGTTGATATACTGCTTCTTCCCGTTGACAACCGCCGCATTGTATTTTGAAATGTTGTAATGCAACGTCTGCCGGTGAACCGGATCAAACGCACGTTTTTCAGCATCCGCCAGAAATCGGCTCTGTTTACTGCTCATCATTTTCTGATGTTTATTTTATCTACCCTTACCTGATGCCTGCCCCCCTCAAACCCTGTGACCAGAAATACCTTTACAATGTCAAACGCAAGCTTCTCATCAATATAACGCGCCGGCAATGATAAAATATTTGCATCATTGTGCAACCTGGCCATCCTGGCAATCTCTGTATCCCAACATAATGCTGCCCTGATACCAGCATACTTGTTTGCCGTCATGCTTGCTCCGTTACCCGATCCACATATAACGATCCCTCGCTCAAACGTTCCTTCATGCACCGCTTCTGCCAACGGATGTATGTAATCAGGATAGTCAACAGATGCTTCATTGTTTGTTCCAAAATCTGTTACTTCATATTGCATCCCGGTCAGTAATTCTTTTACTTTTTCCTTTAAACCATATCCGGCATGATCTGCTCCTATGCATATTTTTGTACTCTTCATTTCCCTTGCCCTCTGTATCTTTTATCAAAACAAAATTAGGTATTTGCATATACATTTCCATCTTTATCTTTCAGATTCATAAGTAATTGATTTTTTATATTGATAATCAATACTATAATGTTGCTTTACTGGGTTTTCTTTTCAGCATCCTCCTGTTCATATTCCTGTTTGGCTGTTAACTTCTTCTGAAAAGTTTTCTTGCTTTTTATTTTTTACCTATGCTTAGCATTTTTTTCGACATCACCATGATCTCATAACTTTTTTTTTCAGTTATTATCCAACATCATTCTAACAACTATAATGGCATCAATCAAAAATTACTTATCCAATCAAATCTGTTCACCAATTGTTAATATGTAAGCAAAAAGTTCGTTATCAATCTTCCATATCCAAAACAGATGTTAATTTTGTGTGATTATTTCAAGGGTTTCATGAAATCATCAATGAAAGAAAAAAATACCAACTTTATCAACCGACTTATGATTAAGAACATTAATATATCTTAATATACTTTTTTTATATGAATATTGTTGAAAAGATAAATCATCTGAGAAGAAAGAAGAATGCCATCATCCTTGCACACTATTATCAGACAGCAGATATACAGGATATAGCAGATTATGTTGGAGATAGCCTGGGATTGGCACAAGTCGCAGAAAAGACGAAGGCAGATATGATCGTTTTCTCGGGTGTTCATTTTATGGCAGAAACAGCCAAAATTCTAAATCTGGAAAAGAAAGTGGTGCTACCTGATATAGAAGCAGGATGCTCCCTGGCTGATGCATGTCCTCCGGAACAGTTCAGGGAATTCATTGAAAAGCATCCTGATCATTTAGTAGTTTCTTACATCAATTGTTCGGCTGTTGTCAAAACCATGTCTGATATCATTTGCACTTCAGGTAATGCCGTTAAGATCATTGAATCGATACCAAAAGAGCAGAAAATTATTTTTGCACCGGATAAGAACCTGGGTGCGTATATCAACCAGAAGACAGGAAGAGATATGTTGTTATGGGATGGTACCTGTGAGGTGCATGACATTTTAACAACAGAAAGGATCATAAAACTTAAAATGCAACATCCGGATGCCATGTTGATAGCACATCCGGAATGCAAACCGCAGGTTCTTGCCCTGGCCGGATTTATAGGTTCAACCACTCAACTGATAAAGTTTGCAAAAACAGATGATACTAAAAAATATATAGTTGCTACAGAATCAGGTATTCTGCATCAGATGAGAAAGGAATCACCAGGTAAAGAGTTTATGGTGGTACCTTCGGATGAAACCTGTACCTGTAATGACTGTCCCTATATGAAACTAAATACAATGGAAAAGCTTTTTCAGTGCATGAAAAAAGAGCATCCGGATATCATGCTTGAACAGGAGGTGATTGATAAAGCAGCAAAACCTATTGTCAAAATGCTGGAAATTTCGAGAAAGGAGGGACTGATACAATAATGAAGGAAAGGATAAGTTTGTTAGTACCAAGAAAAATCCCCATCATGAAAACGTTCATTCTGATAGTTGCAATTATACTGACAACGCTTTCTCTTCATGCACAGGAAGAAGGAGACACCATGCCAAAGGGTTTCCGGAAATTTTATTATCCGAACGGGAATATAAGCAGTGAAGGAATTATGATTGATGGAAAGCCGGATGGTTACTGGAAAAATTATCATGAGAACGGAAACATAAGATCCGAAGGAAACAGAAAAAACTTCCTGCTGGACGGTACATGGAATTTTTATGATGAAAAAGGAAATATTCAGTTGATTATCAATTATGTTGATGGAAAAAAGCAGGGATTAAGAATAACGTATCTCCCGGAAGAACGCATAGAAGAATATTTCGAAGAGGATATCAAGCAGGGGTTAACCTATCATTATGATTCGGAAAACTACCTGACGAAGACCATTCCTTTTGAAAACGGAAGGGAGAATGGGTATGCCAGATTTTACAACCGGGATAGTGTGGTCATTATACTGATGGAATACAGAAAGGGTGTTGCCATCAGTCGTGAGTTCATCAACAGGTTTGACAATGAAAATAACCGTCACGGGTTGTGGAAGACCTTTTATCCGAACGGAATGATAAAAGAGGAATTCAGTTACAGGCATGGGAAACTGGACGGTTATTACAAGCAGTATGACCGTGATGGAAATCTGGAAAGCATACGGAAATATATAGAAGATGAATTGATCAAGGATAGCGACGAATTGGTTGAATATGAAATTCGTAGAGATTACTATCCGGATATGCGTGTCAAGATAGAGGGAAGTTACAGGGATGGGGTTGCAGATGGTGTGAGGAAGGAGTTTAACCCTGACGGTACACTCAGGATTGTGTATATCATTGACATGGGACGGCTCATTGGGTCCGGCATACTGGATGAACAGGGAAAGAAACAGGGTTTTTGGAAAGAATATTTCAAAGAGGGGGGCATGAAATCGGAAGGGAACTATAAGGACGGTGTAAGAACCGGTGAATGGATTTTCTATTTCCCAACCGGAAGGATTGAACAAAAAGGATTCTTTAACGAAAAGGGCAGGGAGCATGGGAAATGGACATGGTATTATGCTGACGGAACTTTACGCAGGGAAGAATCCTGTACCAACGGACTGAAAAACGGGGAAATGGTTGAATATAATGAACAGGGAAAGCCCATCGCCAGGGGCATATATGTGGATGATGAAGAAGACGGCGAATGGTATTACCAGGAGGAGGGTTACCGTCAGGAGGGAACTTATATTATGGGAGAAAGGGATGGGGAATGGCGACATTATTATCCGGACAATATCCTGAGTTTTAATGGTAAATACATCGATGGATATCCTGATGGCAGGCATGTCCATTACAATCCTGACGGATCGGTCAAAACAGAAGGAAATTATATCATGGGCATCCGTCATGGTACCTGGCATTACTATAATGATGAAGGAGTCCTTTTAATTGTGATTGATTATAAGAATGGGATCGAAATTAAATATGATAACCAGCTTATTAGACCTGCCCTTGGAGGTACCGACCTTTAATAGCCATGAGCTTTCAACAGCCATACCTGTTATCCGGCACCGTCAGGGCAGTTTATCAGGATAAAATAAGATCTGTATGATTAATAGCGAGAGGTTTCTTCCATATTTGATGATATTACTGCTATCGTTCAGTTTACCGGCGACAGCCCAGCAAATACAGGTTGGTTCGTGGAGAGAACACCTGCCTTACACCAGGGCCGTTTCTCTGGCGTCGACCAGTGACAGGGTGTATTGTGCAACAGAGCAAAGTATGTTCTATTATGACAAAAACGAACAATCGATCGAGCCGGTTTCCAAAAACAGTGGACTGTCAGATGTTGGATTCATTAAAACAGCTTATCATGCTGCTACCAAAACACTGGTTATTGCATACAGGAATGCAAATATCGACCTGATACAAAACGGCAGGATCACGAACCTTTCTGATATCAAACGGCAAAATCTGCCCATCAATAAAGTCATCAATGATATAACTTTTAAAGAAGATGAGGCCTGGCTTTCCTGTGGATTTGGCATTGTTGTGCTGAATCTCAGGAAAAAGGAATTCAAACAGACCTTCCTGATCGGTGAAAACGGGTCCTACACCAATATCAATGATGTGAAGTTTTTTGATGATACGGTTTATGCGGCAACCGACAGTGGTATCTACCGTGCAGCTCTTACCGATTATCTGCCCGATTTTTCGAACTGGAAAAAATGGGATGAAATCCCCTATCCTGATAACCGGTATAACACCCTTGAATTTTTTAATAGCATTCCATATATCAATCTTAGGGTTGGAGAAAGCATTGATGACACTCTGTTTTATCGTGAGAACGGACAATGGAACCATTACATCCGGTTTGGTTATGAGAGATGTTCACAACTCGACCGTTTTGGAAACAGGTTCGTGATGACCAAGGAAGACAATGTAGTAGTCCTGGATGAATCCATGGAGGTGTTCAGGCATATTTTTGATTATGGCATAGGTACCGGAATGCAAATTGTTGCCGCACCAACGGAAGCTGTTATTGATGAACAGGGATTTCTTTGGATTGCCGATAAATTTAAAGGGCTTGTTTTCGTGTATGATCAGTGGAATTATATACTTATAACACCCAATGGACCTGCGACAACAGATGCTTTCGCAATGGCATCCGTGGATGATGAGTTGTGGGTTGCATCCGGTGCATACAACAGCACATGGAGTATGACCTTCAGAAAGACCGGACTCTTTCACTACAATGGATTAAACTGGAAAACGGTGAACAACGAAACAGACCCTGCAATGGATACCATCGCTGATCTCGTCTGTGTTGCCATTGATCCTTCCGACCCTGCGAAAGTATATGCAGGTTCCTGGGACAAAGGACTGATCTATCTCAGAGATGGAAAGGTTACCTGTATTTATGACCAAACGAACAGCACCCTGAGTGTTTTGGAAAACAATGCGCTGGGGGTATATAAAGTAGCTATCGGCGGTGTTACATTTGACAGTCAGGGCAACCTGTGGGTCAGCAATGCAGGTGTAACAAGGTCCTTGTCGGTGCTCAGGCCGGATGGTACCTGGTACTCTTTTAATATCAGCAGTACCGATATGAAGTTGAATGAAAAGGTGCTTGGCAAGATCGTCATTGATCAGATCGGGCAAAAATGGATACTGATCGGAAGGGGTAACGGTATCCAGGTTTTTAACGACAACAACACGCTCTCTAATCCAAATGATGATAAAACAGCACATATCTCTGGGTACCTGGGAAAAGGAAATCTCCCGAGTACCCTGGTAACCGATATGGCCATCGATCTGGATGGCAGGTTATGGATTGGATCTGACAAGGGAATAGCTATCATTTACAGTCCCGAAAATGTCTTTTCCGGTTATTCGTATGATGCCCAGCAAATCCTGGTCAACCAGGACGGTTATGATCAATATCTTCTCGAAAATGAAACCGTTACGGCAATTGCAGTCGATGGTGCCAACCGTAAGTGGATCGGGACAGACCAATCGGGGGTATTCCTTCTTTCGGCTGATGGTACAAAAGAAATAGCCAGGTTTCATGAAGGGAACAGTCCGTTGCTGAGCAACAGTATTCAGAGTATTGTGATAAACGACCATACCGGTGAGGTATTCTTCGGTACCAACAAAGGGATCATCTCCTATCGTTCCGACGCCACAAAAGCGCTTGAATATCACAATGAAGTAAAGGTTTTTCCCAATCCTGTTTCTCCTGATTATACAGGGGTCATTTCCATTACGGGCCTTGTCAGGGATGCCGATGTAAAAATCACCAATGTAAGCGGTGAGGTGGTTTATTCAACACGCTCCAACGGAGGCCAGGCTGTATGGTACGGAAAGGATTTCTCAGGTAGAAAGGTGGCTTCTGGCGTTTACCTGGTCTTTTCCTCCGAACCGGGCGGAACCGATACATTCATTACCAAAATCCTCTTTATAAAATAGCTGATCAAAATGCTTGTCAGCACAGAAGGCATTGTACTGAAGAAAACACGTTATGGCGATACGGTAAGCATTGTTACGATATATACACGTGCTTCAGGCATTATGGTGTTTTCTTTTAAAGGGAAACCGGGACGAACCTTTAACGGAGCTGCCCTGTTGGCGCCAATGACATTAGTACGGCTGGTGACAGATGTTCGTCATGGGAAAAGCATTCAGTATACCAGGGAGCTTTCACTGCTGAAGCCCTACAAACATATTCACCATGATACGGTTAAAGGGGGGGTCCTTCTGTTTTTGAATGAATTGTTGTTAAAGGTGCTGAAAGAGGAGGAATCCAATGAAAGCCTGTTTGATTTTCTGTTGCGGACGCTGACCATCCTTGATGAACAGATACCACTCCACCCCTCCTATCACCTGAGCTTTATGATCCACCTGACCTTTTTCCTGGGCTTTTTCCCTCATAACGGAAATAGGTTGGAAAACAGCTGTTTTGACCTGAGAGAGGGCTCATTTGTGCATCCTCCCTTTTTGCATCAGGAGATATTGAATTCTTCGGTAAGCCATTGGCTGAACGAATTAATCAATATTCCGTTTGATCAATATCAACTTTTCCTGGCAGGAAAAGCCATCCGGAACCAGTTGTTGGATGCACTGATATGCTTCTACCAGTTGCATGTGGCTGGATTTGGTGATATGAAATCACTGCCGGTGCTGCGCTCCCTTTCTGACTGAACAGTTATCCAAAACGACAGGAGGATTACCTGACATCCCTTTTTTATGTAGTTTAGCCCACTGAAATTTAATCGTATGCGATATGAATGAAAACATGCTTTTATCACCTAATCCATTGGTGCAATTACTTGAAAAACCACAGTCACAGTTTACCCGGGCTGATATTATCCGGTTTGTGGAAGAGCAGGGAATTGAGATGATCAACCTGCGTTATGTGGGTGGAGATGGCCGGTTGAAAACGCTCAATTTTGTTATCAACAGCCGCAGGCACCTGGAGGGGATCCTCAGCAATGGCGAAAGGGTGGATGGATCAAGTCTCTTCAAGCACATAAGTTCGGGAGCCAGCGACCTGTATGTCGTGCCAAGGTATAAAACCGCTTTCGTTAATCCTTTCACCGAAATACCTACCCTGGATATCCTTTGTTCATATTATGACAAAGATGGTAAACCCATGGAAAGTTCACCGGAATATATTCTGCGGAAAGCTGCCAAGGTATTGAAGGAAAAGACAGGATACGAGTTCCAATGTATGGGGGAACTGGAATACTATGTGATCAGTGACCGGGAACATATTTTTGAAGCTACAGATCAGCGCGGTTACCATGAATCATTTCCTTTCAACAGGATGGAAGATTTTCGGATTGAAGCCCTACATACCATTGCAGCTTGTGGCGGAAACATCAAGTATGCGCATTCGGAAGTGGGGAATTTTACCGTGGGGGAGAAAGTATATGAACAGAATGAAATAGAATTTATCCCGGTTCCGGTGGAGGATGCAGCCGATCAATTGGTAATCGCTAAATGGATCCTGCGTACCATGGCCTATCATTATGGTGTTGATCTGACATTTTCCCCAAAAATAAGTGTAGGCAAGGCTGGAAGTGGAATGCACGTGCACACAAAACTGGTCAAAGAGGGTAAGAATATGATGGTGGAAAATGGTATGCTCAACGATATTGCCAAGAAGGCCATTGCGGGATACCTGGATCTGGCAACCAGTCTTACCGCATTCGGGAATACCAATCCTACCTCCTATTTCAGGCTTGTTCCTCACCAGGAAGCTCCCACCAATATATGCTGGGGCGACAGGAACAGGTCAGTGCTGGTGAGGGTTCCACTCGGATGGACAGGTCATGTGAATATGGCAGCGGACGCAAATCCGCAGGATCCCGATATTACCATGGATTTTTCAGAAAGACAGACAGTAGAATTTCGTTGTCCGGACGGTAGCGCTGATATATACCTTTTACTGGCAGGCCTGACGGTGGCAGCACGTCATGGTCTTGAAATGAAAGATGCATTGGAATATGCTGCAAAAACCTATGTGGATGTGAATATTTTCCATGAAGAACACAAAGAACGTGTCAAATCATTAAGGCAACTGCCGGTTTCATGCTATGAAAGTGCTTTAAAACTTAAAGAACAGGCTGAAATCTATACACGTTACGGTGTCTTTTCTCAAACCATGATTGACGGGATCGTCGGATTACTCCAAAGTTACAACGACCAGCATCTCCGTGAAGAAATCAAGAGCAATACGGAAAAACTGCTTGAACTGGTCCAGCGTTTTTATTACTGCGGATAACACTTCCGGATAATCCGCATGATCCCACAGGCTTTCCGGTCTTAAGGATTCACCGAACAGGCCGGATGATCGTCCTTTTAAGCCAGAATGGAAGAATGAGAGAACCGGCAAGAAGATAAGGATAATAACTCATTAAGCGCCAGATCAGGGCGATCAGGTCTGGTGAACCTCGCTGGATGAATTCCCCCAGAAACTGTGGAAAGAAATATTCGGCCGCTCCGCTTGACCCTGGCGTGGGGCTTATCAATAAAATAACCCACATGATCATCTGACGGCAATACAGGAGAAGATGGTCGCTGACCGGATTAATCCCCGCAATCAGGGCATTTACGACCAGGTATCGGGCGGTCCATGACCAGGCTGTAATGAACCATGCTTTCACCCAGAAAAGCCATGACTTCGATCGCATCTCCTTTGATGTCAATATGATCTCATCCCCTGCCTTCTCTGCTTTTGGATACCAACGCCTCAGAAAACGGATACTGAAAAGGCCGGTAATTACCCTTTTAAAACCTTTTGGCGAGATGAAGACAGCAGAAAGAATGGTCAGGGTTAAAAAAACAAGGAATCCATATCCGATCAAGAAGATGCCTTTGGTACCAATGCTCCAGGGAAGGTCTTCGATATGAATGAAATGACTGTTGTGCATCGAAAACAATAACACAACAGGAACGGTCATTATATAAAACAACTCGTCAAGCATGGCTGTCACCATTACAATGGAAGTGCTCCTTCCGATGCCGAATCCTTCACGGTGAATGATGAAAAAAGCAATAGCTGTACCCCCTACAATGGAGGGGGTAACCGATGAAGCAAATTCCCAGATCATAATGACCTGAAAACTCTCACGCCATGTCAGTTTATGATCTGTCAGAAGACGGATGCGAACCATGTATGCGAAATCACGCATTGCCTGTAGAATCAGTGCCAGAGTGAACCCATACGCTGAACTCGAGGATATTTCAAACAAGTCAATTCCCTGTTGTACATCCCTGACGATTAAAAAGACAGACACAGCCAGTCCGATCAGCACCGGTACCATAATACGCCGTAAGGTGAACCATTTCAATACTTTCTGCTGATCCGGATTGTTGTTCATCTTTTCCCTGACAAAGGTGAATGTGAAATAGCACGCCAAGTTATTCAAATAATCTGTATTATCCTGTGCTTTCCTGTACAGGGGCTTCCTGTTTTTCCTTACTTTTAACCATCAAAAAAAACAATGAGCTTTAAAACTGCTGCTTTCCTTCTTGCAATACCCATTCTTACCTCAGGATGTGCCTTGTTGACACTGGCACCTGAACCCAACACCGGAGATGAAATCAAAATAACCTGGGAAGATACAGGTTCCGACCATATGGTAGTATCCTACCAAAGTAGCAGGCGAAGCAGCTCTGAGAAACCTTACAACCAGGAAACCGTCCACCCGGTTATCATTACGGCAGATACCCTGAGTTCTGATTATGCAGCTCTCTTTGCTGAAATAAATTCATGGATGGGAACACCTTACGGGTATGGCCGGCATGAAAAAAAGACAGGCACCGATTGCAGCGGATTTACAATGGAAATATACAAGAAGATCTATGGTATCCAACTGAACAGAAGTTCAGACGGACAGGTGGCCAATACCATCGAGATCGGGAAAGAAAACCTCCAGATTGGGGACCTGGTATTTTATAATATCAGGGGTACCCGGATCAGTCATGTAGGGATGTATATAGGCAATAATAAGATCGTTCATGCGACAATTAGTAAAGGAGTAATTATAAGCGATATGGATGAAAGATATTATGCCGACAGATATGTCCGGAGTGGACGTGTAATCAGGAACCCCTGATAAGTTCCTTATCTTTGTTGTCATTATTAACCATCTTACAGTATGATACGATCCATGACGGGTTATGGGAAGGCCACCAACCGCTATCAGCACAGACAGGTTACGGTTGAAATAAAGACACTCAATGCCAAACAACTGGACATAGGATTAAAACTCCCTTCCGAATACAGCGAATATGAACCGGAAATCCGTAATCTGCTTGCAACCCAACTGGAACGGGGTAAAGTATTTTGTCAGGTCACGGTTGAATGTACCGGTGATGCACAGGTTCCCCAGGTTAATGAAGCATTGGCGAAGGCCTGGTATCAACAGTTTCAGAACCTCGAATTGATATTGGGCCTGAAACCCTCTCATGAGTATCTTTCCCTGATTCTGAGGATGCCTGAAGTGATGAAAACACCGGCTGCAGTAACCGGACCGGAAGAATACCAGATACTGATGCAGACAGTTTCAGGTGCTGCAGGTGCGGTTAACCTTTTCCGCGACCAGGAAGGGAATGAAACAGGCCGGGACATCCTTGCCAGAATCGCCAACATTGACGTTTTACTGAAAAAGATTAAGCCCTTTGAGCAAGGACGCATTGATAGACTGAAAGAAAGGATAATACGCGATCTCAGTGAAGGGGTGAACCTTGAGTATGATAGGAACAGATTAGAACAGGAACTCATTTATTATCTTGAGAAATTTGATATCAATGAAGAAAAAGTAAGACTGGGAAACCACTTAACCTATTTCAGACAGGTGATGAAGGAAGGTGATTCAAACGGAAGGAAACTGGCGTTTATCGCCCAGGAAATTGGCCGGGAGGTAAATACCCTTGGCTCCAAAGCCAATGATGCCGATATCCAGCGCCTGGTGGTGGAGATAAAAGATGAACTGGAAAAGGTGAAAGAACAGTTGTTAAATATTCTTTAGCATGAAACCTGAAATACCATCAGGAAAGCTGATCATATTTTCTGCTCCCAGCGGTGCAGGAAAGACAACCCTTGTCAGAGCTTTGTTGAAAAAAGGTTTGAACCTGAGGTTTTCAGTATCGGCTACCACACGATCACCGAGGAAAGGGGAAATAGATGGCCGGGAATACTATTTCATGAGCAAGGAAGATTTCCTGCAGCATGTTGCAAATCAAGAATTCATTGAATATGAGGAGGTTTACGAAGGATTGCTGTACGGGACCCTTGCACGTGAAGTGGATGCTTTAATGGCCAGGGGCTTTCATGTCGTGTTTGATATTGATGTGATGGGAGGATTGAACATCAAGAAGAAATATGGTGACCAGGCGCTTTCTGTTTTCATCATGCCTCCGGACCTGGAGGTATTGAGAGATAGGTTGAATAAAAGAGGTACTGAACCTGATGAAGTGATGGAGAAAAGGATACAGAAAGCCCGTTGGGAACTCTCCTTTGCAGTGCAGTTTGATGCCATTGTTGTGAACAGGGACCTTCATGAGGCTATCGAAGAGGTCACGGAAATGGTTAGAAAATTTATCGGGGTATGAAAAAAGAGGGAACAAAAGTCGGGTTGTTTTTCGGTTCATTCAATCCGGTGCATGTTGGGCATCTCATCATTGCAAATTATTTTTTGCAGTTCACCGATATGGATGAGGTATGGTTTGTTGTTTCCCCACAGAATCCACACAAACCGCGGGCAGGTTTACTTGATCCATGGTTACGGCTTGAAATGCTTCACCTTGCTTTGGAGGATTATCCAGGTTACAAAGTATCTGATATCGAATTATATCTTTCTAAACCCTCTTATACCAGCATTACCCTTACATACCTTTCCGAAAAGCATCCCAATTACCGGTTTGGATTGATCATGGGAAGTGACAACCTTGCTACTATCACAAAATGGTTTAATTATAAAACCATTCTGGAACACTATGCATTGTATGTGTATCCACGGCCGGGAACCGAAAATATTGCCCCGGAAGGAGCCAGGGTAATAAAAGTTGCCGCACCCATGATGGATATCTCCTCAAGCTTTATCCGTAAGGCAATCAGGGAGAAGAAAGATGTCAGGTTCTTTCTGCCCGGGAAGGTATATGAATATATTATAAAGGAACAACTCTACAGGTAAGTCTGCAGGTTAGATACCGTGCATCAAAGTTTTCGCCTGATCTCAATCTCTTCGTAGCTTTCGATGATATCGCCCACCTTGATGTCATTGTAATTTTCAATGCTAAGGCCACACTCATATCCTGCAGCAACCTCCTTGAGATCATCCTTGAACCGCTTAAGGGTGGAGAGATATCCTGCGTAAATCACGATACCGTCACGGATGACCCTTATTTTGGATCCCTTGTTGATCTTTCCGTCCAGTACCATGCATCCTGCAACCGTACCCACTTTGGATATTTTAAAGGTATCACGTACTTCAACATTACTGGTGATCTTTTCCTCGATCACAGGTGACAGCATCCCCTCAAGAGCAGATTTGATTTCATCGATTGCCTGATAGATAATGGAATAGATGCGTATATCGATTTGTTCCTGCTCAGCCAGCTTTCTGGCACCCACGGAAGGCCTTACCTGGAAGGCCACAATGATGGCATCCGAAGCAGAAGCAAGCATCACATCGGTTTCCGATACGGCACCCACCGATTTATGGATTACATTCACCTGCGCCTGATCGGTGGAAAGCTTCAGGAGTGCATCTGAGAGGGCTTCGACAGAACCATCCACATCACCTTTGACGATGATGTTAAGCTCCTTGAAATCTCCGATGGCAATACGGCGGCCGATTTCATCCAGGGTGATGTGTTTCTGTGTTCGAATACCCTGTTCACGCTGCAGTTGTAAGCGTTTGGTGGCGACGTTCTTGGCTTCACGCTCATCGATCAGCACATTGAAGGTGTCCCCCGCCTGTGGAGCACCGTGCAAACCAAGTAGCAGAACCGGTGAACCGGGACCAGCCTTGGTGATCTTCTGATTTCGCTCGTTGTACATCGCTTTTACACGGCCATGATGACAACCGGCAAGCACTATGTCACCATTTTTAAGCGTGCCGTTCTGAACCAACAGTTTGGCTACATATCCACGCCCCTTGTCAAGTGCTGACTCAATAACAGTCCCCTCAGCTGGTCGCTGTGGATTACACTTCAGATCCAGTAACTCAGCCTCAAGCAGCACCTTCTCAAGAAGCTCATCCACATGAAGTCCTTTCTTGGCAGAGATATCCTGGCTCTGGTATTTGCCTCCCCAATCCTCCACAAGAAGGTTCATGTTCGCCAGTTGCTCCTTCACCTTTTCAGGATTGGCCCCCTCCTTATCAATCTTGTTGATGGCAAAAACGATAGGAACACCGGCAGCCTGGGCATGATTGATCGCCTCCCTGGTCTGTGGCATCACCTGGTCATCAGCGGCAACTACAATGATGGCAACATCCGTAACCTTTGCACCCCTGGCACGCATCGCTGTAAAAGCTTCATGCCCGGGTGTGTCAAGAAAGGTTATCTTCCTGTCGTTTTCAAGGGAAACCTCGTAAGCTCCGATATGCTGGGTAATACCTCCCGCTTCTCCCGCAATGACATTGGTCTTCCGGATATAGTCAAGCAATGAGGTCTTCCCGTGGTCTACATGCCCCATCACAGTGACAATGGGATGCCTTGGAGCAAGATCCTTAGGATTGTCAACAAAGGTATCAATGGTTTCCTGTACTTCAATGCTGACAAATTCCACCTTGTAGCCAAATTCATCTGCAACAATTGTCAGGGTTTCAGCATCAAGACGCTGGTTGATCGAAACAAACAATCCAAGCGCCATGCACGTGGAAATAATATCGTTTACATCGACATTCATCAAACTGGCCAGCTCATTTACCGTGACGAATTCAGTCACCTTGATGATTTTTTCAGCTTGCTCCTCTTGCTGACGTTGCTTTTCAAGAGTCTCGTGAATCATCTCACGCTTCTGGCGCCGTAGCTTAGACTGCTTTGACTTACCTGTTGGAGAAAGGCGAGCCAGGGTTTCCCTGACCTGGCGCTGAATATCTTCTTCACTGGCCTGAGGCTTCATGTCCTGACGTCGCTTGGCAACCATCTTGGGCTTCTGGTCAGGATAGATTACATCCCTAATGACTGTTCCTTTCTGACCGGTAGTCTTGATCCGTTTCCTTTTCTTCTTGCTTGTGTCTAGTGTGGTTTCATCATCGCTGGAAGCAACAGGCGGTTTCTTCTCTACCTTTTTTGCCTTCTTCACAGGGAGAGGAAGATCCATCTTTCCAAGAATAGTAGGCCCGGTAAGCTTTTCAACCTTTGTTACAAGAAAATCAATCTCTGGTTCAGGTTTTTTTGCAACCCGCGACTCTTCGTGGATAGTAACCTCCTCCTCATCCTGCTGATCAACTACCTCTCCCTCTTCCTTTGCATCAGGTGATTTAGCTGCCTCTTTCTTTTTCACCGGAGATTTAGTCTCTTTGGAGAGTTGTTTCTTTTTTTCTTCTTCTTTCTTCTTCCGTTGCTCCTCTTCCTTTTCTGCTTTGGTCTTCCGGGGAGGTTTGGTCCGTAAGTTCATGCTGTCAAGGTCCATTGTGCCATGAATGACCAATCCCTTTTCCTTCTCTTTGACCGGCTTAACTTCAGGTTCCGCCTCCTTTTCAGAAGCAGTTATCTTTTTCGCTTCTTCAGGTTCCTCCTCTGTAACCTCCTTCTTCTTTTTAGGCTTGGATTCTTCTGTTACAGATGGCTTTTCTTTCTTTTTGGTTGTAGTGGAGGGTAAATCCACACGTGTCTGGATCAGCAGTTCTTCAATCGAAATATCATCGGAATCGTCTTGTAAATCAACTTTTTTGTCTTCAATAGAAATTGTCTCCAACTTGCTATGCTCAAGGCCTACCTTGATCGACTCCTCCTTGGCGCTCTTTTCTTGAGAGTATTCCTTTTGGATGAGGTCATACAGCTCAGATGAAAGCTTGGTATTCGGAGAGTTTTCAATGGTAAAGCCCTTCCCGGAAAGAAATTCAATGATGGTGGAAATACCGACATTGAACTCTTTTGCAACTTTACTTAACCTCACACTTGTGTTTGTTTCAGACATACATTATGTAATATTTCTCCAGACATCTAAGCCATTAAGCTGAAGTTCATCCCTATTCCGGTGAAAATCAGCGTAAAATTAGAAAACTTATTCAAACTCAGCCTTTAATATCCTGATCACCTCCCTGACGGTTTCCTCTTCCAGGTCGGTTCGCTTAACAAGTTCATCCAATGGTATTTCTAATACGCTTTTAGCAGTGTCGCAACCAATATTCTTGAACTCATCGATGATCCAGTCTTCAATCTCATCCTTAAATTCGTTAAGGTCAACATCATCGGAGTCGATATCGGTATCGCGGTAAACATCAATCTCATATCCGGTAAGCTTACCGGCAAGTTTGATATTATGTCCTCCCTTCCCGATGGCAAGTGAAACCTGGTCTGGCTTCATATAAACACTTGCCCGTTTGTTTTCATCATCCAGTACAATGCTGCTGATCTTAGCCGGGCTTAATGCACGGGAAATGTAAAGGGTGGAATTGGTGGTGTAGTTGATGACATCAATGTTCTCATTGCGCAACTCTCTGACAATGCCATGGATACGAGATCCTTTCATGCCAACACAGGCCCCTACAGGATCAATGCGGTCATCATAGGATTCAACAGCAACCTTAGCCCGCTCACCCGGCTCCCTCACAATCTTTTTAATGGTGATTAACCCGTCGTAGACCTCTGGTACCTCCTGCTCAAACAATCGTTCAAGGAATACAGGAGAGGTGCGCGAAAGTATAATATTGGGATTGCTGTTTTTAATCTCTACCTTTAGCACAATGGCGCGTATCGAATCCCCTTTCCTGAAAAAATCGGAAGGAATCTGTTCCTGCTTGGGAAGGATCAGCTCAATACCCTCATCATCCAGCACCAGGATTTCCTTTTTCCAAATCTGGTAAACCTCCCCTGTGATGACCTCTCCGATCTTCTCCTTGTATTTCTTGTAAACATTGTCTTTTTCATATTCCTGTACCTTGGCAACCAGGTTCTGACGGATGGTTAATATCTCTCTTCTGCCAAAATCAACGATCTTAACCTCCTCGGAAACATCTTCCCCAATTTCAAAATCAGGCTCAATTTTCACAGCATCCGAATAGGCAATCTCCGTGTTTTCATCCTCAACCTCTCCATCTTCCACCACAACCCTGTTGCGCCATATCTCAAGGTCCCCCTTGTCAATGTTGACAATGATGTCAAAATTCTCATCAGAACCATATTTTTTAATAAGCATGTGCCTGAAAACCTCCTCCAGGATGCGCATCATCGTGGCCCTGTCGATATTCTTGAATTCCTTGAATTCCGAAAACGATTCTACTAACTTTAAGTTTTCCATGGTTCCGATTGTCCGTATTGTTTTGCTGGATAAATGATTAAAATTCGATTTTGATAATCCCTTTGCTTATGTCGGTGATTAAGATACGCTGTAATATTACACCGGCAGTCTTAACAGTCCCATGCTTGACAGATGGGATTTCCAGCGTAATACTTACATCATCAGACTCTTTAATTCTTCCCTCTATCATCTTTCCGTCTGATAACGTCACTTCAAGAAGCCTTCCGGTGTTTTTCCGGTATTGCCTGGGCAACGTTAGTGGATTACCCACTCCACAGGAAGAAACCTCAAGTGAAAAATCTTCCCTGTTGCGGTCCAGATGCTGCTCAATGTAACGGCTCAGCGCTGCACAATCAGCAATGGTGTAACCATCGTCCCCATCCATCATCACCTGGATATTCCCTGTGGATGACACCGTAAGATCTACCAGGAATTTACCGGTTCCTGTTGTATATGCATCGATTAACGTCCTGATGTGATCCTCTCTGATCATGTTCATTTTTAATAATAAAGGGGACTGTAAGTCCCCGCCATTCCTTTTCCTTACCTGTCAACACCTCTCTGGGATTGATCCCTGAAGCGTTGTTTTGCATTTGTTGTTGTCCGACCAGGATTCGAACCTAGACAGGCAGAACCAAAATCTGCAGTGCTACCATTACACCATCGGACAGTCCCGCAAATGGTGGCGCAAAAGTATAAAAAACTTTGTATATAACAAAAAACAACGCAATGCAGGCAGCTTCAGGCCAACAACTCAATCATGGATATTTTTTATATATTCGTAGCCTTATTTTTATGGATGGTTACTAATCCCTAATCTTTTCAGAAACGCTTCATTCAGAGCGGTTAATAAAATGAAAACATCATGAATTACAAAAGACTGAACATCATTCTGGGATGGATCGTATTTGCTGTTGCAGCCATAGTCTATATGTTGACAGCAGAACGGACCACAAGTTTCTGGGATTGCGGCGAATACATTGCCACTGCATATAAATTGCAGGTGGGGCACCCGCCCGGAGCACCTTTGTTCCAGCTCATCGGACGGTTTTTCAGTCTCTTTGCCTTCGGGAACACCTCAAATGTGGCATTGATGATCAACTTTATGTCTGCACTGGCCAGTGCCTTCACCATCCTCTTTCTCTTCTGGTCCATTACCTATCTGGCTAAAAAAATGGTGATGAAAAACGGCGATCAATCTATGACCCATGCAAAAATTTTCACCATTATTGGCAGCGGCCTTGTAGGTTCACTCGCATTCACCTTTTCCGACTCCTTCTGGTTCTCTGCAGTGGAAGGGGAAGTGTATGCCATGTCATCCTTTTTCACCGCTATTACATTCTGGGCTATGTTGCGCTGGGAAGCGGTTGCGGATCAAAAACATTCCCTCAAATGGCTTATTCTGATTGCCTACCTCGTCGGTCTCTCTATCGGCGTCCACCTGCTGAACTTGCTCGCCATCCCAGCCATTGCCCTCATTTACTATTTCAGGAAGTATGAAGCAAACTGGAAAGGAATTGTGGTCGCACTGGTGATAGGTGTTGCAATACTTGGCTTTGTCCTTATGGGTCTGGTTCCGTTGGTGCCAGCCCTCGCCGGCCTCTTCGAACGTATCTTCGTCAACGGCTTTGGACTCCCCTTCAATACAGGTACTATTATCTATTTTATCCTCATCATAGGTGGTATTACATGGGGATTACGTAATACCCACCGCAAGGGGAAAGTGGTACTCAACACCGTTATCCTGGCTGTGACGATGATGCTTATCGGTTATTCTTCCTTCTTCATGCTGGTGATCCGTTCCAATGCAAATACACCCATTGATGAAAATAACCCGGAAAACGCCATTAGCCTCCTGGCTTACCTTAACCGTGAACAATATGGTACATGGCCTATTCTGACCGGTTATTACTACAATGCCCCTATGATTGATATGAAGGATGGAAAACCAGTTTATACTAAAAAATATCTTGTGTACCAGGACAAGATCGAAAAAGCATCCTTTTATGAGAGAAATGATGCAAAGGCTTATGTCGATTCCGCCGGGGGTAAGATCAAAGGGCGTTATGTCATCACCAACGATAATATCAGTACCCAGCCAGTGTATCATGAACGCTTTAAAACCGTTTTCCCGAGAATGTGGAGCCAGCAGCGGTCTCATCATAGAACAGCATACCAGGAGTGGGCACACAAAAACAAAGGGGAAAGGATTCAGATAGGTGGGACACCCGAAAAACCGGAAGTCACCTATATCCCTACCATGGGAGAAAACCTGACGTTTTTCTTTAAATACCAGTTGGGCCACATGTATTTCCGCTATTTTATGTGGAATTTTGCCGGCCGGCAAAATGACCTCCAGGGGCATGGAAATCCGTTGCATGGCAATTGGATCTCCGGCATCCCTGGCTTTGACAAAGCACTCGTTGGCCCTCAGGATAATCTACCCGACCACCTTCTCAACAACAAGGCAACGAATAAGTTCTTCCTGCTGCCTCTGATCCTTGGTATAATCGGGCTGGTGTTCCATACATCAGGCAATTATAAGGACAGTATCGTTGTGATGCTGCTCTTTTTGATGACTGGTATCGCTATTGTCGTCTATCTGAACCAATATCCGTATCAGCCGCGTGAACGGGATTATTCCTATGCAGCGTCTTTCTATGCATTTGCCATCTGGATCGGTCTTGGTATTGTCGGTATCATGCAGTGGATTGATAAAAACTTCCGGTATAAATACCTGCCGGTCGCTATCAGCCTCCTATTACTACTGCTGGTGCCAGGTATCATGGCCAAAGAGGGATGGGATGACCATGACCGCTCCAATAAACGCCTTGCACTTGAGGTAGCAAAGAATTACCTGAATGCATGCCGCAAATATGGGGTTGTATTCACCAACGGCGACAATGATACCTTCCCGCTGTGGTATGCGCAAGAGGTGGAAGGGGTTAGAACTGACGTAAAAGTTGTTAACCTGAGCCTTTTCAATACGGACTGGTATGTTGAACAGTCAGTTAGAAAAACCTATGAAGCCCCCGGAATTCCTATCTCATTCACAAAAGACCAATACATACAGGGGAGTCGGGATTATGTTTATATCGCAACCATCGACGATCCCATGAATACCCGGGGCAGGGAAATCATTATCAATGCTTTCATGGATTCAATCATTCAACGTGATTACGACGTATATAAAGATGTTGTGAATGGAATCAGAATCAATATGATAAGTCTTATCAATGCATCCCGCCTGAAAGAAGACCTGCCCTCCAACTATGAAAGGTTTACCAACCCATCCCTGCCCTTTTCTGTTATGCTTAAATTTATCAACAGCAGGGCAGCGGAGGCAAACAGAGAAGAAAATGCAAATCTTGGTTTGTCAACCGACGCATTCAAGGAGTTGTCAACACGAGCCAATATGGTCAGCGACAGGGTAGTCAACGGTTATATTGACCTTGACCTGTTAATGGAGTGGATTAAAAGCGATGATCCAAATTCCAAGGTAAGAGGGGGAACAAATCGGGCCGTTGAATGGTTCCCAACAAACAAGGTAAGAATCAGGGTTGACTCGGCAAAAGTGATTGCCAATGGACTAGTCCCCAAAGAAGATGCCCTCAAAATTGAGAAGTATATTGAATGGGAGATCAAGGACAAAGGGATACAGAAAAACCATGTCATGATGCTCGATTTCCTCGCAGCCAATAAATGGGAACGCCCTGTACATTTTGCCATTACAACGGGTGATGACATGTACCTGAACATGATGCAATGGTTCCGTCATGATGGGATGGTTTATACCCTGGTACCCATCAGGAATATGGCTGAACCGGTTATGCTCTTCACCATGCTGGCACATGGTACAACCAATAGTAATGTTCTGTATGACCTCATAATGAATAAATATGATTACAGTACCCTTTCGTTACCTGATGTTTATTATGATGAAACAGCCAGAAGGCCACTGGTCAGTTACAGAAATAATTTTACCCGCCTGGCCCTTTCGCTCATTAGTGAAGGTAGAAATGAAGATGCACTGAAGGTACTCAACCGGTGCGATTCTCTTCTCCCTGCCAGAATCCTGCACTACGATGCCTCTATGATACCGGTCATACGATCCTATTTTGAGGCAGGCGACAGTCTGAAAGGTGCATCACTTGCCGAAGATCTGATGAATAAAACAGAAAGGGAATTCAACTACTATATATCATTCGATAGCAAACGAAGGGCAGTGATCAGTAACGATATTACCAATACTTACCGTGTTATCTATTATATTAACGAAATATTGGATAAACACAACCAAAAAGCACTGGCAGAACGCGGTAAAATGCTTTTCTCAACCATAGGGCAGTATATACAGCAATAGCAACGAGGGGAACGTCAGCCCCCTTTCTTGATCATGTATCGGATTCCTGATGTAGTGAATAATTTACTTACTCCATGGTTGACATTCCGATTCACAGGAAAAGGCCAGGATAAGGTTTATCTGACTTTTGATGATGGTCCGGATCCTGAATGTACTCCTTTATTGCTCAAACTTCTGAACGATTACGGTGCAAAAGCCACATTTTTCGTTACAGGTGAAAAAGCAGCTGCTAATCCTGAAATCATGAAAACCATCCATGAATCCGGCCATGCCATTCACCTTCATTCATGGAACCATCACCGACTCAGGATTCTTGCTTTAAGCTTCTTTAAAAAAGATATCAGAAAATGCAGTGAACTAATCGATAGCAAAATCTACCGACCCCCTTATGGCAGAATCCCCTTACCACATTTGATCTGGCTCAAAAGCAAGGGATTCAACATTATACTGTGGAATGTAAACGGTAAGGACTATCGCAGTAAACCTGTTTCCGAGAAAAAAGCAGAAAAAACAATCAAGGCAATTCGCCCCGGAGATATTATTTTATTGCATGATAGGAATGAATTCAGTCACAGAACCTTGCCATTGGCAAGGAGATTACTGGTTGAACTGAGTAGGAAAAATATTATCTTTGAAAGAATTCTTTAATTTTTTTTCCTTTTTCATCAGCTTATGCATATATACTGAAAAACAAAAGGAGGATCCATTATGGGCAATGTAAACAAAGTTATTCTGATCGGAAGATTGGGGAAAGACCCTGAGGTCTATCAGTTTGAATCGGGGAAAAAAGTAGCTTTCCCGCTTGCTACCACCGAAGTTTATTATGACCGCGAAAAAAGAAAACAGGAAATTACCGAGTGGCATAATATCGTAATGTGGCGCGGCCTGGCGGAAACAGCAGAAAAATACCTTAAAAAAGGGGACCTGCTATACGTGGAAGGAAAGATACGAACCAGGTCATGGGAGGATAAAGAAACCCAGCAGAAACGTTATATCACTGAGATTGTTGCCGATAACATGAACATGCTGGGCGGTGTTAAAAATAACATTATGCCTGCCCAGGAAGAAACCGAGGGGGAGACAGGCATAACAACTACGGATGATGACCTTCCATTTTGAGGAAGCGCTATCTGATTTCTGATCCCGTAGTCCCTTTAACATATCGGGCTGCTGCAGAGTGATGAAACGTATTAAGCGATATTCCAAACAGATGAAGCAGCCTGATTTTGTTTGATTGGTTTTGAGTATCTTTGCCAGGAATTCAACAGATCACCTACCATGAGCGAACTGGCAGGAGATAATCCGAGCTTACTGCTTGCTTCATTTATTCATCAGGATATTCCATGGATTTCCATTATTATCGCAGGAGCCATCCTGTTGATGCTTATTATTCTGTCAGGATTGCTTTCCGGTTCAGAGATCGCTTTCTTTTCCATGCATGCTGCCAAAATAAATAACCTTAAGGGGAAGCATGCAGAAGTAATTCAATGGTTATGGAACCGGCCACAAAAATTACTAGCAACCATCCTGATTTATAACAACTTAGTGAATATTTCCATCATCCTGCTGGCTGCATGGATGATTGGAAAAATCTTTTATTTTGATCCGGAATGGATTGAATTCCTGGTGAATGTCGTATTGTTGACCTGTGTAATCGTCCTTTTCGGAGAACTTTTTCCTAAAATATTTGCCAATATAAAACCCATGTCCATTGCCAGACTGATGGCTAATCCGCTAAGGATAGGAATGGTTATTATCTTTCCGTTTGTCATGCTGCTTGTAAAATCTACAGCCATTATAGACAAAAGAGTCAAACGGAAAAACATTGACATTTCCAGGGAGGAATTAAGCGAAGCAATTACATTTTCAACAAAAATTGCCAGTGCTGATGTGGAGGAAGCCAGGTTGCTGAAAGGGATCATTAACTTCGGCGACAAGGAGGTAACTGAGATCATGACCTCAAGATTGGATGTGATCGGGGTAAATGAAAGTGAAGATTTCAATGGCGTTCTTCATGTGATCAGAGAATTTGGCTATTCGAGGTACCCTGTTTACAGGGATAATATCGACAATATCATCGGTGTCCTCCATATCAAGGATGTTCTTCCTTACCTTCATATATCAGGTGATTCCTCTTGGCAGGATAAGATCCGGCCGGTGCATGTGATTCCGGAAAATAAAAAAATTAAAGACCTGTTGAAAGAGTTTCAGAAAAAGAAAATGCACATGGCCGTGGTAGTGGATGAATTTGGAGGATCAAACGGAATCATCACCCTGGAAGATGTAATCGAGGAAATTGTCGGGGATATAAGTGATGAATTTGATGAGGAAAATGATAAACCCATCTTTCGGAAATTGAATGAAAATGCCTTCGAATTTGAAGGCAAGGTCCTGATCAATGACTTTCTGAAAGTGTTGGATTTACCAGATGAGTATGCATCCATGGCTAAAGGTGAAGCAGATACCCTGGCTGGATTCCTCCTCGAGATGAAAGGGGATATGCCGGAGGTAAATGAAAAGATTGCTTATAAGTCATTGATATTCACTATTAAAGAGGTTGATAAACGTCGGATTAAACGTATTCTCACAGAACTACCAAAATGGGATGAGTAACACCGGTACCGGAATTGCCCTTTTGAGTCGTATAGCCTCAATCCTGATAATAACGTTGATGTTATTAAGCTGCTCACGAAATGATACCCCTAAACCCAGGGGATTCATACGGATTGACCTTCCGGATAAGAATTATAAGCTTTTTGATTCTGTGTTTCCATACCGTTTTGAATACCCGATGTACGCCGAAGTGGTGAAAGATCCAAATGTTACGGATGAAATGATGTATAAACGATTCAATATTGAATTCACGGTGTTAAAAGGAACTTTGCATCTTTCTTATGAACCATTGCATAATAATCTTGATACACTGATCGAGGATGCAGTTGATTACGTTTATAAACATGTCTCCAAAGCTACAACCATTACAAAAAATACTATTATCAGAAACGAAGATGCCGTCTTTGGAACAGTTTTCTCCATCAAAGGCAGAAATGCTGCCTCTACCTGTCAGTTCTATATCACCGACAGTACATCCCATTTCCTTCGGGGAGCCCTTTACCTCAATACGGAAACAGATAATGATTCACTGAAAACGGTCATTGATTTCCTGGTTAAGGATGTTGACCACATGATTCATACATTCCGATGGAAATAATAAAAATAAGTATTTTTGAAAAAACCTAATTTAAAAGTGACAATCTTGAAAAATGACCTGGTTGTAATTCCTACCTATAACGAAAGGGAGAATATCGGGAAAATTATCCCTGTTGTTATGGCCCTGCCAACCCATTTCCATGTACTTGTGGTTGAAGATAATTCACCGGATGGAACCGCTGATATTGTGAGGTCACTGATGGAAAAATACCCTGATCGCCTGTTTATGGAAGAGCGGAAAGGAAAACTGGGATTGGGAACAGCCTATATCCATGGTTTTAAATGGGGACTTGCGCAGAATTATCAGCTGATTTATGAAATGGACGCAGATTTCTCCCATAATCCCAATGACCTGGAAAGAATAAGGGAGGCCTGTATAAATGGTGCAGATGTTGCCATAGGCTCAAGGTATATCACAGGTGTGAATGTGGTGAACTGGCCCATGGGAAGGGTGTTGATGTCCTATTACGCCTCTGCCTATGTACGGATGATTACCAGGATGAAGGTGAGAGATACAACCGCAGGATTCAAATGCTATACACGTAAAGTATTGGAAGCCATTAATTTCGATCGTATTCGTTTTACCGGTTATGCTTTTCAGATCGAAATGAAATATACAGCCTGGAAACTTGGTTTTAATATCGTTGAGGTTCCGATCATTTTTACAGATCGTACCGTGGGTGAATCAAAGATGAATAAAAAGATATTCAGGGAAGCTATATTTGGAGTTATTAACCTTAGAATCAGAAGTATACGAGGATTATACAAGAAAATGGCCAGAGAGAATAATACTATTTAGGCCTGAATACAAAAGCTATAGAACTTAAACACAGGGGCTGCTAATTACCTGGTATCATGGCATCGATTGGAATCAAAGGAGGAACCCTTATTAATGAAGGTAAAAGTATCAGGGTTGATTTGGTATTGACAGATGGTTTTATTACAGATATCAGAAATCCGGGGCAGTTGACAGATGATTGCGGTGAAATTATTGATGCCACAGGTAAGTGGATTATTCCGGGTATCATTGATGATCAGGTTCATTTCAGGCAACCGGGGCTTGAAACAAAAGGAACCATTGGATCCGAGAGTAAAGCTGCAGTGGCAGGAGGTATTACCTCTTTTATGGACATGCCGAATACAATACCACCGACAGTTACCCATGGTGATCTTGAGGTAAAGGAGGCGGTAGCTGAAAAAGATGCCTGGTGCAATTACAGTTTCTACCTGGGTGCTACCAACAACAACATAAGGGAAATCAGGAACATTGATCCGGGCAGAACATGTGGGATTAAGGTGTTTATGGGTTCATCGACCGGAAACCTGTTGGTAGACGATGTAAATGCTTTGGAAGCAATATTTACCGGAACTACTGTTCCAATTGCGGTACATTCGGAAGATGAGGATACGATCCGGAAGAATTTGGATCTTTTCAGGGAGAAATATGCTGATAACCCGGATCCTGCAATACACCCTCTGGTAAGGAGCCGTGAAGCTTGTGTGAAATGTACAGAACGCGCAATATCCCTTAGTGAAAAAACAGGGGGCCACCTGCATCTGTTGCATATTTCAACAGCAGAAGAGGTAGAAATGATACGTAAGGCCAGGACAAAGGGTATCAAGGTTACAGCAGAGGTATGTGTTCATCACTTGTTTTTCACGGAAGAGGATTATATCCTAAAGGGAAACCTGATCAAATGGAATCCTGCCATTAAGACAACGAGGGACAGAGATGCATTGATAAAAGGTTTGAGGGATGGGATTATTGATATAGTGGCTACTGATCATGCACCCCATGAATACAGCTTGAAGATAGGGAACTATTTTTCGGCCCCCTCTGGCGGACCTATGGTTGAACATTCGCTCTTGGTTATGCTTGAACTGGCAGACAGAGGTTTGTTTTCTGTGACAGATGTGGTTAAGTGGATGGCCCATTCTCCGGCTGATCTCTTCAGGATAAATAAGCGGGGTTATATTAGGACGGGGTATCATGCTGACATTGTGTTGGTCAACCCGAATGCCTCATGGAGAGTGAAGGGGGTTGAAACACAATATCTGGTAAAATGGTCCCCATTGGAGGAACTTGAATTAAAGCATAGGGTTGAAACAACCATTGTGAACGGGAAGATTGTCTTTAACAAGGGAACCTTCAGGGATGAGAACAGGCAACCCATGCCATTGGTATTTGAAAGATAAAACTCAATGGCAGGTGTAAGTTTATATGACAAGGCTGCCGCTGAGGATGGAATTTTACAGCAGAGTTAATAATTGAATGTAATGTAGTATGAGAATCCGGGTAACCAAGTTGTTCTGCTTTGAAATGGCGCATGCATTAAGGAATTATGATGGTCCTTGCAGGAATATTCATGGACATTCATATTACCTTACTGTGACCGTGAGCGGAGAACCGGTGATAGACCGTTCATCCGCCAAGTTAGGAATGGTAATCGATTTCGGGGAGCTTAAAAATCTGGTTCAGGAAAACATCATCAACAGATTCGATCATGCGCTGGTAGTTCAAAAAGGATTTAATGAGTTTTTTCAGCCCGGAGCAGATAAAATAATGAAGATTATTCAGACCGATTTTCAGCCTACAAGTGAAAACCTGGTTTCTTATTTTGCTGATATTCTTTTATCCGTTTTACCAATGCACGTATCGCTGGAGAAGCTAAAACTCAGCGAGACAAATTCCTCTTATGTGGAATGGTTTAGGGAAGATCAATGATTTACGATGACCTTGATGGTTTGTGGGTGAATCGTAAATTCGATGGGTGTATGACCGATGGATTCGCCGTCCGCTTCAAGATATAGGTTTTTATCGCTTGTGATATCGATCCTTAATGCAGAAGTGGTTTTAACCTCTACCAGTTTCGTGAATGAACCATTGTAAAGTCTGGGTAGGTTAGCAATTACTTTCAGTTTACCAATATTTTCAATGATGGTCACAGCCAGTTTGCCATCATCAGGTACAGCATGGGGAAGTTGTTTCATGCCACCGCCATTGTATTGGCATACGCCGACATTCAGGCTGAATATTGAACTGGTGATTTTTTGCTCATCAATCACGATGGTAGCATTCTTTACGTGGTATTTCATCAGTGTGGTAAAAATATTCCAGACATAGGATAGCTTCCCTCCCCTACCCTGCTCTTTAAGGTGGTTCACTTTAAGTGCAACTTCGGCATCAAAACCCAATCCCGCAATATTAACAAGGTATCTGTGTTTGATTTTGATACCTGAGGAATACTTTACCAGGCAGGTATCCTGGATAAATGTCCTGCCCTTTTTCAATACTTCGATGGCCTGGCGGTAATCAAAGGGAATGTTGTACATCCTGCCCCAGTCATTTCCAGTACCAACAGTGATCATTCCCAATATCACTTCATGGGAGGGTAACCTTTTTTGTTGCATGATACCATTGGCAACTTCATTGAAGGTACCATCACCTCCAACAGCAATGATTTTATTATAGCCAAGTGAAACCTGTTTGCGAACAATGTCAATGGCATGTTCAGGATGGGTAGTATGATGGGCATCAAAAATAAATCCCTGGTTATGCAGCAGTTTTTCTATATGGGGCCATTCCCTTTCTGCCTTCCTAATTCCGGCATTGGGGTTTACGATAACAAGCCATTTATCCTCCATAGAACAAAAGTAAAAATTTATTACAAATTTTATCAGTGCCGATTTACTATCTTTACACTGTGAAAAAATTATCAGAGGTTATTTGGAAGGAATGTCATTCTGTTAGGTTCCAGGTTGTATGAAAAGAGCCGGAAGAGAAGGTTAAACAATATCAGGATTTGATAGCAGTTAATTATCTGATGAAAGGGTATGTAAAGGAGATGATCGCATTATGAGTTCAATAAAGGATCGATTGACAACGTTTATCAGGCAGTACTATCTGAATAAGATCATAAAAGGATCTGTTTTTTTAGGTATTGCATTTATTGCATTGTTATTGTTTTTTGTTACGATTGAATATTTCGGATGGTTCAATACAGCAACACGTGCTTTTCTTTTTTATTTCTATATAGCAGTAAATGCTCTGGTATTTCTTATTTATGTTTTATTCCCGCTCAGTAAACTGACAGGTTTATCAAAAGGAATTTCAATGGAGTCTGCTGCCCGGATCATAGGGCAGCATTTCGAGATGATACGTGATAAACTGTTGAATCTGCTTCAACTCCAGGAATTGAATAGAGAGGAAAAAGACCAGAGCCATGACCTGGTTATGGCAGCCATAGAGCAAAAAGAGCAAATGCTTCAACCCTTCCCTTTTATAAAAGCGATTGGCTTCAGGCAATCATTGCGGTATTTGCGATTACTTGTACCAGGTATTATAATACTTATTGCAATTGTAAGTTTCCGACCAGATTTCATTTCAGAACCGGTGTATCGGATCAGTCGGTACAATAAGCATTTTGAGAAACCAGCACCATTTACTTTTCTGGTCCTTAATGAACAGCTTACAGTCATTGCACGTGAGCGGTTTGTGTTACGTTTTACGACGGAGGGAAGTTCGATTCCCGATGAAGCCTTTGTTGAAATCAATGGTATCAATTATAAAGCGGGTAAGCCATCCCAAAACTTTTTTGAACTGGAAATCCCAAACCTTCGCGAAGATGTTACTTTTAGGATGAACTCGCTGGATTATTATTCGAAACCTTATACAATCAGAGCCATCCCAAGACCAGCCATTAGAGGATTTAAAATTAAGCTTGAATACCCACACTATACGAGGAAGGAAAATGAAGTAATTGAAAACGTCGGGGACCTGATTGTTCCACGTGGAACAAAAGCCACCTGGAGCTTCTTGACCCATCATGCAGATAACCTACTAATGACCTGGTTCGACAAGCTTGTTGTACTGAAAAAGACTGACGCTGATAATTATATCTTTTCACAACGGCTTATGGAACAGGCCAATTATTCATTAAAACCTGTAAATCAGTATATTGATACATTAAACGAAGTGACATATTCCATTGAGGTCATCCCGGATGAATATCCTGGTATCAGGGTGGACGAATTGTTTGATTCGCTGAATCACTTCATGATCTATTTCACAGGTGAAATTGCAGATGATTATGGTTTAAGTAAGCTTCAGTATGTTTACACACAGGTAAGAGGAACTGATACACTTTCACGCAGAGAGCTGCCCATACGGCTTTCAGGAAATGAATTGAAACAACGCTTTATGCATTTTATGGATTTGAGAAACAGTGGATTTCAGGCTGGAGATCAATTGGTGTGGTTTTTTGAAGTGACCGATAATGACATGGTATCAGGCCCCAAATCAACCAGATCCTATACAGCAACCTATAAGATTCCAGGCTATGATGAACTGAATGAGCTTCAGGATAAAATGGAAGAGGATATTAAAAGCAAGCTCGAAAAAAGTGTACGCTCAGCTCAATCCATACAACAGGAAGCCAAAAAACTCACAAACGAATTAAGGAATAAGGAGCAACTGAACTGGCAGGACAGGGAAAAGGTCAATCAACTCCTGAACCATCAGCAGGAAATTAAGAGAAACATCGAAGAACTCCAGAAAATGCTGGAACATAAAAACCAGAAAGAACAAACACTTAAAAATATTGATGAAGACCTCCTGGAAAAGCAGAAAATGCTGCAGGACCTAATGGATAAATTACTTGACGAAGAAACAAAAAAGTTACTCGAGGAGATTCAGAAATTGATGGACAATCTTGATAAAAACAAGATGAATGAAATGTTGGAGAAAATCAGGATGACCAACGATGAACTTAATAGGGAACTTGAAAGAAATCTTGAACTGTTTAAGCAGCTGGAAATTGAAAAAGACCTCAGGGAAACCATAGAAGAACTTGGTAAGCTGGCCAGGGAGCAGAATGAACTTGCAAAAGATTCGGAAAAGAACAATGTGGAACCGAAGAAAATATCCGAAGAACAGGAACAACTAAATCGTAAGTTTGATCAGTTAAGTGAAAAGCTGGATAAGATCCAGAAGAACAACCAGGAACTCGAATTTCCCAACCCTCTGCAAAAAACAGATGAAGATCAGTCTGCCATCAAAAAAGAAATGAAAGAGAGTCTCGACCAGCTTAACCAGGGAAAACCTAAAAATGCCGGATCAAAACAACGCAATGCATCCCAGAAAATGGAAGAGCTTTCAGATAAGCTGAGTGATATGTACAGTGATATGATGGAAGAACAGATCGCCGAAGATATCATGACCTTAAGACAAATCCTAAAAAACCTGATTCATCTGTCATTCGAACAGGAAACACTGATGAAGACTGCACAACAAACCAGCAGGCAGGATCCTAAATTCCCTGAGCTGATCAATAAGCAAAACCTGTTGAAAAGAGATTTCCAGATCATTGAAGATTCGTTGGTGGCCTTAGGGAAAAGACAAACCTCCATCCAGGGTATGGTTTCAAAAGAAATCTCATCCATCAAGGAAAACATGGACCAGGCTATATCCAACTTTCTGGATGTACATACCATTGGGATTGTAAACCACGCCGGAAAAGATAAAGCAGTCGAACGACAACAGTATGCCATGACCTCCATGAACAATCTGGCCCTGCTGCTGGCAGAAGCGCTTGATAACATGAAAGATGAACAAAGTCAACAGAAATCCGGGAAAGGAAAACAATGCAAAAAACCGAAATCAGGCGGTTCCATGTCGAATATCAGGCAAAGGCAACAAAATCTGAATAAGCAATTGCTGAAACTGAAAGATGAAATGGAAAAAGGGCAACAACAGGGTAAAAGAAACAGCATGAGTGAACAGTTTGCCCGCATGGCAGCCGAACAGGAAGCTATTAGAAAAGCCTTGGGTGAATATATGCAGGAGTTGCAGAAACAGGGGCTGAAAGAAAAGGGGAACCTTAGCGACCTGATGAAACAAATGGAGAAAACCGAAGAGGAATTGGTAAATAAAATTTTAAACAACAATACCTTAAAACGACAGAATGATATCACAACAAGGCTTCTTGAAAGTGAGAAAGCCGAAAGGGAAAGGGATGAGGAGGAAAGGCGTGAATCAAAAGAGGTAAAAAATGATGTTTTTGGTAACCCTTCGCTGTTTTTGGAGTATAAGAGGTTAACAGAAAAGGACCGGGAGATGCTGCGGTATTCAACTCCTTTGCTTCATCTTTTCTATAAAAATAAAGTGAATGATTTTATGATCAAACAGGAGGAATTATAATAACTATGATCAGAGAGAAACGCATCCGTTTTGAATCTTCTATGACCAATCTGTATATCGTTAACCAGTTTGTAGAAGATGTCTGTGACCACTATAACATCTTCAACAGCTATTTCAGCAATATACTTACCGCAGTGACAGAGGCTGTGCAGAATGCCATCGAACATGGCAATAAAAATGATTCTTCCAGGATGGTTGAAATCTCCTTTTCATCCGGTACAGAGGGTCTCAGTTTCACGATCACCGACGAAGGAAACGGATTTGACCCCTCTACCCTACCCGACCCTACTGACCTAAGCAATGATGGAAGCGTTGGTCGCGGGATATTTCTGATGCGTTCCCTGTCGGATGACATTCAGTTCCTTGACAATGGGAGGACCATAGAGCTCACATTTAATATCTCCGGTATTGACCAGGAATTGGCTGTTCAGCGTGCAGGACAGTTGAATCGATACTTTCAGTCTGTTAAAAAAACAAAGGGGAGTTCAATACAATAACCCGGTTATGACTTTATGAAACTCCCCGTGCGCCTTTTTTTTGAACAGGTATTCCCTGTGGATCTGGACATTCTGAAACTCAACAGGTGGATCAAAGAGGTATTGCAAAAAAAAAATGTTTCTTTAAAATCGCTCAATATTATTTTTTGTACCGATGCCTTTCTGCTGGACCTGAATAAAACCTTTCTGCGTCATAATACCCTGACCGATATTATTACATTTCATTACCATGACAAAGGGAATCCTATTGAAGGTGAACTTTATATCAGTATAGAACGGGTAAAGGATAATGCCCAGGCATGGAAAACCTCCTTTGGTGAAGAACTGGATCGCGTGATTATACATGGTGTTTTGCATCTTCTTGGAATGGAAGACCTTACATCCGATCAAAAGGAGGAAATGCACCGTCAGGAGGATTATTGCTTATCTTTGCGCTCCTGAATCACACGGGAGTATATGTCAGAAGATCCATTTGATGTGATTGTGGTGGGTGCCGGCCATGCCGGTTGTGAGGCTGCTGCAGCTGCGGCAAATCTTGGGTCACGTGTTTTACTCATCACCATGAATCTGAATGCCATGGCCAATATGTCGTGCAATCCAGCCATGGGGGGTATTGCAAAGGGACAGATTGTGCGTGAAATTGATGCAATGGGGGGTTATTCAGGTATCGTGACAGATCATACCATGATCCAGTTCAGGATGCTCAACCGTTCCAAAGGACCTGCAATGTGGAGTCCAAGAGCTCAAAACGACAGGGTCGCATTTTCTGTTTGCTGGAGATCAATGCTGGAAAAGATCCCCAACCTTGCTTTCAGGGAGGATGAGGTAACAGACATTGAAATTCACAATGGAATGATCAGGGGTGTATGCACCCGGATGGGGATAAAGATAAAAGCCAATGCTGTTATCCTCTCATCCGGAACCTTCCTTAATGGTGTGATCCATGTTGGCAAAAAACAGTTCAGTGGGGGGAGGATAGGGGAGAAGGCCTCTTCAGGTATCACAACAAGTCTGAAAAAACAGGGATTTATTACTGGACGATTGAAAACCGGTACCCCTGTCAGAGTGGATGGCCGTACCATTGATTTCACCCAATTGGTAAAACAAAAAGGGGATGAAAACCCAGGTCGGTTTTCCTTTACTGATACACCAATCCTTACGCAACAGCAAAGCTGTTATCTGGCATACACCTCCGATGATGTGCATAATATCCTTAGAACCGGATTTGACCAATCGCCTCTTTTTGTGGGAACTATCAAGGGAACAGGTCCCAGATACTGCCCATCCATAGAAGATAAAATCGAAAGGTTCGCCGATAAATCGTCCCATCAGTTGTTTGTGGAACCGGAAGGATGGAATACCATTGAGTATTATATTAACGGTTTTTCCTCTTCCCTGCCAGAGGAGATACAATATCAAGCTTTGCGGAAGATCAATGGTTTTCAGCATGCCAGGATTTTCAGGCCCGGATATGCCATCGAATATGATTATTTTCCCCCTGACCAGCTTCATAATACATTGGAAACAAAAACGATCAAGGGACTTTTCTTTGCCGGACAGATCAATGGTACCACCGGTTATGAAGAGGCAGCGGCACAGGGACTGATGGCGGGAATCAATGCACATCGTTCCATTAATAACGAAGATCCTTTCATTTTGAGTCGTACTGACGCCTACATCGGAGTATTGATCGACGATCTTGTATCAAAGGAACTTGATGAACCATACAGGATGTTCACCTCCAGGGCAGAATACAGGATATTGTTACGGCAGAGCAATGCAGACCTTAGGCTAACGCCACTTTCTTACCGGCTTGGGCTCGCATCTTCCGAAAGGTATGCAAGAGTGACTGCAAAAATGAAAGGAATTGATAAGGTCATACAATACCTGAACCAGACGAGCATAGAACTGGAGAAAGCCAATGAGATCCTTGTATTGACAGGAGAAATACCACTCAAGCAAAAGATAAAAGCTTCAGTCTTGATGCTAAGGCCAAATCTTACCATCCGGCAACTTAAAGGTTGCCTTCCCGGATGGAATCGTCTTATGGCGGAACTGCCGGTAGAAACATGTGATGAGATTCTGGAAGAAGCTGAAACCATGATTAAATATTATAACTACATTGAAAAGGAACATGAACTGGCTTCACGGATGTCAAAGTATGAAAACGTAAAGTTAGATTATATTGATGATTATCATCTAATTAAAGCCCTATCTTTTGAAGCAAGGGAAAAACTGAATCGTATAAAACCACAAACGATAGGACAGGCTTCCCGTATCAGTGGGGTCTCACCGGCCGACATCGCAGTATTACTGGTATTGAACAATAAAAATGATAAGCGGAATCTATAAATCATTAAAACAGGGGGATGTTTCACGTGGAACCTATCTATCATCACCTAGTCCAATGCCCTGTCTGCGGGTCCGATGATCTGGCGCAGAAAATGGCCCTTAAAGACTGGTTTCTGACCGGAGAATCGTTTGATATCATCCAATGCAATGCCTGCCGGGTATGTTTTACCAGTCCGCAACCCGACAGGTCGGACATGGCCCGGTTTTATCAATCAGCTGAATATATTTCACATACCAACAAAGCCTCCGGCCTTCTGAGTAGTATCTATAAATCGGTAAGAAAAATTGCACTGAAACATAAATACCGAATTGTGACAGAAGAAAAAGCCATGGGGTCCATTCTCGATATTGGTTGTGGAACAGGGCATCTGCTCCATACCTTTGCGTTAAAAGGATGGCATACAAAAGGAATTGAGCCAGGAGAACATGCGCGACGTTTTGCGGTCAACACATTTGGTCTGGATGTGGAAGATGAACCTGTCCTGGATAAACTGGAAAGTGAAAGTTTTGATGTGGTTTCTATGTGGCATGTGTTGGAACATGTCTACGATGTAAACCAAAGGATGAAACAAATATACCGGCTGCTTGCCAATGATGGTCTTGTTCTTATTGCTTTACCAAACCATAGGGCTTGGGATGCACGTTTCTATAACAGGTACTGGGCTGCATGGGATGTCCCCAGGCATCTGTTTCACTTCGATCAGGATGCTTTCTATAACCTTGCGGATGCATCCGGTTTCAAACTTATAAGACAGATTCCTATGCCCTTTGATGCATACTATGTTTCATTACTTAGCGAGGATTATAAATTCGGGGGGAAGCGGTATATACAAGCTATTATCAACGGATTTAGGTCAAACCGGAATGCACGTAGAAATCCCGGTGAATCATCATCTGTTATTTATCTCCTTAAAAAAAATAAGTTAGGTATTTACCCGGGAGATTAACCGTATGTGTTAGTAACACGGATCGCTATCCTCATGCTTTCAGGGTTATTTTCTTTACTTTTGTGCTACATGATGAAACCATGAATCATCAGCACATGACCCGTTTATCCCCGTCACCTGTTAAGATCTATGCACTGCTTACACTACTGGCAGTGTTATGTACCACCGCTTTTCTGATCTATGAAAAATCTCAGTGCAGACCTGACTTCATTACAGAAAAGATACAAAGTGTTACACAAAAAAGATGGGAACAACTGAAAATAAAAACCGGAGAAATGCTGGACCATCTGAAAAAGATGGGAGTGCCTGATTTGGTGACGTATGAAACAGAAAAACTTTCTGAAGCAGGCATTACCATCCTGGTACAAAAGGATGAAAAAGTCATCTTCTGGTCCGATCATAACGTCCCTTTTGAAAAAGTTCCGGAGGAATACAGCGAGAGGGATAAATTGATCCGGTTACAAAATGGTTGGTATCTCATTTATCAGATAAGGTATGAAAACTATTCCATCACCGGATTAAGCCTGGTCAGGCATAATTATCTTTATGACAATGAGTATCTCGTCAGCACATTCCATCCTGATTACCAGGTTAGGGTAACACCTGAAATACAGGAAGAACCGAACAATAAGTATGACATTTCTAATGCCAGTGGTGCGTTTCTCTTTTCCCTTGACTTTAAAGAAAGCATGACACTTTCTTCCAGGGCTGGATCCTGGGCCTTTATGCTTTTTCTCATTTCCTTTATTTTCACAAATCTGTTGTTACTACACCTGCACAGAAAATTGAATCCTTTTGCTGCGTTTCCGAACCTTCCACTCCTCGCTTTTGCCATCGATGCTCTTATCCTCCGTTTCCTGATCCATTATTTCTCATTTCCCGGCATTATCCACGACACACTTTTTTTCAATCCAGACATATACGCCTCCTCAGCGGTGAACCGTTCCCTTGGTGATCTCTTTATCAATGGTTGGGTCATTCTTATTATCACCTGGAGTTTCTTCCGATACTGGCAATCTTCCCCGAAACTAAAAGGAAGGGTATTCCATTCAGTAACATTGATATTACTGTTTATATCCATACCGTTATTAATAAGACTTTATGCTTCCGGAATAAGAAGCATCATTTTCGATTCCACCCTCTCTTTCAACTTTCAGAATCTGTTATCGGTGGACTTGTACAGCGCTACAGGCTTGCTCTTTATTGTGATCATCTCAGTATCCCTGCTCCTTCTGCTACACCGTTTATACAGGATCATAGACAAGGAAACGGTTTCCTGGCAGTGCTTTATTTTATCCTTCATCCCTGCATGTACGCTGGCATTGGTATGGGCAATCCTGAAAAACGATACAATATCATGGATGGTATGGGTAACCTTTTTGGCTTTCACGGCTGTATACTCTACACGTAAACTTTGGAACCCTTCACGTTTCAACCTTGTCATGTTACTGCTGGTTGTGCTTTCTGCAGGACTTACCTGGCTTATCAACAGTTTTGGAGAAATGAAGGAAAAAGATCACAGGATGATGATTGCTGCAAGGTATGCACAGAAAGATGACCCTATGGCAGAATACCTGTTTGGAGAAGCCAGAGAAGCTATGTACAGGGATACGGCCCTGGCTGAAATGCTCTTTCACGATTCGATAAATGAGGGTACGGTGATCCGGTATATTCTGCAAAAATTCTTCAGTGGAGGCGAAAAACACTGGGCCCGCTACAGTTTCCAGGTTACTATTTGTAATCCTGATCAAAAGCTGGTGATCGAATCCCAGAACGAAGTAGTGGATTGTTTCATGTTTTTTCGTAATCAGGCCATGGAATCCGGAACCATGACCATGATCCCTGACCTTGCACTGATCTATGACCCGATAGGGCAAACCAGTTATCTCGGGGCACTGCAGTTTGAAAATGTAGCTTCAACCAAACCAGAAACCATCGGAATATTCATAGAAATTTTCCGCAAAATGGTACCGGTAGATGTAGGTTATCTTGAACTACTTGTGGATCAGTCCGTTAAAGAAGAAAGTGAGCTTAATCAGTATGCAAATGCCCGATACCACAACGGGCAGTTGGTGGCCAGTTACGGTAAGTATATCTATAGCATCGACCTGAAAATGTATGCTGTTGATACCCTTGATCATTATTTCCTGTCCAAAGGGGGGTATTCCCATTTGTTTTTTAAAACAGCACGAAACAGGGTGCTTCTGATCAGCACACCTGAAAAAACCCTGTTGGATACCCTGGCCCCTTTTTCATTGTTTCTACTGGTCTTTATCATTATCTATACAGTTCTTCACCAGGGGCAGCAGATCTTTGAACAACGCAACCGTCTGAAGACTGACTTCAAATACCGGCTGCAGGGAACCCTGCTGGTTGTGATCGTCGTATCTTTCATCGTGATTGGTTTTACATCTATTTATTATATTATTATCCTTAATCAGGGAAAAAACATGGATAACCTGAAGGATAAAGCCCGTTCCATTCGTATTGAAGTGGAACATAAGCTGGCTGACAAAGCCATCCTTGATCAGGAACTTAAACCTTACATCCAGTCACTGCTGATAAAATTCAATGATGTGTTTGCCACTGATATCAATCTGTTTGATGTGGATGGAAGCCTTCTTGCCAGCTCCAGGCAGACGATATTCAATGAAGGACTAATCAGTGAGAGGATGAACACATATGCCTACAGGGAGATGGCCATCCAGAAAAAAACCCTTCTGATCCACGAGGAGAACATAGGCAAACTCAGGTACCTGTCAGCCTATATCCCCTTTAAAAACAATCAGAACAAGATCATTGCCTACATAAACCTTCCTTATTTTGCCCGGCAGAGCGAATTGAGCAATGAAATATCCAGTTTCCTGATGGCTTATATCAATATTTACCTTCTACTGATTGCCATTACGATCATTTTTACATTCCTGATATCAGATATGATTGCTAAACCACTGATACTTATTCGGGAGAAAATCCAGCAGGTGAAATTGGGTGCTCCGAATGAAAAAATTGCATGGCAAGGCCAGGATGAAATAGGGGATCTTATCAATGAATATAACAGAATGATCGATGAATTGGAAAGAAGTGCGGATCTTCTGGCAAAAAGTGAAAGGGAAAGTGCGTGGAGGGAAATGGCAAAACAGGTGGCCCATGAGATTAAGAATCCTCTCACACCCATAAAGTTAAGCCTGCAACACCTGGAAAAGACAGTAAAGGACGATTCCCCTGACTGGAAAACGCAATTTGAGAAGTATGCTTTGGTAATGCAACAACAGATAGATTCATTGTCGGCCATTGCATCAGCTTTCTCTGATTTTGCCAATATGCCCAAGGGAAAATTGCAGGATATTGATCTCCGGGATGTGATCAGGCAAGCAATACTGCTTTTTGAAGGATATCAGGATGTGGTCTTTGAAACAAGGTTTGACCAGGCATCTCCCCTTATGGTACAAGGGGATCAGGAGATGACCAATAGGATGATTATAAATCTGATTACTAATGCAGTACAAGCAAAACTGCCCGGGAAAACACTTAATATAACGGTGGAAATTAACAAAAAGGAAAAGGGCTGGCAGATTCTAGTACAGGACAACGGGAAGGGGATAGATGATGAAATACGGGATAGGATATTTCTTCCGAATTTTACCACGAAAAGTTCCGGGATGGGCCTGGGCCTGGCTATAGCACGAAGCATTGCCGAATCCATGGGTGGGACAATATCATTCCGTTCCGACCCGGGATTTGGAACCACATTTTTGGTGTTCTTACCATCAAAGTGTTGAAAGACATAAGGTTAATAAGACTTAAAGCGTAAGGTTTGAATCCGTTAAGGCAACTGGCAGGGCAAACTGCCATATATGGTGTCAGTAGTATTCTGGGCAGGTTGATTAATTACATCCTTGTTCCGATCCATACCTATAATTTCATTACAGCGCAGTATGGTGAGGTGGCCAATATGTATGCATTCGCTGCGATCCTGCTGGTTTTTATGACTTATGGAATGGAAACCGCTTTTTTCAGGTTCTTCCATTCTTCAGGGAAAAATCCGGTCGTATTTTCAACCGCTTTCCTTTCCATATTGTTTTCAACGGTGATCATAGCAGCACTGATCATATTGAACAGGGACTTTTTTGCCTACTGGCTGAATGTACCTTCGAATCCCCGTTTTGTAACATGGTTTGCCCTGATTGTAGGTATGGATGCTATTGCAGCTATTCCATTTGCTAGGTTAAGGGCTGTGAATAAAGCGAAGGTTTTTGCCATCATAAAGCTGATTAATATCGGACTTAATGTTGGATTGAACCTTTTTTTCATCTTCGCTCTTCCATGGCTGAGCATCCATGCCCCTGCCGGAGTACGGTCAATCGTTACATTGATATACCATGGAGAGCTTATCATTGATTATATCTTTATTGCCAACATCATTGCCAGTGTGGTTCAGCTCCTGATTTTCGTGCCTGGAATTATCCATTATCGTCCAAGGTTTGATCTGACCTTCTGGAAGAAGATGATCATTTATGCTTTGCCTTTACTGTTGCTGAGCCTTGCAGGAACAATCAACCAGACAATTGATCGTTTGCTGCTTACCTGGTTGCTGCCTGCCGGCATTTCCATGGCCCAGGTAGGGATCTATACCGCTTGTTTCAAGATCCCCATTATCATGTATTTCTTTTTACAAGCTTTCAGGTACGCCGCGGAGCCCTTTTTCTTTGCGCATGAGAAGCAGGCAGAAGCGGCAAAAATTTTTCCTGATGTTATGAATGCGTTTGTGATTCTCTCTGGATTGATTTTTCTCGGTACCATGCTCTTTCTGGATGATATCTTTGTTTATTTTGTGGATGAAGCTTACAGGGAGGGGCGAACCATTGTCCCTGTGGTTATTTTCGGTTTTATTTTTCAGGGGATAGGATTTAATCTTTCGATGTGGTACAAGCTTACCAATAAAACCATCTATGGTGCATGGCTTGCCGTCCTGGGCACTGCAGTAATCATCGCAGTGAATGCGCTCGGAATACCTCGGTTCGGGTACATGGCATCCGCCTATGCCTTTATGCTGGCCAACCTGTTGATCATGGTGCTTTCTTATTTCCTGGGACAAAAACATTTCCCAGTACCTTACAAGGTTATAAAAATCCTGCTTTATCTTTTAATACCATTGATTGTATGGTGGTTCACAAAGCAGCTTCAGGTTACCGGTTTAATCGTTCGTTTGTCTTTGCATGCGCTGGTTTTTCTGGGAGTTGCATGGATACTGGCATGGATGGAGGGATGGAAGATCAGGATCGGGCCATCTTCAGGATAGTAATTAATGTGAGGATTTTCGTATACGCTGTGTTTACAACTCTAAACCAGATATTCAGAAAAATCATGTACGTTTGTATATTATTAAACTGACGTCCCGGTACCATGGAAGTTAAAATCGTCAATCAATCCACCAATCCACTTCCTGTGTATAAAACTACCAGCTCAGCGGGTATGGACCTGCATGCCAACCTGGAGGAACCGATAGATCTGGAACCTCTGCAGCGAGCCCTAATTCCGACCGGCCTTTTCATTTCATTACCACAAGGTTATGAAGCCCAGATAAGGCCCCGGAGTGGTCTGGCAGCCAGCCATGGGATAACCGTACTTAACACACCAGGAACCATTGATGCCGATTACCGGGGTGAAATTAAAGTGATCATGGTGAACCTGAGTAAAGAATTATTTACCATACGGCATGGTGACCGTATTGCACAAATGGTGATCGCACAGCATGCTACCATCACCTGGATGCCAGTGGTATCACTTGATGATACCCACAGAGGGGAAGGGGGATTCGGAAGCACCGGACGTTAAGAGATATAACAAATAACTTATATGAAAATCATTGTCCCCATGGCTGGCAAAGGGAAAAGAATGAGGCCTCACACCCTCACCATCCCGAAGCCATTGATCCGCATCGCAGGGAAACCGATCGTTCAACGACTTGTTGAGGATATTGTGCGGGTTAGCAACTCAATTGTCGACGAAATTGCATTTGTCATCGGAGATTTCGGTAAGGAGGTCGAAGAAAACCTATGTACCATCGCAGATGAACTGGGTGCAAAGGGAACCATCTGTTATCAGCATGAACCACTGGGTACGGCTCATGCAATCTTGTGTGCCAGAGAGGCACTGAAAGGTAATGTTACCGTTGCCTTCGCCGATACCCTTTTTGCAGCCCATTTTACCATGGATACGAATTCTGACGGTATCATCTGGGTACATAAGGTGGATAATCCTTCATCCTTTGGGGTTGTAAAAACAGACGAAGAGGGTTATATCAATGCGTTTATCGAGAAACCGGAAACATTTATTTCTGATTTTGCCATCATTGGGATTTATTATTTCAGGGATGGGGAACAACTGGCCCGGGAACTACAGTATCTGATCGATAAAAAGATCTGCAGAAAAGGGGAATTTCAGCTTACGGATGCATTACAGCATATGATGATGAAAGGGATGAGGTTCACAACGGGAACAGTAGATGAGTGGCTTGACTGTGGCAACAAGGATGCGACTGTTTATACCAATCAGCGGATCCTGGAATTACATCATGGGAAAAGCCAGATTGCCACCAGTGTCAAGCTTGACAATGCTCTGATTATCCCACCCTGTTTCATCGGGGTTAATTCTGTGATCACCAAGTCTATCATAGGACCCCACGTATCCATCGGTGAGAGTTGCAGTATCAAGGATTCTATTATAACCAACTCCATTATCCAGAATAATACTCGTGTTGAAAATATCAACATTGACAATTCGATGATTGGTAACGACGTAGATTACAAAGGGAAATACAATGAGGTGAGTATAGGAGATTACACCTTCATGGCATAGACAATTTTAATATGGCGGAAGTTAATAATCATTATGTAAATAAAGCCGGAAGGAGGATGTCTTTTATACTAACTCTCGCCTTGGTCGGATTGATAGAAGGGATGATGGCGTGCAGGCCGGGAGCAGATGCAGGCAAGACAGAATCCGGGAATAAAGAGGATACAGGTACTGCCATCGTAACTTCAGCCATGATGCTGGTATCAGAAAAATACATCGATGCGTGCAAAGGAAAGATACTCGGTAATTTCAGCAAGGCAGAGGAGCTTCTCAAGGAATGCCTGAACTTGGATCACGGGCATCACCCTTCCTGGTATCAGTTGGCAGATATCCATCATATCCAGGGGAATTACCAGGATGCGGTATATGCTGTGGAGCAGGCAATCGGACTGGATAACACAAACATCTGGTACAAAGTGTTGTATGCAGATCTCCTGTTGAAAGTGGGGCGTTATGATGAGGCTGAAAAGGTATACCGTGAGATCATCCGCATGAAACCTGGCAAACGGATCTGGTATGAAGCCAGGGCCCATGCGCAAACCCTTTCGGGGAACCTTAATGCAGCAGCAGAAACCTACCAGGAAATACTGGACCGGTTTGGTTATGATGAGGATATCTTCTTTAAGATGATCAGGACGTATGAAACGGAGGGTAATGTGAAGAAGATAGAAAAATCACTTGACTGGCTTGTAAAAAAGTTCCCTTACGATACCAGGTATCTTGGACGTCTGGCTGGTTTTTACAACAGTCATGGTAAAACTGATAAGGCGTTCACCTTATGGCAGGAAATATTGAAGATTGAGCCGGATAACGGGGAGGTCAGGTTTGATCTGGCAGGTTATTACAGGGGTAAGGGAGATGATCAGAAAGCATATAATGAGTTGTACAGCGCTTTCACCACACCTAACCTCAGCATTGACGCAAAAATTGTTGTGATGTTGTCCTATTTCACGTTGACAGAAAGATATCCGCAGATGCTCCCTGAAGCATACCGGTTACTGGACCTGATGGTAGAAAAACACCCGGAAAATCCCAAAGGCTGGTCGATGTATGCCGATTTTTTTTATCGGGAGCAGCGATATGAAGAGGCATTGGCCCGCTTTAAAAGTGTGGTGGAGTTGGACAGTAGTCGTTTTCTGGTCTGGGAGAAACTGTTACACTGTGCTTTGATGTTGAACGATTTTCAAACCCTTAGGGATGCCGGAACCAAAGCCCTGCGCATTTTTCCGGATCAGGCGGTGTTGTATCTTTACTATGGGACAGGCCTTTATTATGGAAACCAGCACGAAGCATCTCTGACTTCACTGAAACAGGGTTACTTTTTTACAGGATTAAATGACTCTCTTGCCGCCAATTTCCTGTATGCCATGGCCAGGTCATACGAGGCAGTAAAGGAAACGGATAAAGCAGCGGACCACTACCACAGGGCTCATTCAGCAGGCCTTGCTTCTGCCATTTTCCTGTCCGATTATATCCGGTTTGCAACAGAAAACGGTATGCAGGAAAAGATCAGGTCATTGGAACAGGCGCTGCAAAGCAAATCTGAATCAGATCCTTTGATTCAGGTAGCGAAGCTCTGGCTTGGAATAGAGAAGAATACCAGTTTGGAAATCACCAATGGATTGACAAAAATCACAGCAACATTCCCGGATCGTTATGCGGTTATGGAGCAGGCAGGATTCCTCTTCCGGAAGGTTGGGCAAAAGGAAAAGGCACAAGAGGTATGGAAAAAAGCTATTTCCCTCTCATCGGGGAATCATTTCTTATCATCCTATATAGATCAATGAATACAATGCATAAATACATATTGATTTTCTTTGGTCTCCTGGTGTTTGTCATGGGCTGCGGCATTGCAAGGGTATCTGAACAAAAGGTTGTACCACCAGGTATTGACACACAATATCCGCAGGAATTACTTTATCAGGCAGCAGCGACATTTAACGATTTGACGTATAATGCGACAGCTACTATCAAGACGGACGGCACCGATAACAGTATCGGTTTGATTGTAAGGATCCGGAAAGATTCACTCATTTGGATATCAGCCCGGAAACTGGGTTTTGAAATCGCCAGGCTGATGATGACAGAAGATTCTGTCTGGATGATGGACAGGATCAACGGCCGTTATTTCGCAGGTGATTATCTCTTCTTTAAGCAGCAATTTAATATCGAAGTTGATTATAATCTTGTGGAAGCACTGCTTCTCGGAAATCCTTTGGAAAACTGGTCAGAAGAACCTGTAAAGACAGATTGTGAGGATGTACGAACGTGTACCATTCGGTATCCTGAGCGTTACAGGATTAATAAGGGGAGGGGTGTCCGAAGCAGGCCCGAAGGATCATCTGTTACTGACCAGGTGCTTGTCATCTCGCAAGGATCGGGCAAAATCCTTTCTCACACGATAGAAATTATCCATGAGAACAGGAAGATCACAGCGTTGTATGACTCCTTTATAAGTGTGAATCAGCGCTTGATACCGGCCCATGTTGACATTTCAGTGGATAATCAGGGAGTGATTACCACAATCAACCTGGAAGTGGATGCGTTCAAAGAAGGAGAATCCTCCGGCTTTCCTTTCAGAATCCCGGGAAATTTTGAACCCATGATCATTAAAAATCAGGAGCAGTGATCCTTTGGAACCATAAAATGTTGTCTCACAGGCTGCTTTTGGTGGCATTGGCCTTAATGCTTTGTTTACAGGGATTTTCACAGAAAAGCGCAACAGACAGGAAAAACCTGGAGGAACAGCAACGAAAGTTAAAGCAGCAGATCGCTTACAATCAAAAACTATTACGGGAGGCACGAAAGAACCGGGAAGCATCTCTGGGTGAGATCAACCTGCTTAATAACCAGATCAAAAAGCGGAAGGAATTATTACATACCATCGACTCGGAAATACAATTTCTGAATGGTCGACTGGCGAATAATGAAAGCACGATTGATCGTCTTGAAATGGATATTGGTCGTTTAAAGGCAGGTTATGCGAAGATTATTTTCCTGTCGTACAAGCTTAGGCAGCCGGAGGATAAACTGTTATATCTGCTGGCGTCAGAGAATCTGAATCAAGCCTGGAACAGGTTGAAGTTTCTGCAGCAGATGGCATCAGGGCGAAAGAAACTCTTTTTACAGCTTGAAGCATCAAAGGTGCGCATGATATCAACAAGTGAGGCCATTCGCAACCAATTAATAGAGAAGCAGGCACTCAAAGTTGAAAAGAACCGTGAGAGCCAGAAACTGGCATCGGAGAAGGATAAAAAGAACGTCGTGCTAGGACGTATTCAGAAGGAGGAGAGCCGGATCATTGCCGAGATCAACCGGCAACAGAAAGAGGCAGCAGCGCTGGAGGCAAGGATTAGCAAGATCATACAGGAGGAGATGAAGCGGGCTGAAAACCTGAAAAAGGAGACCACCGTCAAGGCCAGGGAGGCATCAAGTGCAGAGATAAAACTTTCGAACACTTTTGCTGCCAACAAAGGTAAACTTCCATGGCCTATAGATAAAGGGACCATTTCGAGCACCTTTGGCACCCATAAACATCCTGTTTTTGATGTTTATACAGAGAACAATGGTATTGACTTCATGACCATGGCCGGAACATCGGCCAAAGCAGTGTTTGAAGGTGTGGTGAGCGAGGTGATACAACTACCCTCCTATTATGCGGTCCTGGTGAAGCATGGGGACTATTTCACCTTGTATTCAAAGCTGCAGTCGGTATATGTGAAAAAAGGGGAGAAGATACCTATTGGTCATTTGATCGGCCTGATCAAAACAGGTGAAAACGGCACTGAGTTTCATTTCGAGATCTGGAAAGAACGTTCCAAACAGAATCCACAGGCCTGGCTAAGGAAGTAATCTGATCCTGTTCTGTTGTGATTGGGTAATGATTATTCAACCGATTGATATTCGTGTATTTTCCATTGCCGGTGGACCAACCAGGCGATGGTGATCAGGATGGCAACAACCGCAAGTGCGATATAAACACCGGAAGGCAGGGGAGGAGGGTCACCCTGGGCGTAGGAGTGGAGGCCTGTGAGGTAGTAATTCACCCCGAAGTAGGTCATGAGGACCGATGCGAAGCCCAGCAGGGATGCGGCGCTGAAGGCAAATTCCCCGCGCAGACATTTGATGCGGTGCATGTGGGTGACGAAGGCATACACCAGGATAGTGACAAGCGCCCAGGTCTCTTTGGGATCCCAACCCCAATAACGCCCCCAGGATTCATTGGCCCAGACCCCGCCAAGGAAGGAACCTATGGTGAGAAGATACAACCCGATGATAAGGGCTATCTCAATGATTAAGCTGAGTTCCTTTATGGTAAAACTTATTCTTTGACCATTTCCGGGATTACGTATGATTATCAATACAAGGTTGAGCAAGCCCAGCAACGCGCCTATACAAAGGAAACCGTAACTCGCTGTGATTACGGCAACATGAATGATAAGCCAGTAGGATTTAAGCACAGGAACCAGGTTGGTGAGTTCCGGGCTCATCCAGTTCATACCCGCGACAAACAGGGATATAGCTGCAAGAATAGTTGTCACTGCAAGGGTCATTTTGGAACGGCTGGTAAAGATGAGTCCTGCCAGGCAGGCAGCCCAGCTGATGTATAAAAGGGTTTCATAACCATTACTCCATGGAGCATGGCCGGAAATATACCACCTGATGGCCAAGCCTGACGTATGAACGAGGAAAAGAAACAAGACAAGCCAGAATCCAATCCTTGTAATCCACGACACCGGTCGGGCAGGGGAGAGGAGAAGGATAAACTGGACTACTAGCAATATGAGACCGACCAGGATATAAACCCTGGGTAGTTTGCTGAACAGGTTGATGTTGATGTAGAAGATCTCAAGCCGGGTCTTCATGGCTGAAGGGTATATGGATGCTCCATTTGCCTTCTGGTTTTCCGCTATTCTTTCCAGGGCATCCGAGGCTGCTGCATAATCCCCGGTTTCAATCCCCTGCTGCAGAGCGCCGATGTATTCTTTCATCGCCGACATGGCAAATACACCCAGGTTTCTGTCGGCATGCTGATGGGCCCCGGCAAGAGCAATCCACTTGTTGTCGTGTGCATCCGTTACCGGGAAAATAGTAAGAAAGCCACCACTCAGCATCTTATATAAGATATTTACCCTTTCATCAATAATTATTATTTCTTTGTCGAATTTGTTTCGTTGAGCGGGTGATTTTTCATAGGCAGCATGCACATGGGTGCTGAGCTTATAGCCGTTGGGCTGGTTTTCATCCAGGAAGTCGGTGAAGGCGGCATATTTACCACGGATACCGATGATACGGCCGATTTCAGCACTGGAAACCCTGACCAGGGGTTCTTCCTGCCATGTTTCTGGTTCCAGCATCATGCCCATCATTACCTGCACAGGGGAAAGGCCCTTGTAGCTGTTTTTCCGGTAGATTTTCCGCAGTAATTCTGAGGCCATGGTGTTCACAGGTTCGATACGTCCGTCAACATTCTGTACCTGCAGGTGGCCGAATTCCTTTGCATGTTTCTGTGCAACCGGTTTGATGGTAGTAGCGTAGGACGAAAAAGAGATGAATGACAAAATGAGAACCAGCATGCCTGTAACCATGTTTTTACGGTTTTTATGCAGGGATACCAGCGAGGAGACCAATACCCTGAAGCGGCTGCCATGGAAGAAAAAAGTAAGCAGGATACCCAGGGTCATCAGGAAATATCCGGTGTATGTAACTGTAGTACCTGGAGCATCATAATTAACAGATAAAATGGTACCCTTCTCGTCTGGGTCGTAACTTGACTGAAAAAAGCGGTAGCCCCGATATTTCAGAATGTTATTCATGAAGATGCGGTAAGGTTCTTCAATCTCGTTATCGAGATCTATCAGTACCACCTCACTGGCAAATGATGATGGACTGTTGGAACCGGGGTAGCGCTCTATCTGAAACTCTTTCAGAAATAAGGAAAAGGGAAGATAATGGGTAAGAGAACCGTATTGCAGGGTAAGCATCAATCCGTCGATTTCTGTGACAACGGGTTCTCCGGCTATACCGGCCTTACCAAATAGTACCACCTCTTTTTTCTCCTTACCTGATGAGAGGTTTATCCTGAGTGCATCCACCCTATGACTTTGCTGTCCTGAAGGATCAGGAACCAATTCCATGCGGGCTTTGGGATAATATCGTTTCAGGACAAATCCTACATCTCCAGCCTGGTAAATGGAACGTTCCATAAAGGGGTGGGATGTACCGGGAGCGAAGGCTTCTGTCTGCTCTTCGGAACCCATAATCAGCATGGTGACCGTATCCTGAAAGCTGAAGAAGAGCATTCCATCCTTATCTGAAAACTGCAGGGCGAGGCTGTCGGTTTCGTTTCCAAATGTGAACAGAATATTGCTGACCTGGTGCGACTCGCCCTGTTTTAAATTGAATTCTGCACGTTGGTTCATGGCATCGATGGCAAGGATGGCAATCATTGGTTCGCCATTCGGGTCGTCCACAGGCATTTCGGTTGCTGATGCAATAAACTGTGTACTCTCAGCCTTTATCTTTTTTTGACCGATTTGGAGGGTGGTTTTAACAGGTTTGTTCACCCCCATGGCAAGGAACACCTGTTTGTTCTGTACAGAGGATGAACCATTGTGAGAAGCTTCAATATGAAGATAGGCATTTCTTGAGAGCATTTGATTGTTTTGCTTCCCTTCGCGGATATGGAGTGTTCCTTCGAATCCATAATGCCGCGTGATGGCTGCCCCGGCCAGGATGATGACGAAGGAGAGATGGAAGAAAGCGACAGGCCATTTCCGGCGTGTCAGCAAGCGGTTGATGAAGACACTGCCGGTGAGGTTGACGGCGAGTAATAATAGCAGGGCTTCAAACCACCAGGCATTGTACACCAGTAGTTTTGCAGCAGTGGTTCCGTAATCGTTTTCCACAAAGGTTGCCACAGCGATTACTGCAGCAAAAAGAACCAGGAGGATGCCGGTCATGGTCATGGAAAAGAATAACTGATAGAATTTCTTCATATAGATGTCATCAATAGATTTATAAGTAACAAAAGTACGAAACGATAGTTCCTCTGGTTGAAAAAACAACCCTGCTTCCTTTGTATCCGGGGTTGGTCAGATTTTTTGTGCAAGAGATTAAATCCTGAACACCCATTGACCCCAGAGGCACATCATGGTGGTGATAATGATGGCACCGGCAAGGTTCAGGATCAGTCCGGTACGTGCCATTTGTGCGATGGTGATACGGGATGTGCCGAAAATGATGGCATTGGGGGGGGTGGCAACTGGTAGCATGAAGGCCATGGAGGCAGAAAGGGTGGCGGGTATCATCAACAGCAGGGGATTGATTTCGGTGGTGATGGCGATGCCGGCCAGAATCGGCAGCACCATCTCTGTGGTAGCGGTGTTTGAGGTAAGTTCGGTCAGGAAAGTTATAATAAGGGCGATGCAGAATATCACCATAATAGGGTGCAGTGAAGCCACTCCGGTGAGTTGTTCCCCGAACCAGAGGGAGAGGCCTGATTCTTTAAATCCGGAAGCGAGGGCAAAACCTCCGCCGAAGAGTAGGAGGATATGCCAGGGCAGGGTTGAGGCGGTTTTCCAGTCGAGGATAGTACCACCATTGCCGGTTTTTGAAGGGATAAGGAAGAGAATGACAGCCATAAAAATGGCCACACTGCCGTCGTTCAGGTACTGGCCCCAGGGGAGGAGCCCAGCCCAGCCCGGGATAACCACAGTGCCAAAATCCAGGTCAGCCCTGAACAGCCAAAGGAAAGTAAGTAGCAAAAACACGATGGCCACCACCCCTTCCTGGTAGCTTCTTCGACCAAGTTCTTTCAGTTGCCTGAGGATAAGGTATCGGTTGATACTGGTCCATTCTTCCCTTTTAGGTTTATATAAAAGAAAGAGAAACAGCCAGGTGAAGAGAAAAATGAAGGTGGCGGTTGGCAGAGCAAACAGCATCCATTGAGAAAAGGGAATCTCAGGTGCTTCGGGGAAATAGATATGGAAGATCCGTATAAAGGAGAGATTGGGCGGGGTCCCTACCAGCGTGGCGATCCCACCGATAGAGGCTCCGTAGGCGATACCCAGTAAAAGTCCGATGCTGAAACGTCTCTTGTGGTTTCCAGAGGTCAGCGATTCGAGTTGCTGGATGATAGATAATGCGATGGGGAGCATCATCATGGTGGTAGCAGTGTTTGATATCCACATGGAAAGAAAAGCAGAGGCCAGCATGAACCCGAAGAGAATACGGGCCGGACTTACCCCTGTGAAACGCAGGATATGCAATGCAATTCTGCGGTGCAGATTCCATCGCTGCATTGCGAGCGCCACCATGAATCCACCCATGAAGAGGAAGATCACATCGTTGAAGTAGGCCGATGCCACTGCCTTTCCGTCTAAAATCCCAAACAAAGGGAATAACGGTACCGGCAGCAGGGAGGTCACCGCCAGCGGAACCACTTCAGTGATCCACCATGCTGCCATCAGCAGGCCCACGCAGAAGGTCCAGGTTACCTGCGGATGGGAAGGATCAAGAGGTGAAAAAATCAAAAAATATAAACATACCAGCGGGGTGACTAAAAAAGCTATCACCCCTTTCATACCATGGACTTTAATTTTCATGTGCCGGTGCGATTAGCGGGCATCGGTTGTTTCTGTTATGAAGAAAAGAGGAATAACCAACATATCACCTTCACATTCTTATTTTCCGGATGTTCTCTTTCAGAAGTTCGATATCGTTGATCCAGTCTTCGATATCCTGCTCGTGTTCGAGCTCTTCATTAAGGATGGTGATCGCCATCTGATGGGTGGAGTGGTCCTTTCCAGCCGTAAAATCGGCTATTTCCTGGTAACGTTGTATGGCGCACCGTTCACCCCGGAGGTTTTGTTCCAGGATCATCTCCACATAGGGGTCATCCGGAACCTCATAGGCACAGCGGCTTAGTTTTGGCCAGTCAGCAGGATTCAGTACAGGGGTACCCCCCAGTTGTGTGATACGGTTTACCACGAGCACTGCGTGGTTCAACTCCTGGTCGGCATGCAGTAGTAGTTCAGGTTCAATCTCGCTCCGCATAGGCCCTTCCATCAGCCTTGCACCGATCCAGTATTGGTAAAAGGCAAGCCATTCTTCGCTCAACGCCTCGTTGAGCATCTGGATCAACTCCTGGACATCCAGGTTCAGAATCTCAATACCATGTTTTCCCATATCAATCGTTTTTTTGATGAATAATGGTTAGAACCAGGCCTTATAAGCCTGATGCTTGAAAAAGCATAGGTAAAGGTAAGAATAAAATGTTGATTCCGCCATCCGTCAAAATTTACCCATTGTCCGGTTCATCATCAAAAAAAAAGAGCTCCTCTATGGATACCGTAAAAACCTTTGCCAGATCATAAGCCAGCTTCAGGGATGGATTGTACCTGTTCTTTTCAAGGAAAACGATGGTTTCCCTTCGGACATTAACTTTCCTGGCAAGCTCCTCCTGCGTCAGATTATGACGGGCCCTGAACTCCCTGATACGGTTAGTCATGCTTAATTCCTATTATACTGATAATAAGCCAGGAGATGCCGAATATCACAGCCATGACTAAAATACCTGTCCCCAGCAATTCTTCCGTTTCAAGCGTCACCCTGTCCTTTAGGAAGATCATAAACACCCACATGTACAAGGATACATAATATGAAATGGCAGCTGCCTTTTGAAGGATTTTTCTGGATAACTCATCTTCGATCGGTTCTCCGCGTCTGGCACTGCCCAATCTTTTCAATCCAACCAATATGGCGAATCCCACCACGACCAGAATCACACCGAAATGTACCAAATCTCTAAGATTAAGCTCCTTATATGATGTAAAGAACCACAAAGAAGTTGCTCCCAGAACAAGAGCTGCAACAATAAAAACAATCAGTGATTTTTTCATAAGGTAGATTATTTTGTTAATTAATTCTAACACAAAGTTAGAAATATATAACAATACAATCACATCTTTCATGAAATTTTTTTAACAAAAGATCTGTAACATGTAGTAGATATTGATTATCAAACCATTAAGAGGAGATTGTTTGTAAATAATTCCAGATGATTATCCATGACTTATCCCTTTCTCCAGGAGGTCGATCAGGTTGATCCACCTATTTTCTTCTATGGATGTTTAAAATCCGGGTCAAGCCATCATACCAGTTTGTGGAATGATCATGAATAGCTTCAAGGGCAGCCTATTCCCGGTCTAAGGTCTTTGGGTCAACGAGGGTAATATAAACCTAAATGTAAACAGTTTCTGAACCTGTCGCCTCGATGAAGTCAATCTCCTTTCTGTAATGTCATCGGATTGTTAGCCAGGATTACAGGATTTACAGGAAATGGGGATCAGTGAGTCCATGGTAACAAGCAACGGGCTGGGCAACCATGCTTCATCGGTTAAACGACCGGAGATTTCTGGTTAAAAGAAGCAACTTTACCCGAAGGTCATCTGGTTCTGCTGAAAGTTGTATTTTAGCCATTGCTACAAACATAAACATCAGCACCATGAAGATTTTTCTGATAAACCGTTTCTCCGTGAAAGTTTTTCATTGCTGTCTTGTGGCAGTCATGATCATAGCCGGACATAAAGGTGCAGATGCACAGGTAAGCCTTGGGCTGGGGAGTGACCTGATGAGCAGGTATATCTGGCGTGGGATGAACCTGGGGGATTATAGCCCGTGTATTCAACCCTCCCTTTGGGTCAGCCATATATCGAAAAACCGGAAACATCAGTTGAGCGCAGAAGTATGGGGCTCCTATCCATTATCGGGCAATTCGGGCGATGAGATTGACCTTACGATCGGGTACACCTTCAGGGAAATGCTATCGCTGAAGATCAACGATTATTATATCACCGGAGCTGATCCGGCGGAGGAGTATGCTTATTTCGTCTATCATCCCGACAAGACTTTGCATGTTTTCGAAACGGTCATTGGTTTTGATGGGACGGAAAAGATTCCCTTCACCTGTCTGTTCGGTATGAATTTCTACGGAGATGATGCCCGGAAGATGCTGAACGACAGCACCGAAGGTTCCATCCTCATGTCGAAATACCTGGAAGTGGGCTTCAATTTCAGTCTCCACGAAATGGAAGGTCACCTCTTTGTTGGGGCTGCTTTGGACAAACCCGACAAGAGATATAACCAAGTGGGGTACTATGAAAACGAACGCCCCGGGATCATTTCATTAGGATTCAGCCTTGAAAGGGAGATCACCCTTTCGGAGCATCTGACACTTCCGTTACAGGTGTCGTTCATCACGAATCCTATGCATAGGAAAGCCTGGCTGGTTTTAGGGATAGGCTTTTTCACCGAGAACGGAGGATAGGGGCAGAACACTGAGTTGCCTGTCAAAAAGCTGTTCATACAGGCAGGGATGTCCTATCTTTGTTAAAGAAACATGTTACGGAATAACCCATTTGATGAAAATCCTTACGATCGGCGATTTGCACGGCAGCGACAAATGGAAGGACATCGTTCCCGAACTTTATGACAAGGTCATTTTTCTGGGTGATTACCTCGATTCTTTTACCCATACAGATGAGCAGATTGTGAAAAACTTCACTGAGGTGATCGCTTATAAATATGATCATTTCGACAGGGTGGTGCTTATGTTGGGCAACCATGAACTAAGTTATATGTGGGAGCAGTTCAGGTGCACAGGCTACAGGCAATCCCTGGGCGGCACCCTTTCGTACCTGTTGTGGCATTATTACGATTTGTTCAAGATTGCCTGGCAGCGGGGTAACTATCTGTGGACCCATGCCGGACTTCACCAGGATTTCTATGATCGAAAAATCAGACGGCAGGTTTTACCTGATGATGCGAACCTTGCCGGCACATTGCAGCGACTGTTTGAAGAGGGTTATGTTCCACTTTTCGAGGTTGGTGCGGAGCGTGGCGGAAGGACGGGCCATGTGGGAGGGCCTTTCTGGATTGATAAAAGAAAGCTTCAGGAAAATCCTCTGAAAGGTTACCATCAGATCGTGGGGCATACCCGGATTAATACTATTGAACATTTTCAGCCCTGGCCGGAGGATGAAGATACAACCGTTACCTTCTGCGACTGCATTGAATTAGGTGATGGGAAACTATGGGAATGGGAGGGGTAAAATCTTCTTGATATAAGAGAAGCCAATGATTAAAAGAGGGTGAGGAGTTTATTTTTCAATTTCCGCATATTACCGACTTAAAATGACATAGAACCTTATTTGCAGATCATGTTCCTTCATTATTATGGTTTTGTTTGATCTGAATATTGACAGAAAGTCACCAATGTTCGTCAAATGGTTAGTCAACAACAAAAAAACCACCTGCATCTTTCAATACAAGTGGTTGATTTTCAGTGTTGCCCGACTAGGGGGGGAAATATGGTATTTTACATTAATTAATTATGTTAATATTCAATGCAAATATACAATAATTCAACAATATACGAAGAAAAGCAAAGAAATAAAAAGTAAAAGGATATAAGAAATTTCTTTAGTTATTTTTTAGTTGACTAAATATTCATTACTTTTGAAGTGGATATTTAATGAACAAGAAATGGCATCAAAGAACAAACTTAAGATTAAGGCTATTCTTTTCCCCAAGCCTTATTCAAATGGGGAATATCCTGTATATTATAATTCCCCCTATTCTTAGGACAGAATATCTTTAAAATTAAGTTTATTAT
>CAZZBS010000022.1:0-53700 GCA_964652685.1 uncultured Lentimicrobiaceae bacterium
GATGGTATCGTTTTTCCCTGTTTACTGGTATCGAAATGGTTCAGGGTTAAAACATACCCCTGTCAATCACATAAAAGTAGATAAATGCACTCCGAACAGCAAGAACGGACCTTTTACACCAACGGTACAAGGAGGATATATCACCCTCGGCTGACAGGAGCGAAACTGATCTTCATTTATCTACTTTTATGTGATTGACAAGCCGTTTTTACGGTTTTATATTTACAAACTTTCTGCACAAGAAGCACAAGGTAACCTGCATCATGAGAATAACTCTTTCATCAACTGGCAGATGTCGCCCCCCATAGAACTGATATCCATCAGCTTGATTCAAACAAGGATATGAATATATTTATCAATTAGAAACATGTATCATGAAAAAGTTGATCATTGAAAAATGGCTGTTGTTCATCATGGTGTTAGGGATTTTAAGCTTTACCGGTTGCAGCAAATATGATGATGGTCCTTCATTAAGCTTAAAAACAAAATCTTCCAGACTATGCCGTAATTGGGAGGTCGTAAAAATAGACCACGAGTATGCTGATGGAGCTGAAATCTATTTTCAGTTTAAAGATAACGGAGATTTAATTGTCCAGGTTATCGATGATCTGGGTGGTGGCCAGACCGACTACATTACATTGAATGGAGAGTGGCAATGGGCATACGACAAGGAGGCTTTAGAAATTGATATGGAAGATGAAGACCGTACGGTGTGGTGGATCCAACGACTGACCTCCAGTGAATTCTGGTTTGAAGATGAAGACCATGATTTATGGGAATGTAAAGAGAGATAAGGAATAGCTGTGGTAGTACTTAAGGGCAATGGGATTGCTGAGATGGCAATGGGACCAGATGAACGGGTATAGGTAAGAGTTAAAATACAATGGAATAACACACACAAGAGAACCGCCGCAAAAAGGGTTTCATAGTTTTAAGCTGCTCCAAATACCTGAATAAAAGGAAGGGACCAGCGACCATCTTTATAAAAGCGGCGAAACCGAAAAGAATTAATTATAAAAAAAAATAAAAAAAATGAACTCAATTAAATCAATGGGTATTTTGTGATGGTCTAATACTACTAGACAATATTTTTAAGTTGTGAAGGCCCGGAAGGTCCTTCCGGTAAGGACGGAAAAGATGGGAATGCGAACGTGGTTTCATCATCCATTACCTCCTCAGCATGGACATATGTATCTCCTTCCTGGGAGATTACCTTTACCAATCCAGCCATAACACAGGCAATCATAAATTCAGGTGCAGTATTGGTTTATATAAAAGCTGGCGAAGGTTACAATCAAGTGCCGCTAACCATATATCAATCTGCTAGTTATAGCACATCCATTGAGGTAGCAACTTTTGTTGGTGGACTTACTGTGTTTTGGACTGATTCGGATTTGACACAACCAAACAATCCTGGTTCACAGACATTCAAAATAGTTATAATTGCAGCATCAGGAATAATTCAAAATCCAAATGTCAACTATTCCGACTACGAAGAAGTTCGTTCAGTATTTAACCTTGAAGACTGATACATGAAAGGGGTAAGAAATCTTCATCTCACCCCTTTTTTTATTTCCCCATTAATAGACCAGCACGAAGGTTAATTTGCTTTTTAAACCATTCAAAGACTGGTTCAATGATAAAATGAACCTTTTATTTCTGTCCGGTTTTTTTCAGAACAGTTCATTTGAGATCACCACATCACCACATTAAACCTTTCCATCCCCGGGTTGTCTTATTGAAATAAAGGAACAAGCTACCCGCCATGAGAAAAAAAAACATAATCATAGCATGCCTGGCATTTCTGGCCATACATACCGGAACCGCAAACGGACAGCCTCTTGTCGGCATGGATCTGACGCTGACTTGCCTGGGGGGCAGTGATTATCAGGTAAGGTTTGTCTATTACCGGGATTGTTGTTGCATGGCTGCTCCCTCTTCGATTACACTGCAATTCCAATGCACCGCAAATCCGGCCTACAATTTTACGATCACCCAGGTGCCGAAACTTCCCGGTACCGGTCAGGATCTTACACCTGCGTGTGCCGCAATGCCTACCACATGTTCCAGCGGAAACAACCTTGGTTACCAGGAGAATGTTTACCTGGCACAGGTAAGTCTGCCCCCATGCAATCTATGGAAAGTAAGTCACGTGGCAGACTATTTCCGGGCATCTTCACAGACTATCGCAAATTCATCTGGTCAAAAAGGTTATATTGAAGCCACCCTGAACAACCTGGATTTTCCCGGCAACAGCTCCCCGGTCTTCACTGTTAACCCCATCAGGATCATGTGCACCGGGCAGACCCATATCATAAACCACGGTGCCATTGACCCTGACGGCGATTCACTCTCTTATGCCATGGTTACCCCATTTAACCAATCCAATACCACCTTTGTGCAATGGCTGCCCCCCTATTCGGCCACTCAACCCCTGGCGTCCAATCCGCCGGTGACCCTTGACCCTGTCACCGGCCAGATCATCATGACGCCAACCATGGATATCATGTCACTGATGTTACTGAAAATTGACCAGTGGCGTACCCTTAACGGTGTACCCACCTTTGTTGCCACCACCTACCGGGACGTCAAGTTGAATTCGATAACCTGCAGCAACCAGATGCCTGTCCTCAGTGGCATGGATACAACATTATCCAATGGTTACGATCCGGGAGATACCATTTATTACCGCGATGTATGCCTGGGCGACACCGTATCGTTTGCCATCTGGGGGCATGACAGCGATACAAGCAACCTCTCCCCCGGCAATCGTGCATGGTTCAACATCTCGTGGAACCAGGGGATTCCCCAGGCCGCTTTCCAGGTGTTCAACCAGGGTACGGACCAGGCATACGCTCTGTTCAACTGGGTACCGAAAGCCACCGACAGGAAGCTGCATTATTTCACCGTTACCATCCACGACCTGGCCTGCCCGTATTACGGTGTACAGACTTTTACTTACTGCCTGAATGTGGGTGGCATGTCGGTCTCCCTCACACCTGACACAACCCTTTGCGAGGGTGAGGCAGTCATGTTTCATGCGGCATCTGATCCACCCGCTGCCGATTATCTCTGGTCCATCGATGGGGTGCCGGTATTTACACCGGCGCCAGGCAACACATTGTATGTAAGCACCACGGGGATGACAGAAGGTTTGCATGTCATTTCCGTGGAAACCAACGACTTGAATCCTTCATCGTTTTGTATAGGTAAAGCCGAAGCATTTATAACGGTCCTTGCTGCGCCGTCAGTTTACCTGGGCAATGACACCAACCTGGCGCCCGGGGCTACCATCCTGTTGGATGCAGGTCCTGGTTCCGGCAGCTATCTCTGGAGCACCGGCCATACCGGCCGGTATTGCCTGGTGGATAGTTCCGGAACGGGTTTAGGGACAAAAACCGTCTGGGTGAAGGTTACCGGCGGTAACAACTGTACTGCCACCGATACCATCAGGATCAACTTTGTGCATAATCCGGGGATGGCGGACCCATCTGCCGGGGTGAATTTCCGGATCATCCCAAACCCGTCGGACGGTTACCCGGCACTGCACCTGAGCCATTTCTCCGCCGGGGATTATGACCTTGCGATCCATACCCGCGATGGCCGGCTGGTGCATCGCTCAATGATAAATCACAATGGTGAAAGCGGCCTGATTCGCCTCAACCTGCATCCCATCGCGGATGGGTTTTATTATGTGAGGATCACGGGAGCCGGAAAGACAGCCACCGGAAAACTGGTCCTGCAGCGACAGATTCAATGATGTTACCCCTTTGGGATTTCCGGGGGATTTCTTTTCACCACAGAAGCCACAGATAACCACAGAAACTTTCCTGTGAAAATCGGGATAATCTGTGGTGGATTAGTGAAGAATGACTTGCATGGCCGGTTCACAAATTCAAAAACTTTGAATACTTTTGGCTGATAAGAAGCCTTTGTGGATTAAATCGATTACCTATGAAACCTGGTCGCCTTGATAAACCGGAAAAGAAAACAACAATATCCGGCGAAGGGTTTAACGAAATATTGCTGTATACCATTCCCGGCGGTAAGGTAAAAGTTGAGGTTTTTCTTCGGAATGAAACCATCTGGCTCACCCAGCAAAAAATTGCCGACCTGTTTGGGGTACAACGGCCTGCTGTAACGAAACATTTACGAAATATCTTCGAATCTGGCGAGCTGGAAGAAAGTTCAGTTAGTTCCATTTTGGAACATACTGCCTCTGATGGTAAAACCTACAATACACAATTCTACAACCTGGATGCAATCATATCAGTAGGTTACCGGGTCAACAGTCAGCAGGCCACCCATTTTCGTATCTGGGCCACCGAACGGTTGCACGAATACATCGTCAAAGGCTTTACCATGGACGATGAGCGTCTTAAAAATCCCAGCAACATCTTTGGGAAAGACTACTTCGATGAGCAACTGGCGCGCATCCGCGACATCCGCTCAAGTGAACGACGTTTTTACCAGAAAATCACCGACATCTACGCACAATGCAGCGCCGATTACAATGTGAATGCCCAAATAACCAAAGACTTTTTTGCTACGGTGCAAAACAAACTGCATTGGGCCATTACCGGTCAAACAGCTGCCGAAATTATTGCCTCGCGTGCCGATGGCTCGAAACAAAATATGGGACTCACGCATTGGAAGCACGCACCATCCGGCCGAATCCGGAAAAGTGATGTAGGTACTGCCAAAAACTATCTCGATGAAACAGAGTTGGATGGATTGAACCGGATTGTTACTATGTATCTCGACTATGCTGAAAGCCAGGCGAATAAGAGAATGGTCATGACCATGAAGGATTGGGTTGAAAAACTCGATGCATTTCTGCAGTTCACTGAACATGAAGTGCTGAATCACCAGGGGAAGGTATCATCCAAGGTAGCATTGGCCCTGGCCGAACAGGAACTTGAGAAATACCGGGTGATACAGGATGAAGTGTTCGAATCGGACTTTGACAAGGAATTGAAAAAGCTGGGTCAAAGATAAAATGGCATCCCCGGGTAGCGTCAGGTTGAGGAATTTCCGGGATTTCTTTTTACCGCAGAAACCACAGATAACCACAGAACCTTTCCTATGAAAATTGGGGTAATCTGTGGTGGATTGATCAGAAAAGCAGATTTGAACTACAGGGGGCTCCCCTTCCCGGAATTCCCCCCGCCTGCGTCTCAAGAACTCTCTACTCTCTACTCTCTACTCTTACCTCTTACCTCCCTCGTAGCTCCACCAGGAATCGAACCTGGATCTATGGTTTAGGAAACCACCATTCTATCCGTTGAACTATGGAGCCGGAAACAGCCGCAAAAGTAGGGATTTTTTGCTTATCCCCCGATTTTTTCAAGTTGGATGGGTAACCTTTTACACCCTCAAGGTATTAACAGTCAGAATGAGTTAATGAGGCACGATTCATTTACGAAGAGATTCTGTTTGGTTTTTTGATTTCTCTTGAGTTTGTTGAGACAACACGCTTCCGCTTGATCAGTATGCCGGGTTTGCATATATTTGCAGACCTGTGCTGCTGTATAGCGCAATACCGTTAATGTCTGTATGGCCATGGTTCCTTTTCCAGCCCTGATCGTCAACAAGGATGTCTGTCTGCAGAACATCCACAGTATGGCTGAAAAAGCCCACAGGCATAACCTGATCTTCCGGCCCCATTTCAAAACGCACCAGTCGGCTGCTATAGGCGAATGGTACAGGTCAGAAGGTACGACAAAGATTGCCGTCTCATCCCTGCCCATGGCCGGTTATTTTGCCCGGAACGGCTGGAAGGATATTACCCTGGCTTTCCCTTTCAGCATACATTGGATCCCTGAAATAAACCGTTGGCCTGCTGATGTCACCCTCAATCTGCTCTTCGACGACCCTGCCGTTGCAGCAGGTGCCCTCCATCAGCTCAGCAACAGCCATCCCTGCTTCATCAAGGTCGACAACGGCTACGGACGGGCAGGCATACCTGTGCTGCATACAGAGGAAATCCTGCACCTGGCTGGCATCATCCACCGCCACCCCCGGCATTCCTTTGCCGGGATCCTCATCCACCAGGGGGACAACTACCACATCACCGACCCGGATGAACTGCTGCGGACCCACACCCGCCATATGAAAGGACTGGCTGGGCTCATAAAGAAGATGAAAGCCGCATATCCGGGAACGATCTGTTCCTGGGGTGATACCCCTTCATGCACCCTGGCAGAGGATTTTAGCGAGATCGATGAGATCAGGCCGGGGAATTTTGTTTTTTATGACCTGATGCAGGTATCAGCAGGGGTGTGCTCATTGCAGGAGGTTGCTGTAACACTGGCGGCCCCTGTGATCTCGGTATATCCTGACAGAAACAGGATGATACTGCATGCCGGAGCCGTGCATCTTTCCAAAGAGAAACTGGAAGACAGACCGGGCTATGATGGCTATGGCCTGCTTACACGGATGAAGGGGCTGATCAGGGGGGAACCGCTCCCTTCCCTGAAGTTGTCAGCCCTGTCCCAGGAACACGGTATCGTTACAGGCCCCGGATCCCTGCTAAGTACCATTTCCCCCGGTGACATCCTGGGGGTGATCCCGGTCCATGCCTGCCTTACCGCCAACCTCATGCAAAGATACTACACCACCCAGGGGGAATACCTGTCGACCATCCACACAGAACCTTACCGGTAAATCTATGGCCGGCATCTATGTACATATCCCTTTCTGCCGGCGTAAATGCGGTTATTGCAACTTTTTTTCGGTTGTTTCTCTGAAACACAAAGATGCTGTGGTTGAAGCCATCAACAAGGAAATAGCACTATCAGTTCAATGGCTTGAGGGTGAAGATGTTGATTCTGTCTATTTCGGAGGGGGCACCCCTTCGTTGCTGGATGCCGCAGAACTGGGAGGACTACTTCAAAACATAGCCCGGCATCATCACCTGGCCAACGACTGCGAGATCACCCTGGAAGCAAATCCGGAGGATATCACACCGGTGAAGGTCAAAGGATTTCGGGCAGCGGGCATCAACCGGGTGAGCATTGGTATACAGTCTTTCTTCCGGGAAGACCTGGATTACCTTGAACGCATTCATGCACCGGAAGAGTCCCGGGAGGCCCTGGAGAATCTCGCAACGGCAGGCTTGCAATCATTCAGCGCCGACCTTATCTACGGGATCCCCGGTCAGACCGAAACCATGCTTGTGCATAACCTCCGGCAGTGCCTGGAATGCGGCACACCGCATATCTCATGCTACTGTATCACTGTTGAACCAAAAACGAAATTACAGGTCAGGATAAAGCAGGGTATCAGGCAACCACCTGCCGAGGAGGATTTTCTCGCCCATTTCAATCTTATCATACAAACCTTGTGTAACGAAGGTTACCTGCATTATGAAATCAGCAATTTTGCCCTGGAGGGGCATCTTGCCAGGCATAACACCGCCTATTGGCTCGACAGGAGATACCTGGGGCTGGGCCCTTCAGCACATTCCTACAACCTGGTGTCCCGGCGCTGGAACCACCCTTCCGTCATCCGTTACCTTGATGGTATAAAGCATGGGAGCGGTACAGAGGCAGAAGAACGACTTTCTGAAACTGACCACTGCAACGAAATGATCATGACCCGGCTGAGAACCATGTGGGGACTGGATCTTGATGCAATGGAAGCACGTTTCGGCCTTACCATCAGTCTGCAGGTGAGAAAATCAGCCGATCCTTTTCTCAGGATCGGGTTGCTCAGGATGAAAGGCAACAACATCTTCCTTACCGATGAAGGGAAATCCCTCGCGGATCATGTATCCGCTTCATTGTTTGTCAGCGGGGGGTAATGGTTCAAGAAGCACCTTCAGCCGGACAGGATGGTGATCACTGGACCGGAAATCCAGATGGTCTGTTTTGATCTCCAATAACGTTATATTTGGACTGAGCAGGAAGAAATCAATGATGGTTGTCCCTGTTTCACCCCGCTTATAGGGTTGGCTCACATCCCGGTTGGTCGGGATTTCCGGATCATAAACCCAACGCCATCCTTCGGGCAGGAAATCATAACCGGTACCATGCCGGATGGTAAATACCCTGTAAGATGCAATCCTGCCCGGGGCAAATCCGGGGGGATTCATGTTCCAGTCGCCGCCGGCAATCACGTAGTTGCCTTTTTCATATTCCCCGGTGATAATCTCCCTGATCCGTTCCATCTCCTGGATGCGTATATTACCACTTTCATCAAAAGCAGAATTATGTAGATTGATAAGCACAAGGTTGTTACCTGCAGGAAGAAGAAATCGCTGTAAAAGAATACACCGGTCAAGCATAAAAAGACAGGTAGGCCAGCTGAAACTGCCGGGGAGCTGCATCCTGACAGAAGAAACAGGCGTATGCTTACTGAGGGACAATATTCCGGATAGAACCTTCCCCATGGATCTGCCGATGGGTACCGGCACGAAACGGACATTGTAGTTCCAGGCATAAACCCCGCAATAACCTTCAAACAGGTTAACGATGGAGGCAACCTGATCGGAGAAATAACTTCGCTTTGCCCTTTTATCCACCTCCTGTAAAAGGACGAAGTCCGCCCCCCTGATGCCGGTTAGATACTTCAGGATATCTTTTTCAGCTTCCAGGTAATCTGATTTTTCCGGCCGCACCCTTTGCCCCCCGTCATAAAAGAAATCCATGTTTGCATCCAGTCCTGCATATCCGATGTTCCAGCTTACCAGGGTAAGGGTGTCGGGTAGAACATGGTTTTGGGCCCGGCCATGACCATGCAACGTTTCTTCCCCTGCCGGCCTGTAATCAAAGATGGTGGCGTAGGCCAGCAGGATACCAATGACAGCAACAAAAAGGAGCAATATTATACCACCGGTTTTCAGTATCAGTTTTTTCATGGGTTGTATTCCAGGTTGGTTCAGCAATCATTATTTTACGATGGAGTTCTTCTGTTCATGATGGCTTTCAGATCATGGGATGCCTCCTGAAGCAATCCCGTAACAAACAATGATAATTTTTCTACATTTGTCTTTCTAAAAATGATAAGATTATGCCTCTACTAGGTTCTGTAATGAAGAAAGCCTTGGAGATCAAAAGTATGAAACCTTTAGAGATCCGAAGAAAAAAAGGCACTGCTTATGCTGAGCAGGTAAGAGTACTAAGAAAACTACTGAAAAAGAGCATAAATACAGCTTTTGGCGATCACTATAATTTCGGACGGATTCTTGACAGCAGGGGGTTGGTAAAAGCCTTTCAGGATACGGTACCGGTTCATGATTACAATGCAATGTTCAGCAATTGGTGGTACAGGCAACTCAACGGAGAATCCTTTGTAACCTGGCCAGGCCGGGTAAAGTATTATGCATTGAGCTCGGGCACCTCTGAAGCCAGTTCCAAATATATTCCGGTTACACCCGACATGAGCCGGGCTATGCGCAGGTCCAGCGTCAGGCAACTTGCATCTCTTGCTAACTATGGCTTTCCGAAGGATTATTATGAAAAAGGGATCCTGATGTTGGGCGGATCAACCCATCTACAGTACAATGGAACCTATTATGAAGGTGATCTGTCGGGCATCAATACATCAAAAATACCATTCTGGTTCCAGCATTTTTATAAGCCAGGGAAGCGTATTTCACGCGAGAGGGACTGGAATACCAAGTTGGAGGAAATCGTTAAAAAAGCGCCGGAATGGGATATCGGATCCATTGTGGGGGTACCTGCCTGGTTTCAGATCCTGCTGGAAATGATCATCAACAGGTATAATCTCGACAACATTCATGATATCTGGCCTAACCTGAGGGTCTTTTGTCACGGAGGTGTGGCTTTCGGCCCTTACAGGAAAGGTTTTGAAAAACTGATAGGAAGACCGATCACCTATATAGAAACCTATCTTGCCTCTGAAGGTTTTATCGCTTTTACAGACCGGCCAGGGGCTCAGGGGATGAAAATGGTCCTTGACAATGGCCTTTTTTATGAGTTTATTCCGTTCAATGAACAGAATTTTGATGACGACAACCGCCTGGTCAGCAATCCGGTTACCCTGACTATAAATCAGGTCGAAGAAGGGAAAGAATACGCCCTCCTCTTATCATCCGTCGCCGGTGCCTGGCGTTATCTCATCGGAGATACAATTCGGTTCACCGACCTGAAGCGCAGCGAAATCATCATCACAGGCCGTACGCGCCATTATCTGAATCTGTGCGGTGAACACCTGTCGCAGGAAAATATGAACCGTGCAGTTGAAATGCTTGAAAACCAGGAAAATGTTCAGATAAGGGAGTTTACCGTTGCCGGCATACGCCATGGAAGCATGTTTGCACACAAATGGTATCTGGGAATGGATGATCACCTGGCACCGGAAATGGCCGCAGCAAGGATCGATGAAAATCTTAAAAAGTTGAATGATGATTACAGGGTTGAGCGAATAGCTGCCATTCAGGATGTGTTTGTGGAGATTTTACCGATCAGGGCATTTTATGCTTTTATGGAGCAACAGGGGAAAATCGGTTCGCAGCATAAATTCCCCAGGGTCATGAAAAATCAGCAATACGAGGAATGGTTGAAGCATGTTCAGCATTATACCTAAGCAATCCGGCATCCAATGATTAATATCTTCATCCAGGGTGTTGTTTTAGGAATGATTATTTCCATTACGGTTGGACCGGCTTTCTTTGCCATTATTCAGACTGGTATCTCCAGGGGATTTCGCTCAGGATTGCTGCTTGCCCTTGGGATCACACTCAGCGACATTACCCTGATTGTATTGTGCTTTATCGGAGCTTCCGCCTTTTTTGAAACGGAACACGACAGGCTATATAATCTCTATCTCGGGATAGGAGGGGGTGCCCTGCTGATCGCTTTTGGGGCCGTTACCTTTACACGTAAACCGGACATCTTCAAACGGAGAAATCCTAAATATACGAGCATTGTCAAGCAACCCAAACATATTACCTATATCCTGAAAGGGTATTTCATGAACATCGTGAATCCTTTCCTTATCCTGTTCTGGTTTGCTGCAATGAGCTGGGTCAAAACCAATGCGCCACCCGGCAATCTGCTTAACTACACCATCACTTTTTTTTCCGGTACCATTATGGTCATTTTCGGTATGGACCTGCTCAAAAGCTTCATTGGTAATAAAATCAAAAGATACCTTACCATCAGGCTGCTCTTCTGGATAAACAAAACCGTGGGCATCACCCTGGCGGTATTTGGTTTTGCTCTGATACTTAAATCAGTATGGAACTTCCTGTAACGGTTCTTTCTAAAAAAATATTGCTGCATTGACAACCCCGAAAAAACCCAAAAAAAAATTCTTGAACCTACCTGTTTATCCAGGTGGGAAAAAAGCTTTTAACACTTTCATAAAGGAAAACCTGAAATATCCTGAAGAAGCGCTGCAAAAAGGGATAGAGGGTGATGTACTGGTAATCTATGAAGTAAATGATAACGGGACCCTGTTTAATCCGCGTATCAAACATGGAATCGGTTATGGATGTGATGAAGAGGCATTAAGGCTGGTTGGACTGCTGAAGTATGGGAAAGTCAGCAACCGCGGGCTGCGGGTAAAGAGCAGTTTTACCACACGGATACCCTTCCGTATTTCCCGGAGAAAATCAACCTCCATATCGTATCACTTTACGGTTAAAAAGAAAGAAGAAAAGAAACCGGAAGAACCAAAGAGATCAGGCTATACCTGGCAGATACCCTTGAAAACAGGAAACATGAACGATAATCATTAATCGTCTCCAGATTGGGTGATAGAATGCAATGGACTCTCTAACCTTACATCCTCTGTTATGAACATCCACATAGCTGGAATATCTGACCAGAATTGCGGGGTTATCGGCAACCATACAGGAAGAGGTGGCCAAAAGGTATATGGATCTGGCATCATGCATAATATGTGCGATTTACCTGAAAAATAATTTGCTATTTATCGTTATATGTCTCGAAAGAAGAGGAAAAACAGGGGGATTGTCAACGGCATCTTATTACTGTTGCTGTTGCTGGTAGTTACCGGGGTATTGTTGCATCGTATGTCCGTGAAGATGCCCCGGAAACAGGTTCCAATACTGGTGAATGCCATCGAGAGGACAAAAAGTAATTATGGCGGGGAGGTAAACCGGTATGCGGAAGTTTATAAACTTCCTGCTTCCTATCTGATGGCTCTTATCATCCTGGAATCGTCCGGACGGAAGATCATACCCCCCAGGTTTGAGCCTCATGTGTATGAGAGGTTGAAAGAGGTAAAGGAAGGGAAAAGGGTTGCTTTTGAACATGTGATGCAACATCATCTGGCAGATGCCAGTGATGAAGCACTGAAAAACCTGGCCTCTTCATGGGGCCCTTATCAGCTGATGGGTTACAAATGCCTTTTGCTTAATATCAAAGTGAGGGATATCCGTGGCAAGGATGCTATTTACTGGGGCACCCGGTGGATCGATTTAACATATGGGAATGAATTGCGGTCCGGCCATTTCAGAAATGCCTTTCATATTCATAACACCGGACGGAAATACCCGGTTGCAGGCAAACCTTTTACCCATGACCCCGATTACGTCAACAAAGGAATCTGGTATATGAAACAACTCGACACCTCTATGACCTCTGTTCCGATGTAAAGGGTTGATTCAGCTGGTTTCCGCTTCTGACTCAAAAAGAATGTGCATGTATCCATCATGCAGAATGACCACCTCGTTGTCAAGGTAACCTTTTAACAGCATATATTTTCTCCATGTGGTTATTCCGGGTGGAAATGACGGGATAATGTGCCAGGCAATATACAACTGTTCCATAGCATCGGTCAGCCTGTAAAGATCATATTTATCAAGTTCCTCCGGTTTGGGAAACAAGCAAGCGGGTAATCCGAGATGGTTGCAGAATTTGTCGGGTTTCCTGAAAGACAACTGATCCGGTACCGGATTACCTCCGGCATCTGATGAACAGATCGGATAAATGTTACTGTTACTTTGAGGAGCCGGTTTGCTCTCTGGCGCATTCCACGCCAGTACCTCCACCTCCATGAGCAGTTTTTCGAATTCTTCACACATGATTTCCCTTTTCAGGTATATATGATTGCCACCCGAAAAAAGGAAAAGAATTGAAGAAAAACTTAATCCTGATGTTATGAAAAAGTAACTTTCAGGTTATTTCTTGTCGAGTTCACCGAAAACCTTTTTGAGGATTTCATTGATACGTGCCGTAGGATTCTCCCTGATCTTGGCCTCCTCTTCCCCGATCCTGACATACAATGCACTAATGGATTTATCAGTGATATATTTAGGAAGATCGGTCGTTACCGCTGTTGTCCCCGGAATTTTGTTGTAAGCAGATGCAACACTATTCCAGGCCTGGGTTACCTTTATTTTGTTGTCAAGGACATTTTTCACCTTGGGCATAAACGCATTAAAAAGCTGGGCAGATGTTTTCTGACGGAAATACTGGGTAGCTGCATTGTTGTTTCCGAACAGGATATTCCTTGCGTCTGCAATGGTCATCGAAGTTATAGCATTGACAAAGATGGGGGCAGCCTCTTTCACCGCCTCTTCAGCACCGCGGTTCATCTTTTCGATGAAATCATCAACAAGTTTGTTCATACCCAATGATCTGAGTGTATTTTCCACCTTGACCACTTCAGGTGGAAATAAAATCTTGAATCGTGCATTTTTATAAAACCCATCAGGTAGGCTCAAGGTACTGACGGCATTGTTGGTGCCGACCTTCAGGGCCTCCTTCAGACCTGATACGATCTGGGATTCTGTCAGGCCTCCCTGTACACTTTGTTGTGCAGCCTGATTTAGGCTTTTCAGGAAGACATCACAGGCAGTGAGTAAAAGAAATAAAGCGAAAAGCGATAGGATCCATACTTTTTTCATGATACTGTTTTTTATGCTTGAACGACAAAGTTAATGATAATAACCTTAGGTTGTACGAAAAAAGATGCCTCTCATCAGCACATATTGAACAAAAAAAATGTAGGTTTGTAACTGGAAAACCAATGAAAGATAAAAAATGACAGAAGCAACCATCCATTGTCTGAACAAGGCAAAAAACGGAATGATTCAGGCCCTGGATCACCTTGAAAAGGAGTTTGCCAAAATCAGGGCCGGAAAAGCGCACCCGCAGATGCTTGACAGCGTGAAGGTGGATAGCTATGGGGCACTGATGCCCATCAACCAGGTGGCAAGCATCAATACACCTGACCCAAGGTCCATCCTGGTGCAACCATGGGATAAAAGCTTGATAGGACCGATCGAAAAAGCCATCATGGCAGCCAATCTTGGATTCAATCCTCAGAATGACGGCATCGTCATCCGGATCATTGTTCCGGAACTGACGGAAGAACGAAGGAAGGAGCTGGCGAAACATGCCAAGAATGAAATGGAAAATGCAAAAATATCCATTCGCAATTATCGGAGAATTGCTATTGAAGAGGGGAAAAAACTGGAAAAAGAAGGCTTACCCGAAGATGCAAGCAAAAAGTTGAGTGCAGAGGTGCAAAAACTGCATGATGATTTCATCAGGAAAGCTGACGAATTTTTTATAGCCAAAGAGCAGGAGATCATGACCCTTTGAAAGGCAGAACAGGTTAAGATACCAGGATCAACCTTTTACCCTGATCCCTTTTTACCTTCATGCTTGAAGGTGTTCAGCACAATTCTTACAGATTGGAATGAATGCCCGTCCGGTCAACACTTTCTTTTTAAACTTTTTAAACAAAATGCCGTTCCAGATATTTTTCACCGGCTGGACGTTGAGATTTCCCATGGGGTGTGATCCATCTTTGTCATAGCAGCAGGGAAGGAGGGTTCCGTCCCATGTGATTACGGAAGAAAACCACACACGTCTGCAATGGTTGGGGAGCTTGCTTTTCAGCATGAACCGGCCGTCGGTCGTCTTCTGGTAACGGCTGTATTTTGACTGTTCCGGAATCTGAGGGTGTCCATACTCGTAATCATAAAACTGGGCAGTTTTTAGTTCTATTTTGTCCACACCGGGCAGGTTGATCCAACGGACGACATCTTCTTTCTGATGCTCATTGGATCGCATCACCAGGAACTGAATGATCAGATAGGGATGTGTGACTCCCGAAGCGATCTTCATGGCTGCAAGTCGCTTGATCCCATCTGTGACAACCGATACTGAACCACCTTTACGGTATTGTGTGTAAGTTTCCTGATCCAGGCCATCAAGGGAGATCACCAACCGATCCAGACCGGATACAAGGATCATCCTGCATCGTTCCTCATCCAGAAAATGACCGTTGGTGGAGGCCATGGTATAAAAACGGTGCTTTTTTGAGAGCCGGATGATGGAAAAAAGGTCTGGGTGCAAAAAAGGTTCCCCCTGAAAATAAAGGTTGATCCAGATAACGGTTTGCTTCAACCCGGATGACCATCTGGCAAAGTCGGTTATCTTCAACGTTCCGGTAGGCCTGGTGAAAGTCTGTAAACCTGAAGAGCATTCGGGACAACGGAGATTGCAAAAAGTGGTTGGTTCAACAGAGACAGCAGCAGGCCCTACTGAGAAAGGTATTACTTTCAGCCATTTGGCTGCCTGGTAGCCTAATTCCAGCCAGGCCAGGTTTAACAGTCGTCCCGGTGAAAGACACCGCAACAGACGAATGCTGTCATGGTATTGCGACCTGAACTTTCGCATGTCAGGTAATCCGGTGAGTCAGTTTCTGGACAAACTCTGAACGGGACAGAAATTCCCGGGCGATGATCCGCAAAACGGTATAAGCAGGAATACCCAGGATCATACCGGGTATACCGGCAAGACTTCCTGCCATCAGGATCACAATAAAAATTTCCAGCGGATGAGCCAATACACTGTTGGCATAAATGACCGGCTGAAGCACTAAGTTGTCGATAAGATTTGAAATGATGAATACGCCAAGGATGCCTCCAACCATGGGAAGCAATTGCGTGTACAGATCTGCCCCCAGATGGGTGGTGGCTACCAGTAATCCCCCAATGGTTGCCCCGATGATCGGACCTAAGTAAGGTATCACGTTCATAAGTCCTCCAAGAAATCCTACAAGAAAAGCGTTTTCAATCCCAATGATCAATCCCCCTGTCGTAATCAGTGTGATCATGCTGATCAACTCAATGCATAACCCTACAAAATACCGGGTCAACAACCTTTTGCTTTTGTTCAGAATATTCACCGCCTCCTCTTTGTACTTCGAAGGGACAAACAACAAAATGCCGTTGAAAAAGAGTTTGTCCTCCTTCAGGAAGAAATAGGTCATGAACAGTACGGCAAACACTCCAATGAATAAAAACCCGGCCAGATTGATCACCTTTTGCAGTATGACGGAAACATCTATATAGTTCATGATCCTTACCACCTGTTCACTGACCGTCTGGTCAATGGTTTCACCCTTTTGTAAAACCCCGTATTTTATAAGTTCCTCTTCGAGTTTTGATAACGGCTCATCATAGGTAAGGGCAATTTCATTCACATCAATCTGGGAAATGGCTTTTGCCTGTTCTGCAATGATAGGGACTACCACAACAACAATGGCGGTGATCACAGCAAGCATTAAAATGAGGGATATCAAAGCATTCAGACTGTGTGGAATTCTGAGTTTGCCTATCCTGATCTTGTCAAGCCAGACCACAATGGGATGCCCGATGATGGACAGAATCCCTGCAATGAAGAAAAACGAAACAATATCAAAAAAATACCAGATGGCAAATCCCAGTACTCCAAGGATTAATAGTGTAATGATGATTTGCCGGATATTGGGGAATTTGAATCCTGCTGATGGTTTATCCTGATTGTTCATGAATCCAGTTTTTTAGTTCGTCACGGGTGGTTTGAAATTCAAAAGCTTTATACAATAACTCCGTGTTTTCTTTGTCCTTTATCTTCTGATACAGCCCCTTGCACAGTTGAAGCTTGCTTCTTTCAAAGTCAAATTTCAGCAATATCTCATACAGATGTTGAGCTGATAAAGTTACATGATTGAACGATTTCATGACAGCCTGGATGCGGTCTTCCTCAAAGGTCAGTTCAGATAGCCGTGTCAGGAGTTGTTTATGCTGGCTGTCAGTCCAGGCAGATAAACCAGGCTTCACAGATCCGGCAGGCCGAATAGAGTCCTGAACACTCTCCGGTAATGAATCCACCCGTTGTGTTCCATCAGGATGTATCATGACCTGATCTTTTCTTGCTGCAGCTTGTTCTTTTGTGAAGTAATAGACAGGCACAGGTTCTCCGGGAGGTCGGATGGTATCGGTTTTAGATTGGAATGTATCCATGATGATGGGATCCATTATTTCAGAGACGATGATCCTGCTATGAGGCCTTATTGTATATTGCTTCGGTTGCAGATCTGTTGAATCCTGTGGTTGTATAAACCTGTTTCTGATGTTGTCGAAGAACTTTTTGGGTGCATTGACCGGGATTGTGTCATACCGGAGAATATCAAAAATCATAAGATATCCTTCTTCAAGCAAAATACTGTCTGTCAGCGTGACAGCCAGCGTATCAGCAAAGAGCACCCGAATATTTACCTGCTCCCCTTTCAGGCCGGTAACCCCGACACTGGCTAATGGTCTGCTGTTAATGGATTGCCCGTTGATAAACAAAAAAAACGGATTATTCTTTTGTGCATTCAGCTGCAACTCTGCTTTCTGGGCGAAGCAATCTGGTGCTGGTATGATCATCATGATAAAAACCGTTGCCCAGATTTTCCTGATGAGACTGAAACCCTTATTAACCGATAACTTCATATCTGTGGATGTCCTGTTTGATAAAAATAAACAACATGATGGTAAAGGCCCACAGTGATGAGCCCCCATAGCTGATGAACGGCAGAGGGATTCCTATGACCGGGGTTAGTCCGATGGTCATTCCGATATTGATCAGGCAATGAAAAAACAACAGGGAGGCCACAGCGTAGCCATATACCTGACTGTAACGGGATCGCTGGATTTCTGCCCTGTTAATGATCCGGATCAGTAGCAGGATATAGAGACTAACAGTGGCAAAACTGCCCAGGAAGCCCCACTCTTCACCGATGGTACAGAAAATGAAATCGGTGTCCTGCTCCGGAATGAAATTCATCTTGGTTTGTGTCCCCTTTAGATACCCTTTCCCTGCAAATCCTCCCGAGCCGATGGCAACTTTTGATTGATAGAAATTATATCCTACACTTTTAATATCCCGGTCAATTCCTTTCAGATTGGAGATATAGACAGCCATCCGCTCTTTCTGGTGCGGTTTCAGGCCCCTGTTGTAGGCGAAATCAACCCCAAAGACGAACACAATGGCCAACAAAGCGATGGCAAAGATCAAAATGGCTTCTCTGAGCCGCCTCCTGAGGTAAATACCAAGCCCCAGTGCAATGACAAATAAAACGGCTGCAATGATGTATTCGGAGACAAGCATCGTCAGGATGAACAGGACAATCAATGCTATGGCGCCATACAGAAGGTAAGGGTAAAGCCCGAACCGGAACAGCATCAGCAGGAAAGAGGTCAGTACAAGTGCGGAACCCATGTCTGGTTGCAGGATGATCAGTATCATGGGCGCAAGAATCATCCCGGCAATTACCATCAGGCTTTTTCTCGACTTGATATTAAAATTAAGGCTGCTCATATACCTTGAGAGTACCAGGGCGGTGGCAAGTTTCGCAAATTCTGCCGGTTGTAAAGCAAATCCTCCCAATTGAAACCAGCTTTTTGCATGGTTCACCTCCTTTCCGGCGAACAGCACGGCGATCAGTAGTAAAATGATTGCTCCGTAGATCAGATAAGAAAAAGGAGGGATGGTTTTAGGATCGATCAGCAGTATGACAATGGCCAATATCATCGCACAGGCAATCCAGATTAATTGCCTGCCGTACCTGTGTGAAAAGTCGAATACCTGGAATGTATCTTCTTTAGAGCCGGATGAATATATATTAAACCAGCCGAATAGGACCAGAATGAGCCATAAGATGATCATATACCAGTCGATATTGTGAAAAATGCCTCTTTGTCCGGTGATTTTGCTTTGCATCGCTTTAATTTTTCGGCATGAGGTTTCCGTTCTTCATTCTGTTTTCCAGGTCAGGTCTGCTGATTTCACGTTTCAGATATTTCTCTATCATGAGACTGGCAATGGGGGAAGCCCAGGTAGATCCATAACCGGAGTTTTCCACAACCACTGCTATGGCAATTTTAGGATCATCCATCGGTGCAAATGCAATGAAAATGGAGTGGTTGGGGCCGTGAGGATTTTGGGCTGTTCCTGTCTTGCCGCAAACCGCAATGTCGGGTATGGCTGCATTTCTGGCTGTACCGGCTAGTACCACATCGCGCATCCCCTTGGTCACCGGCTCAAAATACCTCTTGCTGATCGAGGTCTGATGGCGTCTCATCATAGGTTTGATAAGACTGTCAGAAGCACCGATAGCCTTGACAATATGGGGTGTGATATAAAATCCCCTGTTGGCTACTATAGCTGCCAGGTTGGCCAGCTGTACGGGAGTTAACAGGATCTCTCCCTGGCCTATGGCAAGTGATATGATGGATAACGCTTTCCATCTGTCTTTACCGTGCAGACGGTCGTAATGCTCGGCCGTAGGGATATTTCCGGTGTAACCGTAAGGCAGGTCGCTTTCGAAACGCGTACCCAGGCCGAGACTCATTGCATGGTTCCTCCAAACATTAAAACCTGCCCTGGTTGATGGATAATGATTCCTGTCGATCATATCCCTGAAAGCCCAGCAATAATAAGCATTGCATGAATGCTGAATGGACTGGGGAAGATTCAGGGGAGAAGGATGCCCGTGACACCTAACGGTTAGCCCTCCAAGATGAAATCCCCCGGCACAACCATATTTTGTATCATTTTTAAGGACCCCCATCTGTTGTCCGACAAGGGCATTGACAATCTTAAATGTGGAGCCGGGAGGATATTGGGCCTGTAATGCCCGGTTCATCAAGGGTTTGTATTTGTCATTCAGCAACAGGTTGTAATTCATGGCACGTTCCCGTCCACTCAGGAGGTTGGGATCGTACGAAGGACTTGTCACAAGCGCAAGGATCTCACCTGAGGAGGGCTCAATGGCTACAATGCTGCCAATCTTATTCTGCATCAGCATTTCACCGTAAGCTTGCAACTCTGCATCCAGCGAAATGTAAAGGTCCTGACCGGCAACAGCTTGTATATCCTCCTTTCCTCCCAGGTATGGCCCCTGACTCCGGTTGAACTTATCCTTCAGGATCTTCTCTACCCCTTTGCTGCCTCGCAGAATTTCTTCATATGATTTTTCAATACCGCTGATGCCAATGTAATCCCCGGGTAGGTAATAACGGTCCTCTTTCGTTTTTTGCAGATCTACCTCCCCGATATATCCCATGGTATGTGCTGCTAACGCTTTTGGATACCGTCGCAATGTCCGTTTTTGGATGTAAAAACCGGGAAACCGAAAAAGGATCTCCTGTAGCATACCCATCCTTTCAGGTGTTATCTGCTTTTCAATGGTAAATGGATTGACACGCTGGTAAGGGTCTTTATGCGCCTCCCTGATCCTTTCCCTTAACACCTCTAATTCCAGGTCAAGAATATCACACAATATGATGGTGTCAAAAGGCTTGACCTCGGAAGCCACTACCATAAGGTCGAAAATGTTTTCGTTATAAACCAGTAAGGTATCGTTCCGGTCGAAAATACTTCCCCGTGCAGGTATGTTGATCTGCTCACGAATGGAGATGTATGCCGATGATTTCTTGTATTTGTCGCTGATAACCTGGATCGTGAACAACCTCGCACCAAAAGCAATCCATACCAGGAGGAACAATCCCCTGAACAGGTAACGCCGTGAATAGTAAAGGTCTTTTTTCACATGAAAGGATTTGGATACAAAATTACCTTTCTTCTGAAATTATCCGGAGCCTTTTAGTGGTAGTTTCTTCAAAGCATTATGATATCAGGGGTACTGACAACATTACTTTTATGAAGAGCCCTGTCTTTGATGTATGTTTCAATCATGATGGTGTCGCTTTGCAGGAAGGGCTTCATGATCAGCATATCAAAGGTGTATTCAATTTCCCCCTTGATGGCTATGCTGTTACCGTTGAACTGAATAGGCGGAATGCGGCTGTTAAAAGAATAACCGGTGTCAGGAAAAGTAACCGGAATATACTGTCCCTCTTTCCTGATAAAAAGATCGATGTAAAAATTAAAATAGTTATCACCCCCCAGGTGAAATGGTGGCAGGGTATCATCCTGTCCCAGGCCGATATCTCCGTCTCCATCTGTAAATTCCAGTACCAGTATCCCTTCAGCAAGCTGCCCCGAGAGATTTCTTATCTGATGAAAATCTTTGTACTTCAATACCGGTTCAATGGAATAATCATGATCTTTGATGCATGCCTGAAACGACAGCATCATCACGATCAGCATGAAGAAGGTAGCGATGAATAACCGGTGCATAATGATCAATAATCCCGAAGGGAACGATATTCTGTGTAAGTTTGTTTTGTATTGAACGGCTAAAGTACGAAAATTCTGATGGTAACAATGTAACGAAGAACCTCTCTGTATGAACGTTGATGCATCTGAATACCGTTTCCTGCGCGACAGGGTGTTTCATTGTCAAGATACATATGCCTTTTTCGAAATGGCCCTCCGGGTTTTCAGGTACCAGTTTCAACACAATACGCTCTTCAGAGCCTTTTCCATCTTGAACAGGTACAATCCTGAAGGGGTGAAAACACTGCAGGGTATCCCTTTTCTTCCCGTTGAATTTTTCAGGCAACACCCTATCGTAACCGAAACGGTTTCTGAAAGCGGCAGACTTACCTTTTCCAGCAGCGGTACAGGAGGATCAGTACCTTCACGGCATATCATACCGGATGTCTCATTGTATGAAGAAAGTTTTCTGAAAACCTTCAGGATATTTTTCGGAGATATCACTGAATACAACATCTTTGCGCTCCTGCCCTCCTATCTTGAAAGGGAAGGATCATCCCTGGTGTATATGGTCAGCAGACTTATCGGTGCTACCCAATCCAAAATGGGGGGCTTTTTTCTGGATAACTTCGGGAGTTTACAGGAGAAATTGCTGCAGTCCGGTTCATCAGCAAGAAAAACAATGCTTATAGGGGTTTCCTTTGCCCTGCTTGATTTTGCTGATGTGGTAAGTCAGAAAATGCCGTTTCTGACCATTGTCGAGACCGGAGGTATGAAAGGAAGGCGAAGGGAGCTTATCAGGGAGGAGCTGCATGCAAGGCTATCAGAAGCTTTTAGCGTAGATAAGGTTTGCTCTGAATATGGCATGACCGAATTGTGTTCCCAGGCATGGTCATCAGGGAACGGTATATTCCATACACCACCATGGATGAAGGTTTTTATTCAGGACACCCATGATGCCCGCCATTTCTTGAAAGCAGGTAAAACCGGAACCATCAGCATCATTGACCTGGCCAATCTCGGCAGTTGTGCCTTCATTGCTACCAGGGATTTGGGAAAGGTGAATGAAAATGGAAGTTTTGAGGTTTTGGGAAGACTTGACGGGAGTGAGATGCGCGGTTGCAACCTTATGGTTGAATAATCTTTAAATATAGCTTTTCGGTTAGTCTTGAGGCGCCGAAACGGAACAGAGTTTTATCGAGCCAGGATTTACCCAGCACAGCGGAGGTAAGCAGGTAATAGTTGAGTGCGTCAGATGGTTCTGCAATACCCCCTGCCGCTTTAATACCCCTCTTTTCACCTGTCTCCTGATGAAAGATCCTGATCTCATCCAGCATATAATAGAATGCTTCCAGGGTAGCACCCGGGCTGATTTTTCCCGTGGATGTCTTTAGGAAATCTGCACCCTCCTCCAGGGCAATCCTTGCAGCACGCCTGATGTGGCCCTCCTGCTGTAGCTCACCTGTTTCCAGAATTACCTTGACCCTGGCCCGACCGGCACACAACCTGGTGAATGCTTTCACCTCAGTGCGGATATATTCTTCATCCCCCTCCAGCAACCTGCCCCTGCTGATAACCATGTCGATCTCTTCAGCTCCGTTGTCAAGTGCATATTGTGCCTCTTCCACACGAAGATGGAGCGGTGCTTGTCCGGAAGGAAACATACCTGCAACACATGCGGTGAAGATGCCGCTCCCCTCCAGTAATCCCGATACCAATCGGGCGAAGACCGGATAAACACAGATAGCCGCTACCGAAGGAACAGATTGTACAGGATCCCTATATTGAAGAGCTTTTAAACAAAGCTGCCGGACACTGCCCGGATGATCTGTACCCTCGAGTGTCGTGATGTCAAGCATACCGAAGATATTCCTCAGGTCATTTGTCATATCACATAAGTGGTACTCTGCAGCAATAAGGGAATCAATGATGGATTGTCCAGACATAACATCGGTAATTGAACCAACAATAATAACGCTTTACATAATACAAATTGTTTATTTACTATTTTTGGCTCTCAATTAATTAAATCTATAGACCGGGTATAGAATTAACATACCCAGTGAAAATATCATTGTCTATGATTAAGATCAGGCGTCATGATAATATTCTGACGGAATTCAATGACTTCATCCGAAGAAGCAGGAGGCGCTTTCTGGTCAAACAGAATCCAAGGGTAATATGGATGACGGGATTATCGGGTGCTGGAAAAACAACCTTAAGCCTTGTTATACAGAAAGAATTGCAGAAAAGAGGATATTTCATAAAAATTTTCGACGGGGATATTGTACGTACCGGCCTATGCCGCGATCTGGGGTATTCCCTGGAAGACAGGAAGGAGAATATCCGCCGTATTGCTGAGCTGGCCAAGATCTTTGTTGACAGTGGCATCATTGTTATCTGCAGTTTTATAAGCCCTACCCATGAGATGCGAAGTTTAGCCAGGAAGATTATTGGGGATGAACGTTTCATTGAGGTGTATGTAAATGCAACCCTGGAGGTGTGTGAACAACGAGACGTAAAAGGTTTGTATGCAAAGGCAAGGCAGGGGTTGATCAAGAATTTCACGGGCATTGACAGCCCGTTTGAGCCCCCTGAACATCCAGATATTGAAGTTCGTACAGATTTCTGGTCTGTTGAAAAAACGGGCAGGTATATGCTAAGAAGGGTCATTCCCAGGATAAAGTTCCGAAGGATTACCATTGATTTTTAATACCTTATTGCAGTTATGATGGAGATACAGTATATCCTAAACCACTTGAAGATACTGGAGGCAGAATCAATTTATGTGATTAGGGAGGTTGCTGCGCAGTTTGAACGGCCGGTGCTCCTGTTCAGTGGGGGAAAGGATTCCATTGTGATGGTACATCTGGCTCAGAAAGCTTTCTGGCCGGCTCGCATCCCTTTCCCTTTGCTACACATTGATACCGGGCATAATTTTGAAGAAACCATCCGGTTCAGGGATAACCTCGTGCGGGAACTGGGTGTAAAGCTTATCATCGGATCTGTGCAGGATTCCATTGATACAGGCAGGGTGACGGAAGAAACAGGTCCTGGTGCCAGTCGTAATGTTTTACAAACAACAACTCTTCTTGACACAATTGAACAGTATAAGTTTGATGCTGCCATGGGTGGGGCAAGAAGGGATGAAGAAAAAGCCCGGGCTAAAGAGCGTTTCTTTTCCCACCGGGATGAATTTGGCCAGTGGGACCCTAAAAATCAACGACCGGAACTTTGGAATCTGTTCAACGGGAAGAAAAAGCAGGGGGAGCATTTCAGGGTGTTTCCCCTTAGCAACTGGACCGAGATGGATATCTGGCAATACATTTATATGGATGACATTCCCATTCCGGAGATTTACTACACCCATGAAAGGGAAGTTTTCTGCCGTGATGGAGTATGGCTTGCAGCAGCCCCTTTCATGCAGCTAAGGGAGGGTGAAAGGACAGAGGTCAAACGGGTGCGGTGCCGCACGATCGGTGATATAACCTGCACAGGGCTAACTTTATCCACAGCCGACAACCTGGAAGAGATCATAGATGAAATTGCCACCACCAAGATCACAGAAAGAGGGGGGCGCGCTGATGACAGGCGTTCTGAGGCTGCCATGGAGGATAGAAAAAAAGAGGGATATTTTTAATGAAGAAAAAATTGAAAAGAATTGGTTATGTCTGCTGATAAGATCAAAGGATATCTTGATATGGAACTGCTACGGTTTACCACCGCCGGCAGTGTAGATGACGGGAAGAGTACACTGATTGGCAGGTTGTTGTACGACAGCAAGTCAATCTTTGAAGATCAACTTGAGGCCATCAAACTGGCCAGTGAAAGACTGGGTGAGGATGTGATCAACCTGGCTCTGCTGACCGACGGACTCCGGGCAGAAAGGGAACAGGGCATCACCATTGATGTAGCATACCGTTATTTCGCAACCCCCCGCCGCAAGTTTATCATTGCCGATACCCCAGGGCACATTCAATATACCCGCAATATGGTCACAGGTGCTTCTTCTGTTAACCTGGCCATCATACTGATCGATGCACGTAAAGGGGTTATTGAGCAAACCAAACGGCATAGCTTTATCGCCACACTGTTGAAAATTCCTCATATCGCTTTATGCATTAACAAGATGGATCTGGTGAATTACAGCCCGGAGGTATATGATAATATCATGAATGACTTCAGGAACTTTGCTTCCCGGCTTGATGTAAAAGATATTCGCTTCATCCCGATTTCGGCGTTGAAAGGGGATAATGTTGTGGAGCGTTCGGTTAACATGCCATGGTACCATGGCCCGACACTTCTTTACTTCCTTGAAAATGTTCATATCAGCAGCGATGAAAACCTGGTTGATTGCCGCTTTCCTGTTCAGTTTGTGATTCGCCCGCAAAGGGATGAATTTCATGATTATCGAGCATATGGAGGAAGGGTGGCAGGAGGAGTCTTTAAACCTGGTGATCAAGTGATGGTACTGCCTTCCGGCTTTATAAGCCGTATTAAAACCATTGATACGTTTGAAGGTTCCGTACCCTATGCTTTCCCACCTATGTCGGTGGCAATCAGACTGGAGGATGAAATTGATATTTCAAGAGGAGATATGATCGTCCGTGAAAACAACCAACCTGAAATCGGTCAGGATCTTGACATGATGGTGTGCTGGATGAATGAGAAACCACTGCAGCTTAACGGGAAGTATATTATCAGGCATACGACCCGTGAAGCCAAATGCATCATCCGGGATATTCTCTATAAAACCGATATTAATAACCTGCATCGTCTGGAAGATGATAAAAATATTGGACTTAATGATATCGGGAGGATAAGGGTGAGGACAACCATCCCTTTCTTTTATGATAGCTACAAGGAAAACAGGAACACCGGAAGCGTAATCATCATCGACAATGGTACCTATAATACGGTCGGGGCAGGAATGATCATCTGATCTGCTGTAGTGATATGATCTGATCGGTAAGAAAAAAGGGCATGTGATGTATTGGTCCCATGCCCTTTCAGGTTGTTGTTGCGGGTTATTTTGTAAGCTGGAACTCTATAGGAAACACAAAGAACGACCTTACAGGGCGATTCCGCTGTTTGGCCGGATTCCATTTGGGCATCTTACTCACTGCATCCATGGCAGCCTCCTCACATCCACCACCCAGGCTGCTCTGTTTGATCCTCACGTTGGTGATGGATCCATCTTTTTCGACAACAAACTCAACGAATACTTTTCCCTCAATGCCGGCATCCTTCGCTGTGGTCGGGTATTGCAGGTTGGTACTCAACCACTCGAAAAGTTTGGCTTCACCCCCTTTGAAACTGGCCTGCTCCTCAACGATCACATGGATGTATTCTTCTTCTGCTTCAGCCTCTTTGGACACCACCGGAACATAATCCTGCAAAATAGTCTCCTTGTTGGCTTCAATGTTGATTTCGATCTCATCCAGGATTTCGGTATTGTTATCCACTATCTCAAGAAGGGTTGTGATCTGTTGCGGCGGTGGAGGTGGTAATTCCTGCTGACGTTCTGTCTGAACAATGGTTTCTTCCAAATCGGTTTTTGCCATACTGCTGGTTAATACAAGCAGTGGCTTGTCGTACTGTTTTAGTTCAAAAGCAAAAAGCACCAGGGAAATGACTGCCAACAAGCCGATCTGGATAAATAAGGAACGCTTCTTTTCAAGATCGATGCGGGGATTTTTCTTTGTTTCCATCGTTTTATGTTGTTTGAAGAGAGGATTATTCTGGAATAAACGGGATGCAAATTTAAAAAAATAACGTTTCTCTTAAGCTTATATGTTTACGTTACAACTGTTTTTATCTTTTTCTCTGTTGCAGAACTTTCTTTCCAATGACCAGGCCTGTAATTACTCCTGCAATATCTGCGCAAAGATCAATCCACGATGCATCTCGTTGGACAGGTAAAATATGTTGAAGGAACTCAGTTAGTGCACCAAAAATTGTACCGGACACAAGAATAATGAACATGATATGACGTAAAGGCAAAGGATCAGGCCGTATAAAAAGAGAACCATATAAGAGCACTGCATAAATTGAATAAAGGAAGAAATGAATCAGAAGATCCAATCTGAAGAATAAGTTTAACCCTCTTAATTCAGGGAACTGGTTCCCTGGGAAGAGCGTTAGCAGGAAAATAAGGATACACCAGGTGATGAAGAACGGTATCCAGGGGAACCTGTTCATCAGGCCCCGATCAAGTTGGCATATTCAACTGCGGAAAGGAGTGTATTAACCTCTTCCAGATTCTCAATGTGCAGTTTAATCACCCATCCTTGGCCGTATGGATTATTGTTGATCAACTCAGGTGTGGTTTCAAGGTCTGGATTAAATTCAAGTATTTCACCACTGACAGGCATGAACATATCAGAAACTGTCTTTACAGCTTCAATGGTTCCGAATGACTCTCCCTGTGCCAGGGTTTCCCCCACAGTTTCCACTTCGACAAAGACAATATCACCCAGTTCACCCTGCGCATATTCTGTTATTCCCACATAGGCATTTTCCCCTTCAAGACGCAGCCATTCATGATCATTGGTGTACTTAAGATCTTCAGGAATATTCATGATAATGGAATTTTGATAATGGGTCAAAATTAGAATAAAATGTATTCTTCTCAAAAAAAACTTACATGAAATGAGATGAATCCATAATAAGAGGAAAGAAAACCAGGTCTGGTTGCTAATATACTACCAGTTTAAAGCCTACACCATGCACATTTATTATGTTTACATTAGGATCAGCTTTAAGGTATTTCCGAATCTTGGTGATATAAACATCCATGCTCCTTGCATTGAAGTAACTGTCATCCTGCCAGATGGTCTTAAGGGCTTCGGTTCGTTCCAGCACCGTATTGGGTTTCTCGCACAGCATTTTTAGCAGTGCGGCTTCTTTGGATGTTAGCTTAATTTCCCCTTCCGGTGTTTCGAGGATTTGCTTTTGAAAATCAAGTTTCAGTTTCCCTATTTCAAATACATCATTGATCCTTGATACACCCGTGCTCGAAATACCAATCCGCCTGATGATAGCCTGGATCCTTGCCAGCAATTCATCCATGCTGAATGGTTTGGTGAGGTAATCATCCGCTCCCACACTGAATCCTTTCAGGATATCCTGCTGCATCGATTTCGCAGTCAGAATGAGAATAGGTATTTCACGATTCAACCTTCGGATATCCTGGGTAAGTGAAATGCCATCCTTCAGTGGCATCATGACATCGATAATGCAGAAATCGAATTCCTGTCGGTTGAAAGTTTCCCATGCCTCCTTTCCATTGACACATAATACGGTCGGATATCCTTTCACGTCTAAGTATGATTTGAGGATGGCTCCCAGGTTCGGGTCATCTTCAGCCAGCAATATTCTTGTTTTATTTATCATAACTTATGTTGGATTGCGTAATACTCTTTATGCCTGCTTATCAGGGCGTCTGGGAAGGGTAATCATAAACAGGCTTCCCTTATGCAATTCACTCTCTACCCGGATCTGCCCCAGATGCCTTCCGACGATATACTTTACATAACTCAATCCCAGCCCAAATCCTTTAACATCATGTACATTGCCTGTCGGGACCCTGTATAGTTTTTCAAATATCCGTTTCTGATGAGATTTGGAAATCCCAATACCGTTATCTTTTATCGAAAAGGTTAATGATGCTTCGTTATCTTTAGTTATGATCTCTATTTCAGGTTTGATAATACAATACTTAATGGCATTATCAACAAGGTTCGACAGAATGTTGTAAAGATGTGTCCGGTCACCCGTTACAAAAGGATCAGAAGCGAGGAGCTTGGTTTGGATAATCCCTCCCCGCTGTTCTGTCAGGGGTTTATACTTCTCAATGATTTGCGTAATGATCAGATGAAGGTTTACCGGTTCGAAAAAAAGAAACAGATGACCTTTGTCGATAACAGCTGTCTGAAGTATGTTTTCTGCGAGTTTACCCAATCTGTTGTTTTCTTCAGTAATAATCTGAAGATAGTTGTCAATCATGCTAGGAGATTTCTCGACCTCATTATCCCGTAATGCTTCACATGCCAGCGAAATGGTTGAAACAGGCGTCTTAAATTCATGGGTCATGTTATTGATGAAATCGTTTTTCATTTCACCCAACTTTTTCTGCCGGTATATACTCCTTGTAATATAGTAAAAGGTCGCAATCAATATCAGTATCAATCCGGCTGAGATTGAAAGTACCAGCCCAAGCCGGGAAAAAAGGTATTTGTTTTCACCAGGGAAATGGATAATGAGATACACCGGTTTTGATAACCGGAAGTTGGGGAAGAGGTTATAAACAAAGCCTGAATGCAGAAGGTTGTCTTTTTGGTTTATGGTATCACAATGAATCAATTTTCCGGTAAAAGGGAAATAGATACCATGAATAAAATCCAGTCGGATCCCCTCCTTAGTGAGTTCATCAGATATGACGGATACAATCAGTGTTGAATCTATGAGGCTCATTGCCATTTTATTGGATTTTATCAGCGACAAGTCATCCAGGATTTGTTCCAGAAACTCCCTGGTCAAAAAATAACTGTTTGATTGTTCAAGAGCTTTGGGATTGTAATAGATCAACTGATCTTTTTCGTTCTGATTGTTGGCGTAGCCAGGATCTGTTGAACCAATGATGCGCGATATGTCCTGAAGAACAGCATATAAGGAATCTTTCTGATCCTGAAATATTGTTAGGGAATCAGAGATATTTGTCGCAGTATGACTTTCGGGAAGACTTCCAAGCATGATGGTATCGCCATCCATTAAAGGTGTCATCCTTCCATCTGAATGATCAGGATGGATGGAATCAAGGGTTAACATTTCCCGTTTTCCCTGCATGAGTGATTGTTCCCGATACTTCTCCTCTGCCCTGAAAGCCATGTGTTCAATGCGCCATACAGCATTGGTGACAGCCTGGTTGACCGTTTGACTGAAATGGCTCTCCTTGATTTCAACAGCATCCCTGATCCAGTATGCCTGTATTAAAATCAGCCCCAGGATGCTCAGGAAACTGAACAGAATCAATAATCGCAACCGCCACTCTTTCATTTCCTGCAAAATTAGGCATGTAAATAAAGAATTCTCATGATGCATTAACAATTTTTAACGTTTGTTAAAGGCTTTTAACCTCTTTATGTAGGTCTCTGAAATAACTTTGAACAGAAAAAAATTCTGCCATGAAAAGATATGCACTGTCGGGCATAATATTTTTAACATGCTGTGTTTTATCATCAACTGCGCAGGTTGACTCCCTCAGAAAAGGATCAATGCATTTCAAGTCGATAAGGATTATTGGTAATGATACGGTGGTGAATGAAAAACATATTGACCTGAATGATAGCAATCCGGGCACAAACTTCTACTTTCGGTTTGGGGATGATTTTGATACTTTGATACAGGATTTTGGAGTTGGGCCTGATTTGGATATAGATTCACTCATTCATCAATATTTTGCAAAACCCTTTGACAGGTTTTCTCCGTTTTTTCCTGGTGACAGTATGTTCTCACCCTACCGGTTCAGGTTTCCCAATTATCAATATCCTGATGGTGAACCCTACTGGTTTGATTACCGGCAGATTCGGCCGGAGCAGTTTCAAATCCCAGAATACCAAGATCGTGGAAGATTATGGCCTTCCAGGATTCCCTCCTTTTCTATCGAGGATGTAGCTATCTATCCTGAAGAGAACAGTGTAAGGAATTTTGTGATAAAACCTGTTGCAGGATCCAATATGCTGATGGTCGAAGCAGATCTGGATAATAAAAGAACGGTTTACAGCGTTTATGACAACAGGGGGAAAGTTCTTCAATATGAAAAGCTGAAAAAGGTGGATCGGGAATTTAGAAGGGTTTTGAAATTAGATGACTTGAAAAGTGGTATATATTTTGTTGAAATAAAAAATGGTAAAAGCACCAAGAAAAAACGGCTTACCATTCGGTAGTTTTCGTTTATCAGACTTGTTAATTGTTTCTTAAGTGAATTTTGGTTATGGTTTTTATGCGGGAGAGGCCGGGAGGTCTCTCTTTTTTTTTGTTTCTGCGTTTAGATTTCAGCGGTGAATTGTGAAAGGAAACGCAGGTCGTTCTCGAAGAAGAGCCTGATATCTCTGATCTGATATTTGAGTATAGTGATACGTTCTATTCCCATTCCAAAGGCAAATCCGGTATAAATTTCAGGGTCGATATTACAATTTTTAAGAACGTTAGGATCGACCATACCGCATCCCATGATTTCGAGCCATCCAGTGTTTTTACAGATATGACATCCTTTTCCATTGCAGATATTGCATGAAACGTCCATTTCGGCTGAGGGTTCCGTGAAGGGGAAATAGGAGGGGCGTAGTCTGATGCGTGTCTTGGAGCCGAACATCTCACGGGCGAAGAAATAGAGGTCATGTTTCAGGTCGGCGAAAGAAACGCCGCGGTTGACATAGAGTCCTTCTACCTGGTGAAAAATACAATGTGCCCTTGCAGAGATGGCTTCATTACGGAAAACCCGCCCCGGAGAAATGGTTCTGACAGGAGGTCTTTGGCTTTCCATTACACGCACCTGGACAGAAGAGGTATGGGTTCGCAATGCAATTTCGGGATCTTTTGTAATGAAAAATGTGTCCTGCATCTCACGTGCAGGATGTTCAGGAGGAAAATTAAGGGCAGAGAAATTATGCCAGTCATCCTCGATTTCAGGGCCTTCAGAAATGACATAGCCCAATCGTGTAAATATGGAAATGATGCTTGATTGCACAATAGCCAGCGGATGTCTTGAGCCTAAAGGGTTTCCATCAACCGGACGGGTTAGGTCGTTGAAGGTTAAAGTTGTTACAGATGCTTCAGCTTCCAATTGATCTTTGAGGGCAGTGAATTTCTGTTGGGTTAAATCTTTGAGGTCATTAATTAATTGACCGGCTTCCTTTTTCCTTTCAGGGGGAAGGGTTTTAAAATCGTTGAACAAACCGGGAATGATCCCTTTTTTACTGAGGTACTTGATACGGAATAATTCCAACGCCTCAAGGGAATATGGATTTTCAGCTTCGACGGCCTGTTTGATCCGGTCAATCTTCTCTTTCATGTAAGGTATCCTGGTTGATACTGGAATCATTCCTGAGGTTGGTAATCTTTGATAAGCTCCATTTTCATTCTTACATCTTTCATGGGCCTGTCACCGTTTCCTGTCTTGACAGCGGCAATGGCATCAATCACCGAGAGGCCTTCGATGACTTCCCCAAAGACAGTATATCCCCCGTCGAGATGGGGAGTGCCACCTACTGTGGTATAACGTTCTTTCTGTTTTTGGGAGAAGACGATCCCGAATCGTTGTTCAAAGTAATTAAGGTCCTCCATGGAATAGACTTTTCCCTGCACAAGATAAAACTGGCTGCCACTTGAGGCTTTTGTCGGATTCTGTGCATCACCCAGCCGTGCAGCTGCCAGTGCCCCCTTCTTATGGATAAGATCGGTCCGGATTTCTGCCGGGACAGTGTAACCGGGTCCGCCTTGTCCAAGTATTACTTCGGGAGCTGCATTTTTTGAGTCGGGATCACCACCCTGTATCATAAATTCCTTGATGATACGATGGAATAACAGACTGTCGTAAAAACCCTGTTTAACCAATTTAAGAAAGTTATCACGATGTTGTGGGGTTTCATTATAAAGTTTTACGGTCATTGTACCGAAATCGGTCGTGATTTTAACCAAGGCTTCTTGTGTTTGAACCGGATTGACATCCTGGTTTTCTACGGCTGTTTGAGTATTGTCAGATTCGTTGTCTGCGGGCTGTGCATTGCCGCACCCGGTAAAACCTGCGAAAAGCGCAATAATCAATAGGTTGTTCAATAATTTCATGATGGATAGATAATTAATATTAATGGTGCAAAATTAGGTTTTTTTTGCTGTATTCATTCGTTGGTTAAAGCATGAGCGGCATAGGGGTTCATACTTATTCATCTCACCCAGCAACACTTTTTCCGTTTCGGTCGATTTCCGGTAGGAATAATGGGCAAGGTTTCCGCATCCGATGCAAACTGCATGGACCTTGGTTACATCTTCTGCAGTAGCCATAAGATCAGGCATTGGGTCAAAGGGGTTTCCCAGGTAGTCCATATCCAGACCGGCAACAATTACCCTGATGCCTTTATCAGCAAGTATTTTACAAACATTTACAAGCTCAGGATCAAAAAACTGGGCCTCATCAATACCAACTACTTCAGCATCCTGAATGAGGAGTAGGATTTGTGAGGCCGACTTGACCGTTGTTGAGGTAATGGAACGGGAATCATGGGAGACAATATAGGTGTTGTGATACCTGTCATCAATGGAGGGTTTAAAAAGCTCAACTGTCTGATGTGCAAGTTGTGCCCTACGCATCCGCCGGATCAGCTCTTCCGTTTTTCCGGAAAACATGGAACCACAGATCACCTCGATCCATCCTTTTCTCCGGCAGTTTTCTATATGGGAATCGTAGGCCATGATATTGTGTCAGACAGCAATTGAAAGATTCATTTTAAAAAGGGAGAACCTGCTTATTGTCACAAGGTTTTATTTGGTTTGTGTATTTTTGCCATTGAAAAACCACCGGAAGCTTATTGTGGTTCACAAAAATACCAAATAATAGACATTTACCCCCAATCACCCTAAAATCAAAATAAGATCATGGCAATAAAGAATTTTTCTGAAGAGGTTTTCAAGCTGATCGAGAAGATAGTAACTCGTACAGAACGTATCAACTCATACAAAGGGAAAATACCGGCTATTGAGTTTGATCTGGCCATGGAGGATATACGCAGACTATATGATTGTTTTTTGGTGGTTAAATCAATTGTTCCGGAGGTAAAGGCGGAACCTGTTGCTCTTAGAGAAGAAGAATCGGCAACGGTTATTGAAGAGGCGGAAAGTGTTGTTTCAGTGAAAGAAGCAGTTGCGACAGAACCCGCAGATCAACCGGAATCCGGAACGCCATCGATTAAAGAGCCTGTGGCTGTTGAAGGGAAAGCAGAAGAGGACAAAAGAGAAAAAACGACAACCAAAAAAATACTGGCTGACCAACTCAAGCTTAAAGAGCAACAGTCGATCCATGACCTGATTGCAGCAGGATATTCTGACACCAGTATTTCAACACGGATGCAGCACCATCCGATCAGCAACTTAAAGAGTGCAATCGGGATTAACGAAAAATTCATTTTTGTTTACGAGCTGTTTAATGGCAATGTACAGCAATACAGTGAAGCGATTGATCAGTTGAACAGCATGCCTGGGCGAAACGAAGCGATCGCCCTGATGGAAATCCTGAGAGAAAAGTATCACTGGGACATTGAAAACATGGCTTTTCACAAGTTGGTGGATATGGTGACCCGTCGTTACAGTTAAGGCCCCGATATGGTTAATATCTCTCTTAAAAAAACGAAAATTATAAACCCTAATACCGGATTTGATGGGTAGATATCCTTTATTTCTGTTGTTGATTCTTTTTACGTATGGCCGGGCTTCATCGCAGGATCTGTCGTATGCCCGCCAAATTGTTCAGGTCCTGGCTGCCCCTGAGATGTATGGAAGGGGATATCAGCACGACGGGGACAGGAAAGCAGCGGCCTTTATCAGGGAGGAGTTCCGGAAGCATGGCCTGCAGCCAGTCGGAGAGGATTATTTCCAGCCGGTCATTTTTCCTGTCAATTCCATCACGGGTAGGACCTATTGTGCCATTGACGGTAAGGAACTGATTCCCGGTTCAGATTATTATATCTCGGCAAGGACCAAAGGAACTGAAGGCACCTATACGCTGGTTTGGGTTGATCATGAAAAACTGAAGAAAAAACGTCAGGTTAAGAGGCTGGTCCGGACGAACCACCGGGAGCATGTTATGGTCATTGATCCCCGGGTGGTGGAGGATACAGCTATGAAGGGACTTTACCAGTCAATCTTCTGGAATAACCTGTTGAAAGCGGGGGGAATGATCCGTTTGCAGGATAAGCCGGGATGGCATATTTCAGATTCAGGTGCCGAGAGTGATTATCTTGTTCTTACTATACGAAAAGATAAGCTAAGCAGGAAAAGCAGGCAGGTAGCAGTAAGGTTCAACAGTCATTTTGAACCCTGTTACGAAAGCAACAATGTTATCGCGATGGTTGAGGGTAAGGAATATCCTGACAGTTTCATTGTATTTACAGCTCATTATGATCATCTGGGGATGATGGGGGATGTTGTCATTCCGGGAGCCAATGACAATGCCAGTGGAACCGCCATGATTCTTGACCTTGCCCGGCATTATGCAGCCAATCCCCCCCGTTGGTCTGTGGTCTTTATTGCTTTTACCGGCGAGGAAGCAGGTTTGATTGGTTCGCGTCATTTTACGGAGAATCCAATGATCCCTTTGGAAAACATTGCATTGCTGGTCAACTTTGATATGGTTGGTACCGGGAGTGAAGGCATCACCATGGTAAACGGGGCAGTATTTAAAGAGGATTTCAGGTTGCTGGACAGCCTTAACAGAGTGTACCGGTTGGTGGAGCAAGTCAAGGCCAGAGGGGAAAGTCCCAACAGTGACCATCACCCTTTTTATGCTAAGGGGGTTAAGGCATTTTTTATCTATACAATGGGAAAAGAGTTCACGGAATATCACAATATCTATGACCGGCCGGAGGACCTTCCCTTGACAGCCTACAAGGAAGTTTTTGTGTTAATTAGCAGGTTTGCGGATCAATATATGCGTTGAAATGGGAAAGATCGTACTTGTGCCGACACCTGTCGGAAACCTGGAGGATATTACGTACAGGGCTGTCAGGGTTTTAAAGGAGTCAACCCTTATACTGGCTGAGGATACACGGACGACCGGCATTCTATTAAAGCGTTATGATATCGAAACGAAAACGGTTTCATACCATCAGCACAATGAACATAAAAAGACAGGCGAACTATTAGATGACATGGAGGAGCATGATCAATATGCGTTAGTAACCGACGCAGGGACACCGGGCATATCCGATCCAGGTTTTCATATGGTGCGGGAGGCGTTGCTTCGCGGTTTTAATGTAGAATGTCTTCCAGGTCCTGCCGCCTTCATTCCTGCCCTGGTAGTTTCGGGACTACCTTGCGACAGGTTTCATTTCGAGGGATTTCTTCCCCATAAAAAAGGGCGGTTTTCAAGGATTATGGAGCTGGCAACCTATCCATACACACTGGTTTTTTATGAGTCACCGCATCGTTTATCAAAGACTCTGGAACAATTGACTGCAGCTATGGGGCCGGAACGTCGTGCAGTTGTGGCGAGAGAGCTGACGAAAATTCATGAGGAGTTTGTGCGTGGGACATTGGCTGAACTTTGCACGAAGTATAATGAGGGGCAATCTGTGAAGGGGGAGATTGTGCTGATCGTCGGGGGAAAAAGCTAACTTTGCATACTATTTCAGAAACAGATCCCGGAATGAAAAGAGTCAAGATAAAGGAGGTATTGGAAACCGGACATCCTGGCAATGAGTCAGTTATTGCGGGATGGGTCAGGACAAAGCGCATAAGCAAGAATGTTGCGTTCATCAACCTGAATGATGGATCTACGATACGTAACATACAGGTAGTAGTAAATCCTGACTTAGCAGGGATGGATATTTTGGATGATATCCATACGGGGGCTTCACTCCGGATCAGTGGAAAGCTGGTTGCATCACCCGGAACAGGACAGGCCATTGAACTGGAGGCGATCGATATCATGCTACTGGGAAAAGCCGATCCGGATCATTATCCGTTACAGCCCAAGCGACATAGTCTTGAGTTTCTCAGGGAGATCGCCCATCTCCGGTTCCGTACCAACACCTTCGGGGCTATTACACGAGTAAGGCATGCCATGATCTTTGCCATTCACAAGTTTTTCAATGACAAAGGTTTTCTCAATATTCATTCACCCATCATCACAGGAAGCGATGCAGAGGGTGCGGGAGAAATGTTCAGGGTGACCACCCTGGATCCATTGCAACCACCTTTGAATGAAAGGGGGAAGGTTGATTACAGGGAGGATTTTTTCGGCAGAGAGACCAACCTGACAGTGTCGGGGCAGTTGGAAGCGGAGTTGGCTGCCCTTGCGTTGGGGGAGGTATATACTTTTGGTCCGACCTTTCGGGCAGAAAACTCAAATACTTCAAGGCACCTGGCAGAATTCTGGATGATCGAGCCCGAGATGGCTTTCTACGATATCCATGATAACATGGATCTGGCGGAAGAGATGCTGAAATACCTTGTAGCTTATGCATTAGACCATTGTATGGAGGACCTTCTTTTTCTGCAATCGAGGCAGGCGGAGGAGGAAAAGGGCAGGAAGGAGGAGGAACGTTCCATGCCATTGATTGAAAAACTCAACTTTATCCTGGCACATCCGTTTGCCAGGATCACCTATACCGAAGCCATTGAGATCCTGAAGGCCTCAAAACCCAATCAGAGTGGAAGGTTTCAATACAGGATTGAAGGATGGGGAGCTGATCTTCAATCTGAACATGAGCGATATCTTGTTGAAAAACATTTTAAAAAGCCAGTCATTCTTACGGATTATCCCAGGGAAATAAAGGCTTTTTACATGAAGCAGAATGACGACAACAAAACTGTAAGAGCCATGGATGTGCTGTTTCCCGGTATTGGGGAAATTATTGGCGGGAGTCAACGCGAGGAGGTTTATGATAAATTGCTCACCCGTATGCATGAAATGGGGATACCGGAGAAAGAAATGTGGTGGTATCTGGATACCCGTCGTTTTGGGACAGTAGTACACAGCGGATTCGGGCTGGGTTTCGAGCGGTTTATGCTTTTCATCACGGGCATGGGAAACATACGGGATGTGATCCCTTTTCCGAGAACACCACAAAATGCAGAGTTTTAAGGGAGATGTGCTATTGATTTCATCGGAAAAAAGGATTATCTTGCGCAAAAGACCGGGGGAATGACAGATGTTGACACAACAATTACAACAAAAGCTTTTACAGAAACTTTCGCCGCAGCAGATCCAGCTGATGAAGTTGATCCAGATACCAACGGTTGCTCTGGAGCAGCGTATCAAGCAAGAAATAGAAGATAATCCGGCACTGGAAGAGGCCGATAATGAAACAGAGGAGCAACAGGAGGAATTCGGGGCAGAGGATTCATTTGAGGAGGATGATGAGGAGGAACTGGATGACCGTTACGATGATTTCAATCTGGAAGATTATCTTGATGATGATTACATCCCTTCATACAGGCTTGTAGCACAAAATAAGGGGCGGGATGAAGAGGATCGGGAGATGCCCGTAGTATCGGGTATCACTTTTCACGAACACCTGAATAACCAGATCGGTATGTTTCCTTTGGATGAGCGCGAACAGAGGATCGTGGAGATCATGATAGGCAACATTGATGATTCTGGTTATTTGCAGCGGGAACTGGATGCTATGGTGAATGACTTTTCATTCAGTTTCAATATCACTACCAATCGTGAAGAGCTGGAGCGGTTGCTCAGCATTATACACGAATTTGATCCACCCGGAACAGGTGCACGGAATCTGCAGGAGTGTCTTATGATCCAGCTTGAAAGGATGGATGAGGATACTCCGGCTATACAGCTCGCCAGAGTGGTGATCAACGAATATTTCAGCGAGTTCTCCAGAAAACATTATGATAAAATCATAAAAAAACTGGAGATAACGGAAGAGGAGCTCAGGGAAGCTATGGATGAAATTCTCCGTTTGAACCCTAAACCCGGCAATTCAATGAGCGACAGTACCAAAGGGGGATTGTACATTGTACCGGATTTTTTTATCACGCATCATGAAGGGGAGCTGGAATTGAGGGTTAATTCGAAGAATATGCCGGAACTCAAGATCAGCAGGACTTACAAGGAGATGCTGGAGCATTATGCATATGAAAAAAGCGGGAAGGCCACAACACAGCAGAAGGAAGCCCTGATGTTTGTCAAGCAGAAGATTGATGCTGCCAAATGGTTTATTGAAGCGATACAGCAGCGTGAGCATACCCTCTATATAACCATGAGCGCCATCATGGAGTATCAGTCGGAGTACTTCCTGACCGGAGATGAAACCAGGCTTAAGCCAATGATTCTGAAAGACATTGCTGAGATAGTGAGTCTTGATATCTCGACCATTTCCAGGGTTGCCAACAGCAAATATGTGCAGACACCGTTTGGGACATTCCTTCTGAAGAGTTTATTTTCGGAGGCATTGCAGACCGAGAGCGGGGAGGAGGTTTCCAGCAGGGAGGTCAAGAAGATCCTGGAGGATTGCATCAGCAGGGAAGATAAGCGGAATCCTGTCACAGATGAAATGCTGGCTGCCATTTTAAAGGAAAAGGGTTATACCATTGCTCGGCGTACGGTTGCCAAATACCGTGAACAAATGGGCATACCGGTAGCACGAATGAGGAGAGCGCTGTGATGCCTTTTACGGTGATAGCGAAGATTTTTTCCCAAGGGATTTCGTTTATTTTCCATCCACTTTTATTGCCTACTTATTCTTTTTTATACCTGACCAGCCTGGAATATTACAGTGCCACACAGGTGGCATCATCAAGATATGCATTAGCGCTGATGCTGTACATTTTTACTTTTCTGGTCCCGGGCCTGCTGGTATTGATCATGAAGACACTGGGCCTGATCCGGAGTATACACTTACATGAACGGCGTGAACGAACCATCCCCTTCCTGGTTACAGGGATCATCTATTACATTGCCTATCAATACTTCAGGCGGTTTGGGTTTCCATCTGAATATTCATTGATCCTACTGGGAGCTACAGCGTTGATCTTACTTGCCTTGCTGATAAACCTGCGTTGGAAAATCAGCATTCACATGATGGGGATCGGTGGCGTAGCCGGAATGTTATACGGAATGGCACCACTGTTCCCGCACCGGTTTTTCATTCCGATTGTCATTATTATATTGATTGCCGGATTGCTGGGTTTTGCCAGGTTGTTTCTCGGGAGCCACAAACCGGTTGAAATTTATACCGGCTTTCTTTCCGGGTATGTGTTTTTCTTTGGTCTGTTTGCTTCTATGGTGAGGTAATATGCCTTATTCGGTGAAAAAGGGCTAATTTCGCAATGTATGGGTAACATGAAGCGGATATGTTTTTTAAACACTCAACGGTTCTGGGGTGGGGGAGAGAAGTTGCATCTGGAATATGCACTCGGATTCAGGAATATGGGTTATGATGTCAGTGTTGTGTGTGCTGAAGGTTCTCCACTGGATGTCAGGGCAAGGGAAGCTGCCCTGCCGGTTTTTAACCTTACCCTGGGGAAATTCTCCTTTCTGTGCCGAAGGAAAACCAGGAATTTGTCGAAATACCTGAAAATGTCAGGGGCAGACACGCTGATATTTTCAGGTTCGGTGGACTTTAAAACCGGCAGTCTGGCGGCACGTATGGTGGGAGTGCCCAGGGTTGTTTATCTGCGTGGGCTGGCTGTGCCTGTGAGGAACAGGATTATCAACAGGTGGCTTTTCAGGAATGGGGTGACCCATGTCATTGCCAATTCAGAAGAGACCAGGCGGACCCTCCTCAGGTACCTTGGAAAGGTCATAGATTTGGGAAAAGTTAGTGTAGTTTATCATGGTATTGATCTCAGCGATTATCCATTGGAACATCAAGCATCAATGGATGACGGGCATGTTGACCATACGGGGATTGTCATTGGTAATGCGGGTAGGCTGACAGAACAGAAAGCCCAGCATTTGCTGGTTGAAGTTGCCATGTTGTTAAAAAGGAGGGGTGTACATTTCAGGATGAAGATTGCAGGCACAGGTGAGTGTGAGCAGAAACTCAGGGAAATGATCCTTGACTATGGGTTGCAGGAAGAGGTTATTCTGGAAGGTTTTGTCTATGATATCCAACGGTTTATGCAGTCAATAGATATTTTCGTACTGAGTTCAAAATGGGAGGGGTTCGGATATGTGTTGGTGGAGGCGATGGCAGCGGGAAAACCTGTGGTGGCCTTTGATATATCCAGTAATCCTGAGATTGTGGAACATGGGGTAACAGGATTCCTGGTACCTTTTCCGGATCTGATCACCATGGCTGACCGGATTGAAGCGTTGATCATGAATCCAAGGCTGGTCAGGGAGATGGGACAGGCTGGAAGGGAACGTGTGGAGCAGAGGTTCGAACTAAAAGAGAAAATCAAAGAGCTGGAGGAGACCATAAATGACTGAACACATCTCACCGGCCGGTACTATTTCCACCTCACCCCCCGCCCTCTTTTCAACCTCACCCCCCGCCCCCTCTCCTCAAGGAGAAGGGGAGAATAAATAACAAGTAAACAGCAATCAATGAAACCCAGACGATTATTCCTATTAGATGCGATGGCCCTGATCTACAGGGCATATTTTGCGATGAGCAAAAATCCAAGGATAAATTCAAAAGGGCTGAACACATCCGCAATCCTTGGTTTTACGAATACACTGCACGAGTTGCTGCAAAAGGAAAAGCCTACCCATATTGCAGTGGCATTCGATTCTTATGCCCCGACCATACGCCATAAGGAATTTGCTGAGTACAAGGCAACGCGAGATGCAATGCCTGAGGACCTGGCTGCATCACTTCCATGGATCCGGAAGATCATTGAGGCTTTCAACATCCCGGTCATCGAAATGGAGGGATATGAAGCGGATGACCTGATTGGTACGGTGGCGAAGCAGGCAGAGAAGGATGGTTTTGAGGTGTTTATGATGACACCGGACAAAGACTTCGGGCAATTGGTCTCTGAAAAAGTGAAAATTTACAAGCCGGCCAGGATGGGCAATGGTGTTGAAATCCTGGGTGTGGATGAGGTATGTGCAAGATATGGCATTGAACGGCCGGAGCAGCTGATTGACATTCTTGCTTTATGGGGGGATGCTTCAGATAACATTCCGGGCATACCGGGTATAGGTGAAAAGACAGCAAGCAAGCTTATCGGGGATTATGGTTCGGTGGAGGCACTTTTGGCTAACGTTTCAGCAATAAAGGGCGCCTTGAAGGTAAATGTAGAGACTCACAGCGAGCAGGGATTGATGTCAAAGAAGCTGGCCACTATTATTACCAATGCACCGGTGCCCTATGATGAAGAAGCCTTAAGGGCAGAGGATCCCGACAGGGATGCATTGCAGGCACTGTTCAGTGAGTTGGAGTTCCGTACCCTTGCAGCCAGGATCCTTGGCACGGCAGGAACAGGGATGAAAGAGCCGGCCACACCCCAAGCAGGCAAACAGGTTTCTTTGTTTGAATCCCCTGCTTTCGACCGGTCTGAACCAGGTTTTGCAACCATGGAAACAGTTCCCCACGTATATCATCTTGTTAAGGATGTTGTATCGCGTGCTGCACTCATCGAAAAGTTAAAAATCCAGAAGCAGTTTTGTTTTGATACGGAGACCACCGGGCTTGACACTCTCAGTGCCGGGCTGGTGGGGATCGCTTTTGCAGTGGAACCTGGTGAGGCTTGGTTTCTGCATCTTCCGGAAGAACGAAAAGCTTGTGAGGTTATCCTTGAGGAATTCAGGGATTTGTTTGAAAACCCTGCCATAGGTAAAATCGGACAGAACCTGAAATTTGACATCCAGATGCTACAGCAATACAACATCAGCGTAAGAGGGGCCTTGTTTGATACCATGATTGCGCATTACCTCCTGCAACCGGAGATGCGGCATAATCTGGATTATCTGGCAGAAAGTTATCTGCAATATTCGCCTTTAACTTATGAAATGCTGACAGTCAGGAGCGGGAAAGGACAGCAACCCATAAGGCAGGTGGACCTGGATCGCCTGAAGGATTATGCATCTGAAGATGCTGACATCACACTTCAGCTCGCTGAAAAATTCAGGCCGATACTGACCACAGAAGGGGTTGAAGTTTTGTATCATGATGTGGAGGCTCCGTTAATCCGGGTATTGGCAGATATGGAAATGACCGGTGTTTTTATTGATGTCCCGGCACTCAGGGAATATTCGGGGCAACTGGCTGCCGAAATAAGGGAGGTGGAGCAGAGGATTTTCGGTTATGCAGGCTTTTCCTTTAACATTGCTTCCCCGAAACAATTGGGAGAGGTTTTGTTCGACAGACTGAAGATTATATCTTCACCGAAGAAAACAAGGACAAAGCAATACAGTACCGGTGAGGAGATACTCAGCAAACTGGTGCACCGGCATCCTATTGTACAGGAGATACTGGAATACCGTTCGCTGACCAAGCTTAAGTCAACGTATGTTGATGCTTTCCCGGTGTTAATTCACCCGAAAACAGGTCGTGTACACACCTCGTACAACCAGGCCGTTACAGCAACAGGACGGTTAAGTTCCAACAATCCCAACCTGCAGAACATACCGATACGGACAGAGAAGGGACGCGAAATCCGTAAAGCTTTCATTGCAGGGGATGCCGATCACATCCTGGTTGCAGCCGACTATTCACAGATCGAGCTCCGGATCATAGCCCATCTGAGCGGCGACAGAAATATGCAGGAAGCTTTTCATCAGGGACTTGACATACATTCGGCGACTGCCGCCGGCATCTATGGTGTTGATATGGAACTCATCAGCCCTGAGATGCGACGCAATGCCAAGATGGTTAATTTCGGGATCATCTATGGCATATCAGCCTTTGGGCTCGCTGAGCGGCTGAATATACAACGGTTCGAAGCTGCTGCCATCATTGAAGGTTATTTTAAGCAGTATCCGCAGATCAGGGAATATATGGACAGGAGTATCGCCCGCGCCAGGGAGCTTGGTTATGTTGAAACCATGTTGGGCAGGCGCAGATACCTGCGGGATATCAATTCGGGCAACAATGTGATGAGGCAGTTCGCTGAGCGGAACGCCATCAATGCACCCATTCAGGGCACTTCGGCAGATATGATCAAAATAGCCATGATTCGGATATTCAACCGCTTTGAGCAAGAGGGATTACATTCACGAATGATCATGCAGGTGCATGATGAGTTGGTCTTTGAAGTGCATCGGGCAGAAACGGAAACCGTCAGGAACATCATCCTGCATGAAATGAAATATGCCTTAACACTGGATGTCCCTGTGGAGGTTGACATAAAAACAGGGGATAACTGGCTCGAAGCACATTGATTTTCATTTATTCCGGAAGGATATTCCGGTAGTCCTGGTAACGGTTCATGACCTTGATAATGAAACGCCGGGTTTCCCGTCCGCGGGCATATCCGCTCTTCACCACAGGATCATTGAAATAGCGGGGTTTGGATTTCAGCAGCAGGTACTTTTCACCAATATCCCAGGAAGAGGGATCTTCCCCGTATTTTTTTGCCAGATTATAAGCATCAATGATATGACTCATTCCAAGGTTAAAGGATGCCAGCACATATTTGACCCTCTCCATGGGATCGGTAATATCTTCAGGGAGTTTATCATCAAGGTAATTGAGCAGTCGTAATCCGCCTTTGATTTGGTCTTCGGGCTTATTCAGGTTTTTCACGCCAAACTTTCTGGCTGTTCCCGGCATAAGCTGCATTAAACCAAAGGCACCAGCCCATGACTGGGCACGGGGATTGAACCGCGACTCCTCGTATATGATGGCGGCGATCAAACGCCAGTCCCAACCCTCTGCTTCACTGTTCTTGCGAATCAATGCGTCATATTTCGAAACTTTCCCACCCTTCACTGAATGAAATTCAATGTCTTTCAGGTGAGCTGATTTCTTGCTGATGAAATACTTATGGAATATCTTGTTGTATTGTTTCGTAGTGGTAAAACCGGCAATCCAGTTGTTTAGGACTTTAAGCAGGGAATCTCCTCCTCCCGGTTTGACGGCCCAGGCCAAATCCTGTGGGAAACTGATCTCGGTGGATATATCGATGTTATCGTACCAGGTTGAATTAGCCATGGCAACATGTTCGTCCGCCACGGTATATTCAATTTCACCTTCAGCTACCATGGCGATCAGTTCCTCCGTATCAAAGTCCGTTTCCACAATATTGACCGGAGTGGCAATTTCTGCTGACAGGTTTCTTAGTCTTAATCTGTATGAAGAATTTTTTTCGATATGGATGGTTTTACCACCGAGATCGGTTTGTTTTCGCAGCAGGTTGGGATCGACATCACTTTTTCTTTTTTTCTTAAATCCTTCCGTCTGTCGTTGGACGAGCACCTGTCGTGTCTGGCTGATAGGGTCTGAGAAGGCAAGGATATTCATTCTTGGGGCAGTGATGGTGAGATCGATAGCAATCAGGTCAGCCTCACTTGTAGATAGTCGGAGAAATCCATCTTCAATAGAATTTACTGTGATAATTTTCAAACCAACACCCAAATGATCGGCAAAATGGGTGAGTAATTCGTACTGGTAACCCATGGGTTGACCTTTGTAGAGGAAATAACTGGTTGAGGAGTTATCGGTGATGGCAACCAGTGTATCTCTTTGTTTGATTATACTGAGGACATCAGGGTTTTCCTCTTCCGTCTGTTCATGTTTCCGGAGGAAAAGGTAAATGGTAAGGCCTGCCAGGAGGGCAAAAAGCAGGAGAACGAGTACATCCAGGGGTCTTCTTACCAGGTTTTTAAGCATGGACAAGGGTTAAGGATTGCGATGCAAGATAAGTAAAAAACAGAGCGCTGGTTCATTTCAAATCAGTAAGAATCAAGGGTTTTACAAACAGGAAATCAACAATCAGGTTAGGTTGGGGCAAACCCATGGCAGGTGATTTACACCGATTCTGCCAGTAATTTATCAACCAGGTGCGGCACCCCTTCAGAAGCGGGTTGTTTGATATGTATGGGGACAGGAGGTATGTTGAACTGAAATTCACCAGGATCAACCAGCCAGACCGGGCAATTGCTTTCCGCATAGTGAATAAGTCCGGCGGCCGGATAAACATTCAGGGAGGTCCCGATGACGATGAGGATATCGGCCGTTTTGGTGATGCGTACCGCTTCATCGAACATGGGTACCGGTTCTCCGAACCAGACAATATGGGGCCTTAATTGTGATCCTTCCGGGCAGAGATCACCCTGTTTGAGTTCCCAGCCGTCCAATTCAAACACGAGGGCCGGATTGGAGGTGCTTCTCACCTTTTTCAGTTCCCCGTGCAGATGCAGGATATGGGTGGATCCGGCGCGTTCATGCAGGTCATCCACATTCTGGGTGATGATACTGACATCATATTTCTCTTCGAGTTTTTTCAGGGCAAGATGGGCGGCGTTGGGCTGAACCTTCATTAAATCCCTGCGGCGCATGTTATAGAACTCCAGTACCTGGGCACGGTTTTCAAGCCAGGCATCATAGGTAGCCACCTCTTCAATACGGTAGTTGTTCCACAAACCATCACTATCCCTGAAAGTCTTGAGGCCACTTTTGCGGCTGATGCCGGCACCGGTGAGCACGACAATACGTTTCATGCTGGATGTTCTTTTCAGGTTATTATATCATCAACCTGCTATAATAACTAAAAACTAATAGCTGCCGGTTATGTCCCACACAAAGGCCCTTACGCCCACCTCTGGATTGATCTGATCGAGCTTTGTAATATTGTCCAGAAGTGCTTCCACCCGTTCATCAGGAATGATGGTCAGGAGGGATGAGTTCATTTCGGGCCAGGTATGAGTTCCCATACGGGGTTCACCGGAATGTGTCCCCCTGCCCCTGACCTCACTCCACCATGTGTAACCCTTGATGTTCATATGGTCCAGAATAAATTCCACACGCTCCGTATGCGCTTGGTTAAAAACAATGAATACTGCTTTCATATGGTTTAAGATGTTGAGGATGTTTAGTCTGTCTGCAGCGGAGTTTAAGATGTTGAGTCAGCTTTTTCAGACTTCATGATATTACTTGTTGAGGAACCGGAATTTCTTGCGGAGGCGTTGGATTTTATTCCGCTCGCCTGTTTTCGCCAGTATTCCGTACATTACCGGGACAATTACCATGGTAACGATGGTTGAGAAGACCAGTCCGCCGATTACGGTGATACCCATGGGGCGCCACAGTTCTGAGCCTTCACCTGTGCTCAGGGCCAGTGGCAGCATACCAAGGATGGTAGTGAAGGCTGTCATGAGCACCGGCCGCAGACGGGATTTCCCTGCAACGGCAATTGCATCATACAGTTTCATGCCCCGGTCACGTATCAGGTTGGTGAAATCAACCAGCACGATACCGTTCTTGACCACGATACCGATGAGCAATACAGCGCCCAGCGCAGCAATCACACTCAGGGTGGTCCCGGTGAGGAGCAGCGCATAGATCACCCCGGTGAAGGCAAAAGGAATCGAGAACATGATTACAAAGGGCATGGTAAAGGATTCGAATTGTGAAGCCATTACGATGAAGACCAGCAGCAAACTGAGAACCAAGAGCATGGCCAGGTCCATAAAGGATTCCTGCTGATCCTGGTAGGCACCCGCAATCTGGATCATTACCTCCTGGGGGATTTTGATATTGTCAATTTCTGCTGTGATCTGTTTGGCCAGTTCACCCAGTGAGGTTTTATTGGGTTTGGCAGAAACGGTAACAACACGTTCTTTGCGTTTGTGCTGGATGCCTGGAGGACCCCAGTATTCCTTGATTTCACCAATTTCTTTCAATGTGATCTTTTTGCCCATCGGGCTGACAATGGTAATTTGTTCCAGGTCGGTGATAGAACTTCTGTATTTTTCTTCGAGCCGTATCCGGATATCATATTCATCCCCCTCTTCCTTAAACATGGAAGGTACCATACCGCTAATACGGTTACGCACCATGGCAGAGACCGTGGCAGAATTAAGGCCATGCTGGGCCATTTTGGCTTTATCGAGCACAATCTGCAGCTCCGGCTTGTCTTTCTTGCGGCTTACCGTAACATCAGCTGCACCTTTCATTCCGGCCAGCTTCTCCCTGACCTCTTCTGCAATGGTGTTGGTCGTGTTGAAGTCATATCCGTAGATTTCAACATTGACCGTATTGGAGCTACCACCCATGCCACCACCGGTGGAAGAGATATTGGCACTGACGATTTCAGGGAACATGGCTAATTGTTGACGGAGATCATCTGCAATTTCCCAGACGGTGCGGGAACGCTCGTCCACCGATGTAAGCCTGATCATGAAGTTGATCATATTGGAGCCTGTTGCAGTGAACAGGGAGAACATGCCCCCTTCGTCATCGGAGCCGGAAGAGGCAGCCATGATGGTTACTTCAGGATACCGTTCCCTGATGACCTCCTCGATCTTCCGTGCTGTTTTTACCGTTTCCTCCACCCGTGTTCCGGTCTGCAACTCAATGGATGCACTGATTCGTGATTCATCCGATTCAGGCATAAAGTCGGTGCCAATGAACCGTATCAGGAAAAAGGAACTGACGAAGATGGCAAAAGCAACAAGGATGACTAATCGTTTATGGACCAAGGACCACCGGAGGGTTTTTACGTAAAAATCGTCGACTTTTGATAAAAAGACCTCAATGGTGTTTTCGTATGTCAGTTTTTTGCGGTTTGTGTGTTTTTCCCGAAGTACGAGGAGCCGTGATGAGAGCATGGGGGTGAGGGTGATAGCAGCCAGGGTTGAGGTGACCACCGTGATGGTAACGATCCAGCCCAACTGATTGAACATGACACCGGTCATACCACCTACCAACGTCAGGGGGAAGAAAACGGCAACAATTACCAGGGTTGTGATGATCACCGAGAGCCATACTTCATTGGTGGCATAGATGGCTGCTTCACGTGGGCTGCTTCCCCTTTCAATATGCCGGGTAATATTTTCCAGCACCACAATGGCGTCATCAACAACCATCCCAATGGCGATGGAGAGGGAAGTGAGGGAAATGACATTGATCGAGTTTCCTGAGATAAAAAGATAGATGAAGGCAACGATCAGGGATATCGGGATGGTGAGCACAATGATGAAAGTAGCCCGCCACCGTCCCAGGAAGAACAATACCACAAGGATAACAAAGAGGAATGCGTACATCAGTGTTTTGGAGAGATTATTTATGGAGCCCTTGATAAAACTTGAGGTATCCATGATCAGGTTGATCTTCACATCAGGAGGCAGCTCTTTTTTGAGTTTTTCAAGGTTTTTGGTAATTTCCCTGGCCACCTTTACCGTGTTGGCACCCGACTGTTTCATGACAAACATCCTGAGGCCGGTTTGACCATTGATCTTTTCATCGAATGAGAGGTCTTTCAGCGTGTCACGCACGGTGGCAACATCGTGAAGGTAGATGGATGTGCCCTGGAAGTTCCCCACCACAAGATCATCCAGTTGACTGCTTTCGGTAAATTCACCCTGGATGCGCAACTGGTAATCCATTTCTCCCATTTTCACATTGCCCGAAGGAAGGTTCAGGTTTTCGGCGGCAATAATGTTTCCGATTTGTTCGATGGTGAGGTTGTATGCATCTAGTTTTCTTGGATCTGCATCGACATAAATGACACGTCTGGGCGTTCCCATCATGCCGATAGAGCCAACACCATCGACCCTGTTCAATGGATTGATGATTTTTTCATCCAGCAGTTTTTCCAGTCCGGGATAACTTTCCTTGGCGGTTATTGCATAAAAGAGGATAGGCATCATGGTGGTGTTGAACTTAAAGATGGTGGGCCGGTCAACACCTTCTGGCAGGTTATCGTACATCCGGTCAATCACATCCCGGATATCATTGGTGGCTTCATCAAGGTTGGTTTCCCATGCAAATTCCAGCATAACGACGGAGAGGTTATCATAAGAGACCGAAGTAACCTCTTTCAGTTGATCGATCGAGTTGAAAGCATCTTCAAGCTGTTTGGTGACATTGGTCTCAATATCGGCCGCATTGGCACCAGGATAGGTAGTCATGACGGAGATGTAAGGCGGGTCCATCTCAGGGTAGAGGTCAATGGGGATTCTTGTCAGTGCATAGATACCCATCACGATGATTGCGGTGAAGACCATCAGGGTGGTAATGGGCTTGTTTACAGCGCTTTTATAAATACTCATACCTTTTTTGATTAACAGGGTTTCATATCAGCCAGTGGTGCATCAGTCTTTTACAATTTCCACGGTCATGCCATCCAACAAGCGCGCTTGTCCGCTTACAATAACACGGTCACCGTTTTTCAGGTCATCGGAGAAAACTTCAACAAGGTCGTCATATCGTTTACCCATGGTGACGGCAATACGTTTGGCTTTTCCGTTATTTTCCACAAAGAGGAAACGGTCATTGGAACCCTGCATTTTCAGCACGGCAATGGATGGCAATAGGATGGCTTCCACCTGTTCGAGATCAAGGCTCACACGGCTGAACATGCCGGGGCGGAGCAGTCCGCCCTGGTTGACGATCATTACTTCGATGTTGAAGGAGCGGCTTCCGGGATCAATGGTGGGATGTATCCGGAAGATTTTACCGGTAAAGCTTTTATCAGGATAAATATCACAGATGACTTTAGCGGTCATTCCTTCCCTGATCATGGGGAAATACCTTTCCGAAACCGGTACAATAGCTTTCAGCCGGTCAATCTGCACAAGGGATACAATGGCAGCTTTCCCACCGGACATGGCAGAAGGGGCACCGCTGTATAGTTCACCTGATTCGAAATACTTGCCTGATATTACACCACTGAACGGGGCGACAAGGCGGGTGTTGTCGCGCAGGAATGAAACATTGGCTTTGGCAACTTCATATTGTGTTTTGAGTTGGTCGTACTGCTGTTTGGCCACGCTGCCGACTTTCTGCAGGGTGTCCAGACGGCGGAAGTCGGTTTCCAGGTTGATGAGCTGCAATTCGGCCTGGTGAAGCTGGGTTCGATCCATCTGAACAAGTGTAGTCCCTTTGCTTACCCGACTCCCTACCTCAACAGGGATGGCATCGATTCGCCCGGGAGCAGCCGGTGCCAGATGGATCTCTTCAAATGCCTGAAGAGTCGAAGTATATTCAATGGTACGTGTCACCTGCCGGGTCTGAAGTTCCATCACCCTGACATATTCGGTCTTCCGGGCGGGATTGGCACTGTTGTCCTTCGTTTTGTTACTGCCAGTATTACCGCATCCGGCAGTCAGTAATAAGATAAACGACAACGGATAAATGAAATAGGAGTTCATGGATGATAATTGTTTTAGATGATTTGAAGTGTTATTTTTTATTAATTATTGAATTACTGAATAGTGCCATATAATTTTTCAAGTTGAACCCGTGAAGAAAGGACCTGCATGATGGATGAGATATATTCGGTTTCAGCCCGGAGGTAGTTGTTATCAGCATTCACGAGATCGAGGCCCGAGATGAGTCCCTGTTCGTATTTCAGTTTAAGGTTGGCATAGACACGTCTTGCCACCTCAATGTTTTTCTGCTGATTCTGGAATGTCTCCAGGGCATTGGTATAATTGAAGCGAAGCTGTTTTTCCTGGATCTTCAGTTGGTCGGTAAGGAGGTCACGATTGTTTTCCATGGTTTTCAGATCAATCCCTGCCTGTTTGATCTGCGCGTCACGGACGCCACTGGCAAAGATGGGTATGCTCAATTGAAGGCCTACCAGGTTGGGCGGGGTCATGTCAAAATCGGGTTTAATGATTTTATAGGTGTAACGATAAAAGGCAGAGAGGGTTGGAAGGACATTGGCCTTCTGCATGTCGACCATTTTCCGGCTAACCAGGATCTGTTGTTCCATAAGCTGGTATTCAATGTTTCCCTCGAGGTCAAAACTCCGCATCAACGCTGCCTCGAAACCGGCTTCATCCAGGATGGCAGGAAGAGCTTCGGTGAGCTCCAGTTCCGTATCCACCGAAACACCAAGCTGTAACCTGAGGATGTTGGTTGCCAGTTCGAGCTGCCGTTCCGAAGATTTCACCGCATTCTGCATGCTGTTCACCTGGACGGAAAGCTGGTCCAGATCGGTCTTTTCAATGATACCCACCTGTTCCATAGCGGTCATTTTTTCATACAGTTTTTCCAGATTGAGGAGATTCTGGTTCAGGATACCGAGCAATTCCCGGGAAACCAGCACCAGGTAATAGCCGTCGGTTACCTGTGCCAGCACATCAAGTTCGGTCCGTTGATTGTTTTTTACCGAAAGGTCCTTGTAAAGACGGGCAATCTGGACCCCTACGATGTAATTACCGCTGAACAGGAGCTGACTGACATTCAGATAGAGGTTGCTTTGCGGTTTGATCGGGATCTTTGTGGCGGGCATCTCGGGGTTGAACCTTATGGAAATACTGTCTCCCATGGCATTGGAGTAATCCACCGATGCATTGACCTGAGGGAGGCCGTTGGCAATGGCCTCACGTAATGCCAGGTTCGTTTTATCCTGCGCCAGGCTTGTGTTAATAAGGCTTTTATTGTTTTCAAGAGCGTATTTTTTTGCCCCATAAAGATCCAGCATCAGTTTTTGTTGTGCCTGAAGGAACAGCGGTATGGCAAGAACCAGGGCAATGGTTACGAACAATCTGTTTTTCATGGATTTATTGTTTTTCTTTTTGATTTTCAAAATAGTTTTCAATGAGTGAGATCCCTTTTGGTGTGGAAAGCCCCCTGAAATAGGGAAGTATAATGCTGTGCAGAATATCTTCATCCGAAGGTTGAAGGATGTGTATTCTTTCGCTGTTATGAAGTATGGAAATGATCTCATGAAAAAAGGTATCCACCAGTTAGGTTTTCAGGTCTTTCCTGAAAACACCCTGTTTCATTCCTTTGTCGATCAGGGTGAAAGAGGCGGAAAACTGCCTGAAATGTTTTTTACAGGAATAAAAGGAGGAATTAACGGAATGGAAGTACTTTTTTATGTCCTCCATAAAGACTTTCGGGTAAGTTTTCCGTTTTTCTTCCTGTTTTTTAAGCATCAGTAACAGCGCATGGATCACGTTATCGGAATTTTCGATGATCCCGAGCATCTCCTTGTTGTCTTCCACAAGCATATGCCGGATGCATTGAATGACCAGGTCATCCTTATCCCTGAAATGCTCATAAAGTGTCCGCTTTGAGATTCCCAATTCACCTGCCAGGCTGTCCATGGTGACATTCCGTACCCCCAGGGACAGGAACATCTCACTGGCTTTTCGCAGGATTTTTTCTGTTGCTTCCATTTTTTTCGTGAAAAACGGAGGCAAAACTAGAAAACTTTTTCGGTTTAATAGTTTTCTTAACAAAATTTAACGTTGATGCCTGTAAACATCAAGGGGAACAGCCGTTAGGAGTGTTATTTATAAAACATTTAAGACATATAAGGCTATAAAAGGATTATGAGTGAGGATCTTACACCATATTAAATGTCTTCCCCCACCCTGCGGCGGCAGAGGTAAAAGGCAACAGTTTAAAGTTAAAAAATAGAAGGTGGAAAAGGGATTCTTAGTCTTCCCTTATACTTTTTCCTTTAGCCTTTAGCCTTTAGCCTTTAGCCTTTAGCCTTTAGCCTTTAGCCTTTA
>CAZZBS010000023.1:0-50648 GCA_964652685.1 uncultured Lentimicrobiaceae bacterium
CTCCTGGGCAAATACCGGCAACATAGCCAAAACTATCAGAATAATTAATAAATCTCTCATAATAAACTCATTATATCCTAATTGAGAAGAAAACTCATAAACATAAAATCCCTTCTGAACCCTGTCCACTATCCCCTGTCCACTATCCCCTGTCCACTATCCCCTCTCTTTAAGTATATCCCTGATCTCAGTCAGCAACTTCTCCTGTGCAGGCGGTTCTGCAACCGGTGTAGGTTTTTCTTCCTCCTTCTTTTTAAGTTTATTGATAGCTTTAATGGCCATGAAGATCGCCAGCGCGACGATCAGGAAATCAACCGCTGTCTGAATGAAGTTACCGTAATTCAGGGTGACGGCCTCGGTAATGGTCTCTCCCGCTTCGTTTAATTCTGCCGCCTTGATCAGCACTTTGAAAGATGCAAAATCAACACCTCCGATCAAAGCTCCCAGAGGGGGCATGATGATGTCGTTGACCAATGAGGTGATGATCTTCCCGAAGGCTGCGCCGATGATAATACCGACGGCCATGTCAATCATGTTGCCTTTAACGGCAAACGTTTTAAATTCTTTGATGAATCCCATGGTGTTAAGTGTTTATGGTTAATGCTTCCAAACCTACAATAATGATTTCAAAAAACAAAAAAACGTTTAAAAGTAATCACATATATTCATCTTTATCCCGAAAAATCAGCTAATTTCGCACATGGTGATGTTAATAATCAGACAAGAATGAACCGGGAATTGACGATAAAAGGAAGAGCAGCGGTGGTATTGCATCTTTTACTGGTCGTTTGTTTTTACACCGGTCTTCGTGTGGCCGTGGCACAGGATGTCCCGAACGACAGCAGCACCTTCAATGCATTTGACACTGCATTGACCCGGTTTGCCTCCTCCCCGTCGCTGAAGCATGCTTCGTGGGGTTTTTGTGCGGTAGATGTATCAAAGGGAGCCATTTACCGTGCGGTCAATGAGCACCTTTCACTGATCCCTGCCTCAACGCTCAAGCCCTTTACCTCCGCTCCGGCCCTGGCTGATCCCGGCGGGGATTACCGGTACAGGACTACAGTCGTTATCAGCGGGCAGGTTGACAGTACCGGTGTGTTGCAGGGCAATATCAGGATTGAGGGTGGGGGAGATCCCACACTGGGTTCGCAAAGGTTTGGCGAAAGCACGTCACTCGATTCGTTGTTTGCGCGTGTACACCGGGAATTGATGCGGAAAGGCATCTCTTCAGTCAACGGCAGGATCGTGGGCACAGATGTTTTTGATAAGATGCCGGTGATACCCTCCTGGCAGTGGGAGGATATTGGCAACTATTACGGGGCAGCATCATCCGGGTTGACTGTGAATGAAAATTCGGTCTCTTTTACCTTCGAACCGGGCAAACGGGTGGGAGATCCGGCCAGGCTGATCTCCACTTCACCACCGGCACCTTATCTTGAACTGGTCAATGAGGTTACTACCGGCCCGAAAAGATCGGGTGATCAGGTTTATGTTTATGGTAGCCCCTTTTCTAATTTCCGGTGGCTCACCGGGACCATCCCTGCCGGGGTGAAGAGTTACACCATTCTCGGTGCCCTTCCCGACCCTGCCTTTCATGCAGCTTTTTCATTGCATAATTATCTGGCGGAACAGGGTATGGGTATATCCATGCAGCCAACGACACAACGCAGGATGTCGTGGATGGGTGAGCAGGATACCCTGCCGGTAAGCACCTTGCTGATCTATGAGTCTGTCCCGTTAAGGGATATTGTCTATTATATCATCTTTAAAAGCGTAAACCTCTATGCAGAGGTGGTGGTGAAGACCATGGGGATGCTCTGTTCCGGTGAAGGGACAACCGGGAATGGGATCAGGGCGGTGACCGGTTACTGGCAAAAGAGGGGTGTGAACCTGGATGGGTTGAACCTGAAAGATGGTAGCGGGTTGAGCCGAAAAAACCTGATCACCACATCCATTCTGGCCAATGCACTGGCTTCCTGCACGAAAGAGCCCTGGTGGCCCGGTTTCTACAACAGCTTTCCGGTTGCAGGGGAGAGTGGGAGTGTAGCCGGAAGGTTCCGGAAAAGTGCTGCCCAGGGGAACCTTCGGGCTAAAAGCGGAACCCTTGAAGGGATTAAAAGCTTCTGCGGGTATGCCCGAACCGCCTCAGGAAGGGACCTGGCCTACTCGCTCATAGTCAATAATTACAGCGGAACCCATAATGACCTGATGAAAGAGATTGAAACACTACTTGTAAAAATGTGTGAAATTACTGACTGAGCATTGCGGTAAAATGTAAATGTCTTAAATTAGCCCGTTCAATATAAGTATTCAATTTAAACCGATCGTATCATGAATATAGAATGGAAAAGCCTTCCATTTGGCTATTATAAAACGAAGTACAATGTCAGGTCGTGGTTTCGTGACGGCAAGTGGAGCGATCTCGAGGTGACTGAATCGGAAGATATCACCCTGTCCATGGCAGCCACATCGCTGCATTACGGCCAGGAGGCCTTTGAAGGGATGAAGGCTTTCACGGGCAAGGATGGAAAGGTCAGGATATTCCGCTGGGAGGAGAACAGTCGACGGCTGCAGCATTCCGCCAGGGGCATCCTCATGCAGGAGGTGCCCGATCACCTTTTCAGGAAAGCGATCACACAGGTGGTGCAGCTCAACCGTGAGTTTGTTCCCCCCTATGGCCATGGCTCCGCTTTCTACCTCAGGCCTCTGCTGATAGGCACCAGCGCCAACGTAGGAATCCAACCGTCCAAAGAGTATCTGTTCCTGGTGTTTGGCACACCGGTAGGACCCTATTTCAAAGAGGGATTCAACCCCGTTTCCATACAGATCGCCCGCGACTTCGACAGAGCAGCTCCGTTGGGAACCGGCACCTTCAAAGTGGGCGGTAACTACGCAGCCAGCCTCAAAGCGCTTAAAAGAGGAAAGGAAGAGGGATTCAGCTCCGTCCTGTTCCTCGACGCCAAAGAGAAGAAATACATCGACGAATGTGGCCCGGCCAACTTCTTCGGGATCAAAAACAACACCTACATCACCCCGGAATCCACCTCCATCCTGGCCTCCATTACCAACAAGAGCCTTGTTACCCTTGCCGAAGAGATGGGCCTGAAGGTGGAGCGGCGCCGTGTTCCCGTGGAAGAGCTGGAAACCTTCGAAGAGGTGGGCGCTTGCGGTACCGCCGCCGTCATTACCCCCATCGGGCTAATCGTCGACCGTGACACCGGAAGGGAATATCACTACTGCAAAGACGGCAAACCGGGCCCCATCACCACCCGGCTCTACAATACCCTCACCGGCATCCAGTTCGGCGAAGTGGAAGACACCCACGGCTGGAACCTGATCGTGGATTGACACGATAAGACGTCAGCACCGTACATTAGCATCGGTTGTTCTGTGTTGTCCCCGGCAATAGGACCTCATTATGATGGCATTGCTACGCAGTTGGGAGTGAGAGTGGAAGTGAGATCTTTCTCTTGCTCAAAACTCACACTCCTGCTGTTTTGTGATCCCGCCAGGGATCCAACCATAGTAGCCCTGGGTGACATGACCGGATGAGATTTCTCAAGCACCGCGATTCAAATTTTTCCGGTCATGGAACCCGGGGTCCGGGCCGCCACCACCAAACCCAGGGACCCTGGAGGGGTCCAATAATGCTCCGCAGTTCAGAGCGAGAGCGGGAGTCACAACCACCTCAACTTTCTCAACCACTTCATGAATCCAAATCCCCTATCTTTGATAACGGAAACGAAGCAATCCTTGCTAGATTTCTTAGTGAGTAAGAAATTGACAACGAACACTCAACATGGTCAGAAGATACTTAAGTGAAGTGATCGGCACCTTTGATCGAGGTGATGCCCGTGAAGAGAGTTATTACAATTCTCTGGACGGACTGATCGATGCATTCGCCGACGGGACCGGCCGAAAGAACACCCAGGTAACCATACTGCCAAAAAAGACCGATGCAGGTAGCCCCGACTTCCGGATTTGGGATGGCACCCAGAACATTGTGGGGTATATCGAAGCTAAAAAGCCGGGCGAAAACCTTGATCACACTGAACACAGCGAACAACTTAACCGCTACCTTAAAACCTTTCCGAACCTGATCCTCACCGATTTCTTTGAGTTTCGTCTGTACAGGGATGGAGAACTGATAGATAAGACCTTTGTCGCCAGGAGTTCGTTGGCCTTGCAGGGGATCACTCCTCCTGTTGAAAACGAAGAGAAATTTCTCGCATTGCTCGAAAAATTCTTCAGCTTTTCGCTCCCCATCGTGAGGAGCTCCGAGGAACTAGCCCGCGAACTGGCGAAACGTACACGCTTTCTGCGCGATGAAGTGATAACCCTAGAAATGGAGCAACAGCAAAAGGGGGAAGGGGAATTGTACGGGTTCTATGACACCTTTAGAAGATTTCTGATTGCCAACCTGAAAGAGCCGGATTTCGCCGACCTCTTTTCACAGACCATCACATATGGCATGTTCGCCGCACGCACCAGGAGTACAAACGGATTTAACCGCAAGCTGGCGTATGATCTGATACCAAAGACCATTGGTATCCTTCGCAATGTCTTCAGGTTCGTCTCTCAGGGTGACCTGCCAAGGAACATGGAGGTGATGATTGACGATATCGCTGATGTACTGAACGCTGCCGATGTGAAAAACATCCTTCAGGAATATTACAAAGCAGGCAAAGGGAAAGATCCAATTGTACATTTTTATGAGACCTTTCTTGCCGAATATGATCCATCAACCCGTGAAAAACGGGGTGTGTACTACACTCCCGAACCGGTAGTGCGTTATATTGTGCGAAGCGTACATCAGATACTGAAATCCCACTTTGACATGCCCGATGGTCTGGCCGCAAAAGGGGTAACTGTGCTCGATCCGGCCGGCGGCACCCTGACCTTTCCGGCCGAAGCCATCCGGCTTGCGATGAAAGAGTATGGCAACAAATACGGAGAAGGGGGCATCCGGAAATTCATCAGCGATCAGGTTCTGCAAAACTTCCATGCCTTTGAACTGATGATGGCGCCTTATGCCATTGGACATATCAAGGTAAGTTTCCTGCTGGAGGAGCTGGGCTATTCCATGGGAGAGGATGAGCGCTTCAGACTGTACCTCACAAACACCCTCGACATGGAGGACCTGCAACAAACCCAGATACCGGGACTTGAAAGCCTGAGCGATGAGAGCCACGATGCCGGCAGACTGAAAAAGGATGAGGAGATACTTGTGATCATGGGGAACCCCCCTTATAGCGGACACTCGGCCAATAAGAACGATTGGACAGAAAGACTGCTGAAAGAGAATATGGACGGCGCTGCCAGTTACTACCAGGTGGATGGAAAACCGCTTGGGGAGAAAAATCCAAAGTGGCTGCAGGACGATTACGTGAAGTTCCTACGCTTTGCCCAATGGAAGATACACAAAGCCGGAAGGGGCATCGTGGCCATGATCACCAACCACAGCTACCTTGACAACCCCACCTTCCGTGGCATGAGGCAGAGCCTGATGAACACCTTCAATGAGATATTTATTCTCGATTTGCATGGTAATACCCTGAAAAAAGAAACCACACCCGATGGAGGTAAAGATGAAAACGTATTTGATATCCGGCAGGGTGTCGGGATTGCCATTATGGTCAAAACAGCCAATAAAAAGGGGTGCAAGGTGTATGTGAATGATCTGTACGGATTGAGGGAAGAAAAGTACAAGTGGCTGGATGCTAAGGCATTTTCGAAAAAGAACTTCGAAAATGTGAAGCCCCTTTCCCCATTCTACTTCCTGAAGAAAACCTACACGAAAGGGATTGAATCTTACCTGAATTGGATGGGTGTACAGGAGATCTTTCCGTTGAATAGCGTTGGGATCGTAACCGCAAGGGATAAATTGACCATCAAATGGGATGCATTGGATGTGTTTAATACAGTCAGATTGTTTTCAAAAATGGATGCTGAACTCGCCAGGCAGACTTATGAACTAAGAAAAGATGCTCGTGATTGGCAGGTGAAAATGGCCCAGGACGATATAAACAAATCAGGGCCAATTCCTGAGTACGTGAAGCCCATCTTATATCGTCCGTTTGATGTACGATTTACATATTATACCGGCATTTCAAGAGGTTTTCATTGTATGCCAAGATCTGAAGTCATGCAGCACATGCTGAAGGGGAATTTGGGTTTGAGTGTTGTGCGTCAGGTAAAAGCATCGGAATGGCAACATGCATTGATTGCAGATAACATCATCGAAAGTTGCTTCATCTCAAACAGGACATCGGAGATCAGCTATCTTTTCCCCCTCTACCTATACCCACCTGAACAGGAGAAGCGTAAACAAGCCGGTATCCAGACCTTGATCTTGTTTGAGCCGGAGCAGGAATATGGGAAAGATGGCAGGAAACCCAATATTGCTCCAAAGGTGTTTGCATTGTTAGGAGAGGCTTTCGGAAATAATCCTACCCCGGAACAGATCCTGTACTATTCTTACGCTGTGCTGTACTCCAATGCATACCGTGAGAAATACGCCGAATTTCTGAAGATCGATTTTCCACGGATACCTTTCACCGGTAATTCACAACTCTTCCTGCAGATGGCTGCGCTGGGTGAAGAGCTGGCCCGGCTGCACCTGCTGAATAGCAAAATTCTCAATAACCCCGTTGCCAAATACAGAGGCACCGGGGATGATATTATTCAGAAACCGGTCTACCATGAACAGTCCCGATGTGTGTTCATCAATTACACGAAATATTTCGAGGGCATCAGTCGTGAGGTTTGGGAGTACCGGATTGGAGGATACCAGGTAATGCATAAATACTTGAATGACCGGAAAGGCAGGCAGATGAACGATCCTGCCACCTATTGCAAAATAGCAACAGCCATTTCAGCAACGATCGCAGTTCAAAAGAGGCTGGATCCCCTCTTTGAGCAACTGGAGAATTCAATTCTTACATTTTAAAGGTACACCTATTTCTGGCAAGGTCGGGTTGCTGGTAACTATCCGCCGCTGTGGGGATACATTTGCACATTGATACATTTGCACATTTTCTCCTCCCGACATTTTGTCAGCCCTCCCGCCACTGGCATATCCTTTGACAAGCTCCAAAGCTAAGAGTATAAAGTCGGAAGGTTAGAAAGTAGTTGATTTTCAAGATTAAATAAAATCCAAAACTCCATTTCATCATCGCACTTGCTAACTTCCTAATCTTATATCCTTATAATATCATAACCTTATAACTATCTCTCAATGCAGCAGGGTAAGATCAACGTTCAGACAGAAAACATTTTTCCGATCATCAAGAAGTTCCTTTATTCCGATCACGAGATTTTTCTCCGTGAGCTGGTGTCGAATGCGGTGGACGCTACGCAGAAAATGAAAGCGTTGGCTTCGCTCGGAACCTTCAAGGGAGAGTTGGGCGACCTGACCATCAGGGTGAAAACCGACAAGGAGAAAAAAACCCTTACCGTCTCCGACCAGGGACTGGGGATGACGGCCGAGGAGGTGGAGAAATACATCAACCAGATCGCTTTCTCCAGTGCCGAGGAATTCCTGAAGAAGTTTAAAAACGTGGATGCTTCCGCTCTCATCGGCCATTTTGGACTGGGTTTCTACTCCTCGTTCATGGTGGCAGAACAGGTGGAACTCATCACCAAAACTTATAAGAAAGGGGGCAGTACCAAAGCGGTGAAATGGACCTGTGACGGATCGCCGGAATATACAATGGAGGAGGTTGACAGGGCTGAAAGAGGCACCGATGTAATACTCCACCTGGCTGATGATTCCCTGGAATTTCTCGAGGAACAGCGGATTCTCACCCTATTGAAAAAATATTGCCGTTTTCTGCCTGTCCCGATCGAATTCGGTATGGAGAGCTATAGCGAGAAGATCGAAGGGGAGAAGGATGAGCATGGCCACGACAAGTATGAAACCAGGCAACGGCCACGTATCATCAATAACACCAATCCGTTATGGAAGCGCATCCCCGTTGAACTCAAAGATGAGGATTACCATGCTTTCTACCGGGAACTCTATCCCATGCAGTTTGAGGATCCTCTGTTCAACATACACCTCAATGTGGATTACCCTTTCAACCTGACCGGTATCCTCTATTTCCCGAAGGTGAAGAACAACTTTGAGGTGCAGCGTGACAAGATCCAGCTCTATTCCAACCAGGTGTTTATTACCGATTCGGTGGAGGGGGTGGTACCCGATTTCCTCACCCTGCTCCACGGGGTGATCGATTCCCCGGATATCCCCCTGAATGTGTCGCGGTCGTACCTGCAGAGCGATGCCAATGTGAAAAAGATATCGGGCCATATCAGCAAAAAGGTGGCAGACAAGCTGGAGGATATCTTCAAAAACAAACGCGAAGAATTTGAGCAGAAGTGGGATGATATCCGCATCTTCATTATCTACGGCATGCTGACCGATGAGAAATTTGCGGAACGGGCCATGAAGTTTGCTCTGCTGAAAAACACCACCGGCAAGTATTTCACTTTTGAAGAATACAATAACCACGTCAAGGAGCTGCAGACCGACAAGGACAAGAAGGTGGTGTACCTGTATGCTTCCGACACGGAGGAGCAGCACACCTACATCGGCACGGCAACAGAGCGCGGTTATGATGTATTGTTGCTCGATGGTCCGCTGGACAGCCATTTTATCAATATGCTCGAGCAGAAGCTGGAAAACAGCAGGTTCAGTAGGGTGGATGCCGACGTAATGGATAAGCTGATCAACAAGGAAGACCTGATGCCTTCGAAGATGTCCGAGGAGGAGCAGAAGACCCTGAAGGAACTGATCGAAAAAACCATAGACAACAAGGATTTTATTGTGGTCTTTGAAAACCTCAGTCCTGAGGAAATGCCAATGATGATTACCCGGCCGGAGTTCATGCGCAGGATGAAAGATATGCAGCAGGTCGGGGGCGGCATGGTTGGTCTGGGTAGTTTTCCTGATTCGTACAACCTGGTGGTGAACGGAAACCATCCGCGTGTGGAAAGCCTGAACGGTACCACCCTGGCCCCGGAGGGGAAGGAAAACCTGATCCGTCAGCTTTTCGACCTCGCCCTCCTGTCACAGAATATGCTGAAAGGGGAGAAACTTACCACCTTCGTGAAACGGAGCGTGGAGATGATGGGGTAAATAATCTTTGACACATTGAAACAATTGCCTTACATTCGCCTTGTAATCTGCGGGGTGCAAAAGGGTGCCCTGATTTTTATCCAGCGGTAAGGTATGCCTGATACGATCTCTTTTTTAAACACGATCGGTGCAAGGGAACTGGCGCTGATTACCCTGATTATCCTGGTTCTTGAGGGTTTGCCTGCTTTTTTGTTTTTGTGGATCACACGGAAACCGTTAGGGATTATACACTGGTTTCTTACGGCAAACCTGGTTTCAATGCCATTGGTGTATTTCCTGCTGCCTCACCTGTATGATTTCCCCATGCTGATGCTCACCGGCTTTGCCCTTTCATGGGTGGTGGAATCGGTCTTTCTGGGCATCTTCCTGAGAAAACATTACCGGATCCATGTGGTCATTGGCCTGACCTTCGCTATCAACTTTTTCAGTCTGATCGTAGGAAGTATGCTTTATATGTTGCTTGCCGGGCTTCTTCGCTGAACCACAACATCGTCAGTCTGAAAGGCCGTAAAAGCACCGTACCGGCGAATGCAGCCTGCCCTCTTTGACAAGAGATTTGATCCCTTTTTCCACCTCTTTCTTATCAATTTTTACAGCATCTGCAATGTCTCCCGCTTTCATCGGTTTACCGGCTGCCTTCAGGGTTTTTACGATCGCCTCTTTCGTTTCCATGGTTCTTCTCTTTTTGATGGTTACCGAGGCGAAGATACATTATCTTTGCAAGCCTGAAAGGTGAATTTTTTAGATAATTGTCAATACCAGGGATGATCAGACTGGAACCACGGGAAAAGAGAGCCTTCTGCCTTCATCTTATCTATTCACTCCTCGACGGGATCATCCTGGGCGTTTTTACCCTGAACGAATTTATCTTCCTTACTGCTATGATGGGCTCCAACTATATGATGGGGTTCATCTTTACCTTCAGCATGGGGATTTTTGTTTTCCTGATCATTTTTAATGAGTTTATCCGTAGAAATCCTGATAAGAGGAAAATGTTGCGCAGGACTGCCTTGCTGACGCGGCTGCCTATGCTGCTTATCATCTTCTTTCCCACCACAGTGCAGGAATATGACGGTACCACGCTGGCACACTTTGCCTTCCTCGGCGTACTCCTCATTTATTATATAGGGACAGTGATCATCTATCCCACCACCAACCTTCTTTTAAAAAACAACTATTCCGATCGCCATTTCGGTTACCTTTTCAGTGTGGCCACAACGGGAAAGAATGTCATTATGCTCCTTGCTGCGCTGGTTTACGGTATGTTCCTGGATGTGCACCCGTATGGATTTACCTGGGCCTATCCGGTTACAGGACTGATGGGCATTACCGGGCTTTTCCTGTTATCGGGCATCAGTTACCTCCCATCCAAGACGCTGGAGTTTAAAAAAACCTTCCAGGCCTCATTGAAAGATTCCGGATCCCGGCTCCTTGACATTCTTAAAACCAACAAACCTTATCTTGACTTTGAGATCGGCTTCATGTTGTACGGATTTGCCTTCATGCTTTCGGTGAATGTAGTCCAGATCTATTATAAAGATGTGCTGGAACTGAACAACCGGAGTGTGGCTTTTTACCGGAATGCCTATTACATCATCACCATCTTCCTCCTGCCCTATTTTGGCAAGGTGATCGGGAAAATGGATCCGCGTAAGTTTGCCGCTGTTACCTTCGGCAGCATGTTTTTCTATATCCTTTTTCTTCTGCTGACCGGCTACTTTCCTGCACATACGGAGGTGGCGGGCTACCGGATCTATTACATGATGATACCCTATATCCTGTTCTATTCACTCTTTGCAGCCACCATGGGCATCCTGTGGAGCATCGGATCGGCCTATTTCTGCCGGAATGAGGATGCAGGCGATTATCAGGCAGTTCATCTCTTCCTGACAGGCATCCGGGGATGGATTGCTCCTCTTCTTGGCATCTTTTTCTTTGAACTTTTCGGATTTACTGTTACTTTTAGCCTCTCAATGTTGCTGCTGCTTGTGGCTATTCTTTTTATGCGATATTCCATGAAAAGAAATGCAACAAATGGAGCGAACGGGTTGTTATAAAACACAAAAGAACGATTTATGACACGAAAGAAAATATGGTTACTGACCGGAATGTTCCTGGCAATCCTTCCGGTGTTCACCCAAAACGCCCGACTTAACTTCCGCATCGAAGGATTGAATAACAAGCAGGTTGTACTGGAACATGTTACCGACAAAGTAACCCAGGTATTTGCAGGTCCGGCAGATGAAAAAGGGCACCTCACCATTTCGGCTCCACTTTCCGAGTATGGCTTTTACCGGGTCAACCTGGATAAGGGGAAAGAGGTGTTTTTTATTGTTGCAGGCCCCGACGATAAGATAACCTTTACCTCCTCCATGGGCAATCTGCTCCGGGCGATGAAGGTGGAGGGCTCTGACCTGAATGAAAAACAACTGAGGATCAAGTATGTGAATGACAGCATTAAGGCGGTGTTGTCTGCGATAGAAAAGGAGCACAAAATCCTCTCCGCTTCTTCCGGAAATGAAGCCTCAATGAGGGATCTGGCAGAGAAATATACCCGGATTCAGAATGAACGTGTTGCCATGCTTAAAAAATACCTGGAAGAAAACCGCTCCTCCCTGACGGTTTTGTTTTTTACCGATGAGGTCAAGCTTGAGAATGAACCTGAACTGTATGACAGGATTGTGGAGGCGTTGACAGCAAAATACCCGGAAAATTATTTTGTAAAAGACCTGAGGCATAAAGTTATGCTGGAGAAGAGTACCCGTATCGGGAGTATTGCCCCCGATATTGCCCTTCCCAATCCTGACGGGGATACCATCAGGCTCAGTTCCCTCCGCGGCAAGATTGTGCTGCTGGATTTCTGGGCTGCCTGGTGTGGCCCGTGCCGCCGTGAGAATCCCAACGTAGTTCGTCTTTACAATCAGTATAAAGACAAGGGCTTTGAGATTTACGGTGTATCCCTCGACCGTGACAGGGCATCCTGGTTGCGCGGTATCCAGGAAGACAAGCTTACCTGGATCCTCGTGAGTGACCTGAAATACTGGTCGAGCGGGGCTGCCAGGCTTTACGGTGTGACAAGTATTCCACACGCTATATTGCTCGACCGTGAAGGAAGGATCATCGCGAAAAAGATCCGTTCACACGACCTTGAACGGCTCCTCCAGGAGATCTTTGCCAAAGAGGGGAAATAACGACGGTTCAGGCATTCTCCACATAAATGATGTTCTCTTCTGGGATCAGCTCTTCACCAAGATAACGCCTGAAAAGCTGCACAATGGTCAGTACATCTTTCCGGCAATAATCGATGATCCTTGGAAGATCTTTTTCATCCCAGTAAACCCTGTGGACATCAGCGCCAGCGATGTCATCCTTGGGAGTAGGGATGTCAAATACGGTAGCTAGCAATTCGAGAGAAGTGTAGCATTTATAATCCCCGAATTTCCATAACTCCATGGTGTCGTAATGCCTGATTTCCCAGGGTTTTTTCCCCGTGATATTCAGAATGGGCGGCAGCTTTATCCCGTGAATAAGCATTCTCCGGCACAGATAGGGGAAATCAAATTCCTTCCCGTTATGGGCACACAGGTATTTGTCATCTTCTGAAAACTTCTCATTCAGCAGGTCGGCAAAGCTGGACAGCAGTTCATACTCATCATCCCCTGCAAAGGATTTGATGCGGACATGATGATCAATCACGACCCCTGCGGAAATGCAGATGACTTTTCCGAATTCAGCATAGATGCCCGCCCTGTCGTACAGACCGGCAGGATCTTTTACTTCGCTTTCCCACTGCTTTAGCCTGGTCGCCTTCTTGTCCCATAAAAGCCGCATTTTCTCAGGCATCGTTTCATAATCAGGATAAAAAGGTACTGTTTCAATATCCAGAAACAGGATGTTGTTCATGTTCATCTTCTCGATCATGGCACCGATTTTTCGGCTAAGATACCTGATATTATCCTAACTTTACATGATAAATTCCAGACTGCCCGGTGATGTTCGGTCCGGGCTCATTAATGCATGAAATAGGAAATGCACCTCCTGAAAATGAATACAAGCCGGATGCGTAACTGCTTCCTGATGGTACTTGTATCCATTGCTTTTTTCGCATGCAGAAAAGAAACTGATATAAAGAATCCGGTGATTGATATCTGGCTTCCGTCCGATTACCAGGTTTTCACTATGACCGACAGCATACGGGTGCAGGGGATTGCTTCTGATGAGACCAAACTTTCTTACATCCAGATCACCCTGACTGACCGGAACTATCTTGTCAGGGACAAACAGATCAGTATTCCGGTGGATCAAAACCCTAAACCTTTTGATGTATGGTACACAATAACCAATGAACAGCTGGAGGGAGGAGACTACTATATCCAGGTAAGGGCTTCCGACGGTGTTAACACAAAGTTCAGGTACAAACCGGTAAGGCTGATCCGGGATTCACCGGTACTGACCAGCCTACTTATCGTCACCAGGCCTGATGCCAATTCGTTTGCACTTGGGATGACCGATACCCTGTTTTCTGCAGTCGTTCCTTTGATGCAATACCCGCACAGGTATTCTGGGTCGGCTGTTTCACAGGAGTCCAAACAACTGTACCTGTTGGGAAGAGGTTTTGGAGAATGTTATGCGATTGACCTTGAAGATTATACGCTCGACTTTAATCTTGCACAAACGGGAACACCCTCCCTTGACTACCATGAAGGGATCATGAGTTATGGCGGCCGGTTTTATCTCGGGCTCTCCGAAGGTTATGTCAGGGGTTACAACAAGCTCGGCGCGCAGCAGTTACTCGCCACAATGGCAACCGGTAAAAAGCCATGTGCTATGATGGTACATGATCAGCTTTTCCTGGTGGTGGCTGAAGAGCAGAATACGGGGCCGGGATCATGGATCGCCTCCTATTACCTTAGCAGTGGCGATAAACATGCTGAATACAAACTGCCTGACGCTTTTGAGGTGACGGCCATACAGTCGCTCAACAATCAGGAGGTGCTCCTGGCCGGGAATCTGAATGGGTCGGGACGGCTGGTTCTCTGGAATCCGGTGGCCAACGTCCTCAGTACACCTCTTCAGCTTGCTTCCCATCCGATCAGCGACATGATAAAGCTGAATGCCAATCAGTTTCTGTTGTCGGTAGACAATGAGGTACTGTTGTACCAGACTGCCAGTCAGACTGCATTACCTTATCTTCCCCATCCGGGCGCTACCAGGCTCAGGATTGACCCTGGAACCGGAATCCTTTTCGTTGGAAATCCTAAAACCCTAACTGCTTACAACATCAATACAAAGGCACTGGTGTGGCAGCAACCATTACAGGATTCCCTTGCAGATTTCCACCTGCAATATGATTTCTGACAGCTGTACGGCAGGTGACTTACAATCTGTTATGAAATATGAAATGAATTATTTATCTGCTGGTAATCCGGTGCTTGTTGTGACAGGTGATGGAAGCCACACACTCCTTTTGCCAGGACTCAATGAGCATTACCACAGCAGGCATGGAGCAGTGGCAGAATCGAGGCATGTGTTTGTAGAAGCGGGATTTGAGGCAGCCCTACTCCGGTTTCAGGAGATCAGGATCCTTGAAGTGGGTTTCGGCACCGGTCTGAATGCATTGCTTACTTTTATCAGAGCTGAAGAAAAGGGGATCAAGGTTCATTATACGGGGATAGAGCCCTATCCTCCCGATCCGGAGCTGATAGCTGAACTGAACTATCCGGTATGTATCGGGCATGACCATGCCCCTGACTGGTGGCAATTCATCCATGCTACAGCGCGATGGAATAATTTGTCGTTGTCGCCGGCAGGTATCTCACTGTTAAAATGGAGAGGTACAATGGAAAATTTTCCCGGAAAAGGATATGCGTATAACCTCATCTATTTCGATGCCTTTGCCCCAGCTGTTCAGCCTGCATTATGGGAGCCATACACCTTTAGAAAACTGGCATACATGCTGGAACCGGAAGGTATCCTGGTCACCTATTCATCAAAGGGGGAAGTGCGGAGAGCTATCTGCGATGCAGGTTTACGGGTGGAAAAGTTGCCTGGTCCAGCCGGAAAACGTGAAATGGTGAGAGCATTCAAAATATAAACAGACCAATGATGCATAACTGTGAGATGTTTACCTTAAGGGTTTACGGGATTCTCGTAAACGGGCTCAATATATTATTGACCGACGAATTCCGTATGGGACGGAGGATGACAAAATTTCCGGGTGGAGGACTGCATTATGGTGAGGGAACCCTTGACTGCCTGAGGCGTGAATTCCTCGAAGAGATCGGACAGGAGCCGTATCATATTGTTCATCTGTACACCACCGACTATTTCCAGCCCACTGAGCTGGTTGTCCCTCCAAGGCAACTGATCAGCATCTATTATTCGGCAGAGGTTGCCACTCCGGATGCCATTCCGGTTACCGACAAGTTGTTTGATTTTGAAGATGTGGAAGGGGCTCAGACCTTCCGGTGGATTTCCCTTTTTGATTTGACACCGGATGACCTGACTTTCCCGATCGATAAAAAAGTGGCTGCGATGATCAGCAGGAAGAAGTCCGTTAAATAGGATTAGTTTCACCTGACCAGAAAGTGCTCGTCGTGTTCAGGGGGCAATTCTTCACGGCTTATCCGGTCAATCCTGGCCCATTGCGGACCACGTTCCACAAAACGGATGAACTGTTCGAGCTGTGTGGAATCACCTTCCGCCTCAATGGTCACACTCCCGTCCGGTTCATTCTCCACATACCCTTTGATGCCAAGGGTGCAGGCTGATCGCTGCGTGAAGAAACGGAAACCCACACCCTGAACCCTGCCGCTGACATGGATCCTTACCCTTTTCTTTTCCTTGTGTGTCATGATGGAATGCTTTCGATGGATGGCATGGCAAAGGTACAACGATCTGTGCCGATTGTTAAAAAGTAATCAGTTTTTACGGCCAGGGAGGAGGTTCTTTTTTGTATTTTTGACCTATGGAAGAGATCAGGAAAACCCGTGAGCCAAGGTCGGTCCCGCTCCACCGGCCAGCTTTGGATACAGCACTTGCAGGAGGCAAAATACCACCCCAGGCCATCGACCTTGAAGAGGCGGTGCTCGGAGCAATGATGCTGAATCAGAATGCCTTGAATGAGATCATTGACATTCTCAACCCTGACATGTTTTACAAGGAGAATCATGCCCGGATCTATTCGGCCATCAAATCCCTTTTTCAGAAGAATCAGCCGGTGGACCTTCTGACTGTCACCAACGCCCTGAAAAACTCAGGAGAACTGGAGCTGGCCGGAGGGCCGTTTTATCTCACCCAGCTCACCGCACGGATCGCCTCTGCTGCCAACATGGAATATTATGCCCGGATCATTGCACAGAAATTTCTGCAACGGGAGCTGATCCGGATATCACATGAAGTGATCACCGAAGCTTTTGAAGACACAACCGACGTGTTTGACCTGCTCGACAGGGCTGAGTCCAGCCTGTTCAACGTCAGTCAGGGTAATTTCAGAAGAGGATCCGTAGAGCTGTCTGGCCTGATCAAGGAGGCAGTTGATCAGATACAGGAGGCCCGTAAACAAGAGGGGCATATCAGCGGCGTCCCCTCCGGTTTTCCCGCCCTTGACAATGTGACCGCCGGCTGGCAGAAGTCCGACCTCATCATCATTGCCGCCAGACCGGGGATGGGTAAAACCTCATTCGTCCTTACCATCGCCCGTAACATCGCCGTCGATTATAAAAAGCCGGTAGCCATCTTTTCCCTTGAAATGTCAGCCGTCCAGCTCATCACCCGCCTCATCGCCAGCGAGGCCGAAATAGAATCGGACAAACTCAGGAAAGGGAAACTGGAAGAACATGAATGGACCCAACTGAACACCAAAATATCCCCACTGAGCCAGGCCAAACTTTTTATTGATGATACCCCCGCCCTTTCTGTCTTTGAACTGAGAACCAAAGCCCGGAGACTAAAAGCACAGCACGATATTCAACTCGTCGTGGTGGATTACCTGCAGCTGATGACTTTATCCAATGAACGGGAAAAAAACCCCGGAACACTGAGCTTTAAAAGTATCAACCGGGAACAGGAGATCAGTGCCATCTCAAGGGCACTGAAAGCCCTTGCCAAGGAACTCAATATCCCTGTCATTTGTTTATCCCAGCTGAACAGGTCTGTCGAAACACGCAGCGGCACCAAACGCCCCCAGCTTTCTGACCTCCGTGAATCGGGCGCCATCGAACAGGATGCCGATATGGTGCTGTTTATCTATAGACCTGAATATTATAAACTCGATGATAACAGCGGAAGGCCTACAAAAGGGCTGGCTGAACTGATCATTGCCAAACACAGAAACGGACGCCTTGAAGATATTAACCTGAAATTCGTCAGCAACTTCGCACGCTTCGAAAACCCGGATATGCTCTTCGATCAGCCGATGCCCCTGTTTGCCGGTAGCCTGAACCCAAACAGAACCTTCGAACAGCAATCTATCACCCTGCAATCAAAAATGAATGATCTGGAGGACACTTTGGGCCCTGACAGTGAACCACCCTTCTGATCTGTATTCCAGCCTCTATCTTATGTCGATACTAAAGAAAACCTCTGTCCGTTTTCAACATCGGTCCAAATTTTATGAATGATGATGAAGATGATAAAAAACATACTGCTTATTTGGATTATCCTGCTGACAGCATCTCAGGTTGCTTTCGCTGCCTATCTGCTGTTACCCATGGACAACCATCAGAAAAACCATTTGAAAGCATACGGCATCGCCTATTATGTGCTGACCAAAGAAACGGAGGTGAGCTGGCTGTTAAATTACCGCGGCGGAAGTTTCATGTTCCAGCATAGTAAACAAGTGGAGACAGAATGCAACATAAGGGGCGTTTCCTATGAAATCATTGCTGATGTTCAGGCAGCAGCCATACGGAATGAGATTGCCCAGCCTGAAGTAAACCAAGAGGACATCAGGTTGCATAAAGCTCCCCGCATCGCTGTGTACACACCCGCAAACAAACTTCCATGGGATGATGCCGTGACACTGGTGCTTACCTATGCTGAAATCCCCTATGATGCCATCTATGATGAAGAGGTGATGGCCGGATCTTTACCACTGTACGACTGGCTCCACCTACACCATGAAGATTTTACCGGCCAGTATGGTAAATTCTGGTTCAGCTACAGAAATTATGCATGGTATATCGAGGAGCAACAATACCAGGAAGGCCTGGCCAGAAAACTTGGTTTTAATAAGGTATCGCAACTGAAACTGGCCGTGGCCAAAAAGATAAGGGATTTTGTGGCAGGTGGGGGCTATATGTTTGCCATGTGTTCCGCCCCCGATAGCTATGACATCGCCCTCGCTGCTGAAGGTGTGGACATCTGTGATGTCATGTTCGATGGCGACCCCATGGACCCGGATACCCAGAAAAAACTCAACTATGAAAATTGCTTTGCCTTTGAGAATTTCACCCTGGTCATCTCTCCATATCGCTACGAAGTCTCAGATATTGATGTAACCGAAATACGACCACAATCCATCACCCAGAAGAATGATTTCTTTACCCTGTTTGACTTCTCGGCCAAATGGGATCCTGTCCCTACTATGCTGTGCCAGAACCATGAAACAACAATACAGGGATTTATGGGGCAAACGACTGCCTTTAATTCCCGGTTTATCAAGAGCAATGTCCTGATCATGGGAGAAAATAAAGCATTTGGGGAAGCCCGGTATATTCACGGCGAATTTGGCAACGGAACATGGACCTTCTATGGAGGGCATGATCCGGAAGATTATCAGCATCTGGTCGGTGACCCGGCGACAGACCTGGACCTTTTTCCGAATTCACCCGGATACCGGCTCATCCTGAATAATGTTCTGTTCCCTGCTGCAAAGAAAAAGAAACGAAAAACCTGATGGCACATTTCACTGTCGCTGCAATGAAACCTGAGGGCAATACAGGATGATCAGTTTTGCAAACAAGTACTAAATTGGCCGGATCAATGCATATATCCTGGCTTCTCATGGAGTGTGAAGGAAAACAATCAACGATCAATTCGCCGGCTCAGAAAACCAAACCAAGACCGGCTTACTGACCTGTTCAACTCTCACAAGAACAAATCTGCTTTAATAACACCATTACTGGTTTTAACCAGGTTGTCACATTCACCGGTTCCGAAATCTGCGGTAAGGGTTGTTGTGGTAGTTTTAATTTCGAAGATGCCCTGCGTAATAATGTATTCACAGGAGAGATCGAATACAAGATCCTGGATGATGTTTAATGTGAATTCAACTCCTTCAGAGGTCATCCCTTGTGCCGGTGTTTGTTCGGGTTGCGTAAGGGTAAACAGATCATCAGTCTGGTCGGGAGTCATACCATTTTCAGTACGTTTCAGCTTCCATGTTGCTGAAAGTTTATGATCACCTACCTTTACCTGGTCCAGACCGAGATCATATTCATCATCATCATGACTGTTTTTTCCGATATACTTCACCGATGCAGTACCTTGTACCGGTTTCCCTTTATAAATGAAATTTTCAAATGATACCTGGATGGAGGCTCCGGGATTCGTATATTCATCTGAGAGAAGTAACCTGATAATTCCCTGATAATCGCCATCCGGTCCGAAATCCCATGTATAAAGCTTGTTGGGATAATCGCCTGTGATGGTTTCCGTATAACTTTCACCGGTAATTCTCATACCACTCTTGGCGCTGTCGGGTATCATCCCGTCATCGACCAGCAGAATGATGTCGGAAAAGATTTTTAACACCTGTAGTGCTGATTCAGCCGGCTTGGTGTCGATTTTCGACAGGTCTTCATCGCATGATACTGTAAAGAATAATGTGCTGATGATTAAAAAAGATAACAGGATCCGTAATGAATTTTTCATTTTACATTGTTTTAGGTTGGTTCCTAGATAAACAGATAGAAGGCACCATTGTTTCTGGCATGTAAAAATAGGGAAAAACTACCTATAACCTGATCGACTGCAAATTTTTTCTTTGAAGTGTAAGAAAGGTGTACGGGAATGGAAATTTTTCATCCTCTGCTGTTACTGTATGTTCAATCTCATTAAATTGAGCAGGATCATAAGCGGGAAACCAGGTGTCAGCGTGATAGGTATGATGGATGATGGTAAGGTAGAGAATATCGGCTTGATCAATGAAATGACGGTAGATAGTTCCTCCGCCGATGATGAATACAACGGTACTTTTCCGGCATGCTGCAAGGGCAGTTTCAGGATCGTTGACAACGGTTGCACCCTCGGGATCAAAAGCTGGATCCTGTGTGATGACGATATTGGTCCTTCCCGGGAGTGGGCCGCCCGGTAATGATTGAAAGGTTTTCCGGCCCATAATGACAGGATATCCCATGGTGATCTTTTTAAACCTTTTCATGTCCGCTGAAAGGCGCCAGGGCATATCGCCATGCAGGCCGATAGCCCGGTTTTCATCCATGGCGGCAATGATGGCTATTAGGGGCTTGTGGTCCATAGGTCGTCGTTATACCGAAATATCCCCTTTGATATGGGGATGCGCCTGGTAATCTTCAAGGCGTATATCATCAAAGGTGAAGTTATTTATATCAGAAATGTCAGGATTTAGATAGAGGGTGGGCAGGGGGAGGGGTTTACGGGTGAGCTGTAAGTTTACCTGGTCGATATGGTTGAGGTAGATGTGTGCATCCCCGAAAGTGTGGATAAAATCTCCGGGTTTCAATCCGGTCACCTGGGCAATCATGTGTGTAAGGATAGCATAACTGGCAATGTTGAAGGGTACACCCAGGAAGATATCAGCGCTACGCTGGTATAACTGACAGCTGAGACTCCCTTCGGCGACATAGAACTGGAACAGTACATGGCAGGGTGGGAGAGCCATCCGGTCAATGTCAGCAACGTTCCAGGCGCTCACGATGTGTCTGCGTGAATGGGGCCTGTTCCGGATGGAATCCACCACATTCCGGATCTGATCGATGGTTTGCCCGTCAAGGGAGGGCCACGAACGCCACTGGTATCCGTAAATGGGGCCGAGGTCTCCATTGCCATCAGCCCATTCATCCCAGATGGTTATACGGTTATCATGAAGATACCTGATGTTGGTGTCCCCTTTCAGAAACCAGAGCAATTCGTGGATGATCGACCTTAAATGCAGTTTTTTAGTGGTAATGCAAGGGAAGCCCGCCTGAAGGTTGAATCTCATCTGGTAGCCAAACACACTCAGGGTGCCGGTACCGGTTCGGTCCTCCTTATGGATGCCGTTTGTCAGAACATGATCAAGAAGGTCAAGATATTGTCGCATAAAGATAATTTCGTAGAAATGGGCTGATTGATATCAGGTTAATTATTTTATTGGGTCGTATGGTCAGGTCATCCGTAAATCATTCCGACAATGGTGGCAGAGAGGAGGGAGGCAAGCGCACCTCCGAGAAGGGCCCTGAATCCAAGCTCTGCCAGCATTTTACGTTTGCCGGGGACCAAGGCGCCGATACCTCCTACCTGAATACCAATACTGCTGAAGTTGGCAAAACCGCATAATATGTAAGTGGCAATGATGACCGATTTGGGATTATTGAAGCCTATGGTGTCCAATAAATTCCCTAAACTTGTATAGGCAACAAATTCATTCAGGATGATTTTTTCGCCGAGCAACTGGCCCACCAGGGTGATGTCCTGTGGATGCACACCAATCATCCACATCAGGGGGGCCATGGTATAGCCGAGGATGAACTGCAGGGAAAAGTGTTCGTACTGCCCTCCCGATAGGTGTGCTACCCATTGATTAAGGGTGGTCCAGTCGCCGATCTTCAGGAGAATAAAGTTGAAAAGTGCAATGAAAGCCAGGAAGACCAGCAGCATGGCACCCACATTAACGGCCAGTTTGAGGCCGTCGGTAGTGCCGTTGGCAATGGCCGACAACACATTGGACCCGATCTTTTCCCTGGGGATCTTGATACGAGTGTCGATTTCTTCGGTTTCAGGTAGAAGAAGTTTGGCCATCACCACTGCCCCCGGAGCTGCCATGACCGAAGCGGTGATAAGGTGCACGGCAAACAGGTTCATCATTTCCTTATCGCCCCCACCGAGGAACTGGATATACATGGCAAGTACCCCACCCGCAATTGTGGCCATGCCTCCAACCATGACCAGCAGGATCTCGGACCGGGTCATGCGGTCCAGATAACCTTTGATAAGCAGTGGCGACTCTGTCTGCCCCAGGAAAATATTACCGGCTGCCGAAAGAGATTCAGCTCCTGACAGGCGGAGCAGGCGGGTCATCACCCATGCAAACAGAAATACCATGAACTGAATGATCCCGAAATAGTAGAGCAGGGAGGTGAGCGCCGAAAAGAAGACAATGGTGGGCAGCACCTGGAAGGCGAAGATGAAACCAAAAGAGCGCTGGTCTACCAGTGACCCGAAGACAAAACGGCTCCCCTCCTCCGTGAAGGCAAGTACCTTGACGAAAGCCTGACCGATCAGTTCGATGGTTTTCTGGGCGGGCGGCCAGTAAATGACCAGCAGGGCAATAACAACCTGTAACAACAGCGCACCTCCAACGGTGCGCCAGTTTACTGACTTTCGCCTGGCACTGAATATCCAACCCAGGAAAACCAGGAAAACAAGCCCCCCCAGACCCCTTAACACCGATTGTATTGAGGGGCGCGGCGTAAGGGCAGCAACCATGTGGATGGTCTTCCCCTTCTGGGGATTTTCTGCCGGATCCAAATCCATTCCCGTTAATCCCTTCTGAAGGGTATCCTGCAATGGGACCGCCCCTCCGGCTGTGTCCGAAATACCGGTAGAAAATGCCCTTACCGCAATGCCAGTGGTGATGATAAAAAGGCTGAATGTGATGATACCAATCCGAAATCCCTTCCCGATTCTACTCATGTTGAGATTTTCTTCTGTTGATTTCATCCCTGATCTGGGATGCAAGTTCGTAATTTTCTCCTTTGACGGCCTCCTCCAACATGGATTTCAATTGGTCCGTGTTATATTCCGTAAGATTACCTGATGGCTGCGGATGCTCCTCGGTATACTGTGGGTTACCCTCTTCTTCTTCGGTTTCCGGTTCAATGATAATGCCTGCCTGATTGAGAACAGCTTCTGCTGCATAGATCGGACAATTGAAACGAAGCGCAATCGCAATGGCATCCGAAGTCCTTGAATCGGTCTTGTAAGTCTTTCCCTTCCCATCAACGGAGATGATCTCGGCGAAAAAAATACCCTCTGAAAATTTATTGATGACCACCTCTTTAACAACAACGCCGTGCGACAGGGTAAAGCTTTTAAACAGGTCATGTGTAAGAGGCCTCTGGGGTTTCATTTTCTCCAACTCAATGGCAATGGCTTGTGCTTCATAGGCACCTATTATAATGGGAAGCCTCCTGTTGCCATTTCTTTCCGCCATGATCAAGGCATAAGCGCCCGTCTGGGTCTGACTGCTGGAAATGCCTATGATGTCAAGCTCAATCTTAACCATATTTGCGCTGTACAATGAATCCTCTTCTGAGCGGAAAATGATCGTCAATGCATACCTCTCCCACCAGCTGAATGTACAAATGTACGCCTTTTTATATTCCCCTGTGAAAATTCAGGTGTCAGATTTTCAATAATCAGATTTTTTATGTTCCGAAATCTATAAGTAGCGGAATATATTGAATTTAATTTGCGGGATTGCAGGTTCATTTATTTATTTGTCATTGGAATTTTAATACAAATAAATCTAAATAGAATGATGTATTATATATTTTTTCATTCGACCCGGCGTTGCAGAAAAAAATATACATCTCTCTGATACCGATCAAAATTAAGTATTTTGAATCCGCTACTATGCTAAGACGTATTGTATGTTTATTGGGATTACTGGTATTACCTGCGCTGTTGTTTGCCGGTGAGACTAATCTGATCATACCTGAGGATATTAAGAAACAGGGTATTCTGTACTGGGGTTTCTTCATTACGGTTGCTGGGTTTCTGTTCGGACTGTACCAGTATGTAAGGGTAAAACGTCTCGGTTCCTGCATTCCGATGCTCGAAGTAGCGGAAGTGATCTACCAGACCTGTAAAACCTATTTATTGAAGCAGGGTAAATTCCTCTTCTATTTGTTCTTGATCATTGGGGCCGCGGTGGCCTTTTATTTTGGCTGGTTGTCACATGATCCGGATCACCCGGAAGAGGGTTTTGGGATGGGTGCGGTAGCAATGATTCTAGGGTGGACCATTGTAGGGATCCTTGGGTCATATAGTGTTGCATGCATTGGTCTTTGTGTACAGGTCTTTTTACCGGATGTTGATCAAAGATTGATAAGATATTTAACCCTTATCTATTACAGGAAAACCGGAAGATTTCCCTGTTTTTTTTTATTTTTGCCACCCTGTTTCACCTTATAAATTCACAATATGATCACCAATAATTTTATCAGCAGACATAACGGCCCCCGTAAGTCCAGTGAGGCCGGAATGCTTGAATTGACCGGCGTTGCAACCATTGACCAACTGATTCAAGAGACCATTCCATCTGCCATAAGGCTTAAACAACCACTGAACATTCCGAAGGGAATGAATGAATTTGAGTTTCTTCACCATATGAAACAGTTGGCCGCCAAAAACAAGCTTTTCAGGACCTACATCGGGATGGGCTATTACAACACCATCACCCCGGGTGTGATCATACGCAATATACTGGAAAATCCGGGCTGGTACACTTCCTACACTCCTTACCAGGCAGAGATTAGCCAGGGAAGGCTGGAGGCGTTGCTGAACTATCAGACCATGATCTCTGACCTCACCGGCCTGCCCCTTGCGAATGCCTCCATGCTGGATGAAGGAACAGCAGCAGCCGAAGCGATGATCATGGCATTCAATGCCAGATCAAGGGACAAGGTAAAAGCCGATGCCAACCATTTCTTCGTGGATAACGGCATCTTCCCTCATACGCTGGATGTGATGAAAACACGAGCGCTGCCCCTTGGGATCGAACTGGTCTGTGGTAGCTTTGATAAAATCACAATGGATGAATCCTTTTTTGGTGTTATGGTTCAATATCCCGACCAGTTTGGAGCGATAACCGATTATATATCATGGGTCGAGCAAGCGCATCAGCTTGGACTTATGGTTACGGTTGCAGCGGACCTGTTAAGTCTGACATTATTGACCCCACCCGGTGAGTGGGGCGCCGACGTGGTGGTAGGGACAACACAGCGGTTTGGTATCCCGATGGGCTTTGGCGGGCCTCATGCTGCCTATTTTGCCGCAAAGGATGAATATAAACGTCATATCCCTGGCAGGATCATCGGTGCATCTGTCGATGCTGCCGGCAACAGGGCCCTTAGGATGGCTTTGCAAACCCGTGAGCAGCACATCAAACGTGAACGAGCCACCTCCAACATCTGTACGGCCCAGGCACTGCTGGCCATTATGGCAGGATTCTATGCTGCATGGCACGGACCCAGGGGTCTGAAAGAAATCGCCAGGCATATTAATATCCTTACCGGAATTCTCTCAGCTGAAATACAGAAATATGGATACACGCAACTTAACGCATTCTTCTTCGATACATTGAAAATACAGCTGTCTGCCGGCGTGACAGCAGCTAAAGTAAAAAGCATTGCAGAAAAATATAGGATCAACTTCCGTTATATAGATGACCAGCATGTAGGGATATCACTCGATGAGACCACCCACCTGCAGGATGTCAATGATATCCTGGCCATCTTTGCCGAAGCTGCCGGCAGGGCATTTACCCCCTTTGTCTGTATGCCCGAAGAATGTGTCCAGATCACTACTTTCCCGGCATCGTTCACCAGGCAATCGGATTATCTGATCCATCCGGTGTTCAATACCTATCATTCCGAAACCGAGATGATGCGGTATATGAAGATGTTGGAAAACCGTGACCTTGCGTTGAACCGTACCATGATACCGCTGGGTTCCTGTACCATGAAGCTGAATGCAGCAACGGAAATGTTTGCACTGAGCTGGCCTGAGTTTGGCGGATTGCACCCTTTCGTCCCCGTTGATCAGGCCGAAGGTTACTATGAGATTATCCGCAATCTGGAGAAGGACCTGTGTGCAATCACAGGTTTTGAGGCCGTTTCCTTCATGCCCAATTCAGGAGCCTCAGGGGAATATACAGGGCTTCTTGTGATCAGGGAATACCTGAAGAGCATTGGTCAGGGGCAGCGTAACATCTGCCTGATACCCTCTTCAGCTCACGGCACCAATCCTGCCAGCGCCGTCATGGCCGGAATGCAGGTGGTGATAGTTGCCTGTGATGAAAAGGGCAATATCAACCTCGATGACCTGAAGGTGAAGGCCAGCCAGTACAAAGACACCCTCGCCGCCATCATGGTTACTTACCCTTCCACACACGGAGTCTATGAAGAGGGTATTCTGGAACTCACCTCCATCATTCACGAATCCGGTGGACAGGTTTATATGGATGGCGCCAACATGAATGCCCAGGTGGGTTATACCAATCCGGCTATCATCGGAGCCGACGTATGCCACCTGAACCTTCACAAGACCTTTGCAATCCCGCACGGTGGTGGCGGCCCCGGGGTCGGGCCCATAGGCGTGGCAAAGCATCTGACCCCATTCCTGCCGGGACATCGCATAACCATCACCGGCGGCGCCAAAGCCATGTCAGCCGTCTCTTCTGCACCCTTCGGAAGCGCCCTCATCCTCAGTATCTCCTATGCGTATATCAGATTGTTGGGAGGTGATGGTTTGCGAGAAGCCACCAACTACGCAATCCTTACAGCCAACTACCTGAAATCAGCCCTCGAAAAAGATTATAAGATACTCTATTCTAACCATAACAACCGCGTGGCACATGAGTTTATCCTCGATTGCCATGATTTTAAAAAAAGTGCTGATGTGGAGGTAATTGACATTGCCAAGCGGTTGATGGACTATGGTTTCCATGCACCTACCGTGGCGTTTCCGGTACATGCTACCCTCATGGTGGAACCCACCGAAAGTGAACCTTTAAGTGAACTGGACAGGTTCATCCGGGCCATGAAAGAGATCAGGGAAGAGATCCGCGATATTGAAGAGGGGCGATGCGATAAACAGGTCAATCCCCTGAAAAATGCACCCCATACCCTCGCCATGATTACCGCCGAGGAATGGAAACTTCCCTATAGCAGACAGAAAGCTGCTTTTCCCATGGAAACACCCGGTACCGATAAATATTTTTGTCCTGTCAGAAGAATTGACGATGCTTACGGCGATAGAAACCTGGTGTGTACCTGTGAACCGGTTGCATCCTATCTGTAAAGTATTCCGTCATCCTGTCGCCGAAAAAAATGCTGATAACGGTTAACCAACACATGGTTTTATATAAACCAGGTACTTATATATTGATTTTTTGTTAATATTTCTTAACCTTGTTTGTGTTTTGAATGAAATTGTTGTATTTTCGCAAACGTTGAAACTATTTTATTAATCTCATAAAAGTTTTGGACATGAAAAAAGCTTTACTTTCATTATTGGTTCTGTTTGCTTTCGCAACAGTTGTTCTTGCGCAGGAACAAAGCGTACCTACGGTAAACAAAGTACCGGTAAACCCCTGGCAGAAGTCGTTTGATATTAAAATGCATAAAGAAAACCTTGATGCCAGAAACAGCAAGGCCATCAGATCAAGATGGTACAATTATGCATTCACCATGTATGATGTTACCAACGGGGATAGTAAGTTAAACCAGAACATTCTTTTCCCGGATACCACCATCTTGGTGAATTATTCTACCGGATATTCGGGCCCATGGATCCACATGTTGGGTAATAACTGCGATCCGTCATCCTACGAGTTTAATGACAACAGTTTATACCCGAATGAAATGAAGATCAATGATTTTATGCCATATACAGTGGATTCCATTGCCTTTTATTGCTGGTATTTCAGGCTGATCCCTGATCCAAGTATTGTGGATACACTCATCATTGAAGTTTATACCTCCAACAATTCCAATGATTTTGTGATCGGCGGATGGGTTGATCCTTCAGCCCCTGCTGTTAACTATGGAACCGATACCTTATTTTATGGCCGCTATTATTTCCATGCAAGCGATATGTCATCCAAGGCCACCAATGTAAAAACCTATACGGTGCTGCTTACCGAGGCATTTGCCAATGACACCCTGCCCGATGGTTCAAATGTGGCATACATTGCCACCCCTGATGTCGCACCGATTAATCCGGGGAAAATCGTTCTTTCAACCTTTAAGTTTATACCTGGCTACACATGGATTGCTAATCTTGACACCATCAGTTCTGTCAATCAGGTACGTTTCCACTCCTATGAAGAAAGAGGGGATGAGACCTGGTCGTACTATACCAAGCGCGACTGGAACTGCTCTTATATCACCATGTCAGATTGCGTTTTCGATCCCGCTGGCGGATGGTACGAAAGGCAGGTCCCCGAGTATGCTTTTACCGATGCATCGTATGCTTATGAAAATCATGTGATCTCATATCTGCTGACAGCCGACGAATCCGGGATCGAAACGGTAACCAGTAACATCCTCACCCTGTCACAGAACCAGCCAAATCCATTCAATGACATCACTACCATCCGCTATTCACTGAGCGAAATAGCCGACGTGACTTTTGACCTTTACGACCAGACAGGAAGGAAGGTGATGAATATCAAGAGGGGTATCGAAATGCCCGGTAACTACACCATTGATGTGGATGCAGCCAACCTGCAGAACGGCATCTATTTCTATACCCTTAACGCCGGAAGCAGCAAAGCCAGTAAGAAGATGGTGGTGCTGAAGTAAATATCATCCAGGAAATGAAAGAAAGGGCTGTTTCCACACGGATACAGCCCTTTTTGATCTAATGATTGGTTGATGTACTGATTTGTAAAAGTTTCTATAGCATTCCGTTACAGGTAGGTGCACATCACCACATCATCACATCAATACCTGTTCTTGTTCAGTTTATAACTGAAAATCTTCGGGTATTTACCCGGATGGTATTCATGCATCATGTTGTATACTACATCAAAAACGTCCTCAGCATTGGGATTGGAGTAATAATCCCCGTCAGTACTATAAGCTGCACGGTGCTCTTTGGCAGTGAGAGTACGAGGTTCAGCATCCAGAAGGTGCCATGCTTTCTGTTCCTCCAGTACTTTCTGCATCATATAAGCGGTAGCGCCTCCCGGTACATCTTCATCAAAGAATAGAACCTTGTTGGTTTTTTTGATAGAGGCTGCAATGGTGTTGTCAAGGTCAAACGGAAGCAACGACTGGACGTCAATCAGTTCAGCATTGATATTAAATGCTTTAAGTTGTAGAAGTGCTTGCCGGGCTATGGAAACACATGAACCGTATGTAACGATGGTGATATCATCACCCTGTTCAAGGATTTCGACCTTCCCGATGGGGATGCGGTATTCCCCTATGTTTCGTGGTCTGGGCTCCCTCAGCCTATAACCATTGAGGGGTTCGATGATGATGGCGGGATCATCGGATGCCAGCATGGTGTTGTAGAAACCGGACGCCTGGGTCATATTACGGGGTGCCAGTACATAGATGCCACGCACCGAATTAATGACCATGCTGAGAGGTGAGCCTGAATGCCAGATTCCCTCCAGTCTGTGCCCGCGGGTGGAAATGATGACAGGGGCTTTCTGCCCCCCTTTGGTGCGGTAGCGTAAGGTAGCCAGATCATCGCTGAGGGTCTGCAAGGCGTACAACAGGTAATCGAAATACTGGATCTCTGCAATGGGTCTCAATCCCCGCATAGCAAGCCCGATAGCCTGTCCGACAATGGTTGCTTCCCGGATACCCGTATCCGATACCCGTAATGAACCATATTTCTCCTGTATCCCCTCCAGTGTTTGGTTTACACCGCCAATAAGGCCCACATCCTCCCCGAAAATCAATGCCTTTGGATTGGTACGGAAAATATGGTCATAGTTGTCACGTAGGATCTCCCTGCCCGGTACCAGCTCCGGTTCAGGATCATATAGCGGCGGAACCGGGGAAACCAGAAGGGCTGATTCTCCTGTCTGACTATACAGATGTGAACTGTAATGGTCTTCATTCTCCAGTATATCCCTGTCGAGCCAATCAGTAACCCTTTTCTTGAGGGAGTTATCAGGATTGGTGCATGCATCGCAGATAAGCCGTGTAATCTGTTTGCCGGCTGCTGTAATGTCAGACCTGATCGGATCACCCATCTTTGCAAGTTGTTCTTTAACGGCAGCAATACTGGAGGTTTTGGCGCAACGACAGGTGGCAATGTCAACGGTCCTCAGGAATTCATCCCTCTTATGCCTGACAGGTTCTGAAAAATGTTCCCAGGCAGTCTTCTTTGCCTGTTTCGCGCGAGCAACAGCTTCTTTTTCAATTTGTTGTAAGGTTTCCTCATCAGCCATCTTCTCCTTAAGAATCCATTCCCGCATCTTTGTCATCCCGTCATATTCCTTTTCCCATTGAAGCCTCTTTTCATCCTTGTATCGTTCATGCGACCCCGAAGTGCTGTGCCCCTGGGGCTGGGTGAGCTCGGTAACATGAATCAGCACCGGGATATATTCCTTCCTCGAAAAGTCAGCAGCTTCATGGTAGGTACGAACCAGCGCAGGGTAATCCCATCCTTTAACCCTGAAGATCTTTATTCCTCCCAGTGCTTCGTTATATACAAATCCTTGCATGATCTCCGAGATGCTTTGTTTGGCTGTCTGGTATTTTTTTGGTACCGAGATACCGTATCCATCATCCCATACCGACATAACCAATGGTACTTTCAATACCGCCGCGGCATTCATGGCTTCAAAAAAATGCCCTTCCGAAGTACTGGCGTCCCCTATGGTTCCAAAAGCCACCTCATTGCCATGATTCGAAAAGCTGGTCAGATCAGCGAAGGCGGTCTCTTCCCGAAAGAGTTTCGATGCGTAGGCAAGGCCTAGCAAACGGGGCATCTGACCTGCCGTCGGGGAAATATCACAGGATGAATTTTTCATCGCGGTCAGATCCTTCCACCTGCCGTTCTCATCCAGCGACCGCGTGGCAAAATGGTTGTTCATAAGCCGGCCACCATTGGCAGGATTGAAATCCAGGTCCGTATCACCGTAAAGCTGGGCAAAGAATTCCTCCAGCGTCATCATGCCCGCAGCAAACATGAAGGTCTGGTCACGGTAATAGCCCGATCGCCAATCACCGTTGCGGAAGACACGGGCCATAGCAAGCTGGGGAAGTTCCTTCCCGTCACCGAAAATCCCGAACTTGGCCTTACCACTTAAAACTTCTCTCCGCCCCAGCAGGCTTGCATTCCGGCTCTCTAATCCAATCCGGTAATCTGCCAGCACCGATCCAGGTGAAATCTGTACATCTGTGCCTTTCTTTTTTTGTGTTTCCATGCGTCAGTATATTCCGTTCAAAATTGATAATTCTTTTCCTTATGATAAAGCATCATGCAGGTGGGTTGATTCACTGACCTGTCTTTAATGCCTTAAACTGTAACATTTTCAATGATCCTGGACTGGTAAGTATAACCTGTTCACGGATAAAAAGTTCATCAGAAAAAATTGGGGGAATGGCTCTTGTTCATTTTTGAGGGTAAATATGCCAAAATTCTACTATTCCTTATCTGCGAAAATCAGCGGGCGGTTGTGGTGGATTGGAACACGGCAGGCCAATGAATCAGGGTCGGAACCCTGTCAGGATGAAATAACCAAACAGGATTTTATCGGATGTGCTGAAACCCTTCAGAATGAATCCTAAATGAGATTGAAGAATCTTGTTGTCAGCTATTATTTCCCACTCAACAATACATCATAAAAAAAATAAAAAAAATATGTGAAATGAACAAAAGTTCATTATCTTTGCAATGAACAAATGTTCATTTGAAGATGTCACCAAGAAGAAAATTGTTGCGAAAAGTGTTGAATCCACCTGTTATTAAAGGATTCAAGCCGTATGGAATGTCTGAAGGAACTGCTCCGGCTTCGGTAGTGACCCTTCTTTATGAAGAGTATGAAGCGGTTCGTCTGTGTGATTATGATATGTACAATCACTATGAAGCCTCTAACATTATGGCTGTTTCCAGGCCTACCTTTACAAGGATCTATGCCCTCGCACGGCAAAAGATTGCACAGGCATTGGTTGAAGGGAGCCAGGTGATCATAGAAGGGGGGAAGGTTTATTTTGACTCAGACTGGTATACCTGTTCCGGCTGTCATTGTTATTTTAACAATCCGGAGAAGGAATATGAAATAATCCAATGTCCTCTTTGTGGTGTTGGGCCGGTGAGTGTAATTGATGAAGGTTCATCAGATATGCCGGAAGAATTGCAGCAGGGTAACCGGGAAGCTTATTGTATTTGTCCGAAGTGCGGATACAGGGAACCGCATCAGCCTGGAAGATCCTGTCGGCAGCAGGTTTGTCCTGCATGTAACCTGGGTCTGAAACGGGAACTTCTTTCAGATGATTTTCCTTCCAGGCATCGCAGGGGAAGAAAACATCAAACATAAACTAAAAAAAATAAAATGAAGGTTGCAGTAACAAGTACAGGAAACTCACCGGAGGCTCTTCTGGATTCCCGCTTTGGGCGTTGTGCCTATTTTGTTGTTTATGATACGGAGGTTAAATCCATGGAAATCATCCCCAATCCTGCCCGGGAATCTGAGGGTGGGGCAGGGCCGATGGCGGTGCAGTTCCTGGCTGCACGAGGAGTGCAGAAGATTGTTTCCGGCGAATTTGGTATTAAAATCAAACCTTTGCTCGATAGCCTTAAAATACAGATGATTGTGGTGAAAGATCCCGGTAAGCGGGTAAAGGAGATCATCGATATGTTGAATCACTAAAACTTATGTGTTATGCCACAGATGAACGGAACGGGCCCCGAAGGTAAAGGTCCGGGAACGGGTAGAAAGCTCGGAAAATGCAGGAATAAAAAGGATGAAAAAGAAGGCCTGATCAGTCTTGGCCATGGGATGGGACAACGTCGAAAAGCAGGAGGTGGAACAGGGAAAGGCCAGCGTCTTCAGGGCGGTAAAAGATCAACAGATTAAAAGGAGGTAACTATGCCTGGATTAGATCAGACAGGCCCCATGGGACAAGGTCCTATGACCGGCCGGAGTGTTGGACGTTGTACAAACTATGGTGCAGGTCGAAGAAATCAACCCCGTGCCGCAGAACAAAATCCTGAAGAAAGTAACCTGATGGGTAGTTTGGGTTTTGGTCGTGGCAGAGGCGGATTTGCACGTGAAATGGAACGTGGAATGGGACGTGAAATGGGATTGCAGAACCGTTTCAGGGGTGGTTGATGGATGCCGGAGAGAAATCTATTTGTTTCTCTCCGTTTCCTTGATGATGATTTTCTCTGTTTTCCGGATGATTTCGGATAGCAAGACCAGGATATTTTCATTGCAATTAAAATAAAAGAAATCAGATTATTATGAAAAAATGTATTGCCATTCCCATGGAAAAAGGGATTTTATGTGCCCATTTCGGGCATTGTGAAGCTTTTGCTATTGTAGAGGTGGAGAACAATTCGATTCAGAAAGTTCATGAGCATATACCACCCGAACATGTACCAGGGCTTTATCCCCGGTGGATTGCCGGATTTGGTGTTACCGACGTAATCGCCGGTGGTATGGGACAGCGCGCCATTGAATTATTCAATCAGCAGAATATCAATGTTTTTGTTGGAGCTCCCCAAAAGCCAGCCCATGAACTGGTAACCGATTTTCTTGAAAACAGATTGAATCTGCAGGCAAATTATTGTGATCATGATGGCCATCATCATCATGGTTCCGGTGGATGCAGGCACTGATACGGGGCGGGATGCCTGATGCATCAGACATAAAAATTGCTGTGGCCAGCGGCAAAGGTGGAACGGGCAAGACATTTATCGCTACCCATCTTTTTCAGGCATTGAACCTGGCTGGCATCCGGGCAACCCTGGTAGACTGTGATGCAGAAGCCCCCAATGCAGCTTTGTTTTTCGAAGGCATGCATGAAGGATTTACAGAGGTGAGCCATAAAGTCCCGGTAGTCCATGAGAAGCTATGCACTTTCTGCGGGAAATGTCATGCGTATTGTCAGTACAATGCCATCTTTTTATTGCCCCGGGAAAAGATCATCAGGGTGATGGAAGACCTTTGCCATGGCTGTGGCGCCTGCAGTGTGGCATGTACCGATGGAGCTATTTCAGAAAAGGGGGTACTGTTAGGGAAAGTGAACCGGTATGCGCTTCCGCAAGGCAACCGGTTGATTGAGGCTCGGATGGAGACAGGTGTGTTTTCACCGGTTGCGGTGATTAAAACTGCAATCAGGGAGGCGGGTAACCATCATACGGTGATCATGGATGCCCCTCCGGGCACTTCATGCCCGTTCATACATACGGTTGACCGTGCAGATTTTGTTTTGCTGGTAACAGAACCAACCCCTTTCGGACTCAGTGATCTCCGGCAATCGGTAGAAACCTTGAAAATCATGCGTAAAAAGTATGGTGTGCTAGTCAACAAAGCCGGATTGGGCAACAGGGAGATTTATGACTATATCCACCGTGAGGACATACCTTTGCTGGAAGAAATCCCCTTTGATCGTGACACTGCAGCATCCTATGCAGCCGGAAGACTGCTGGTGAATGATCATCCTGCGTGGCAGCAAAGGTTTCTGGATTTGTTTGATACAATGATATCACTTAATGGAAACAGCCATCATTAGCGGTAAAGGGGGAACGGGAAAATCATCCGTCAGTGCGGCATTCGCCACTCTGTCGGAAGCAGTGGTCCTGGCCGATTGTGATGTGGATGCAGCTAATCTGTATATTCTTTTTGATCCCATTCATGAAGAGGAAGAGATATTTATCGGAGGGCAGGAGGCATTGATTGACAGGGCATTGTGTACGGATTGCGGCATTTGCATACCCTATTGCCGGTTTGATGCCATATACCGGAATGAACAACAGGTGATGATTTCAGGAACAGCCTGCGACGGTTGTCATCTATGTAAACAAATATGTCCGGAAAGGGCCATTACCATGGTAAAACATGACCGGAGCAGACTTTTTTCCGGTAGCTTCCGCAATGGCCGGATGGTGTATGGCCGACTTGCACCCGGAGAAGAGAATTCCGGCAAACTGGTGAACCTGGTGCGGTGCAAAGCACGCAGGGAAGCTTCCGTACATGGTATACAAAATATCCTCATCGATGGACCCCCGGGCATCGGGTGCCCGGTTATTTCAACGATCACCGGGACAGACAAGGTTGTTATCGTTACAGAACCTACCCTTGCCGCTCTTCATGACCTTTCCAGGGTTGTTGCAATGACGGCAGATTTTACAATACCCACTGTTGTGATCCTGAATAAATCCGATGTAAATGAAGGGATAGCATCACAAATCAGGGGATTTTGCAGACAAACAGGATTAGTCGTTTTGGCAGAATTACCATTTGATCCCCTGATGGTGGAGGCAATGGTACAAAGAAAGAGCATCGTGGAATATGCGCCCGGTTCATCGGTCAGCAGGATACTGGCCGAATGCTGGAACCGGTTGAAGAATAATCTGTAATTTTATTCCTGTATTGAACGAAACTGGAGGTACGTTATGGCCGGGTATATTCATCTTTATACAGGTAACGGGAAAGGAAAGACCACGGCTGCCATTGGAATGGCCATTCGTGCGGCAGGGGCCGGCAAAAAGGTTTTTATAGGTCAGTTTGTGAAAGGGATGCCTTATGCCGAACTTTCCATACTCAGGAAGTTGGAACCTGATGTGATAGTGCATCAATATGGCCGCGACTGTTTCATCTGTCATCAACCGGAACAGGAAGATATCCGGCTTGCACGCAAGGGATTTGAAGAGGCATCCGGAATAATAAGATCTGGTCATTATGACATGGTCATCCTCGATGAGGCTTGTATCGCCTTGTATTATAAGTTGTTTTCCCTTGAAGAACTTATATTGGTCGTCAGGGACAGGCCGAAATCAATCGAAATTGTGATCACAGGTCGTTATGCCCCACCTGAGCTGATTGAACTGGCAGACCTGGTCACCGAAATGATAGAGGTGAAACACTATTATAACCAGGGTGTTGAAGCCAGGCCGGGCATTGAGTTCTGACGAGGCGACTTCGCGGTTTAGATGAGGTGGCTGCTGGTATCAGGTACCTGTCTGCCTGATCTTTCCAACACCGCTGATTTTTTGTGTCAGGAGTGGATTGCCCGTGTATTCGATCAGCCCTGCCCCGTTAATCGTGGCTTTCAGGGTTTCCACTGCAGAGATGTATGCACTGCCGGCTCCGTTGACAAGGATTTCCTGCTCATTGACAGGGAAATCCTGCCCCAGGAGTTTGCCTGCTCCGTTGATGGTGGATGTAGCACGGACAGCACTGCCCTTAAGCCTGATCTCACCTGCTCCGGAGATCCTGGTTTTAAGGTGCTGACATTGTAGCGTCATTTCTGCCAGGCCGGCACCGCTGATGTCAAGTGTGAATTGTTCCGTTCGGAAAGTATCGGGGATATAGATCCCACCAGCCCCCTCCACTTCAATCTCTTTTAGGTCCTTTACACTGATAAGCAGTTTGACATGACTGGAAAGATGCAGTCGGGGCTTGTGCTTGATTACCAGAGTTTCATCATCAAATTCAGTTTGGATATACTCTACCAGGTTGGAATCTGCCTGCAATACGATGCTGGCAGTCGAATCCTGACGGATATAAACATTCATCGAACCAGTGACACGGATCCTTGTGAAAGAGGCCTCCACTGGTAAATCTCTTCGGATGATGTTGCCATCACCACGAAGGGCTTTCAGGGAACAGCTGTGGTTCCCAAGGAATAACCATACAGCCAGGGCGATCAACGTAAGAAAGACGATGATCAGAACAATACGCAGAATGATCTTTGACAATTCCATGATAAATGATTTTTAAGGTATTCTGAACTTGGTTTTGTAAACAAACAATCCACCTTTTCAATCCCATGATCTGTTTCTATTGAGCCGTTACCAGCTTGTGGTTCTTCATGCGCAGTGGTTTGTTCAGGATCTGTTCATCCCAAAGAGGATCAAAATTACGGATATACCTGTAGTTTTGTTGTAATGATGGATCCAGTCGTATGACTTGGTTTTCAGGTATGGCGATGTTTATTTTCACATCCTGCTTGCGATACACGGAACCGGGAGGAGTGGTGAAAAACCGGTCGATCCATATATGACCGGCTGCTGTTGTAGTTTCGATCAGGATGTCACCGGCTCTTTCCCTGGCTTCACGCTGATTTCTGCCACGGGCACGTTTCGTAATGGTTATCATCAGCGAGTCGTTAAGACTTTGCCGGAATTCAATCACCGGTCTGCCTGTTATAAAAATGCTGTTTGCATCCTGACGTATCATCAAGGATTTCGGTTGTTTCATTGATCCCTCAACATCTACCCATGGATCAGCAGGCCCCGGTTGGAGCCCTATAGATAAGGTGTCAGTGGCAGTGGCTGATAAGGATGAAGAATGGGTTTCAAATCCTTTGCTGCTGAAATCATTTACCGTGATGATACCGCTGATAAGACACACCAGGATGGACAGGAACCATATACCGGTCAGGGCCCCCCCAAGGGTACGGCTGCGGAGCCTGGCACCCCATAACAGCCTGATCCCACCCCAGACGATGCCCAGCAAAGGGATGAGTATGATCAGCAGGATCGATACCAGGATCAGCCAGGCTTGACCTGTACTTCCGGTAAGAGCCACCAGGAACTCATGGATCGATGCATCATATAAAACCGGAAATCCATGTAAAGTAATGCCTGGGATAAAGATGGCAATGATCAGGGCAATGCCTGTAAACAGGATGGCAAACCCGATGATGAATGCCAGGAGCTTAAAGAAGAGGACAAACAACGTAACAAAGATCTGTACAACCGTTTCAATCAGTCTTCCGGCACTATCTTTTTTTTTTTGATATCCATCTTTCTTCCAGCGCCCGAACCGATCTTGTAGATCGTTCATCTCCTCCCGGATGGTTCGTTCGATCGTGCCTATGTTGATCTGCTCCCCCCGCATCTCAAGGCGTTCGGCGGTGGTTCTCGCTTCCGGTACGATCAACCAAAGGATCAGGTAGAGAAGAATGCCCGATCCCCCAAAGAGGGTGAGAATGATAAAAATGATCCTGAACCAAAGCGGATCAGTGTTGAAATAGGCCCCGATGCCACCTGCGACACCACCCAGTACTTTCTCATCAGGATCGCGGTACAGCCGTTTCCGGTAACGCCTGTCAGATGACGATGGTTCCTCCTTTATATTGTCGTCAAAATCAGCTGGCTCTCCCAGGACACGGATCACCTCGTCAATGTGACCCAGCGTTACAATCCTGTTGTGATCCCCCAGCTTGTTGAGAAGCATTTCGGCAATCCTTTGCTCAATGTCGGCAATGATCTCCTCCTTCCCGGCCGTATTGGCGAAATGTAGATTAAGTCTGTCGAGGTAGCGGTTCAGTTTTTCATAGGCATCTTCGTCGATCTGAAAGATGATACCGCTGATGTTGACGGAATAACTCTTTTTCATGATAAACAGATTATGGTTTGGTTTTATTCATTTTTAATGATGTTCATTCATCAGGGTTGAAACGATCTGTTGGAGCTCGTGCCAACTCCTGGTCAATCCCTCCAGAAATTTCCCTCCTAAAAGGGTGATCTTGTAATACTTTCTGGGAGGCCCCGATTTCGATTCGGACCAGTAATATTCTAGGTAGCCGTCGTTCTTCAACCGGGTAAGGAGAGGGTAGAGGGTGCCTTCCACCACAATCATCCGGTGTCGTTTCAGGATTTCCAGGATGTCGGATGCATAGGCCTCTTTCTTCTGTATGATTGACAGGATGCAGAGTTCCAGTACTCCCTTCCTCATTTGCGCCTGTGTGTTCTCGATGTTCATGCGGCAAAGATACAACAATATTTTAATACTATGCAATACATAGAACTAAAAATATCAAAATAATTTGTTAAAAAAGGTACTATAAAAGATAATCAACTGTAAATCAAGCAAAAAAAATTCAGAACAATTCCCGGAAATTTTTTACCGCAATGCCATCGATGATGGATGAGACGTTGCCATCATAAATCAACTAAGGCACATTCATGCAATTATGAAGTTCAACCTTAGATTTGTAAAGGTATTGCTTAATATAGCAAATATTACAACCAGATACGGGAATTTTCCCTTTGCATGGAATAATTTCGCTGCAGTTCAATCTTTGGAATTACGATTCAAACTTTTGTATTTTCGTACACTAAATAATGAACCATGATAACTAAAATCATTGTGATTGCACTGTATGCTGCCATGGTGGTGGTAGTAGGGATCATAGGTCTGACCCGGACCAAATCCTCACGCGACTTTTTATTGGGCGGGGGCAATGTAGGGCCATGGATGTCGGCTTTCTCCTATGGTTCGGCCTATTTCTCGGCTGTACTTTTCATTGGTTTTGCTGGAAGTATCGGATGGGGCTTTGGCTACTCCGGACTGTGGGTTGCTGTCTTCAATGCCCTACTGGGTGTATTGGTCGTCTGGCTTTTATTGGGCTGGCGGATCAAACAGACATCGATACGATTCAATGCAAGTACTATGAGCGAGTTTCTGGAAAAGCGATACAACTCTTCCACTTTTAAACTGATCTCGGCCATCGTGATCTTCATCTTCCTGATACCTTACTCCGCGGCGGTCTTTATGGGGCTTTCCTACCTTTTCGAGATATCCCTGGGTGTACCTTACATCTGGATACTGGCCGGTATGGGCATCTTCACCGCAATCTATGTTGTTCTCGGTGGTTATAAGTCAATGGCTCTGATTGACATGATTTTCGGCATGATCATGACGGTCAGCGTAGTTATCCTTTTCTATTTCACGGTGGATAAGGGTGGGGACATACCTTCAATCACTGGATCATTGAGAGCGATTGAACCCAAGCTGGTATCATGGGTAGGGCCTCCGGGTTGGTGGCCCCTGTTTGCCCTGGTGTTCCTGACCAGCATTGCCCCGTTTGCTATGCCCCAGCTTGTGCAGAAGTTTTATGCCATCCGTGACAGAAAAGCAGTACTCAGAGGCGCTATCGCATCTACTCTGTTCGCCATCCTGATCTGTGGCGTTGCCTATTACCTGGGCTCCACAACAAGGGTCTTCATCAGTCCTGATTCGGCTCCTGCTATTTTTACAGAAGGCAGCCCGAATTTTGACAAACTGATGCCTGAGCTTCTCACCAACGTCATTCCAGCTTCCATATCCGTTGTCATTCTCCTTCTGATCCTGTCTGCGTCCATGTCCACTTTGGCATCCCTGGTCCTCATCTCCAGTTCGTCCTTCACCAAAGATTTCTGGGCCGGTTTTATAAAAAGAACCATGTCAGATAAAACCATAACCCTGATGATGCGTGTGATGAGTGCAGTTTTCATATTGCTGGCTGTGTTGTTTGCTGCAGTGGAACTGGATGTGATCGTGGAGATACTCGGGATATCCTGGGGCGCCCTGGGTGCATTCTTCCTCGGGCCCTTTGTATGGGGGCTGCTCTCAAAAAGAATGAACAAATTAGGTGCGTATGTGTCAGCTATCGGAGGCCTGGCTATCTGCCTGATACTGTATTTCCGTGGAATGTCTTCCCCGGAAGCAGGGACCCTTGGCATGTTAGCATCCCTGGTGTTGAACCCGTTGGTGAGTTTCATCGCCAACTTTCTGACCGGGAAGAATCTATCTGAAAAAGCATAAAAACCTACTATTGGCTGCAAATACAAGGATTGTCATTCAAGTTCCGGTAAGGCACCGGTAACTTCAACACCAATCCAAAGGCGGATAACATGACCATTCGTGTATTCGTGGCTGATTAAACTGTTCGCCATGAAAAAATTTGTATTACTTTTCTGTATTTCAATTATTTCACTTCAGCAATTGACGGCTCAGTCTGACCAGCAGGAACCGAAAAAGTTCGGTATCTGTTTCAAAGGATTTATCAAGAGCGACTACTGGTACGACAGTCGCCAGGTAGTGGCATCCCGTGAGGAGTTGTTCCTGTTTTACCCGAAAAATGTGCTCATCGGGAAAGATGGCAAAGACTTGAACGGGGAGGATTATGTCAACTTCAGCCCGGTCACCTCCAGGTTGACAGGGATCATCACAGGTCCTGATGCTTTTGGCGCAAAAACTTCGGGAATGATGGAAGCGGACTTTTCTGGTGTTACGAATGAAGATATCAATGGATTCAGACTGAGGCATGCCATCGGAAAACTCACCTGGGAGAGGTCGGAGTTGTTGTTCGGACAGTACTGGCATCCGATGTTTGTCACGGAGGTCTTCCCCAATGTCATCTCCCTTAACACCGGCGCACCCTTCCAGCCTTTCATCCGGAATCCGCAGATCAGTTACATACGGTATATCAACAGGTTCAACATAGGGCTGACGGCACTGTCGCAGCGCGATAACACCAACGATGGTCCGCAGGGATTCAAAGGAGTTTACATACGAAATGCATTGACACCCAACCTTCACCTGCAGATACAGTATAAGTCCGATCATCATGTGCTGGGCATTGCAGGCGACTGGAAAACCTTGCGTCCGCGTCTGGCAACCGACAGCATGGAGATAACCACCTCCCGGGTTAACAGTTACGCTACCATGGCATACTGGAAATACAACCATGGGCTTATTACCTGGCGGTGCAAGGCCATTTACGGGCAAAACCTTACCGAACACCTGCTGCTTGGAGGTTATGCAGTGAAAACCCATGATACCCTTACCGACATCATGACCTATACTCCCACCCATCACCTGTTTGTCTGGGGGAACATTCAGTATGGAAAGAAATTCGTCTATAACCTCTTTGCAGGCTACGCGTATAATTTCGGTACGTCGGAAGCCAATACCGGTAAATACTATTCCCGGGGCGCCGACATTGCTTATGTGTACCGTATTGCACCTTCGGTGTCGTGGGTGTCCAATGCTGTTCAGATTTCCTTTGAACCGGAGTATACCGTTGCAGCTTATGGCAACCCCGATCAGAACGGAGTGGTACAGAATACTTCGGAAGTGGCCAACCTGCGTTTGCTGCTTACTTTCTTCTATTTTTTCTGACGGGAGGTTAGGAAGCAGGGTAGGTTGGTTTTACGGCTGAAGATTGCATTTTCATGCAATTTGGATTATATTTGTAAGAATGGCCGGTTGGATCCTGCCTGATATACCAGGATCGTAATGAAGATTTTTTCAACCTGCTGTTCCATGGATCAGGGATGGTGAGCCCTTTCAGCTTAATCAACATAAATATAATCAACCATGAAAAATGTAATTCTACTGATCATTTTGTTCCTGGTTCTGAAGCATGCAACGCCTGGACAAACCACCATTGCACTGACTTTCACCGCTTTGTTCGAAGGGTGTCATAAACCTTTGGGTGTGGTGCATGTGAAGAACCTCACCCGTGGTGGGGAGGAGTTCCTTTCAGGAGGTGATACAGTACTAATCCTTCAGGAACAGATTGGTGCACCTGGCCTGCCAACGGTCAGCAAGGGATTTCACCTTCAGCAGAATTACCCTAACCCGTTTAGTGACCAGACCACCCTCATCCTTTTTATGCAGCAGGAAGATGTGGTTATTATTCATGTTTCCGACCGACTGGGACGCGAGCATCTCCGGTATACCTCAATCCTGCCTCAAGGACAACACCATTTCACCTTTCATCCGGGCAGCGAACAGTATTATTTCCTGACGGCAGAAACCCGGACGGATCGCCGTACCATCAGAATGATCCACATCGGCAGTAATAACCGAACAAGGTGTAACCTTGAATACATGGGTCATCACACATTGTCGATAAATGTACAGAAGCAGAAGCTTGCAGGTATGCCCTGGGCGCCGGGTGATACATTGAGAATCACCGGGTATGCGTTGCTGTCCCCTGGCATCCCCGGTCATGATATCATTGACGACAACCCGTCGCAGTCGAAACTTTATATTTTTAACATGGTTCACGGCCTTCCCTGCATTGACTACCCTGCCATGACAGACCATGACGGGAATGTGTACCGAACCATCCGGATTGGTAATCAATGCTGGATGAGGGAGAACCTGAGGGCTACGACTACCTTTTTTGCCATTGGGAATCTCATTCCCCTCGTTACCTCTGCGGGTGCATGGACCAGCACCACTTCAGCAGCCAGATGCTGGAACAATAACGACTCAGCCACCTATGCTGCAACCTATGGATCACTCTATAATTATTATGCTGCCAAATTGCCACTGCTGTGTCCTGCCGGCTGGAAGGTCCCATCCCATGAGGATTTTGATACCCTTGTCAACCGACTGGGCGGTTCTTCAGTGGCTGGCGGAAAAATGAAGGAATCGGGAACCACCCACTGGACAGCACCTAATGCAGACGCTACCAATGAAAGCGGTTTCACTGCTTTGCCAGGTGGATCAAGAAGCCCTTCCAACGGAAGTTTCGGGCTTCCGGGCAACTGGGGCTCCTACTGGACATCAGCAGAATATTCAACTTCCAATGCCTGGTTCAGCCTACTGGGCTTTAGCACAGGCGCCCTGACGGTTACCCATGACAGCAAGCAATACGGGTATTCAGTTCGCTGCATGCGTAACCTGACACCGGTGGCTTCTTTTACTGCAAACGATCTTACCCCCTATGTCATGGATACGGTCCTATTCACCGATCTTTCTTCCGAAAACCCCACCGCATGGAAATGGGATTTCGGTGACGGTGCAACCAGTACCAACCAGCATCCATATCACGTGTACCAGGAACCCGGGAAATATACCGTCGGCCTTGTCGTCACTAACCAGTACGGCAGTGATACGCTTGTGGCAAGCAATTATATCAGTACCAGGAAAATCTATGACTTCGACGGCAACGCTTACGACGGAGTCCGGATCGGTTCGCAATACTGGTTGCGGCAAAACCTTCGGGCCACACACACGACCACAGGGATCTATATACCGCTGGTTGCATCAGCCTCTTCCTGGCTCAGTACAAATTATGCAGCACACTGCTGGTACAGCAGCGATTCCACCATGTATGCGGCTATCCACGGGGCATTGTACAACCGGAAAGCTGTTTCCGAATACCATGACAAAATATGTCCGGCTGGATGGCATGTGGCTTCTGACAGCGACTGGGTCGTGCTGGCAGGTTATTTCGGGGGTGACAGTCTTGCAGGAGGAGCCCTGAAATCCTCGGGCACACAATACTGGAGTCCGCCCAATACCGGGGCAACCAACATCAGTGGATTCAATGCCCTGCCTTCTGGATACCGTCATTACCAGACCGGCAACTATGAGAAGATGCTGGAAAGAGCCTGTATATGGACTTCCACTGCGATCTTTCCGTTCGACGCAAGATACATTGAATTGTACTTTGATAGCACACGGCTGGAAAGAATCGATACGCCCTATGACCGGTATGGTTTCTCAATACGTTGTGTCCGCAACTGACGAATAGCAGGAGGATGGAGCTGCCTCCTAATACTTATCATCGGTATAAACAACCGGATTCTCTCCATGGTCATTTATTATAATTTTTTCATCAGCATTTTATGGGCAAACAGGGTCATCAGGATGCTCCTGGCGGCGAGGAACATCAGCATGGCAAGCCAGAGGGAATGGTTGCCGATGAAGGGATCGAGGAGGAAATAAACCGGAAAGAACACCAGAACAGAAGCGATGAGCATCACGTTGCGCATTTGTGTTCCGGCTGTAGCTCCGATGTAGATGCCGTCCCAGAGGAAGGCAGCGAAGCTGACTGCAGGAATGATGACAGTCCAGAAAAGATAAGGGGCCGTGGCATGAATGGTACCGGCATCATTGGTAAGGATGGCAGGCAAGTGTTTCCCCAGGATCAGGTATCCCAGGGTGAAGGCCAGGCTTAAGCCAGATCCCCATCGGAACAGGATCTTCAGTATAAGCCTGAGTTGTTGTGGATCGCGCAATCCGATAAAACGTCCTGTGAGTGCTTCACCGGCATAGGCGAAACCGTCGATGAAATAGGAGAAGAAAATGAAAAACTGAAAAAGCAGGGTATTGGCGGCAAGGATATCGGTGCCGTACTTGGCAGAACGTGCGGTAAACCAGGTCATCACAGCGATCAGACAAAGTGTCCGGATAAAGATATCCCGGTTCACCCGTATTAGCTTTGCCAGGGCTTCATGCCTGAATATCGCATTGATGGAAGGGAAGGACAGTTTTTTATGGTAGCGAAGCATAAAAAACAGTACAGCGAAACCCAGTCCGGTGTACTGGGCAATCACGGTTCCCAGTGCTACCCCGTCTGCCTTCATCCCGACGAGGAATACCAGAAGATAACTGAATACTACATTGACCAGGCTTACAATGATGGCGATAGCTGCCGGTATGACACTGTTCTGCATGCCAATGAACCATCCGTAAAAAACATAGAGCATCAGCGTTGCAGGAGCCGCCCAGATGCGCACCCTGAAATAAGTGATCGCATGGTATTCAACATTTGCCGGACCCTGCAGCAGCTTAAAGGCAGTCCACTCAATCGGGTACTGCAGCAATAACAGAATCACGGCGGCCGACAATGCCATCATGATCGTCCTTGTGAGGACCAGCATCATTTCGTACCTGTTTTCAGCACCGTAAGCCTAGGCGGTGAAACCTGTCGTGCTCATCCGAAGGAAGCCAAAACCCCAGTAAAGGAAGTTGAAAACCAAAGATCCCAGTGCAATGGCCCCAATGTAAACCCCGGAACCCAAATGCCCCATGATGGCTACATCCACCATCCCTACCAGCGGAATGACGATATTGCTGAGTATGTTGGGGATACTCAGACGTAGGATCGAACGGTGGATTGTTTTCATGGGGAGAAAGGCTAAAGTGAAAAGGCTAAAGTGAAAAGGCTAAAGGCTAAAGTGAAAAGGCTAAAGGCTAAAGTGAAAAGGCTAAAGGCTAAAGTGAAAAGGCAAAAGTAAAAAGTTAGAAAGTAAAAAGTTCGTTGTGGTGGAACTTTCGAGGAGAGGGGGGTAGGGGGGTGAAATGAAGTCAGGAATGGGCAACAGTAACTCAGTTCCTGGAACTTTTTCACCTCCTGGTGAACTTTGTCAAACGTTTTTTGTTTAGAATTCAACAAAAAAAACGAAAATGAAAAGGATAATTTATAGAACAGCTTTAGCCTTGTCAGGGATCATGGTCTTTATATCGTGCGGATCAAACAGGAAAACATCCTCAACAGTACAAAACCCCATGAACGAAACAGATTTTTATGCTTTCACAGTCACCGATATTGATGGTAATCCATTCAGGATGAAAGAGCTTAAGGGGAAGAAAGTCATGATCGTGAACGTAGCGTCGAAATGTGGTTTCACACCGCAGTATGAACCTTTGCAGGCATTGTACGAGAAATACAGGGAGCGGAATTTTGTGATCATCGGTTTTCCAGCCAACAACTTCATGTCGCAGGAACCTGGCACCGAAGAGGAGATCAAGGAGTTCTGTTCATCAAAATATAGTGTTTCTTTTCCAATGATGTGGAAGATATCGGTGAAAGGGAACGATCAGCACCCGCTCTATGCCTGGCTTACGAAGAAATCGCTGAATGGTGCAGAAGATACAAGTGTAAAATGGAATTTCCAGAAGTATCTTATCAGTGAAGAGGGTAAGCTGGTTGGTGTAGCTTATTCCCGGGAAGATCCCGGTTCAGAGCGGATCATCAGGTGGATTGAGGAGGGTGTGAAGCCGGGTTTTTAATGTTTTATTTCCTGGGGGTCACGAATTTATATCCAAGTGTGAATTGCCAGGTGCGCGCATGGATGGAGGGGTCCAGGATGATCTTTTCACCTGGTAGGTTGATTTCGTAATTCAGCTTGTCAATCCCGAGCTCATAACGAACATCCAGAAAGAGGCGCCTGAATTCCAGTGCTCCGGCAAACTGCCAGCTGTAGGCAGCTTTTTTAAAAACATCCTTCTCAATAAGCACAGCGTAATTGGTGCTATTGGTCGTAAAGCTCACCTTTTCCCCTATTCCGTAACTGACCACAGGGCCCGTGCCTATCCGAAGCCGTTTTCCAAGGTGGAAGTTAACCGTTACCGGGATATCCAGATGCTGCAGGCTGGCCCTGAAGAATGTGTCAATCCCGTCGTTCAGGGTCGAAAAAGGGAACAAACCGCTCTTGTGGGAGAAGATCAATTCCGGTTGAAGCGAAAAACAACCTGCTTTTAACCGAAGAAACATTCCCCCGGCAAAACCTGCTTTCGGCTGACTGTTCTGAAATCCATCTGAATGAATGATATACTGGTTGGTGTTGACTCCGGCCCGGATACCTGCATTGAAAACCTGTCCGTAAAGCAGACATGGGGAGAGCATCAGGAAGAGGAGAATAGGATGTCCTAGGGGTTTCATGAATCGTTGTAAGGTTGATGGGTATAAAGGTTTTCAGGTTTATAACGTAAATCGGGCTGGTAGTGTTACGTTGATACGAAATCAAAATGGTTATTCAGGTGCAATCCATCATTGATGATGATTGTGTTTCCTTCAGCCTTCAGGGCATTCGGAATCATGATTCTTTAAAGATCCCTTGCTTTCAGAAATAAAAGATATTTGGTCTGCCCGATGTTTCAGTATTGCTCAGGATTATCCTCTTCCTTATGCGGCACAGCTGCAAACCTGAGCCCTTTCATGAGCTGAATGCCTGTTGACAGGGGGATTTCATAACAGTCGAACAGGGCGATGATGATATCATCTGAGCCTTTGTCCATGCATATGCCCAGCACAAGGGAATCGGGGAAAACCAATGTATCAAGTGCTGTGATGAACCACCCATCCTGAATGAGCGGGAAAGGTTCAGCATGGCTGAGGATGATCAGTTCATAGGATGCAACCACAGCCTGGATTAACACCTGGAAAGGATCGGGAGCCAAACCCTCTACGGAGTCCCGGGGGATGATAAAGAATTCCAGGTCAATGGCATCTGTTTCAATCAGTAGTTCTTCTTCATCTGTAAAAACATCAACCTCCGACAGGTTGAATGGTACTGGGATGACAAGGTTGGCACGTTCCCAGGTATACATTTCCTGGGAATAAGATGAAAGATATCCGGAAAAAAACAGTAGCGTTAGAATCAGAATGGAGCGTACCATTTTGATACTGGGAATCTGTGGGATGCTAAGGTTGTTTTTTGACGATGTCGATCAGTTCAACGACAAAAATCAACATTTTCCCCGGGGGTATCCGGTCATTTCCGCGCTCACCATACGCCATTTCAGAGGGGAGATAGATTTCATAGGTAGAACCCACTGGCATAAGCTGCAGCGCTTCTGTCCATCCGGGAATTACCCGGTTTAACGGGAACTCGACCGGATCGGGTCCGTATTTCCTGGAGGCGTCGAACACCTCTCCGTCCACAAACCTTCCTTCATAATGTACCCTGACCGTGTCGGTAGCAACTGGTTTTTCGCCGGTTCCCATTTTAATGACTTTGTACTGGATACCGGTAGTTGTTTCAACGATCTCAGGGTTCTTGCGGTTTTCTTTCATGAAATTCTCCTGTTCCTGGCGGTTAAGAGAAGATGCCTGCTCCCTTCGTTCCATTTCAGCCATCTGAAGTCTGAACTGAAAGGCGGTCATAACCTTGTCCTTTACTGTATCATGAAAGAGATTTTCCTGTCCTTGTGCGGCATCTTCAATCCCTTTGAGGAGCGCTGCAGTCCGGATATCTATGTGATTGTTTTTAAAACTTGTACCAATTTCAGTCCCGATCAGATAACTCACCGTGTCCATGGTTGTTTCAAAAAGGTTCTTATTTTTTGATCCGGAGCCTTGTTTGTTGAACAATCCACAGGAACTCATCATGACCGATAAAGCTGCAATACTGAAAATTAGAATGATAACGCGTTTCATTTTTTGTCTTTTTCTATTTTAGGGTGCAAACTTACAACTTTTACACTAGTTTTAAAGGGTGTTTGCACAAGATCAAAGTTTTTCTCCGCAGAATTTGCTAAACGTGGCACCTGAATCGTGGCCCTCTTTGCTGCATCGGGGGCATGAAATGGTGTTCTCTTTCCTTTTATGTTGTCCCCGTGACATTTCCACTGTTATGATTCCGGTTGGCACTGCAATATGCAACCGAATCAAGCATGACAACAGTTACACTGATTACGATGGCCATCATCAGTATCACATCAAACAACTTACCTTCCGGTGTGTCAGCTTCAAAAATGATTTCATGGATACGCTCTTTCTTGGTTTTCATTTCCCTTGCGGTTTAAATCAGGTTTCAAACGTACATTATTTTCACTGGAGTCTGTCAAAACAATCAGAATAAAAACAGTATCCCATTGATTTTAGCCGGACAATAGTGAAAAAAACATGCAATGATCACAACAGAGTTTTTTCATAATTTTTAAATTTTCACAAAATAATTATTATATTTGCCTCATTCAATAAGTCATTCAATTAGTATTAACAAAAAACTTTTGAAAATGAAAAGACTTCTTCTTTTAGGAATGGTTGTTCTTGCCGCAGGATATATCTATGGGCAGAGAGCGATGAGTGAAGGTATCATGATGCCGAAACAACAGGTTGTAACAGCAAAAGTTCCGACTGACACACTGCTTCCCGGTAACTGGGAATATAGTACGAGTTATGCACTCTACACAGCACAAGGTGGCGGTTATGTTGCAGGTGTTAACGGATATGGTGACTTTGCAAAAGGTCAGCAGTTTCTTGTGGATGTTCCTTATAATATTGAGGGTGTAATGATCTGGTTCGGTGCCAAAGAGCTGGTTTCACCTGACGGGGCACTGAAATTTATGATCTGGGACCTGGATGGAACAACCGGACATACCATGGCCGGTGCAAACCAACCGTGTCCCGGTACTGTCCTAAACAGTGACAATGTGCTGATGTCCCTGATTGATACAGGTTCTTTCCTGGCAGATGCTTACATCCACATGTTTACCAATACAACCTAGGTCGCTCAGGATTATGTCATGGGAGTCAGTTTCGCCGATATCAAAGCCGATACCATTGGGATTGTCACCTCTGTCAAGGGTGAAGGCGGTGGACTTGATCTGACATGGGAACTGTGGAGCGATAATTCATGGTACACTTTTGCAGCCCCGGATTCATGGGGTTCAGAAATGAATGTTGACCTGGGTATTTTTCCGATCGTTGATCTCTCTTCCGGCCTTGTTGAAAACGGCAACTTCATCAACGGTATAAAGATGCAGACTTACCCGAACCCTGCATCAGAATTCATAACTCTTACCTATGAAGTAGAAAATGCCGCTGATGTTTCCGTTGAAATTTATACTGTCAACGGCCAGCGAGTCAGAGTAGTCGAGGCAGGCCAGATGACAGCAGGTATTCACACCATGGATATCAATGTGTCTGACCTGAGCGCAGGCACCTATGTTTATTCGCTTGTTGCAGGTAGCCAAAGGCTTACCAAGAGAATGATCATTGAATGATAGGATGTTAACACCTGTATTTTACGACAGGTTAAAAAAGGGGCTGTTTCACAGAGACAGCCTCTTTTTTTTTCTTTTTTTTGATAGACAATCCTCTTTCAT
>CAZZBS010000024.1:0-49414 GCA_964652685.1 uncultured Lentimicrobiaceae bacterium
TTATCGCAATAATCTCGTATTTTTGCCTAACTTACAAATTGCAAACGTACGAGTCAATAGTTGATAGTTGATAGTCCAAGCAACCAGTAACCAGTAACGGGCAACCAGTAACACGCAACATGAAACGAGTCATAGTCCTTGGAGGTGGCATAGCAGGCATGGAAGCCTCTTCTTACCTGGCAGCCAAAGGATACACCGTAGATCTTATAGAAAAAAATGACCGTCTTGGTGGGCGGCTTTGCAACTGGGATCGACTATTCCCGACGATGCGCCGGGGGAGTGAAGTAATTGATTTCCTGGCACAGGGTATCAAAAATGATTTGGTAACAGTCCATCTGTCAACTGATGTGGAGGAAATTACCCAATACGGGAAAGGTTTCATGGTTGGTACTACAACCGGGAAACAAATTACAGGGGATGCCCTTCTGCTGGCAACCGGATATGACCTGTTTGATGCACGAAAAAAAGAGGAGTACGGTTACGGTATCTATGACAACGTCATCACTTCGGCTGATCTCGAAGAATTTTTCATCCATGAGCAACCTGTCCGGACACGCCAGGGAAAGGTTCCGGGCCGGATTGGTATTGTACACTGTGTTGGTTCAAGGGATGAAAAGGCGGGCCACACCTATTGTTCAAAAGTTTGTTGCGTAACCGGAGTGAAACAGGCAATCGAACTCAAGGAACAGATACCTGATGCAGAGGTTTTCAACTTTTATATGGATCTCCGGATGTACGGGATGCATTTCGAGGCGCTGTATAAAAAAGCGCAGGAAGACTATAACGTGCAGTTTGTAAGGGGAAGATTGTCTGAAGCCGCCGAGAACCTGGACGGAAGCATCGCCATTAAAGTAGAGGATACCCTGGCTAGTCGCCCCATGAAAATGAACGTCGATCTGTTGGTTCTGCTGGTTGGATTTATACCCTCTGCCGGGACAATCAAAGCTGCCGGGATGCTGGGTTTACAACTGGGTGTGAACGGATTTCTAAAAACGGCTGATCAGCATACCATGACCAATTACAGTGCTGTAGCGGGTGTGTTCTTTGCCGGTACTTGCATTGGTCCCAATTCCATTACCAATGCCATAACCGATGCCAGGGCAGCGGCTACAGCCATCGATATATATTTATCTGACAGTAAGCTGGCAAACAGGAAAATGAAAACACATGAAGAGTTTTGGCTATACCCTCCACAATGACAGGCAGATCGATTTTGATGCGACCGATAAGCGGCTCTACGATTTTGTTTATAGTCGCGAACCATCCATCAACCTGTGCATCTTTTGCGGCACCTGCGCAGCGACATGCAGTGCCGGGGCCTTCACTACCCTGAGCCTAAGGAGGGTTAACCTGTTGTTGCGCCGCGGTATGAATGATATTGTCAAGAAAGAGATTGAATCCTGTATGCTGTGCGGTAAATGCCAACTGATATGTCCCAAGGGGGTGAATACACGGAATGTGATCCTGAACATCGCTAAAGGCATCGAGCACTATGAACTTTGATCTTTTTGTCATACCATTCGTTGCCGGATCTTTGATCCTGTTTGCTATACTGCTCGCAAGGTATGCCTACTGGATCGTTCAAATGCCACGCGCCGACCGCAGGAAAGCATGGATGGGATTCTTCCGACCGGCTTTTTTCCGCTCTGTATGGGAGGTTTTCCGTGAAAGCCTGCTCCATAAGAAGGTCTTCCGTGTCAATGCCATGCTTGGATGGATGCACATGAGTTTTGCCTTTGGCTGGTTCCTCCTCATCATCGTGGGGACGATGGAAACAAAATTTCATAAGCATAAGGTCTTCAACATGCCTTATGACCCTATATTCCTGCGGTATTTTGAGCATGATGTCAGCGGATTCTTCTTCGCCGAAGTATTCAGCTTCATCATGGACATGCTCCTACTGATACTCTTGACGGCCACATTGCTGGCCATCTATAAAAGGATCCGGAGCCGCTTGTTCGGAATGAAAAAGACGACCAAACTGATTTTAGGTGACAGGATCGCCCTTTACAGCCTATGGTCGGTTTTCCCTCTACGTTTCCTTGCAGAAAGTTTTACTTCCGGAAGATACCAGAACGGAGGTTTCCTGACCGGAACCGCAGGGGAACTCTTTGCCACCTTCCTTCCTTTACAGTATCTTGAATATCCCGCCTGGTGGAGTTACTCCTCAGCGCTCTTTGTCTTCTTTATTTTTATCCCTTTTTCAAGGTATAACCATATCCCCACCGAGATATTCCTGATTTTTATGCGCAATTGTGGCATCAGGACAGGGGAGCGGTTTACCGGTTATACGGAATTTGAGATCTATGCATGCTCCCGTTGTGGCATCTGTATCGACAAGTGCCAGCTTTCTCATGTCCGATCCAACCAGACACAGGCGGTATATTTTCTCCAGGATATCCGTCGTAACATACTGCAGAATGATATCACACTGAATTGTATGCTGTGCGGAAGGTGTACCGAGTTTTGCCCGGTGGGTATCAAGGCAGACCATCTCCGGAAAATCAAACGAAAAGATTTTTCATTGGATGATGGATTCAGTTATAAATATACAGAAGAAAAAATTGTTGTATCACCCATTACTTATGAGGTTGGATATTTTGCCGGTTGTATGACACACCTTACACCCACGGTAAAAATTGCCATGGAAGGATTGCTGCAAATGGCAGGTGTGAAGTATCTGTTCATCGATCGGGATGGTACAATTTGTTGCGGCAGGCCTCTTAACCTATCTGGTAATGAACGTCAGGCCCGTGCCCTGATACGTGAAAACAAACACATTATCCAGCAAAGTGGTATCAAGACCCTGGTTACCTCATGTCCGATCTGCCTTCGTATCTTTCAAAATGATTATCACCTGGATATTGAAATCCTGCATCATTCCCAGTACCTGCTCAGGTTGGTTGAACAAGGACGTATTGAAGTGCCACCCCTTGACCTGACCATGGCCTATCACGATCCTTGTGATCTGGGGCGTGGTCTGCAGATCTATGACGAGCCAAGGTCATTGCTTGTTAGGTGCGGGGCGCTGGTAGAGGTTAATGAGCAAAGAGCCGAAGCCCTCTGCTGTGGCAACAGCCTTTCAGATTTCATTACGCCTGAAAGGAAAAGGCAGGAGATGCGGGATCTCGCATTGCAATCCCTCATGGCTTCCGATCCGGATATGTTGGTCACCTCCTGCCCGCAATGCAAAAAGAGCTTTACCTATGGTACTTCAAAACCAGTCAGGGACATTGCGGAAGTAGTGATGGATGCGGTTAAAAAGGGTAAATGGCATGCATCTGTGCCAATGGAGCATACACCGGGTCAAACAAAAATTATTAATTGATTACCAGCAAGATCCTATCATTGTTGAAAGAAGGGTCCGGTTAACCCTGTGCCTGTTTTCCCTTTTTATTATTTTTGATCCCGAACCTGGGTGGAAATTCAGGACATAATCATTTAATATGGAACAGTTATGAAAAGGCTCTTTCTGATTACAGGGATTGCAGCCATCCTGATGTCATTTTGCATGACAGGGGATGATTGCCGGCAGTATTTTTCCACCAAACCCGGTGAGAAAAGAACGTATACCCAATATGACAAAAGTGACAAGGTGACGGCTGTCTCAACACAGGAAATCATTTCCGTCGTGGATAGCGGCGGAGGATTGGAAATCAATGTTGGCGTTACCATGAAACCGGTCAATTCTGATTCGGTAATGCAAAACAACTTCACTGTGAACTGCCGGGATGGCGCGTATTCCGTCAGTATGGATAATTTTCTTGATAAGAGCATGCTGGCCCCTTATGAAGGGATGGAGATTGAGCTTGAATCAGATCGGCTGGATCTGCCACTTCAACCTTATGTGGGACAGAAACTCAAAGATGGTACGATCACAGCGAAGATCAAATCACAGGGCAGTGTTATCCTTAATCTGACGGTTCAGGTCACAAACCGGCAGGTTGCTGCTATGGAGGATGTGGTTACCCCGACCGGAACTTACCCTTGCGCTAAGATCACCTATGAAGTAGAAACCAGGTTTGCATTTATCAAAGCCAAAAGCCAGGGGGCTGAATGGTATGCAAAAAATGTGGGTCTCGTAAAGAGCGCAACTTTTGATAAGAATGGGAAAATAGATACCTATACCCTGCTGACCGCGGTTAATTAGTTCCTTCCATTCCCCAAACAAACTACATTGGCCATTATTAAGATTACTATCATACGCAGCAGCCTGGCTGGAATACCAGGTATGCTGAAGAGCATGCCATGTATTTTTATGGTATGGCTGTTTTTTTCAACCGGTTGTGCTGCCTTCGGCCAGTGGACCGATTCTCTCCCAGTACCTCACATGTTACAGGATTCTCTCCCAGCACCTCACATGTTACAGGATTCTCTTCCCCCTCTGATTATGGACATACCCCTTGGCGATACAGCCATCACCTTTCACTGGCATTACCCCGAAAGACAAAAGCTTCTTTTTCTGGTGATACATGACGATGAAAATACTTCAACCGATGTAGCTTACAAAGCCTTGTCAGGGTATGATGCCTCTTTGCTGGAATTGAAGAATGACGGGAAATACACTTTCACCTGGTTCAGGGATACTATCCCGTATACTTTCAATCCCAACCGGATTTTTTCGCTTAATGGCATTGAAAGCACCATGCTGCAGTTTGGTGCCTGTGATTCTGCCGCTGTTACTGAAATCAACCTGTTTGCATTACAGGTGGCCGGGGCATTCTTTTTACAACCCGCTTTTATTGTGGCCCTGCACAACAATAAAGACCAGGGTTTTTCCATACAAAGCTATAACGAGGATACCTTAATGATCCCTGTGGCAGACAGTGTATTTATAAACCCTGACAAGGACCTTGACAATTTTTATTATGTCAACGACCCAGACCATTTTACTTTCATCAAAAACAAGGGTTATAATGTGATACTTCAAACTGCCGGAATCCTTGAAGATGATGGTTCACTCTCAATCTGGTGCAGCAGAAAGGGCATCCCTTATATCAATATCGAAGCAGAGCATGGCCATCATGAGGAACAGATGAAGATGCTGTACGATATTTCGGACTTGTTTTTATACTGATAATCAGCAAAACAGATCTTATTCCGGAAGCAATGATCCATTTTTTCATGGATCTGTAACTCTTTTATCGGGTTTCCGTCACATGCATTGAAACCAGATAAAACCATAAAGGAATGAAAAAGATTATTCTCACACTGACAATGTTGGCCGGAATGTTTACCCTGCAAGCCATGGTTCCCAATGACATGGTGATCCAGGAGAAAATACGCAACCAAATCGCCTATCCCGATAACGCCAAAGATAATTATGAGCAGGGATTTGTTCTCGTTTGCTTTGCTGTTGACACAACAGGCCGGATGGTTGTCCGGCAGGTCAACAGTGATAACCCGATTCTAAAGCAGTATGTTGTTGATACCATCAATCAATTGGTCATTGACGAAGGTAAGGAGTATGCCGGGGAATATAATATCAGGATCGATTTCAGACTGTTATAGATTCGCGCCTGCCGGCAGATAGCACACCCTCTGACAAAGTCCGATGTGAAAGGTTTGCGGATGTTCAGAATGTCCCGGAAATCCTGAGGCTAAGATGCCTGTGTGGCTGTATGTCGCCCGGACGCCCGATATATTCCGTGTTGGTGAGGTTCTTTAAGGCCAGGGAAATTTTGTAGTGTTTTTTTAACCGGTAGCCAATACTGGCGTCCATCAGAAAGTAACTGTCGTTGTGTTCGGTCCAGTAATCATAGAAGCCGGGAAGGACACTTTCGCGGGTATCGGGGTCCAGAAAAACTTTATCAATATTCAGGATGGGTGACCGGGCATACGCATGCAGGCCAAAGTCAAACTGGTGCCAGGATGTGGTTAGGTTGAGCGTAAAGGAATGCTTCCTCCTGAATTTCAGGAATACGCCGGTGTTTTTGTTTGTATTGGGATTGAATTCGACCGGGTACATATAGACATAGCCTCCTGACAGGGTGTTGTGGATTTGCTTGTATCTCGCATTCAGCATATATTCCAGTTCAAAGCCATATACCCTTGAATACTCGATGTTGGTAGCCCTGAAACCATATCCGTAAAGCTGTGTGACCGGATCGGGATAAATGCCGAACACAAATTCGATCATGTCCTTGTTTTGTGAGTAGAAAAGAGCGAGGTCGATGAGGCCGTCGAAATCAGGGGTCCAGATACCTTGTTTGACAGCTATTTCGGAGTTCCAACCCGATTCGGATTGTATCTGCAGGTTAGGAATGATTTTAACGGATCCCAGTGTGGTGGATGCGTGTTTTTCGGCAATGGATGGGTACCGGTATCCCTGCCCCCATGATGCCCTCAGGAAAGTTTTATCGAAAACGCGGTAGTTGATGCCTGCGCGGAACAAGGGCACAATCCTGTCCTGTATGCCGTCCAGGTTATTGTGTTCCAGTCTGACACCTGCCACCAGTTTCATCCGGTTGGCAGGGGTCAGGTCTGCCTGGGCATAAGCTGCTGCGTTCCTTGCATGATGATCATTGTATAATTCAGATTGGATCTGACTCGTGTAGTGGGTCAATCCTGCATTCAGACTGATGATCCGTGAGGCTGAATACCTGAATTGATATTCAACATACTGAGAGAATGCGTCGCTGCCGTTTTTTTCACCATCGGGGTAATCATTCTGTGTAAAAAGGATGCGTGATCTAAGGTCATGTGAAAAGCGGCTGCCATGCCTGAAGCTGATGGCAGGATCGATAGCGATGCTTGTGGCAAATAACCGCTGGGCTGTGGATGTATCTTGTCTTAATGCACCATTCCAGGCATTTTCCCATAGAACAAAATCCTGTTTTCGTGTATACATGGCATTGGCCGAAACTCCGTAATGCAGCCCGGTGATTTTTTTATCATATTGTTTCACTTTGAGGTTTAACCGGCCGAACTTGTTATCGTTCAGTCTCCGGTAACCCTCATCGAACTGTAAGAAAGCCCCTGCCCCAATGTCAGTGTTGCCGTAACGTTGCAAATGGGATACGGAGGCACTGGAAAACATCCGTGGATTGTCATGCCATATCCAGTCTTTGTTTCTGGGATTTCCATACATTCCCCCTTCGGTGAAGAATTTAGTAACTCCCTCCCTGGTTGCCTCATCGGTGCGGAAGCTGATGGTCCCGTTGAGTGCTGATGATCCGTACATCACAGATGATGCACCTTTGATGATCTCGACCTGCGATAGGTTTTCGAGGGGCATGGATTGCCATCGTATATGCCCGGCATCAGCTGAGAGCATCGGCAGCCCGTCGACAAGCACCATTACACGGCTTCCGGCACCGTAACTGTAACCGCTCCCTCCGCGGATAGAGGCCTGCCCGTCAAGCACCTCAACTCCAGAGGTCTTGTTGATGAGCTCCTGCCCATCCGTAATATGGCTTAAGGAAAGAACTTCAGGCTTGATGAGGCTCATCGATACGGTGAGGTCAGATAACCGCTGCTCAGCTCTCCCTGCACTGATCACCATCCGGTTGATTTCCGTAACCTGCGGAACCAGGGGAATATTCAGCTCCATGGTGTCACCCGGAATGGTTTCCAGGTGCCGTGTCTCAGTCCGGTATCCGACAAACTGAAAAGTAAGACTGACCTGACCTGGTTCAACCTGAATGCGGTATCTCCCCTTATCATCTGTCACTGTTCCACGGTGGTGGTCGCACAGAACCGTTGCTCCCGGTAGTGGTTCAAGGTTCTGGGCATCATATACCTTTCCGCTTATCCGGGCCATATTATGAACCTGACCCAGGGCATCTGTCGTAATACAAAGGGTGCAGAAAAAAGCAGCCGTAACTACAACTGCAACGCAGAAAGGATATCTCATACTTTGGGGTTGAATGTCATCCTGATGGCAATGACCTCAGGGGGATTGAATGGGTCTGGGAAACCGGTGGTGATTTTAAGGGAAGTCTTTGTTAATTCCACAATCTGTGCTAAAATGGGGAATGTAAGTTCTGTTGTGGTGATTGTCAGCTCCTTGTTGTCGGCCGATAAAACCCATGTGCCAGAAAATTCCCCGAATGTACCGGTGCCGTCAGCCCTGAATGCAGCATCCCCGTTGAATTTTTCAAGCAACTGACCAGAACCTCCCGCTTCCACGCCGTTGGCCAGCAGACTGTCAGATACCCAGACATGCCCCGTTAAAAGCTCATACGGAGTAGGTTCCGGCTCCTCCTCCTCTTTCTTGCAGCAGGTGAAGATCATCACCCCGGTAAGCAGGATCAACAAAAGGAATAAGTTTTTCATACGGTTGGTTTTGGTGACTTGATACATCAAAAGTACAAATCTTTTCATGAGGATGGTTAAGGACTTTGAGCTTTAATTTTCGGTTTCATTAAACTCCAGGTTGTCTTTATTTTCTGTATTATAGTTGACAAAATAACCTCAACGACAAGCACCTCTACCGGATCGTGGGCCTGGATCTTTTCCTCAACGCATACCTATGTCTATCAAAATTCTTATAGCAGAATGCATGGCCATTCGATCCGTTGCATGCGGGATCGGGTTCCCTTGCAGCAAAATACCCAATAACCGCAGCAGCTGTTCAATGATGTTACAGCAAAAAGGGGATGAGCGCTTTGCGCTCCGGCGGGTAGTTCGTGAAATGGGACCTGTACCAACGGTGGTGGTCGAGGGAACGTGGGGCCAGGTTGACAAAGCTCCACAGGAAAAATGACAGCCCGGGAAGGCCCCAGGTCAGCAGGGCAAACCCTCCCCATTCCATGATTTCCCCGAAATGATTGGGGCAGGAGATCCACCGGAACAATCCACCGTAAGGGACCTGGTACCCGTTGGCGCTTCTTTTCCGCAGACCTATCAGGATCTTGTCGTGGTACTGGTTGATGATGAATCCACCGGCAAACAGCAGGCATCCAAGGATAAACGGCAGGCCGGTCATCCATTCCGTGGTTCGTTCCGGCATCAAATGCCCCAGCCAGTATCCGTTCACAAAGCCGTTCATGAAGTTGAAGAATACAGCGAACCCCATGATCAGCACCGGCATCTTCTTTCCCCTGGTGTGCAAACGGAAAGGGAAGACCACAGCCCTGTGAAAATAATGCACGATCCAGAGAGATGCAGCAACCCACGAAAAGGTGCCTTCCGGCAAACCTTCTTTCAGAAAAAAATACAAAAATACCAGGAGCGCCGGGGCCTCCATGATGAACCAGCCGAGGCGGTTGGGAATCATCGGGCCCCAGTCTTTTCTGGCGTGCCGCCCGTATGGGGCTGTGATCCTGAGCATCAGAGGGAAGAGTACTATGGCTGCTCCGATCCAGAGCAGGACGATCATCCGGAAGGTGTGGGTATCGATCATGTCAGCGGAGTATTCCTTTTTGTTGGTACCAGGCAAAGGTGTCGGCCAGTGTTTCGCTGAGCGGACGGGAGAAATATCCCAGCTCCTTGTGGGCTTTTGCCGGGGAAATATTCGGGTGGGAGGTACGGAGGATGGTCAGCGAATCCCTGGTGTAGAGGGGATGTCGTCCCGAAAGTTGCGCCCAGGCCTGAATGAATGGCAATCCTATCAGGGCCACGGAGCCAGGCACCACCCTCTGCGGTGTTTTCCGCCCGGTGATGCTGCCAATCAAGCATGATAGCTCTTTGAGGCTCACCCAGGCGCCGGGTAACAGATAGCGCTCCCCGCTTCTCCCTTTCGTGATGGCCGAAAGGGCCCCGTCAACCACATCCCGCACATCCACCCAGTCGTAGCCACCCGGGACCAGCATGGGAAGGGTGTTGTTATACAGCATGATGACGGCCTGACCAAGGTAGGAATGGTGTTCATCATAAGGACCGATTACCGCGGTGGGATTAAGAATGACCACCTCCAGGGAGTCGTTCGCTGCAGCCAGCACAATCCTTTCCCCCTCTGCCTTGGAAAGCTCATAGGCGGTTCCCCTGCCTTCAACCAGTGGCCTGGCCTCATCCAGGATCCCATCCAGGGGATAGGACTGCAGGGCATGGATGCTGCTGAAGTGGATCAGCCTTCGCACCCCGGCCCGTTTACAGGCCTCCGCCACGTTCAGGGTGCCCTCAACATTCGTCCGGTACACCAGCGCTTTTTCCCTGCGGTCGATCCCGATGCGGGCGGCAAGGTGAAAAACGATCTCCGATCCTTTAAAAAGCCTGCAAAGTGAATCAGCGTCCATCAGGTCCCCCGGTACCTCCTCCAGCCCTTCCCGTCCATTATCGATGTGTATCTTATGCACCAGCGCCCTGACCTGGTGCCCCTCCCGCACAAGAGCCCTCCACAGGCAATTGCCGATATGACCGCTGGCACCGGTGATGGCTATGTTCATGATTTTAAAATGAAGACAAAAATAGCAGAATTGTTTTGTGATGGTACATTATTTCTGGAAATGACGGATATTTGTTTTTTCTGATATTTCCTGTCTGCATTTTCTTCCATCTACTTTTATTCGTATGATTGAGCGCGGATAATTTTAAAACCGCGAAGGTACCTAAGCTACCGAAGATTACACCGCAAAGGGGCATATCTTCGGTGACATCTCCGGTGCCTTCGGTGGTTTGAATTATAAAGGGAATGGAATCATAAACGCAATGGCTTGATGCTTCAAGTGTGGAAAACAGGAAATCTTATACCGATTAAACTTTAAAGTATTTAATAAGTCTAAATCAGAAAGTTGAAACATTTTCTTCAATACCTCTACCATGTATAAACACCTGGTTTTACTCCTGACTCTCATGACAGGTGTAGCCACCATGCAGGCCCAGACCACCATAACCCTTTCTTTTACGGCAATCCACAACGGCCTCCATCAGCCGCTGGACAGCATCAGCATCAGCAACCTCACACAGGGGGGCGACACCACCCTGTATGGTACAGATACCGTGCTGGTGCTGGATCATGGGATTGGTATCAACGACATGGTTTCAAATCATTGTTGCCAGCTTATACTTTATCCGGCATATCCCAATCCGCTAACCCACACCTCCACTGTCCGGCTTTGGCTTCCGCAGGATGAACCGGTAGCCCTGAGGCTTTTTGACCTTCCGGGGCGCAAACTGGCAACTTTCAACGGGTTGCTGGGTGCTGGTGAACACATCTTCACTTTTACTCCGGGTGGTGAAAACATCTACATGCTAATAGCCGAAGCACCTGATCAACGCGTGATGCAGAAGCTGATCAACCTGAGACCGGGAGAGGGGAGCTGCCATATATCGTATTCAGGATATCATCCGGTGACTGCCGGGATACGCAAAGAGAAATCATCCTTTCCATGGGTACCGGGGGATGACCTCAGTTTTTTCGGTTTTACTTCATATGGGGTTGAAAGCATTGATGATAATCCAACACAATCTGCTACATATACCTTTAATTTTCAGGCAATAGGTCTGCCATGCATTGGTATCCCCACGGTCACTGATTATAACGGAAATATCTACAATACTATTCAGTTAGGCACCCAGTGCTGGATGAGAGAGAACCTGAAAGCACGAAACTACAGGAATGGCATATCCATACCCAATGTCACAATCAAAGGAACCTGGTTTGGCCTTATAACCGGAGCAAGGTGCTGGTACGACAACGATTCGGCTGCTTATGCAAAAACCTACGGCGCCTTGTACAACTGGTATGCTGTTAACGATTCCAGCGGATTATGCCCTATCGGATGGCATGTGCCATACGACACGGAATGGCAGACATTGGAGATGCATCTTGGCATGGTACAGGCACAGGCAGGTTCAATAGAATGGCGCGGAATAGATGAAGGGGGTAAAATGAAGGGAACTGGACTGGCCTACTGGAACAGTCCAAACACCGGTGCAACCAATTCAAGCGGTTTTACTGCTCTTCCGGGAGGCTACCGCGGATACATCAATGGCTATTTCAGTTCCGCTACAGGTGAAGGTGACTTTGGCTGCTGGTGGTCCTCTTCAGCCCACTCTACTTCTCCCTACGCCTGGTACCGGGAGATGAGCTACGAAAAAAGCGGTGTCTACAGACACATTACCTATCAGAAGAGCGGGTTCTCTGTGCGCTGCCTGAAGGATTGATGTGTGCCTTGAGCGCAGAGGGCATAGGTCCCAATGATATCTTTCCCATACTCCTCACTTGCCACAATATCAGACAGAATAACATTCCTCATCATGTTTGGAAAACCTGATGAGGAATCTGCTCGAACTTTTTAAACTTTTCACACAAGTTCAGCGATAATTATGTATCTTTGCATAAAGACATATATTCATCTTTATATACCAATTTATAAGGAATAATGAAAAAAGAACTCTTTAAAAAAATCATCCGGGATAACCAGGAATACATACCGGCACGTAAACCCAGAGAACTCGTATTACCTGTGGATTCCTCAAAAATCATATCGCTTATTGGTACCAGAAGATGTGGGAAAACAAGTCTGTTTTATCACACGATTCACAATTTGAGAATGACCCATCCGACCGAAAATGTGGTTTATATCAGTTGTGATGACGATCGAATGGTTGGTTTTGAACTTGCTGATTTTCAGGTTTTAATTGACGCTTATTATGAAATGTATCCATCGAAAAAAAAGGAAACGGTTTACTTATTCTTTGATGAAATTCAGAATATTCCAAACTGGGAACTTTTCATAAGAAGAATTTACGACACTGAAAAGTGCAGGATTTTTTTAACAGGCTCTTCTTCAAGATTGTTAAGTAAAGAAATTTCAACAGGACTAAGGGGTAGGACCGTAGTATATACCCTTTTCCCATTAAGTTTCATCGAGTTTCTTACTTTTAAAGGCATTGAGCCGGAGCTTTATAGTTCAGCCAAAACAGCTATCATCAAAAATGAGCTGGGTAATTATCTTGAAACGGGAGGCTTCCCTGAACTCTTGCTTGAAAATGATTTAAAGGAGAAGATACTGAAAGAGTATATTGATATGATCATTTACAAGGATTTGATTGAACGGTATCACGTAAGCAATTTGTTCCTGATAAAGTACCTGGTTAAGTATTGCTTCACGAATATTTCCACGTTGCTTAGCATCAATAGGGTTTTCAATATTCTGACATCCATGGGTAAAAGCGTTTCGAAAAACACTTTATATGATTACTTCAGCTATCTTGAAGATGCCATGATCCTGTACCAGATACCTGTATATTCAGATACTGCTTCTGTTCAGCAAAGAAATCCCAAGAAAATGTATGTAGCCGACATTGGTTTAAAGAAAACGGTTTCATTTGAAAATGACCTTGAAAAGATATTCGAAAACATTGTGTTCATTGAACTAAAAAGACATTATGACAATATCTTCTATTACAAAGATGGACAGGAAGTTGACTTTTTATACCTTACGAATGGGAAAGCCAATATCATCAATGTATCACACGATATCGATCATTCTGATACCTGGAATAGGGAGTTACACGGTTTAATTGAAGCCATGAAGAAATTGAACCTGAAAGAAAGCGTATTAATTACGGATTATCAGGAAAGAGATGAAAAAATGGAAGGTTTTACCATTCACGTTGTCCCACTGTGGAAATGGCTTATAAACCGGCAATGATGACAAGCTACAGCATCCATACGACAGTCATGTGGTCGAGAACTGCATTCGTGCGCCATGAGTGCCGGGCGCCGGGGGGCCACATATATCCTATACTGATTAAACTTTGATCTATTTAGTAAGTCTAAATCAGAAAGTTAAAATCCTTTCTTCAATACCTTCACGATGAATAAACACTTGGTTTTCCTCATGATCCTCCTGACAGGCTTAGCCACCCTGCGTGCCCAAACCTCCATTACCCTTACCTTCACGGCAACCCACAACGGCCTCCATCAGCCGCTGGACAGCATCAATATAAGTAACCTCACCCAGGGGGGCGACACCACCCTGGTGGGCAACGACACGGTCCTTCTGCTGGATTACGGGACTGGTATAGGTGAATGGATCAGCGGTGCTTCCGGCCAGTTCATCCTGTACCCGGTCACCCCCAACCCTGTAATCCAAACGGCTACCATTCGCCTTTTCCTGCCAAAGGATGAAACAGTAACGATGAAGGTATCAGACCTTACGGGTCGGGAGCTGGCCATCCTACGTCAATCGCTGCAGGCAGGCCATCATACTTTCACGTTTACCCCGGGCCGGGAAAACTATTACCTCCTTACCGTTCAGGCAGGGGCCCGGCAGCAGGTGCAGAAAGTGGTCAGTAATCAGGGGTCAGGTAACCAGGCTGTATTGGGGTATTCAGGTTATCAGGGCAGACATGATCAGTTGAAAAAAGGGAAATCTGCATTCCCCTGGGTGCCGGGGGACCAGTTGAGGTTCATCGGATTTTCAGCCTTAGGGACTGATACCATCCTTGACAATTCTAGTCAGTCAGTTTTACATACTTTCCACCTGAAATCCGCAACACCTCCACCTGTCGTTGATTTTGCTGCCAGCGATACAATCATTTTTATATATGATACCATTCATTTCACGGATCTATCAACAGGTAATCCTTTGATTTGGAAATGGTATTTTGGTGATGGGGACAGCAGTTCGCAGCAGAATCCATCTCATATCTATACACTATCTGGCCAGTACAATGTAACGTTATTCGTATCGAATGCCAATGGTTCCAGTTCTTTGACAAGAAATAATTATATCACCGTCAACTATATATTACCAGGAAGCCCCTGTCCGGGAACAATGACAGTAATAGATTTCAATGGTAATGTTTACAACACGGTACAAATTGGAAACCAATGCTGGATGCGGGAAAACCTGAGGGCCAGCCATTACAGGAATGGAACGGTTATACCCAATATTACAGATGATATTAGCTGGCCAGGCTTATCAACCGGTGCAAGATGCTGGTATAACGACGATTCATCCACTTATGCGGCTACCTGGGGTGCTTTATATAACTGGTATGCAGTAAATGATTCCAATGGATTATGTCCCACGGGATGGCATGTGGCAACGGATGTTGAATGGACTGTACTGACCGATTTTCTAGGAGGTAGTAATTCTGCAGGTGGTGTTTTAAAAGAAGCTGGCACAGCACATTGGAATAGTCCCAATACCGGAGCCACCAATGCCAGTGGATTCACTGCCCTTGCGGGAGGCTCTCGTTTCATTGGCAGTGCGAATTACTATTACATGGGGAGCTACGGTTATTGGTGGTCTTCGCTGGCCGCTTCAACTTATACCGCTTGGAACCGGGTATTGATAAATAATAGCTCTAATGTAGATAGGACGAATATAAGTATGAATTACGGATTTTCTGTGCGTTGCATCAGGGATAACTGAAATTATCCAATGAACAAATGTACCAATGTGCAAATAAGAAACGGTCGTTGCGGATTGAAGTTGTTTACGCTTGGGGCAAGGGAAGCAGGTTGATGATTAAGTTACACAATTGCCTTCGTCTTAATCATCTGTGCAGATCTGTTGTGTGGAGGTATTGAGAGGAAGATTATTCAACCCCTGTCGGGGTTGGTGATGTCGAGGTCTGTCGTTTACCCCGGATTTCGTGACCGGCTTGGGTTACATGAAAATGCAAAGGCATCAGAAACCGGTCACTTCATCCGGGGCTACTATTGTTTAATCACTGCGTGATTGGTGAGTACCCAATTATCCGCCGGTCGCTCATCAAAGAGAGATGATACCTTCTGCGAAAATCTGCGGAGGATATTGCCAGGCAATGAAAGAATCAATGATTATCTGCGCAAATCTGCGGGAGGGAGAGTGACTGTGAGAGGCGAGAGGGAAGAGTCGAGAGGCGAGAGGGAAGAGGCGAGAGGCGAGAGGGAAGAGGCGAGAGGGAAGAGTAAGGTTTTCGCTAGCGCTCAATACTTACACTCTTTCTGTTTAGGTGTTACTCTGCGCTGGCTCATCAAAGAGAGATGAAACCTTCAGCGCGAATCTGCGAAGGGCATTGCCAGGCAATGAAAGGGAAAACGATTATCTGCGAAAATCAGCGGGAGGGAGAAGCGAGAGGGAAGAGGCGAGAGGCGAGAGGGAAGAGGCGGGAGTAAGGTTTCCGCTCGTGCTCAATACTCACGTTCTTACTGTTTAGTGATCCCGCCAGGATTCGAACCTGGGACCCACAGCTTAGAAGGCTGTTGCTCTATCCAACTGAGCTACGGGACCTCATGCAAGTGCAAAAGTAAACAATATTATGGACTTGATTTACCGATGTGCAAATTTGCACTCTCTGCCATGCCGCGTGGTATCAAGTGTGTAGGCACCCCCCATATCCCCCGACCACCGGGTGGTCGAACCGGATCACAGGTGTAGTAACCCTTCTCTGATTCATTCAAGGAAAGGAAATGATTTCAGATATAACTTTAATATGCGGTTGCTTTTTAAAATATATCAGTTATAACTGATATATTTTTATATCTTTGCTGAATCCAATCCAAAACCGCTGCCATGATTAAAAGAATCCAATACCTTAATGCTGTAAGGCCATTCGTCAACAAACCGATGGTAAAGGTTATAACGGGAATCAGACGGTGCGGTAAAAGCACGCTGATGCTCCAGATTATGGATGAATTGATGGAAAATGGGGTGAAACCTGTCCGGATCCTATCCATTAACAAGGAACTGCATGAATATGAAGCCATTCGGACCCACCATCACCTCATAAGTCATATTCACTCGAAAACGCCGCCGGGGGAAAAGCCCGTATATGTTTTCATCGATGAGGTACAGGAAATCACGGACTGGGAAAAGGGGGTAAGCTCTCTGCTTGCGGAAAAAGATTACGACATTTTTATCAGTGGTTCAAATGCCCATATGTTTTCTTCAGAACTCGCAACGCTGCTTTCCGGCCGCTATGTGGAATTCAGGATGAATCCCTTTAACTTTAAGGAGTTCAATGAAGCAGCCGCTGGTCACCGATCTTTCAATTCAAGAAATGACTCCTTTTTTGCCTTTTTGAAATACGGAGGATTTCCGGGAATCCATTTTCTCACATGGGATGATATCGTGATACGGCAGTATCTGTATTCAGTTTACAGTACGATTCTGCTTAAGGATATTGTAATGCGAAACAATGTCAGGGATTCCGTATTACTCGAAAAGCTTGTTGAGTATCTGATTGATAACTGTGGCAATATCACATCAGCCAAAAGCCTGAGCGATTACCTCAAGGCCGGGTTTCGGAAAACCTCCATCGAAACAGTACAGCACTATATCCAATATGTATGCAATGCCTTGCTGCTGCATAAGGTGAAACGGTACGATATCAAGGGGAAACGTTTGCTTGAAACCTACGAAAAATACTATAACGGAGATACCGGCCTGAGGTTTGCCACATTGGGCTATCAGCCCGAAGCGCTGCCAGGATTGCTGGAAAACGCTGTATTACTGGATCTGATCTCCCGGCAGTACCAGGTTGCAATAGGAAAACAATACGAAAAGGAGGTTGACTTCATAGCCACCAAAGGATCAGAAACGATGTATATTCAGGTATGTACCACCCTCCTGGATCCCAAAACCGTAGATCGCGAATACGGCGCGCTTGAATCCGTTGATGACCATTTTCCAAAGCTGGTGCTATCCCTTGATGAGGGGTTTGAAACATCCAGAAAGGGTATCAAATGGATGAATCTGGTTGATTTTCTGGACGCATGAGTAAGGAGAAGGGGTTTCTCATCCTTACAACCGACAGCAAGGATTACATTCACCAGGATATCCCCATTGCACTGTGGAGGGGGTTTAAGGAAGCATCCTCGTTGGGGAGTTACTATTCGCAGCATATAAAAGACAGTTATCCATTGAGGATGAGCCGGTAAGCAGCCATCCATGACAAGCCTCATACATACAGGGGCATGTAAGGTTGACCCGTATGGACACCTCATGCAGCCTTGAAGGAGCAGTGGCAGAAGTAGTAGAAGTAGTCAGTTGTAGATGCAGAAGAATGTATCCTTGGTTTTGCCCATAAGGTTACCTATTCTGAAGACCCACCTCCACTTCCGATACTGCATTTGCGACCCGACCCCGGCATTCCTCAAGGAGAAGCAGTAGGCTAGAGTGAGTCTGGTTTATTGGATACCTTACCAAATCTGCTCGGTTATGTATATGGGGTTAAATGTAGATACCCACCCACCCTTTCGCACCTCCAATACCGGTTCTGCGACCCGACCTGGCTTGATAGATATTTTTTGGAAACCCGGTTTTCTGTTTATGAGCATGGGGCTTTCACACCCATGGAACCTTCCTGCTTGATGATGGGGATATTGCAAAAAGAAAGTCCCACCAGTGGGTCGTGGGAGCACTGGTGGGAACATTCGTACTTTTGTAAACAGTAAAATAATTGATTAACTGTTGTTTATGAACTATAGTTGTGATCCCGCTGGGATTCGAACCCAGGACCCACGGCTTAAAAGGCCGTTGCTCTACCGGCTGAGCTACGGAATCAATCGTTCGCCTTCCGTAAAAGGCGGTGCAAAAGTACACTTTTATCCGTATATATCAATAACCCATGTGATACTTTTTATCACAACTGACCGACATTGTTAATCATATTCCTTCTGCCACCCCAATAAGAAGCATATATTGTCTGATTCATCACGGATTTTTTTATTTTTGTCTGACCACATCGAAAAACTAAACTATCTAAACTCTCTCAACCTCCTCAACCTCCTCAACCTCCTCAACCAATAAACAACTCCTGTCGCCATGACAAGAAAACTAAAAGACAAAGTGGTGATCATCACTGGTGCCTCTTCAGGCATCGGAAGGGAGCTGGCGCTGGTATGTGCGAAAAAAGGGGCAAAGGTTGTATTGGCCGCCAGGCGTGAAGACAAGCTGGTATCTGTCGCAGATGAAACCCGGTCAAACGGTATGGAAGCGCTGGTGATAAGGACCGATGTCAGCCATGAGGCAGATTGCCGTAACCTGATGGAGCAGGCTGTTGCAACATTTGGCCGTATCGATGTTTTAATCAACAATGCTGGTGTTTCGATGCGGGCTCTTTTCCATGAGACTTCCCTGGATGTATTGAAAAAGGTTATAGATATTAATTTCTGGGGAACCGTCTATTGCACGCGCTATGCCCTTCCATGGCTCCTTACATCCGAAGGGAGCCTGGTGGGGATCTCTTCCGTCGGGGGATTCAAAGGGCTGCCGGGCAGGACAGGATATTCTGCCTCCAAGTTTGCCATGCAGGGCTTCCTGGAGGCAGTACGTACGGAAAATATGAATAAGGGGCTCAATGTGCTGATTGTCTGCCCCGGATTCACCAGCACCGAAATCAGGATTAAAGCACTGAATGCTGCAGGTGAACAACAAGGATTTTCCCCCCGCAATGAGTCAAGGATGATGAAACCCGATGCCGTCGCCAGAAGGACCATACGGGCAATTGAAAAAAACCGCCGCCTGCTGATCCTTGGTTTTGAGGGGAAAGGTATTATTGCCGCACAACGTTTTTTCCCTACCTGGCTCGATAAAATTGTTTACAGGCAGATGGCAAAGGAATATGATTCACCTTTCCGTTAACGCTGAAAAAAATAATAGGTACTTGCACCTCTTGTCAATTGTTGTATATTTATCGGTTCGATTTTTATGACTAATGGTACACAAGATGAATTTTACAAATCTGGATATCAGGCCACTTGCCGGATTCGGTGATCTGAATTTCGGTATGGGCATGGATGAGATCCTCAACCTCCTGGGAGAACCTGAGGATTCGGAGGTGTTGAATGACGGAGAGGATGAAGTAGAAACACTGATCTGGAATTACTGGCAGTTAGGGATGACCCTTTTCATAGAAGGGGCCGATAACAGTGTGTTATCTAACTGTGAAACCGATAATGCGGGTGCAATCCTCTTTGGAAGGAAAGTTTTTGAAATGAATCAGGAGGATATCATCACCCTCATGAAAGAGAATGGTTTCTCAGAATACGAGACTGATCTTGAAACATGGGGGGAAAAACGACTCTCTTTTGAAGATGCCCAGATCGATTTTTATTTTGAAAAGGATAAGCTGATCACCGTGAACTGGGGCATCGTCGTTAATAACCAGGGGGAGATCATCTGACCAGGATCTCCTGATGATGGTTAGCGGTTACGTGGATGATACCGGTTGATGGTTTCCCGCAGGTATTCCCGGTCGAGATGGGTATAGATTTCTGTTGTAGTGATGGACTCATGCCCCAGCATTTCCTGCACAGCGCGCAGGTCAGCACCCCCTTCTACCAGGTGGGTGGCGAAGGAGTGCCGCAGTGTGTGTGGACTGATAGGTCTGTGAATGCCGGCCAGCCGGGCCACCTCCCTGATCATGTTGAAAACACTTACCCTGCTAATGGATTTGCCGAACCGGTTAAGATACAGTGTGTTTTCGAATCCCCTGGCGGGCTTTGCCCTGTTCCGAAATTCGTTGATATAGATGTTGTTGTAACGGATAGCGCTGCTTCCAACCGGTACCAGACGTTCCTTGTTACCCTTCCCCAGTACCTTGATAAAACCGTCATTGAACCTGAGATTGGAAATCAGCAGTCCGGTCAGTTCGCTAACCCTTAATCCACATCCATACAACGTTTCCAGCATCGCCTTGTCACGGTGCCCTTCGTTTTTGCTGAGATCAATGGCGTTGAGCATCTGTTCCACCTCAAACACCGACAGCACCTCAGGAAGTTTTCTTCCGATGCGGGGGGTCTCCATCCTGTCCGCCGGGTTTTCTTCAATAAGATTTTCGGTCAGCATAAAACGAAAAAAACACTTAATACCGGATATGATCCTTGCCTGTGTCCTGGCCGACAGTCCAAGTTCTGTACAATGCCTGATGAATTGCCTGAGATCCTCATAACGGATCCTTTCCGGAGCCGGATTTTCGGGTATCTGATGCAAAAATGTCTTAAGCATTTCGAAATCATGCAAGTATGCATCAATAGAATTACGGGAAAGCCCACGCTCAAGCCTGAGATATGCATGAAATCCGTTATGTGCAGAAAGCCAGTCCATGAATCCTGGGGCAACATGACAAATGTAGGAAAACTCTATCAGGATTGAAACAGGATTTCATATCATTTTTTTGTGCGCTGTGTTTTGTAATGAAAAAAACGTATCTTTGCACCCCAAAACAGATTCGAGGTAATCATGGCCAAGAAACAGAAAGATATCAGGCACCAGGTCATTCTGGAATGTACGGAGCATAAACAGAGCGGTATGCCGGGCACCTCCCGGTATATCACCATGAAAAACAAGAAGAATACACCTGAGAGACTGGAGTTGAAAAAGTATAACCCCATTCTTAAGAAAGTTACTGTTCACAGGGAAATCAAATAATGACGCATCATGGCAAAGAAGGTAGTAGCAACCCTGCAGACAAAGGGTAAAAGCATGGCAAAGGTGATCAGGATAGTGAAAACCCCCGGAAGCACATCCTATTCTTTCAAGGAGAATATCATACCCGTTGATGCGGTGGATGAGTTTCTCAGGAAGTAGCAGCCTTTATGCCGGAGAAATGAATGATAACTTCTTCCTGAAGGGGGAAGTTTTCTTTTTTTGTGAAAAACAGGAAAATGGCATCCGGCAGGCATGAACAAATAATCTAAAAGTCAGGGCATGGGACTTTTCAGGATTTTTTCAAAGGAGGATCAGCAGAGCCTGGAGAAAGGGCTTTCCAAAACCAAAGAGTCGGTTTTCAGCCGTATTTCAAGAGCCCTTGTTGGAAAGTCGAAGGTGGATGAGGATGTGCTGGATGAACTGGAGGAGATACTGATCACTTCTGATGTGGGTGTCAGCACCACCCTGAACATTATCCAACGTATCCAGGACCGGATTGCCCGTGATAAGTATATGGGTACTTCCGAGTTGAATTCCATCCTTCGCGAAGAGATCATCAATCTGTTGCTTGAGCACCGGATGGAGGAATCGGATGATTTTGTGCTGCCTGGCAACACAAAGCCTTATGTGATCATGGTTGTGGGGGTGAACGGAGTGGGAAAGACCACCACCATTGGCAAGCTTGCCTACAAGTATAAGGAGCAGGGTTATAAGGTGCTGCTCGGGGCAGCCGACACCTTTCGTGCTGCAGCAGTGGATCAGCTTACCATCTGGTCGGAGCGTGCAGGGGTTCCGCTGGTCAAGCAGAAGATGGGATCCGATCCGGCGTCTGTTGCATTTGACACTTTACAATCGGCCGTAAGTCAGCAGGCCGACCTGGTGATCGTGGATACGGCTGGCCGCCTGCACAATAAGGTGAATCTCATGAATGAGCTTTCGAAGATACAGAAAGTGATGCAGAAGGTGATCCCCGGGGCTCCCCATGAGGTGCTCCTTGTGCTGGATGCCTCCACCGGCCAGAATGCCATTGAGCAGGCAAGGCAGTTTACCGCTGTCACAGAGGTGAATGCCCTGGCACTTACCAAACTCGACGGTACAGCCAAAGGGGGCGTTGTGATTGGCATATCGGACCAGTTCAAAGTGCCTGTGAAATATATCGGGATCGGAGAAAAGATCACGGACCTTCAGTTGTTCAACCGTCGTCGTTTCGTTGAGTCGATTTTTGCTGTTTAACGGATGAAGAAGCCCAGTGTCAACATCATCTCCCTGGGGTGTTCAAAAAACCTGGTTGACAGCGAAAAGCTGATGCGCCAGCTATCCCTCGGGGGATGGGAGGTACATTTTGAATCATCAGGCGCTGCGGATGTGGTCCTGATCAATACCTGCGGCTTTATTGCCGATGCCAAAGAGGAATCGGTGGATACCATTCTGGCGGCCATAGAGGCAAAAAAGAGGGGTACCTATGGCAGGGTCATCATTTTTGGGTGCCTGGTACAACGATATCGTACCGAACTCCTGAAAGATATTCCCGAAGCAGATCATTTTTTCGGCCTGGAGGAACAGGATCAGATGCTCCGTTCCATGAATGCTTTTGTCCGGCCGGACCATCTCCATGAACGGATACTCACCAATGCCGGCCATTACGCTTATCTGAAGATCAGCGAGGGATGCAGCCGACAATGTTCCTTCTGTAGCATCCCCTTTATCCGTGGAAAGCACAGCTCTGTCAATGTTGAAATGCTGGTCAGGGAAGCGCGTCACCTCCGTGACCAGGGAGTGAAGGAGCTATTGCTGGTAGCACAGGATTTGTCATCATACGGGGCCGATCTAAAACATGCCGACACCCTTGTCCATCTGCTGGATGCATTGGAAGCGCTCAACGGGATTGAATGGATCAGGCTTCATTATGCCTATCCGGCAGGCTTTCCCCGGAATGTGATCACAAAAATGGCACAATCAGAGAAGATGGTCCATTACCTTGATATACCCTTTCAACATGCCTCTGACAGGGTATTGAGAGCCATGCGCCGGGGGCATCTTTTTAAAGACAACCAAAGGATCATCAGCGAGTTACGTACAGCAATACCCGATATTGCCATTCGGACTACTCTGATCACCGGCTTCCCCGGTGAAACAGAAGAGGATTTCGAAGCCCTGGTGGATTTTGTCAGGATCAATAGGTTTGAAAGGTTGGGTGTTTTTACCTATTCGGAAGAGGAGGGTACAGCGGCTGCTCGCATGCCGGATGATGTTCCGGTGGAGGTCAAGCATGACCGGGCAGCTTTGATCATGTCCATCCAGGAGCAGATCTCGCTTGAAAAAAACAGGGAACGTATAGGAACCGTTACGAAGGTGTTGATAGATAGGGTAGAGGATGGGCAAGCGATCGGGCGGACACAATATGACTCACCCGAAGTGGATAACGAGGTCATTCTGGGCAATGCACATCAATGCTACCCCGGGGATTTTATCCTGGCCCGGGTCCACGATGCCACTCCGTTTGAACTGATGGCTGAAATAGTCGTACCTGCATGACAGGCCCTCCTGTGACAAGACTCATTGTCTCTTGAGTATTTTCCCGATACTGAACCACAACCTGTATACGAATTTTCTGATATGGAACCATTCAATCTGTATGGGTTGAATCTGTTCATTCCCTACAGGCAGTTTTTCTGTTAGTGCAATGATGTCATGCTGTTCCATGAGCTCAATCCTGCATCTCTGACAGTCAGAGAGGTGAATGGAAAGGGCCCGTTTCATATGGATCATCTTCCCGCCCGGTTTAGCCAGCCATTGAGCTATTACAGCAAGGTCAGTCCAACTGGGGTGCTCATGATGTGATATATGCTCATGAAGGCACATGGTTGTGGTACCGGCTTTTATCACAACTTGCGAAGAAGCATCCGGATGGTTTTTCTGGCTTTTTGCGTGTCCCTGATCTGGTTGGCATCATATACAGGTATTTCATGGATACCTTCGTCAACCAGTGCGCAGTATTTCTCCACGAGGTACTGCAGGGTATCGCTGGAATAGGCAGCCCTTGCGGGTGATCCGTTCATCAGGGCGACCACCTCCCTGCACCTTGCATCGAACCATTTTCTGAGTGTATCGGGATGGGTTGTCCTGCCATCGGATCGGTTTACAAGGGGAAATATGATCCTGTAAATGTCTTTGTCCTTAAGAAAAGCGTCAGAGTTGAACCGGTTCATTTCATCTTCCGTGATGATTGCCCTGGCTTTCGGATTTACAGCCAGAAGATCTTCCCATTCGACCCTGATGCGATAGAGCAGTTTCATCATGAGCCAGAGTTTGTTCTTCTGCTCTCCCATCAGGAGCATGACTTTATCAAGCCGTTTGCACTCTTCACGGATGATGATATTTATTTCTTCTGGGTAGCATACCTGTGGTTCGGTTGCCAGGTGCTTTTGCAGCAGAATATTTCTCCGGTGCCGGCAGCGAATGTACTCTTTCAGTGCATTATGACAGATTACGGAGAGATAGGTCTTCACGAGCACTCTGCCGTCATAGTAGCTAAATATCGTATCAATTCGTGACAGCAATAAGCCATTGAGATGCTGAAGCATCTCTTCACATTCTTCAAACGGATAGTATCCCGATTGGGCATACTTTCGGACAATGGTGGAAAATATCGGCTGGTATTTTATCAACAGTTCCTGTGGTTGCTTTCGCAACAGCATCCGGTCAGCATCGTCATCCTGCATGGTCATTTTTTTTAGGGTTATTGACAGCAAGAAGACCCGGTGCATTTACCGGAGAGATTCTGTTACAGGTGGGAGGCAATCGATAGTCCGGTCATCTTCATTATAACGCAGACGAAAATATCGGCTTTTTTATAACCTGCCAAACGAATAGTGCAGGATTTCAATATTTATGTACTGAAAATCAGCCGATAAACCTAAATCAAAAGTTATTAACAGAAAAGGGATCAACGGGTTGTCTGCACCCTGAAAATAAGGGGTTGCAATGTTTTGATCTGATCTGTTCTTTTATTGCTTTGGAAGCGGGTGACATTGGAAATAACAGGGGGGGGGGCAGGGTGGAGTGCGGTGTATTCTTCAAGGGCTTCCAGGATGAAGTGGCTTTTCAGGGCAAAGCCCACACCCTCTTTTCGTGTGTTTTTCCCCGAGATCATACCCAACAGGTTGCCACTGGCGTCAAACACAGGTCCTCCACTATTGCCGGGATTTACAGGGATGCTGACCTGGTAGGCGGTGGTATCACACTGATGACCTGTAAGAGAGCTGATGGAACCTTCTCCGAAAACGATATCCTGTTTACTGTAACCGAGGGTAAAAATATATTCGCCCATTTCAACCTTTTTATGGCCTGGCATGGCATAGGGAAGGCGGTTGAATCCTTTGAAAGCAGGGTCGGTGATTTTCAATAATGCAATATCCCGGACCTTATTGCGATACACGATTGCCGTGAGGTATTTCACGGTCGTGTTGGTGTGATTGCTGACCCAGACAGAGTCAAGGTCTTTGATAACATGGTTATTGGTTACCAGGATACCGTCGGTTGTGATGGGGAAGCAGGTGCCGGTAAAAATGACGGGTTTTTCAATCTGCTTTACAAGTTCATTTTTAATGCTTTTCTGTTCTATAGAGATTTCCTGAAGCTCATTTCTCAGGTCTACATAGGCATCTTTATTATGAAAATCAAGATGGTCCGTTAGGTAAAACAGGGAGAAGGTTACCAATGCTGCTACAGCAGCAGCAGCAGCTATCTGGCTTAGTGAACGGAGTGAAAACACAGACCTGTAACTTTGTTTTCTTTCTTTCAACAATTCCGGGTAAAGTTCCTGGTGTATCCGTTTCAATTGCCTTTTCAGGGATTGCCTTTTATAATCCTGTTGCAGTAAAGCAATCGTATGCCGGTAACTGCTGAACGTTTCCTTCAGGCGATCATCAGATGCCAGGGCTGTTTCAAAATCAACCCTTTCTGCATCAACCATCCTGTTCAGCAGGTAGTTGTCAAAATCATTTTCATTCCAGCTTCTCATGGCTATCCTCTTGTTATGCTTTGTGCGTTAACCTTTTCTGTTCCTTTTCTCAAAAATCCTTCTCAGCCTGACCAGGCATTTGTATTTCTGGTTCTTTGCATTTTCTGCATTCGTATATCCCATTTTATCGGCGATCTGTTCCATACTGAGCATTTCGTGATAAAAAGCTTTCAGCAAGGTTTTACACGGTTCACCTAATGATTCCAGGCTGAGCTCCATGGCTTCGAACTCTTGTTCCCGTTCAGCAATCTGCTGAAAATCCGTACCATCCTCCATAACCAGGTTCAGGCTTTCGGGTGGCCCGGCATTAAAGCGTCTTCTCTCTTTCAGCAGCGCCAACCAGAGATTCCTGGAAACAGCGTAAAGGAAAGTGCCTGCACTGGAATGAAGCTTAAAACCAGTTTCCTGCAGCTTCTCATACAGGATAATGAATGCCTGCTGGTAGATCTCTGCCGCTTCATCATCATCCCCGTTGTTGTTAACGATGAAATGATAGACAGCAGGGAAGTTGGCTTTGTAAAGCCTTGCCACCGCATCATTATCGCCCCTGCGCACTCTGTCAAGGATCTGTTCCTCTCCGCTTCTTCCGGGCTTCTCCTCCTTCATCTGGCTATGTTAATTGATTTACTTTTAAAAAGTAACCTTTGAATCATCATAATGTGATTGTCTGATCATACATTTAATAATCAAAGGTTTAATAGTAGCCAACGGCACCTGTTGATTTTTTTTCAAAATTATACTTTTTTTTGGGTTACCTTTTCTGATATCTTCAATGAAAAGATGAATGTAATTATTATTCGTTTCACAAAAACCATTTTACAATGAAGAAATCACTTTTGGCATTAGCTGCTGCTGCTATTTTCGCAGTTGCTTTTATTTCCTGCCAGCCCAAAGCTACCGAAGAAGAAGCTGAAGATGTACAGGAAATGGAACAGGTTGACGAACAAGCTCCTGTTGAAGAAGAACAAGCTCCTGTTGAAGAAGAACAAGCTCCTCCTGCCGAATAATTATGGTCAGGGCTGATTCCCTGGATTCAGCCCTTTCTTTCGAATCAGTCTTCCCAGACATATATCAGTTCTTTAATTTTCAGTAATTAATTGGTTTTACACGTCAGAAAGAGCAGGTACGGGATTATCCGGCCTGCTCTGACTGTTTAAGGGAACAGGATTTTCCTTCTTTACCACGGTTGTGGTTTTACTCTCAACATTATCTTGATCTATCCTTTTCCGCTACAGAAATCACGGTCCGGAAGAGTGACCTGGTAATTTTTTCCATGTTTCCGTAGTCAAGTTTTTCGGGCATATCCCTGTAAGTGTGATATTCAGGGTGTAATCCGGTAAAATATACCAGGACGGGTATGCCTGCCTTATAAAAATGATAGTGATCTGAGCTCTGTTTATAAACCATTTTTGTCAAAAACCCGGGGTGGCGTTCGATCCGGAAGCCTTCATATTGTTTTGCATACTTCTTATTATACCTGACATAAGTTCGTGTCCCTTTTCCCTTGTTCAGTATATAAACATACGATTCCCGGTGGGTTGTGTCTTCAGTGAAATCCTCGCTTTGTAACCCGATGGTCTGGATAATATTGTAGGGGATGCTTTTACCGATCATATCCATATTGATGTTCAGCATAATCTGTTGTTCAGATGATGTGAGGTTGCGAACGAAATATTCTGAACCGAACAGTCCAAGCTCCTCGGCCGAAAATGCCACAAAAAGGATGGATCGTGAGAGGGGCCCGTTTGTTTTTGTATGTTCCGCCAGGGCATGTGCCAGCTCAATCAGGGCTGCTGTTCCTGATGCATTGTCATCAGCACCGGGGTAATAGCCTCCTTTGTCCTTACCGAGGTGGTCATAATGGGCCGTAATCACAATAAATTCATTCTTCCTGTCAGATCCTTCCAGCAGCCCAATGATGTTTTCCGTTCCGGTTGAGTCGAGAGCAGCAGGTTGGAACCTGCATGCAATATATTGATCTAAAGGGATCCCGGTATTGAATTTCCTGATCATCTGATCCCAGGTTTCCAATCCTGAGGTGGAAACAGCGTTAAGATGAAGGAACTGCTCCATCTTCATGAAAGCAAAGGTGTAATGCTCCATTGATTGTGTGAGATCTGTCACCCATGATGCCTCTTTGATCCGCTGAATGCGTAACTGGCTATCCGCAGATATCTTCCTACCAAAAGCCCTGGTGACGGGCCCATGTTCCATCAGTACCAGGTATCGTGTGTGCCCAATCGCTGACAAGGGGATAACCGATTTTTTCAACTGTGACAAACTCTTTGCCCTGATGACCATGAATGGATTTTCATTCTGAGGGGGTTTCAGATTTCTGTCTCCGTAACCCACATAGTAAAGTCTTGAACTGTCCGGTATATTCATGCTATCGGAAACCAATGCCCATGCAATGACGGTGTTTGTTGCGCTTTTAAAAACAATCCGCTCCGGTTTCGATTTGTACAGTTGAAAATACTGAAAGAAGGTGCTGTCATGGAAGGGGTGCAGTCCGGCTTTGCCAAATGCAGTGGCAATGTATTCGGCAGCAGTTATTTGCCCTGCTGTTCCGGTACCTCTCCCTTCCAGTTCCGGAGAAGCCAGGAAATATACATGATCTTTCAGCCTTTGCTGACCAAGTACTTCGGTTGCCTGAGGAGTTGCGGTTTCTGCAAATAGAATAAAAAGGAATACAAGGAGGAGTAAGGGTCGGTTCATGATCAGGTTTGATTAAAGATGTCTAAAGATGACAAAGATATAAGGAAGATTGGTTCGAAGGGATTGCCCTTTTTTATACATTTGCCATCTCGTCGTATTAATTAAAAAATCATTTTATCATGAAAGATACAGCTTTCACGAAGTTTCATGAAGCCATGGGTGCCAAAATGGTACCTTTTGCCGGATACAATATGCCGGTACAGTATGAAGGTGTGAATGCCGAACATGAGACGGTACGGACCAATGTAGGGGTATTTGATGTTTCGCACATGGGTGAATTTTGGGTTTATGGTCCCAAAGCATTTGACTTTGTGCAGAAACTTACCACCAATGATGTGGCAGCGTTGGTTGATGGGAAAATACAGTACACCTGTTTCCCGAACGGAAGGGGAGGTATCGTGGATGACCTGCTGGTGTACCGGATGGATGCTGAAACCTATCTCCTGGTGGTCAACGCGGCCAATATTGAGAAGGACTGGAACTGGTGTGTGGGGCATGCAGTTGAGATGGGACTTGAGGTTGGCCGGGATCTGTATAATGCTTCTGATGTGACTGCACAACTCGCTGTTCAGGGGCCCAATGCCATGGAACTGGTGCAGAGGATTGTTGATGAACCGATCATGGATATGGCATATTATACCTGGCGCAAGGTCACGGTTGCCGGTATAAAGGAGGTGCTTGTCTCCACCACGGGCTATACCGGATCGGGAGGGGTCGAGATCTATATGCACAATGAACAAGCAGTCACGATATGGAATGCCCTTTTTGAAGCGGGCAGGAGCTTTGATTTGAAACCCATCGGGCTTGGCGCAAGAGATACCCTGCGCCTGGAAATGGGCTTCTGCCTGTACGGGAACGATATTGATGACAACCATTCTCCGATTGAAGCAGGATTGGGTTGGATCACGAAGTTTGTTCCTGGTAATGACTTCATCGACAGGGGATTGCTTGAAAAGCAAAAGACAGAAGGTATTCAGAGACAACTCCGTGGTTTTGAAATGATCGACAAGGGAATCCCCAGGCAGCATTATGAGCTGTGCGATAAAGATGGGAACCAGATAGGGGAGGTGACCTCGGGAACCATGGCCCCCTCGTTGAAAAAACCGATAGGAATGGGTTATGTGTCAAAGACCGAGGCAGCACCGGGAAATGTCATTTATGTTAAAATCAGGGAAAAACTTCTTGCGGCTGAAATTGTGAAGCTACCTTTTTATAAAGGATGATAACGGTCATGGCAGAACGAAGACTGGAAATCTGTTTTTCCCCGGCCCTTTTTCATCTGCATGAGAAACCTGGCATCATTGCCGTTGTGGTGGATATCTTCCGGGCGACAACGGCTATCTGTACTGCTTTTGACCATGGTGTGAAACGGATCATCCCGGTAGTATCCGTTGCTGATGCAAAGCAATACAAGGACAAAGGCTATCTGATAGCGGCTGAGCGCGACGGCATCAAGCTTGACTTTGCCGATTTTGGCAATTCACCTTTCAATTTCATGCAGGAGGGATTGGAGGGTTCCACCATTGTTTACAGTACCACCAACGGGACGCAGGCCATCCAGCGTGCTGCCTCTGCGCAGCAGGTCGTCATTGCCTCTTTTATCAACCTGACGGCGGTTGCCCGGTATCTTCAAAACCTCCAGGCGGATGTGGTGATCCTCTGCGCCGGATGGAAAGACCGGTTTAGTCTGGAAGATGCTGTTTGTAGTGGTGCCCTCGCGAAGAAACTGCTGGCCTCCGGTTGTTTCATTTCCGATTGTGACGCTGTTACAGCAGCCATTGAACTTTGGCATATAGCTGAGAAAAATCTGATCGCCTTCAATCAGAAATTTGCCCATACCCACCGGCTTAAAAACCTTATGCTTGATGATGTTATCGAATACTGTCTCACTCCCGACCAGTCTGAGAAAATCCCCCTTTTCCGGGATGGGATTATCCGGTAAAAGGCAAAAGGCAAAAGGCAAAAGTTAGAAAGTTAAAAAGTAAAAAAGTATCATGAATGTTCTATGTTATTCAGGCATTGACAATTCTTCAATCTGCTCCGCCATGGCGGACAATATGCTACCTTGTAACCCGCAACCAGTAACCAGTGACCCGTAACCAGGAACTTTAACCTGCAACCCGCAACCAGTAACCTAATCCAACATACAATGAAAACCATCAAAATCATTACACTGTTTATGATAGCTCTTACGTTTTTTTCATGCAGGCAGAAACCTGAGCCTGAAACCGGAATGCAGCAGGATCAGGAGATTGAATATCTTGTTGAGCGTTTTGCGGATGTCAATATCATGCGTTACACCCTGCCGGGGTGGGACAGCCTGAGTTTATCCCAGAAGAAACTGATCTACTACCTGAGTCAGGCAGCATTGGCTGGCCGTGATATCGTTTACGACCAGAATTACAGGCATAATCTCGTGATCAGGCGCACACTGGAGGCGATGTATGAGCATTTCGACGGTGACCGGACCACTGATGAATTCAGCGCATTTACTACCTACATGAAACAGGTCTGGTTTTCCAATGGTATCCACCACCATGCTTCAGCCGACAAGCATACACCTGAATTCACGGAAGACTATTTCAGGATTTTGGTTGAAGGCTCCAAGGAAGCTGTTTGGCCTGTTAAGAAAGGGCAGACTCCCGAAGAGCTGTTCGATCAGATCATCCCTGTGATCTTCAATCCCGAAGTGGATGCGAAAAGGATATCCCTTGATCCCTCTAAAGACCTGATCCTGGCATCGGCGAACAATTTCTATGAAGGGGTAAATGAAAAAGAGGCGATTGCTTTTTACCAGAAGATGGCAGATCCGAAAGATCCCATGCCCATCTCATACGGTCTTAACAGTAAGCTGGTGAAAAAGAACGGAACCATCACCGAGGAGGTTTATCATATTGGTGGATTGTATTCTGCATCCCTGGAAAAGGTGGTCTACTGGCTTGAACAGGCGATACCATTTGCCGAAAACAGTAAGCAGAAAGCATCATTGGAGAAGCTTGTTTCCTATTACAGGACGGGTGATCTGAGGATCTTTGATGAGTTTAACGTCCTCTGGGTTGAAAACCTGGAGCCGGTGGTGGATTTTGTGAATGGTTTCACAGAGGTATATGGTGATCCTTTGGGGATGAAGGCAACCTGGGAAGCGGTGGTAAACTATAAGGATTTTGCAGCTTCTGAACGGACACGCCTGATTTCGGAGAATGCTCAGTGGTTTGAGGACCACTCACCTGTTGATGAACGTTTTAAAAAGAAGGAGGTGAAAGGTGTCAGCGCCAAGGTGATCACAGTGGCCCATCTTGGGGGCGATTGTTATCCTTCGACACCCATTGGTATAAATCTGCCTAATGCTGATTGGATTCGTAAAGAGCATGGTTCCAAATCGGTTACAATGGACAATATCACCTATGCATACGATCAGGTAAGGAAAACAGAAGGCAGTACCGAGGAGTTTTCGTGGGATGCGCAGGAGGTGAAGTTATTGAAAGAGCATGGGTTTCTTGCCGGCAACCTTCATACTGACCTCCACGAATGTCTTGGCCATGGCTCGGGACAGCTTTTACCCGGTGTGAGTTCAGAGGCACTGAAGAATTACAGTTCAGTGCTGGAGGAGGCCCGGGCCGACCTGTTTGCCCTGTATTACCTCATGGATCCCAAAATGGTGGAACTGGGGCTGATGCCATCGCTCGATGTGGCCAAGGCAGAGTACATTTCATACATCCGGAATGGCCTTATGACACAGCTCAGACGTATTAAGCCGGGCAAAGACATCGAACAGGCCCACATGAGGAACAGGCAGATGATCGCCCGTTGGATCTTTGAAAAAGGTGCAGCGGACAATGTGATTGAGACAAAAGTACGGGACGGAAAGACCTATTTCGTAATCAATGATTTTAATGTGTTACGCAATCTTTTCGGGGAAATGCTGGCTGAGGTGCAGCGGATCAAATCGGAAGGAGATCTAAAAGCAGGGAAAGCCATGGTTGAAAAATATGCTGTCAAGGTTGACCAGGATCTGCACAAAGAGGTGCTCGACCGCTATGCAAAGCTCGATCTGGCTTCGTATGGTGGCTTTGTCAATCCGGTTTTCATCCTTAAAAAGAATGAAAAAGGCGAAATCATTGACATCATGCTGGATTATTCCGAAGGTTACATTGAACAGAACCTGCGCTATTCAAAAGAATATTCCTTTTTATAGGAAGATAGGCGAGGAGATAAAAAAAGGCTGCCGGAACCTGAAAAATGAATTGCAAGTAGTGATTCAGGTTAAAAAAAGGTCCCGGACAGCCTGCGCTATCGTATCAAATGCATAATTTCTTCCAGGGAGAATATTTGTTGTTCTCCTGACTCCATGGTTTTAAGTGTGTATTTGCCCTGGCTTCTTTCTGACTCCCCGGCAAGTATAACAAACGGAATGTTGCGTGCATCGGCATAAGCCATTTGTTTTTTAATTTTTGCCGTGTCGGGGTAGATTTCGGCCCTGATCTTTTGGGAACGGATCTTTGCCAGGGCTTTGAGACTGTACAGGGTGTCTTCGCCACCGAAGTTAATAAATAGCACCCGTGTGGTTTGCTGGTCTGTCAGGGGAAAGAGCTTTAGTTCCTTCATGACGTCGTATATGCGGTCGGCGCCAAAGGATATTCCTACCCCGGAAACGCCCGGCAGGCCGAAAATACCGGTTAGGTCGTCATAGCGGCCACCGCCGCACAGGGAGCCCATAACGGTATCCTTTGCGGTCACTTCGAAGATGGTACCTGTATAATAATTGAGGCCACGAGCCAGGGTGATATCGGCGATGACAGGATGTGTGGTACCTGTTGCCTGCAAAAGTGCCAACAGTTCCCGCATCTCCTCAATGCCTTTCATACCAGTGACTGAGCCTGACAGGTATGCGCCAATCCTGGAAAGCTTTTCTTCATCGGAGCCCGCGAACCTGAAAATTTCCTCCAGGTGCCCTGCAACTTCACGCTTCATACCCATAACGGTAAGTTCTTTCATGACAGAGGGAATACCGGCTTTGTCCATTTTATCCAAAGCAATAGTAAATGCAAAAAAAGCATGGCTCATACCGGCAGCTTCTGCAATTCCCATCAGGATCTTTCGGTTGTTCAGGCGGATATTTACCTTGATATTCAATTGGCTGAATACCCTGTCGATGATCTGGACGAGTTCAAATTCATTGAGCAGCGAATCACTGCCGATCACATCAGCATCACACTGGTAAAATTCACGATACCTTCCTTTCTGAGGTCTGTCGGCACGCCACACCGGCTGAATCTGGTAGCGTTTGAAAGGGAAGGTGATTTCGTTCCTGTGTTGCACAACATACCTGGCAAAGGGTACGGTAAGGTCATACCGCAATCCCTTCTCAGCAATCCGGGGTGTGATCTGGTTGATTTTCTTGTTTAGAAGAAGTTGATCATCAATATCTTCCAGATAATTACCTGAATTCAGGATCCTGAACAGTAATTTATCCCCTTCATCCCCGTATTTGCCCGTAAGGGTTTCCAGGAGTTCCATGGAAGGGGTCTCAATGGGCATATAACCATACCGTTCATATACCTCCCGGATGGTGTCAAAAATCAGGTTGCGCCTGTGCAGAACCTCCGGTGAAAAGTCACGTGTCCCTTTAGGAATAGCAGGTTTGTAAGCCATATTGTCAGATAGTCTGCAAATGTAATTTTTTTTCTTTGCATTTTTCTGATTTCCGTCGTATATTGCATTGTATTTAGGTCTTTAATCCATAGTCTATTACCTATCTGCATACATCGATCTTACTATAAGACACCTTTTTTCACTCAGAATATGAAGATATCGGGGTATGTGGTGGCATCCTCATTCCTGTTGTCCTGCCTGCTATCGTTAAGGTCATCGTTAGCTCAGACAGATGAAAGGAAATATGAACTATTATCCTTTTCAGGCATCAGCAATATTACAGGATACATTTCCAACCGGCAGGGAACCGGTCAGATGATACCCAGGCAGTATCTGACATGGCAATTCAGTGGGCAGGCAACATTGGCAGGGATGCCTTTTCAGTTTTCATCCCTGTTGTCAACAATGCACGATAAATCGCGTCAACCCATGAATCATGCGAGTTTACGGTTTGACGCAAGGTCATTGCTGAAGACAAAGATGTCGCTTCCTGCATTCAAATTTCTCAGACATTTTGAGGTATTGGAAGTTGGCCGTACACGCCCGGCCTATTCAAAGTTTATGTTAAACGGGGTGATGCTGAATGGAGTGAATCTGGGTGTGAGAGTTTCATGGTTCTACACCGCATTTGCGTACGGCAACTCTTTGCAACAGGTCGAAAGTAATAAGATCTGGATGCAACAGCCCCGGCAACGGATGATATTCGGGCGATTGGGATTTGGGAATAAAGATTTCACCTTCATCCATTTTTCAGTTCTGCATGCGAAAGAGGATCCTGCTTCTTTACAAGCTGATCCACAGTATTATCTTCGTCCACCTGACACACTGATTCACATCATGGCAGATTCTCTCAGGCCCGATACTTTTTATATTCCGGCGGACACCATCCAGATAACCCGAAAACCAAGCGAGAGCCTGGTATGCGGTCTTGAAGGGGGGGTAAGTTTCTTTAAAGGGAAATGGAAGGTGCAGGGTGAAGTTTCCGGATGTGTAAACACTGCCAATACAGAGAGTGAAGAACTGAACATAGATCAGTTACCTGCATGGGTAAAGTCAGTGCACCAGCCCAGGATCAGCACTTCGTTGTCCTATGCATGGCGGATCGTTACCCAGGTCGCTTTGCGCAATACCTCCCTGAATGCATCTGTTAACAGGGTGGAACCTGGATATAAGTCACCCGGTTTGCCTTATATGCGCCAGGATTACCTCTCTTTTGAGCTACAGGGCAATCAATCCCTGTTTAAACGTAAAATTGCCATCCAACCATGGATGAGGATGTATTCCGATAACCTTAGCGGAATAAAGTCATATACCACACAAACCATCATGTGGGGCCTTACCACATCCTGGCGACCGGTAAAACTGCCTTATATGAGTGTCACCTGGGCACCTAACCGTCAGGTCATGTTCATGAAGGAAGGGAAACGTGAAAACAGGGCGGAGTTACTGACCGTTTCTTCCGGGAAAAACTATCTCATCAACAATAAGTTCAGAGCTTATACAGGGATAACCTGGTCGAACCAGAAAATGAAAATGAATGGTTCGGAAGCTCAGCAAAAATACCTGGCCAATAATATTACGTTGCAGCAAACCCTGATGATGAAAATTCCGGTCTCAATCAATGCTTCCGCTGGATATTATCATCAGAATTATGCAGAAAACCTGAGGCAATCCTTACAGCTTACACTGGGAGGTCAGTATTATCTGAAGAAGAATCTTAATGCGGGTTTGGGGCTGCGGTATATGGGGCAGTTTGGTTCTGGTAACCGGATAGGCATCCTTGGCAGTCTGATGGCCGATTTCAATAAATTCGGAAGGTTGAATATCAGTGTAGAACCTTTGTTTTATCGCGATATTCTGACACCTGAAAGGGATTATGATCAATATATTATCAGGTTCTCATTCATCAATAAAATAGAATTCAAACATGAAAGAAGTGTTAAGAAGCTTCAATCAGCCAGGGATGAAAAGGTTGGATAGGGTCGTTTCCATCAACCTTGTCATGTGTGTGTTTATATTGATATTTAAATTTATATCCATACAGGAGGTACATTGCCAGATTACTGTTTCACTCAATCTGCCTGCACCCGGCAGTTTCCGCCCTGAGGATTTTATCAAACTGGTTTCCTTTCAGAATTCCGGGAATGTTGAACAGGTATATATGGCTGCATCTGTTGAGGAGCATTCAGCCGGGATTATTTTTTCAGGCAGGTCGGCGGTTTTTACATTATCAGAAGGTTATTCGGCACCTCATTACAGTGTTTTTGAACCGGTTGAGGTTCAAACGCTAAATCCTGTTTATGAGAAATACATTTTGAGGACCAATACGCTGCCACCTGGTAAGTATGTTGTATGTGTTGAACTGTTCAGGGTGACGCAGGAAAAGATTGCCCTCACATGTATCCCTTTATCGGTTATTCAGCCTTCAGCACCCGTTCTGGTATATCCGGCATCCGGAGGGAATGTGGTTGAAGCTGTACCGGTTTTTACCTGGCTGCCCCCTGCACCGCTTCCCTCTTTTGAGTTTGTTTATTCCCTCCGGATGGTGGAAGTCCTTGAAGGGCAGGATCCCAATGCAGCGATGGCCACCGGGATGGCATTGTACACCCAGACCGGCATCAACGGTATAACGCATCAGTATGACAACCATGCCCAGGAGATGCTTGCCGGACATACATATGCATGGCAGGTACAGGCACTTACAGCTGACGGGATCCCGGTCGGAGAAAATGATGGACTCAGTGAAGTAACAACCTTCACCTATAATGGACAGATTCAGCGGATGATTACCATTGTGCAGCCTGTTGCAGCTTGTGTGGGGAATGTAACGCAGGAGATCACCGCACAGGCAGTGGACATTCAGTGGTTGGCCAATGGCCGTTTTACAGCTTTCAATGCGATCGTTTATGAGAATCCATGTGGCAGGTATCCTCCTGTAAAAGGTCCAAAGTATCCTGCTCCTCCGCAAAAAACGCCACCTTCACAGCCTGCAACCCCATCCGGGCCAAAGACACCTGACAAACCTACATCACCATCTGATTCGATCAAGGATACACCTGCCGACAGCCTGACAAACAAGCCTGTGAACGGACCTGTGACCACACCTGTTGGAAGTGGTGATACGACTAGCTCGGGGGTGACAGTCATCCCACGAGACAGCATAAAACCTGGTATAAACGACTGGCCCGAAGAAGAGGAAGGGACAAGGCCCCCATTGCCACCGGGTTGGGCATGGGGTGAAGAGGGCCCTTACTGGACCGGTGAGCATCCTCCACCACCCCCGGATCTGCCGCCGGGCTGGGAATGGGGACCCTTGCGCCCTCACTGGGTTGGAGAAGGAGCAACGCCACCTGAAAGGAGCATACTCTATGTAAGTCCCGTCATAACTGCGATGTCTGAACCCATTTCTGCTGCAGAACCGGTTTTATATCATGTTACGATTCCCCTCGACCAGGTGCTCAAACCCGGAGAAGCCTTTATCGTCCAGGTATATGGGACATTTGAAGATGAACCCGGTCATCCGGATGGGTATCTTTCAGCATCGCAATGCATAAGATATTCTGCCATCACTGATAACTCAGACAGCGCAACTCCCCTGCCATGTAATATCTGCAATGTAAGACTGGAAACACGTGTAAGACCTCGTATGGACGGAGGATTGTCCCCGCCCAATGACTCACTCCATCTCTTCCGGGATGATTTTCTGACCCTCCTGGCCACCGGTGAAGACTGGGATGAGATCTGGTGGTTCTGTAATCCCGGGCCCGATTGTCCTGAAACCCCTTCAGCCGATATGCGGATCACCTCTTCCAGGGTTAAGTTTACATGGGAAATTGTGGAAGGCGAAGGTGTTTTTGTCGAACTGGGGTGTTCCGGAGTTAAAAAAGCCACCGAAGGGAACCGTGTGATCTTTATGCCTCCTTATGTAAAACCGGACACCCTGATGACCACCCGTGTCAAACTTTCCATCATCGACGATAACAAGTCCCAACCCGAAGACTCCACCATTGAACGTATGATTAACATCCGGACCGAACGTACCAGGAAGCACCCTGATCAATATAAGATTATCATAAAATCAGACTCATTCAGGTTGCCTTCCGCAACGCAGACCACCGGACTCGCCCATGGTACATGTATGACCCAGGGGCCGAAATGGACTAAAGACAAAGATCTTGTAACCCCGGTAATTAAGCTCCCTGATGTAAAAGAACCCGATAAGATCGTTTTTGGGGAACTTATCAGACTTTATGCTGATGATATACGTGATCCCGATAATATTTTAGTATGGTGCCGATCAATAAAATGCGACACAAACACACTGAATAAGGATTTTGAAGATAACATTGAGTTTGAATGGAATATCAGAAAAGGGGGGGGGAAGTTCATCAAAGGGAACAAGGGGCGATGGATTGTTTATCAGGCGCCGGAAGAGGAGGGGGATGTTGAGATCGAGGTAAAAGTATACAATCCCTCTTATGCCAAGATCAGAGATGTTGATCCTCCCAAAGGAAAAATAAATCTTAAAGTGTTTCAACCCGGGGTTCGTATCGAACAGACACCTTTGTCATGGCTTCCGGAGAATGGCCTTACCCTGGAGAAAAAGTCCCGGCTTGTTTACAGGGAGGGTAAGGAATGGAAGGAGGCTTTTCCCCATCAGTGCCGGATACACTTCTTTGAATTGATGGAGGTGAGCAAGGAACCGGGTATATGCCTCAACTGGCCACCAAAGAATCATGGAAGTGCTTTTTTCCCTGATGTCTGTCAGGATCTTTCTATAAAAAAAACTGATAAATGGGAGTTATTCGATACAGTGAAGTGTAAACGTTGGAACCATACCGATACCCTGTGGTTTAATAAGGCAAATTCCAAACTTCCCGAAAGGGAGTTTACCATCAGCATATCTGTGTTCGACTATGGAGCTTATGGCTTTGTGAGGAGCATGGCAAACGGGAATAAAAGTTCTGTAAGCCCCTATAAGTCGATCCCCTGGGGAAAAGAGGATAAAAAGCACCCGACCCGGCCGGATGACACAAAACCGGCCGCTGCCGATAACCGGGTGACGATTCCAATGGATGCGGATGAGAATCATGTTGCAGATTATGGATGGCAGACGATATTTCAGAAATTCTGGTCAGGTTATCTGGCTTCATCGACCGGCTTGACCCGTTCATTATTTGAGAAAGATCCGCAGGATCCTGTCATGGATACTGACTCGATCCCTAAAAGCAATTATCCGGGAGATGGTATTTCTGCCTATGAAGAATATCGGGGTTTCTTTGTCAAAGGAAGCCACCAGCGTTTTGGTATGGCATCGAAAGATCTGCTCATCTGGGATCGTAATAATGTGGGACTGGGTTATTTCAGGAAGACGGGCATCCAATGCTGGATGATCAATGAGAATGAATTTGACAGGGGAAGAGTGATTGACCTGAACCGGACAACCCACACACTGGGTTTTGACCAGAAAGGCATCAAATTGTTTAAAAATGAGAGTGCCTTTATGAATGGCACTTATGGTGTGGCACTCAGGTCAGCTTCGGCTGACGGGCTGGTGACCTGTGATTCCGTACTGATCAATGTAAAGCTGAATAACGATGATCATAGGGATCTTAGCAGGTGCATTGCACATGAACTTTCCCATTCTGTTGGGGTGTTTCATCATGGTGAGGGGTATATCACAGGTTACCTGTTAAAGGGTGATCACGTCGGGATTGGTCCAAACTGGGTTAGTTACCCGCATCTGGATACTGCCTGGTTCAATGTGGCGTGCAAAGGTGGTGTGACCAGTGGTGATGTGAATTGCTGGATGCGGTATGTCGATCATATCGGAGCTTGCCCTGAGTCAGCTTCCCTGAAATCGCTGGATTGTAGAAATAATGGCTGGAAAGTTAACCTGCGTAACCTCGACATCAACAGGGTTAACGATAATGTCATAGGAACAAATATTACCAATATAAATACCGGTACAGGTTTGAATGCTGGCGGCAATTGCGGACAGAATGCCGGTACCGGCATGGGAAAATGTATCAACCAGATCAGGATCTCCTGCAGGCGTCCATAGGAAGGAATGAATATCAAAAACGGAAAATGGTAAGGTGATGAAAAAATACATAATACTTATGCTGATCCTGGGTGCAGCTTTTACGTTGTATTCCCAGCATGGCAACCTGCAGGTTGACCTTACAGTCAACGGTTACCATGAAATTGCGATCCAACCCGGATATCCGGTGATAATGGGCCTTTCGGTTTTAAAAGTCGCTGATTTCAATCAGGAATCCATCTCTGACCTTCTACCGGATACAGTAAGGTTGGATCCGGGTGTCCGGCGAATTCTTGATTCTTTATTAACGATTCAATCTGAAAGAGATACAACATCCAACTGGCATGAAAGGATTGTGTTCGTACTTAAGCCTGAAGGACAAGCTAAAAATTTCAAAATAAAGAAAAAAGAATTACTGACCCCTTATGCAGGTCAACAACAGGTATTTTATAGTGACAAAGCAAATGTAGCCGATTTCGGTGTTGATCCGGGCGAGACCAGTTACTGGAAAGCCGGAACCATTGCTATCAGGGCAGGTTACATTTCTCAAACAAGGCCGGATACGGTATGGTCGGAAGAAGCCCTGATCAGGATTATAAAACCGGCACTGAAAAAAACCGGTGAGTATTCGGATGCACAATTGCATTTTGTTGCCAGCTACTGGATCCGCCGGGGAGATTGCCAGTTGGCTTCTCTGTATGCTGAGGAATTATACAACCGGAATCCGGTGCCTTATACTCATTCAGTTCTCCTGGCAGAAGTTCTTCTGTGTAAAAATGAATTCGAAAAAGCATTGGATTATTACCGCAAGGCACTCATAAAGTTTGAGAACCAAGCTGATCCTGATATGTTCCCGCCGGAATTTTTGCATCGCAGGATCGAAGATCTACAGGAAAAGTTTCGGGAGGAGACAGAGAAATAGAACATCTTCAAGCAATCAATCGGATATCTAAACTCATATTATTCTTTAAACCTAACCAACTCATAGCAAGACACCATGAAAAAGTATGTAATCACAACAGTTTTCAGGGGTATAGCCAAGGATGGCATATCCATGAAACGATTCCGGTTTATGAGAAGTATGGCGTTGACAGGATTCGCTTTATTATTCATGAATCAGGTTTATTCCCAGGTTAGTATCTCCATACAGCTACCCCCGCCAGGTGCTTTTTCTCCGGGTGAATTCACCCATTTCATTACCTTCAATAGCACATTGAGCAATGTAGTGCCAGTGATAATGCTGGCAACGGTTGAGGAGGAACATGCACATCTGATTTTCAAAGGAAGCACAGCGGTATTTGACCTGTTCCCGGGTGTATCATCACCGGATTATTCTGTTTACGAGCCGGTTGAGATATCCTATACAGATCCTGTCTATGAGAATTATGTCATGCAGACCAACGATCTGCCACCGGGAAGTTACATTATCTGTGTAAGTGTCCTGGAAGCGGTCACAGGATCTTTGCTGGGCCATCAGTGTGTTCCGCACCAGGTTTTCAAACCAGGGACCCCTTTTCTGATCTATCCTGCGGATAACAGTTTGGTCAGCGAACCCATACCAATGTTCTCCTGGTTGCCGCCATATCCTCTTCCACCGGTAGAAGTCAGGTATGTAGTCAAGATGGTGGAACTGTTGCCGGAGCAGTTACCCTATGAGGCAATACAGTCAAATCCCGATTTTTTCTTTGAACCTGAAGTGATTGCCCAGGCATTTGCTTATCCGATGTACGCTCCGCCTTTGCTTGCAGGTCACACCTATGCCTGGCAGGTGCAGGCCCTGACAATGGAAGGATTGCCTGTTGGCGTGAATGACGGGTTTAGTGAGGTCAGTATATTTACCTTCGGAAGCCCGGAACCGCTAGAAATCATCCCTGTGTGGCCTGTTGCTGAATGTGTCGGGCATGTGACCGAAGGGGTGGTAACCCAGGAGGTGGAGGTGGCATGGCAGGCAACAGGCGCCTTCAGCAGTTTCTCGGTGGTACTATATAATAATCCTTGCGGGCAGTTTCCACCTGAACCTCCACCCCCGACGCCTACTCCGGTTCCCAAACCTTCACCTACCCCGGTTCCTACACCACAACCTGTACCCACACCTACACCTACACCTACACCCACACCTACACCCACACCCACGCCCACACCTACACCCACGCCCACACCCACGCCCACGCCCACACCCACACCCACACCCACACCAGGAGGATCTGATGTTGGACCTGTTTCTGATTCACTTCCTGCGGGTGGAGACAGTGAAGGGCTCCCTGCCTTGCCACCGGGTTGGGTATGGACTCCTACCGGTCCTACCTGGACAGGGGAGCAACCACCGGTGCCGCCGGACTTGCCACCAGGTTGGGAATGGGGACCTTTGCGACCGGTTTGGAGAGGCCTGGGATACCTTCCCCCGGCGCGTAAAGTGATAGGTGTGTATGACTACGTAATGCCTGCAGGTGTTCCTTCCGGAAATCAGGGGCTTACCAGCCATAGCCTGATCGTGCCTTTGGGTGAGTCACTGACGCCGGGCGATGCCTTTATCTACCAGATACGGGGCCTATGCACCGCAAGCGACGGGAAGCAGACTGCTTATCTGTCAGCACCGCAATGCCTGCGTTTCAACTATTCGCCTACTCCGGAAATTCAACCCGTTCCGGCTTCCTGTGGTCCATGCAAAGTCTCACTTAAACCTGAAAAAGATCCTGCTATGAACGGAGGGCTTGATCCCCATGATGAGGACTTTACAATTAAAAGGGATGAATTCATCGTTCTGAAAGCAAAGGGATTAGACCTCGATGAAATTGTATGGCATTGTGTGCCCAAGCCCGGCTGTAACGAGAAAGGATCTACCGATAAACGTATCACCTCAAGCAGGGTTAGGTTTGAGTGGGAGATCAAGGAAGGAGGCGGGAGTTTTGTCGAAATCGGGTGCCTTACTCCGGCCAGAAAAGCAGTGGGCGATCGTGTGATATTTATGCCACCTTATGTTCCGGTTGATGAAGACTCGTTGATCAAGATACAACTGAAAATTATCGATGACAATCCTTCACAACCTATTGACGACACGGTTACGCGAAAAATTGAAGTAAAGATCACCAGGAGACGTAGTGCTTACGATGATTATGAAATCAGCATCAGGTCTGATGAATTTAAATTGCCTGAAGCATCAAAACCTGACAAGAAACCGGATGAAAAAGAAACATGCCTGACAGCGGGCCCTGCCTGGTCAATGGATGATGATCTCTCGACCCCTACCATCAATCTCCCTTCAGTGAAAGATGCCGGCAAGGTTGTGTTTAAGGAGCTTGTCAGGCTTTATGCTTCCGATATACGGGATAATGACCGGATCAGGGTCTGGTGTGTCTCGGAAAACTGTCCTACCAATGATACTACTACGGTATATCAGGATGATATTGAATATACATGGACCATAAAAACATCAGATGGAGGACGTTTGGTAAAAGGGAACACCGGGAGATATGTAGTGTATGAAGCGCCCGAAAAGGAGATGGATGTAGAAATTGAGGTAAGGGCATACAACCGGTCAGCCTTGAAAATTGCTGACAAAGTCAAACCGCCCGGTAAAATTAAACTTAAGGTCTATCAACCCGGGATCAGGATGGAGGTCACCGCATCAGACTGGTCACCTGAACCTGGACTGGAATTGAAGAAAAAGTCCTGGCTTGTTTATAAGGAGAAAAAAATATGGAAGGATGGATTTGAACACCAATGCAGGATTCATCGCTTTGAACTGATCGATGTGAGCAAAGAGCCCGGGGTGTGCCTCAACTGGCCCATGGAAATTCCGAATATGACCCTGGAATGGGTTGACACCTGCCCGGATTACCATATTATGAAATCGGACCAACTTGACATGTTTGATACGATCGATTGTGAAAGGTGGATAAAGGATCTTAAATGGGGTGAAGAAATACCGCTTAATTATAAACAGGCCCACACGAGGGAACTGGTCAGGGAGTTCACTGTTATTGTCAAATCGGAGGATTACGGAGGTTTTGGCTTTATAAGAAGTTTGGCCAATGCAGGCTCCAATGCTGAAAAACCCTATCTGTCCATTCCCCGGGAACGGGATGAGATCAAACATGTGAACACCGGTCAGCATGCAAAGAAAAGATACGATGATAACCGGGTCACCATACCCCTTGATGTCAATGAGAACCACATTGCCGATGCAGGCTGGGAAGTAAGGGGGGCGACACTATTTCCGGAAATGAAAAAAGTGATGGACCGTGTTGATCCTGCAATAGACGGAGATATTGATCCACTTACCCGAAATAATGGGGATGGTTTTACCGTCTATGAAGAGTATCGTGGCGTTATGGTTGCCGGAAAACATCGCCGGCTTGATCCTTCAAGAAAGGATCTGTTTATTTATAATCCGGAAAGATTAACCATGGGCGATTTTAACAAAACCGGTATCAATTATCACCTGATCAATGAGTTTGAATTTGATACAGCACGTGTTATCAACACAAATAAAAAATCGTATAAGCAGAGTTTTGACCAGAAAGGGATCAGGATGAGGACACTCACCAATGCTCAGATCGGAGGATGGGGAGGCCTGGCAAGTACCTATGGATTGCCTGGTTGCCATTGGGTTTCCATCAACGATGGCAAGCTTGGTGATGCTGCTTTCATGCGGCATGCCGTACCCCATGAATTGTCGCATGCTGTCGGTGTTTACCATCATGGTGATGGAGTTATCACTGGTGAACTGCCTGCGGGGAGTTCCATAACCCTTGATGGGAAAAAATATACAAATACTACCCCCAATCCGCAGTTTTTCACCATTGCCTGCCCTAAGGGGCTTACAAGCGGTGATGTAGGATGCTGGATGCGGTATTACAGTTATGCCAATTATTGTATTTCACCTGTCCCGGCACAACCTGAGGATTGCAGTGCTGCATCGTTACAACGAAATATTACCGGATGGTCACTTATCACCATAACAGATGATAACCCAGGCCGAAGTATCACCAATACTAAAACTGGTACCGGTTTGAATCAAAGCGGTGCTTGCGGGAGTATGGCAGCTAAAAACAGAGGTGATTGCAGACAACAAATGAAAGTAACTTGTAAACCATGAAAACAAAAATCCTGTTCATCTTATTGGTACTGGCCATGGCATTGCCGTTATCCGGCCAGTTGACACAACCTGAGGTCACAATGCTGGTCAACGGAAAGACCAGAGCGGAAATACCCTGTGGCCTTCCCGTAGTGCTTAAGGTTAGCCTGAGCTATTTTCCGGGGATTACCCTTGATGAGGTGTTGCATGGACTGCCTGACAGCCTTAAAACCGATCCAGCAATAATCAGGAGATTCGATTCCATTTTTTCTCCCCTGGATATCGGGCATGGTACCAATCAGTGGTTCACCCATTTGTTCATTACTATCCGAAGGGATGATGAACCAACCTTGTTCAGTGTCCCGATGAAGATGATCAAATCCATGCCTGCAGAAACCATGATGCTCCATACAGAGGAAGCAGTCCATGCAATCTATGGGATAGATCCGGAGGTGACACAGACATGGGCACCTGAAAGCAGTTATATCCTGAAAGCCGGATTCATCAAAGCCGGATTGCAGGATACCGTCTGGTCGGAAAAGGCGGCCATAAAAACTACCGGACGGACTATCAAACGTCTGCAGGAGATGAATTCCGATGAACTTTTTTTTACAGGTGAATACTGGTTAAGAAGATCGGATTGTATTAAGGCGGAACCACCCGTAAAACTTCTCTATCAGGAAGATTCAGTTCAGATACGGAATCTTATGCTGATGGCTGAACTGGAGGAATGCAAGGGTAACCTGGGAAGAGCGCATACTCTTTATGCCAGGGTTTTGGACGAAGCATTTAAAGTTCAGATGGATGTGCCGGAACCTCCCGTGATACTGATGGAAAAACTGCGTGAGCTTCAGGAGAGGATGCAGGGGAAATAGCGTATCACAATGCATTCAATGTTTGCTGAATCAGTTTCACTGCTTTGTCGATTTCTGCGTAGGTGATCGTCAGGGGTGGTGCAATCCGGAAAGCGCTGTCGCAGAAGAGGAACCAGTCGGACATGAAGCCGTTTTCAAGTCCTTTGAGGATGAAGTCCCTGACGGTAACTTCAGGCGTTAGCTGGCATGCGATCATGAGTCCGTGCCGGCGGATGCCGGTGATAGCCGGATGGTGCTCCAGTTGTTGCTGAAATCGTAAACCTTTTTCATGGATGGCTTCGAGGAATCCCGGCCTGGCGATCACCTCAACGGATGCCAGGGCTGCCGCTGCCGAAACAGGATGCCCACCGAAGGTGGTGATATGCCCCAGGACAGGGTTTTGTTGCAAAGCTCCCATGATTTCCCCCGAAGCCACAAAGGCCCCGATGGGCATCCCGCCACCCATCCCTTTGGCCAGGGTAAGGATGTCCGGGACAACACCATAATGCTCAAAAGCAAACATTTTCCCTGTCCTGCCGAATCCGGTCTGCACCTCATCGAAAATCAGCAGTGATCCGGTTTCATTGCACCGTTGCCTCAATGCGGTCAGAAATTCATGTGTGGCGGCCACAATCCCCCCTTCACCCTGGATGACCTCGATGATGACAGCGGCCGTATGACCGGTGATCGCTTCAAGTTGTACTGTGTCATTGAAAGGAAGGCGAAGGGTTTCAGGCAGAAGAGGTTCATACCCTTTCCGGTAATCATCCCCGCCGATAACACTCAGGCAGCCGTGGGTGCTGCCATGGTAGGCATTCGTGAAACTTATGATACCAGTCCTGCCGGTATGTTTCTTCGCCAGTTTCAGCGCCCCTTCGTTGGCTTCGCTACCCGAATTGACCAGGTACACCGATTGGAGGGAAGAGGGGAGGAGGGAGGCAAGCCGGGTGGCAAGCAGCACCTGGGGCGACTGTATCACCTCGCCGTACACCATCAGGTGGAGGTACTTTTCACACTGGTCATGGATGGCCTTCAGTACCTCCGGGTGCCGGTGCCCAACGTTGTTGACCGATACCCCGGCGATGAGGTCCATGATCCGTTTCCCTTCCGGCGTATAGAGATATACACCTTCCGCTTTTTCAATCTCAATGGCAAGTGGCTCCCCGGATGTCTGTGCCAGGTGCCTGAAAAACAGTTCCCTTTTGCTGATCATGGATTGGATTTGTTGATGAATAAAGCAAGCCATACGGCCGGTGGTTCTTTGGATGTAAAAGTGACCCTGTGCCGTATGTGTGGAGGGATCAGCATGTAATCGCCGGGGTGCATTTTTAACACCTCACCATCTTCAAAGGAGATTTCAGCTTCACCCGCCAGCAATGCAACCCATTCCGTCTCTTCCTGGTCATACCATTCCCCTTCTGGTGTAGTCTGTCCCGTGGAGATGATCCGTTCGAGCCGGACATCCCCGGTTGATAAAAGATTTTCGAAGAACTCATCCCCCACCGGGTGCCGGGATAAGGGTTCCTTCAGCAGATTGCCCGCCGTGATGATCTGGTGTTTCATGAAGCTGGTGATATTTTGCAAATGTAATGAATCAGATGCAAAAATTTTGTCATCCCTCAGCGACAGACCCATTCATTCATTCAAAAAAGTGAAGCAAAAATTTGATTTATAGAACACGGATGACACCGATGAAGCGGATAATCGCGGATTTATTAATCCTTTCACCTTTATTCCCGGTTGGTTTTTTGGTAAAAAACACATTCTGTTATTATCCAGGTATATATGAATTTATCTATTGAAAAGTGGGTATCCCGTGGTATCTGTGAAAAACAAAACCTCATGCTTTCATCAACCTCAAAAATGGGTATCCCGTGGTATCTTAAAAAATAAAACCTCATGCAACCACCAACCTCAAAAATGGGTGTCCCGTTATATCTGTAAAAAAAACCTCATGCTTTCATCAACCTCAAAAGTGGGTATCCCGTGGTATCTGTGAAAAACAAAACCTCATGCTTTCATCAACCTCAGTAGCCCGGTGATATCCTTCCTGCATCAAACCTCATTAGCTCATTATTCCGATAGACCGGGCCGTATCATTTTGTTAGAAGCTTTGAAAAGCTTTCAATTCCTCTGCATGACTTACTTGCTTATGGTGGCTGGGTTGATTTTCAATGTAAATGAATGTAGAGGTTATTATATTCCACCTTCATACGAGATCGTTTTTTGTGTAGTTGATCGGGAATCGGAAAACGGAAAGTTTTTCTCAAAAAAAATGAGGTAATGAGGTAAAAAATGCATGGGGTACATCCTGACTACTGAGGTTAACTTTTCGATGAGGTTTTTGCAGCCAGGTTTCGGGTGGCTATACAGATAAAATCATCAACGCATTATGAAAGGTTGTGAAAACAACTTACGCAAACGGTGACAACCAATAGGTCATACTTCAAGAATAATCCAGACCAGGAACAGATGAAGCAAATCATTGATGACCGTTTTGTGAAAATGGGTCTCCAATCCGGAAAACAGGAGATCCAACAAAAACAGCCTGAAGTCAAGCAAATAATACCCTTTTCACCTGTTTTCCCGGTTGGTTTTCTGGCAAAAAACGCATCTAGTTATTAACCAAACTTATATGAATTTTTCTATTGAAAAGTGGGTGTCCCGTGGTATCTGTAAAAACAAAACCTTATGCTTTCATCAACCTTAAAAATGGGTATCCCGTGGTATCTGTAAAAAAAACCTCATGCAACCACCAACCTCAAAAATGGGTGTCCCGTTATATCTGTAAAA
>CAZZBS010000025.1:0-49234 GCA_964652685.1 uncultured Lentimicrobiaceae bacterium
TGGAGGAAACCTGGACGATTACGGATACTCGTGTGCTGTGGATGCAGGGGGCAATATTTACCTGGCAGGAACCACGAAATCGACCAACCTGGTTGCCACTATGGGTGCCCATCAAACCACACACGGGAACCCGTATTTTCCCTATGGGACACAGTATTCGTATGATGGCTTCCTGGCGAAATTCAATGAAGATGGAGTCAGGCTATGGGGGACCTACTATGGCGGAGACAGTGCGGACTGGGTGTATTCGTGTGCGGTGGACAGGTTGAAGGAAGATGGTGATGTATATATCGCCGGCACCACCATGTCATCAAATGCCATCAGCTCCCTGAATGCACATCAGGACACCTTCGGAGGAAAATCTGATGCCTTTCTGGTGAAGTTCAATTACCAGGGCGTCAGGCAATGGGGGACCTACTATGGTGGAAATTTGACTGATGCGGGCTATTCCTGTGCGGTGGATCAGAACAGCAATGTGCTCCTGGTTGGTTTTTCCTATTCAAAGTCCGGGATAGCAACAGAAGGATCTCATCAACCATCTTTTGGGGGTGGAGGTTCTTCAGCTTTTCTGGTGAAGTTTTTTCCCAATGGCATACGGCAATGGGGTACCTATTATGGCGAGTCTTATGTTGCATATGGTGATACCTGGGGGTATTCATGTTGTACGGATCCATCCGGTAATATTTATATGAGTGGATCCACCACTGCTACCACGATGATATCAACGCCGGGTGCCCACCAAACAACCATGGGAGGACCGTGGGATGCATTCCTTGCAAGGTTCAACCCGGGTGGAGTGCGGCAATGGGGCACTTACTATGGCGGAAATAAAGATGATGAAGGGTTTTCTTGCAGTACTGATCTGTTGGGTAACGTTTATATGACCGGCCATACAAGATCAACCTTTAACATAGCGACCCCTGGTTCACATAGGGATACCTTTTCCAATTCCTGGAAAGATGCCTACCTGGTAAAGTTTTACAGCAATGGGGTCAGGCAATGGGGTACATACTATGGAGGTTTTACAAACTCTGAGAACGAATTTGAATCTTGTTCCGTTGATTTGTCAGGAAATGTCTATTTATTGGGATTTACCAATGTGGCAACCGGGATTGCTACCCCGGGTGCTTTCCAGGATTCACTTGCTTTTACTAGTTCCACACAGGGTTTTCTGGTGAAATTCAACACAAATGGCGTACGGGATTGGGGCACCTATATCAGGGGCTTGCCTGAGGCCTGTGTTCCGGATGACTTCGGCAATCTGTATCTCTCCGGTAGAGGAGATAGTACCAACGCTACCCCGGGTGCATACCAGACCACCCCGGGCAATTTGATGTGGTATTCCGATGGATTTTTGATTAAATTTACAGAGTGCAGTAATTACCTGATTATCAACACGCAGCCTCAGGATCAGCAAATCATCACAGGACATCAGGCTCAGTTTATTGTCTCAACATCCAATGCATCAGCGACATATCAATGGCAGACAGATACCGGGAATGGGTTCCAGAATCTGGCCGATACAGGTCAGTACAGCGGTGCAACTACTGATACCCTAACCATCACCAACGTTGGATTTGGCAATCAGAATCAGTTGTTCCGTTGTATCGTAACAGCACCCCCCTGTTCAGATACTTCAGATACAGCCACCCTCACGGTGATCACAGGAATAGATGAACCTGTTAAAAAGCCTTTGTTTTCCGTATATCCCAATCCGGCTCAGGATTTCATCATCGTGGAAACTGCAGGCAGTTTCGTCAACGGCACCTACGTATTAATGGATGTCTATGGAAGAGTGCTTATGTCCGGAATCCTAGCATCACCTCAAACCAAGATCGAAGTACACCACCTCTCGCGAGGAATCTGCGTTTTGAGTATCCAAAGCATATCAGATCAGGTGCAGGAAACCATGAGAATTGTCCTGCAATGAGTAATGACTTTCATTCGTCCGATCACATCCATTTTTTCCTCTTGAAATAGATCATCATTCCCCCCATGATGAGGACCATCACCCCCAGGATGACATAGAATGCCGCGGGGCTGTGCTGGATCGGGAGCAACACATTCATTCCGTACATGCCGGTAACCACACTCAACGGGAGCATGATGGTGGAGATGAAGGTGAGGATCTTCATGATCTGGTTGGTGCGGTTGGCCTGGAGTGAGTCAAAGGTTTTGGAGAAACCTTCAATCAATTCTTCATAGTCCTCGATCATATCCCACATCTTCTGGTAATAGTCGAGGATATTGCCCCAGTAATCTTCCATATCCTCGGCATACCCTTCGATGGCACCCGATTCGAACTTCTGGAAAACCCGGAGCTGAGGCCTGAAGATCGTGTTGATGAGGATCAGGTTTTTACGGGTGACAGAAATCCTTTCGATGGTTTTTTCGGCTTTGATGTTGAAGATATCCTTATTGATCAGGTCCAGTTCTTCATCGATCCTGGAGAGGAGCGACATGGTCTCCTTCATCAGGGCCTCCAGGATCGCATACAGCAGGGTGTCGCTGGATACAGGCATATTGCTCAAGGCCGCTTCCGGATCCTCTTTGACTTCATTGAACAGATTTTTGACCACCCAGTGCGATTTTCCGATGGTGATCACATAGTCTTTGCCCCAGAAGATCTTCACCTCTTTGGTTTTTACAAACTTGTTCACCTTATCCGCGTAAGGGAAATGGAGGATGAGGAAGTAATAGTCGTCGTAAACGTCTATTTTGGGACGTTGAACACGGCTGCGGCAGTCTTCGATGTCGAGGGGGTGAAAATTGAAGTTTTCACTCAGGAAGTTGAGGTTCTCTTCAGAAGGATAAAGAATATGGTACCATTTAACGGAACCTATCTGAATGGTCTCAATCATAGGCGTTCCTCCTGAAGTTTAGCAGATTCTACATTCCTTGCTCTTTTTAGGCCGGCTAAGGTAATGTTTTTTTCTGCAATGCGTGTTTTTTTTTCTTCGGATAAAAACCTTACGTTTATTATGTTGTTAAGATGATGGTTGTATGGCAAGGTCAATTTTTATTATTTCAGCCCGGTATTGCTACAATACCACATGATGAAATCATTGAGCAGCATGAGCAACGAGGCGCTGGAAGCTCTGTACATGCAGTACCTGAAGGATCCCGGCGCTGGATGCGGTGCTTGAGCTTGGTGCCGGTATGGGGACGGAGGAATTCATCATCGGGATGGCACACCGGGGCCGGCTGAATGTGCTGGCGAATATCCTGCTTAAACCCCTCCATCTGATCCTGAGCGAATTCGGCGGGTATGAATACGATGACCACGATCTGCCGGGGGATGTGAAGTACCACCTGGGTTATACCACCTGTCGCAGTACGAAAGCCGGCAAAGAAATCAGGGTAACCGAAGATCCGGGCTGATTTTGGCGGGCAGTTCGAAAAACCGCTTCTCATGGCTGGGGAAAGCCGTTCGGTCAAAGCGTTGCTGACGCTCTGAACCAGGGGCGGTCACACTCGTTGCATGGCCTGTGCTTTCAGCTCCGGCGGCATCTTCTCAATGGCATACCGCAACGCCGTGCGGGGCATGGTTGCACGGTGCTTCATGACAAAATCAAACACCTCCTGCCGGTGCTTATCACCGGCCACCTTCAGCATCCAGCCGTACCCTTTCTGTACCATATCCTCCCTGTCATGGAGGAGGATGGTGGCAATTTCGAAGATATCCTCCAGAAAAAGTCCTTTCCGGGCAGGCACGATCAGCGTGACGGCAGCCGCACGGCGCATCCAGCGGTTCGGGCTGTGGGCCCACCGTTTCAGCTCGGAAACCAGGTTGGGGAATTTTTCGATCAGCGTTCCAATGGTATGATTGCACAGGGTGTCGCAGGAGGCCCAGTTGTTCACATAAAGATCCACCCAGCGCTCAAAAACACCTAAATCCCCTTCGGTGAAATGCTTTTTGCAGCTGAAGGCCCACTGGCAGGCAATGAAGGATTCTTCCATCATACCCGATTTCCAAAGCTCAGTGCACAAATGAAAGATGAAATCCTTCGGCTCTCCGGCCAACCCTTTCAGGCATTCTTTGCCGATCTGCGTGACCGTTGCAGCCCGCATACCGTACATCTTCATCTTTTCCTTTTCGTCCTGCTTGAAATAACCTTCACCTTTAAGGCGAAGCGCTTCATCAGCCTGTGATCTGAGCGTAGATCTCAACTGTGCCAGGATCTCATCTTTCATCATCCTGATCATGGGTTTTCTGCACAAAAATAAAAAACAAACGCCTGCATAAAACGGCCTGTTTAATCTTACATTTGTCAGAACTAAATAGTTTTTTTATGAAAACATACTCTACTCTCCTGGTAATGGCTCTGTTGCTGACATTTTTTCCGGCTTGCCGGAATGCAGGTAACACCCACGATGAGCAAATGGACAATGCAGAAAGTAAAATGCTTAGATTCAAGCAGTTCTCTTATGTTGACAAGGAAGGTACAGGCCTTGAAGCTTTCAGTTTTCTGATACCGGATGGGTGGTCGTTTGAAGGCGGAATGAAATGGGTGCTTGACAATCCTATGTTGCCTGCGGTCACCTTTTTCAGGGCTTATAACCCGGAAGGCCATGAGGAATTTGAGGTATTCCCCAACCAGTGTTATTTTTGGACCGATAACCAGATGTTGCTGCAATTATCCCCTCCGGGAAGTAAATATTTCGGCAGTACAGTGAAACAACCAGTAACAGCCCAGACGGCACTGAGGCAGATCATTTTACCAAGGCACAGGTCAGATATTCAGCAGCTTGCCGTCATCAGTGATGAATCACTTCCTGAGCTGGTGGAAGCGGTAGGTGCCGGACAACAGGGCGGAGCAACCGGTGCGAAAATGCGGGTGTCATACGTAGCCGATGGAGTTCCGAAGGAAGAGGAAATCTATTGTGTGGTGGAGACCATCCATTTTCCCACGCAGGGTATGTTCGGGGTAACTCACAATACCTTATGGTATGTTGATTATATTTTTTCCTTCAAAGCGGGAAAAGGGAATTTAGAGAAGTATGCAGATCTCTTTCAACCTGTCATTTCAAGTTTCCGGCTGAATCCGAAATGGTATGCCAAATACAGCAATGTGATCGAATACATGGCACAGCAGGAGATTAAAAGGATACACAGTATCGGGGAATTCAGCCGGATGCTCAGCCGTATGAGCGACCAGATGCGGGAGGACCAGCTGCAGCAGTTTGAAGCCCGGAACCAGGTGTACGATAAGGTATCGGAGAATTTCAGCGACTACATGCGAGGGGTGGATAAATACTATGATCCGTTTGAAGAACGGCATATCGACCTGCCCAGTGGTTACAACCATGCCTGGTGCAATAACCTCGGGGAATACATCGTCACCGAAAGCCCAAGCTTTAACCCCAATGTCGGCTCCAACCTCACCTGGAAACCGATGACACCGAAGTGACCTGATCTATGCAGGTTTCATTTTATCCTGCGTAAATCTTCTTAGAAAAAATGGTGATGGATCTTCTCACAGGCATTACCGGAAATCGTGCAGGCATTGCCGCATACTGGTTCTTCCGGTAAATTAACCGATAACCAGGAAGATCAGCTATCTTTACGGATGCAAAACCATACCTAATGAGAACATTCATTACATGGATCCTAATTATTAGTATTCAATTCATTGCGCAAGGTCAGCCCGGTCATCAGTATCCTGCCGGCTCAGGTTCCCCTCTGCAAAGTTTTAATCCTGGTCCTTTTCAGCTTCCTTCTTTTCCGGGATTACCCACGCCCGGAGGACAGAGGTTTATGAAGGAGGAGCCAAAAGGTTCCGCCTACCGCCTCGACAGTGTCATCACGGTATCATTGTCCGGGAATCACGATTTTCTTTACAAATACGATTGCCGTTACAATCATCTACAATTGCAAACGGAAGAGATCCATTATGAATGGGATATTGCATCAGATCTGTGGAAACCCAATTCACGCTATCAGTTTACCTTTTATCAGAACAACAGGAATTATCCCGGATCTGTGAAACATTCCGGTTGGAATGAGTTATCAAACCAGTGGATGGAACTCTTTCAATATGATTATCAATACGATAGTCTATTCAATATGGTGGAAATGGTCTATTCGGGTCAGGATGAAAATTCCGATTCATTAAAACCACAGTACAAAGGCGATTACACCTACTCATCTTCTCCTTCAAGACTTACAGAATCAATGACCTATTTTTGGGACACTCTCACCGCGAACTGGTTATTGAACAGCAAGGTCGGTTACTTTTACGATGGAACCTCTGACAGAATATTGCTGGAGCTGAACCAGTGGTGGAATCACTACGGTTCATCGTGGCATCCGATCAGAAAAACCGAATACACCTATAATCCCGATTTTACGCTCAAATCCAGGCTGGAGTCCTGGTATAGTGAGCAAACCTGCCAATATGAGCCCAATGAACTGAGGGACTATTACTATGATTCGCAGGGGAGGCGCATCCTGTATATTTATGCCACCTATGATCCAGATCTTTCAAGGTTCTCCGAATCTGAAAAGGAGAAACGGGTTATAGGCTCGGACGGTTTGGTGGAGCGGGTGGAATATGCCTTGTTTTCCCCGTATTCCGGCCAATGGTTCAATACAGGTGCCTATGACTATGTGCGCGATGCCGGAACTGCTCCGGTTGATCTGCTGCTGCCCTATTATGCAGAGAGCAATAAAGATTCATGGCTTTCATTTTACGGAGGCAGGATGATCCTTCAGACGTTTTCATGGGACTGGGATCAGGTTACATCATCCTGGGTTAAAAGTGCACAATCCGATTACTACTACTCGCTGCAAACGGTTTCCGTTCAGGAGCCCGGCCGGCAGGAATTCAGCATGTATCCCAATCCGGCGACGGATCACATCAGGATTGAAAGCCATTCACCTTTGCAACAAACGGTTGTCTTGTACGACCTTCAGGGGAGAAGGGTGCTGGAGCAGCCGTTTTACGGGAGCGTGCGACTGGATGTCAGCCGGCTCAGCCCCGGGATGTACATTTGCCGCATCCTGGGTAACGGAAATGAACCGGTTTATCAGTCTAAAGTTTGTGTGCGCCGGTATTGATGATCAGCGACCTGATGTCAGGGGCTTTCAGATGGCCAGGGAATTAATGGGCGGTTTGTATTCATGCTTACCCTGAAAGCACATTCGGGGTTATTGCCCGGGATCATAATCTTGACTGGATCCAATAACTTCATATCCTGAGCCGGTGGCGGCCCTTTGCAATAATCGGTTTCCCCTTCGGGAAAACTGACCGCAAGGCAACTTTATACTTTTACCTTTAACCTTTTACCTTTAGCCTTCAATTCCCATCCACAAGGTAATCACTCAGCTCCTTTGTCTGCGGGTTGGAAAAGAGCTCTTCGGGTGAGCCCTGTTCGATAATTCGTCCGTCGTGCATGAAAACGACATGATCGGCAAGGCGTTTGGCCTGCCGGAGGATATGGGTGACCAGGATGATGGTGTAGTGTTGTTTTAACTTCCGGAAGAGGTTTTCGATGATCTTGGCCGAAGTGGGATCCAGGGCAGAGGTGGGTTCGTCCGCCAGGATAATGGTCGGTTTGACGGCCAGACCACGGGCCAGGCATAACCGTTGCTGCTGTCCGATGGAAAGGCTGCCTGCAGGCCCGTGTAATCTGTCTTTCACCTCCTCCCATAATCCCACCTCCCTGATGTATTTTTCAACATTTGAACGTATCATTCTTTTACCATGAACACCTTTAATCCTGAGCCCATAAGCCACATTCCTGAACACCGACATCGGGAGCGGCCAGGGACGTTGCGACAACAATCCCATCTTTTGCCGGATGGTAGGAAGATAAACATCATCCGACAGGATTTCCTCCCCGCCAATCAGAATGCTTCCTTCCACTTTCAGCCCCTGGTCCAGATCGGTAAGCCGGTTCATGCTTCTGAGCAGGGTGGTTTTTCCACATCCTGAAGGCCCCAGCAATACCGTGATCTGATGTTGAGGGATATTAAGATGGATGTCTTTCAGGATATGATGATTTCCTGCATGCACATTCAGATTGATGATTTTTACAGAGGAGGTTTTCATGATTGGAGAATGTTGAGGAAGTTGAGGATTCCAGACAACTTAAACTCCAGCGAAGGCGGACTAAACATTTTCATTTCAGTTTGGATCTGGATAGTTTACTGGTGAGAAATCTGGCGATGAGGCTTATAATAAGTATGATGACGGTCAAAATGATCGCGGAGGCGAAAGCTCTTTCACGCACCTCGGGTATTGGTGATCCGAGTTGGAAGAAGATGGCAAGGGGAAGGGTGGCTGCAGGTTCATCAAGGGCTGCAGGGATCCGGTCGGTATAGCCGGCGGTAAACAGTACTGAAGCGGCATCGCCGATACCCCGGCCGAAAGAGAGAAGTACTGCTGTGATGAATCCCGGGAACCCCTGTTTGAAGATTACCTGGAAAGCAGTTTGTGTATGGGTTGATCCAAGTGCCAGGGACGCTTCATGCAAGCCCTTGGGGATGGTCGAGAGTACCTCGTCGAAGGTACGTGCCATGATAGGTGTGATGAGCAAAGCCACGGTGATCATCCCGGCCAGCAGGGAGGCGTTCATCCCTGCCATAAGCATCAATGTAAATCCAAATGAACCATAGACGATGGAGGGGATTCCCCATAAAGCGTCGAACAGGTAACGGATCAGGTTCTGTATGCGGGTGAAACGTATCAAATGCACATTGATATACAATGCTGCCGGAAACCCCAGGAGAATGGCCAGGATGGTAGCCCCGATCGCAATGTACAGTGACCCCACAATCGCATTGAGCACCCCACCCTCACCTCCGTAATAGAACCCACCCTTCGGCAGCTTTGTGATCATGTCAAGGTTCAGGGCATTAAATCCTTTATAGAATATAACTCCAATGATCAGCGCAAGGATGGCTATCAGCGACCAGGCAGCCAGGCCGGATAAAAACCTGAAAAATTTCTCTTCCCAAATCCTTGTCCTTTTCATCGCTCCCTGGTTGTATAAATGAAGTATCTGAAAATCAAATTAATGACAAGAATAATAAGAAAAAGAAGCAGGGCCGCGAACATCAATGCGGAGTCATACATCGGTATGGAAAGCATCTCTCCGTAGTTATTGGCGATGAGTGCCGGGAGCGGGTAGCCCGCTTCGAACAGATTGAAGGAGGTTGTAAGCTGGTTTCCAACCACCATCATGACTGCAATGGTTTCACCGAATGCTTTGGCAATGCTGAGGCCGAACGAAGAGATGATCCCCGGGTAGTTTTTCCGGATTACCACGTGTTTGACCGTTTCCCAGGGGGTTGCCCCCAGGGCGGATGCAGATTCTTTCAGACCGGCTGGTACCATATTGAAGATATCAACCAGCATATTGAGCATATAGGGGATACACATCACAGCCAGCACAATCCCGCCTGCCAGGATGGAGTAACCTGTTGATGTGGTATTGCATACAGGAGCAAGATAATCAGAGAGTAGTGGTACGATAACGAGGATTCCCCAGACGCCATAGATCACGGAAGGGAGACCCGCCAGGATGTCGATCACGGGACGAATGAGGCGGATAAGCCATGGCGGGGCGAACTGGGTGAGGTAGATGCCTGCAAGCAGACATACCGGGGCAGCCAGCAGAAAAGCGATGAGTGTCACGTACACTGAACCCTCGATGAAGGGTAGGAATCCGAATTTCCCGCTCATGGGTGCCCAGTCGGATGAGGTGATCAGGGACCAGGCTGACTGGTGTTCAAAAAGGGGATAGGATTTCAGGTACAATCCCAGGCCGATGATCAGTGGCATCAATAGGATCGATGCCAGTGAGAAAACCATCCAGCCTGTGGCAAGGCGTCCGGTAATGGTTTGAAAGATTCTCATATCAGATCAGTTCAGCTTCTTCAGATATATGTTGATTTTCTGATCGCTGATCGGGACATATCCGGTATTTTTCACAAATTTCTGCCCGTCGGTCAGGGTCCAGCGGATAAAATCCAGCACCGCCTGCTTCTTCGGCTTTCCTTTGGCCACGAAATAGAGTTCCCGGGCAGGTGGTGAAGGGTAGCGCCCGTCGGCAATGGCGGCAAGCACCACTTCAAACGTATCGTAGAAGTCCTCTTCCGGATCAGTTCTTCCATTGCCGTTGACGTCAATGGGAACCACTTCAGCCCCGGGCCGTTTTCTGCCGGTTTTCACATCGTAAATATAAATCGTGTTGTTGTATCCGATGGCCAGCGGATCTTTGATGACCACTTCAGCGAGCCCGGGATCACCATAAATCCCTACACCCAGCAAGTCTTCCTGATGCCCCCCCAGGTATTTTGCCCAGGTTTCAGCCGCACCGCATGCATCAGAACGGGTGTAAACCTTGATTCTTTCTTTTTTGGAACTGCCGGTGAAGGTTTCCCATCCTGTAATCTCCCCGGTAATGAAGATATCTCTGAACTCTTCCTGTGTCATACCCCGGCGATGTAGTTGGGCAATCCATGGATTATTCCTGCTGACTGAGGGGATCACAGCATCAATGGCCAGGCCTGCCCACCAGGTACCCTGGTCTTTTTCGGTTTGTGTGATCTCCCGGGAAAACATTCCCAGGTCAACAACACCTGCCAGGGCATCTGCCAGCCCCTTACCTGCACCCCCACCCGAAATATTGAACCTGATCTCAGGATGCTCTTTCTGGTATTCCTCAGCCCACTGAACGACCAGGGGATACAAAGCAAAAGCCCCTGAAATATTGATTGTTTGCTGCTTTTTTCCCGGGGATGAACAAGCAACCAAAAGCAATGCTGCCGTGATCGTTACCAGATACCTCTTCATGTCTTTCACGTTAGTTTTGATGAGTGAAAAGTTTTGGGGTCAGTGTAAGCATTAAATAAGCAAATTGTGAAAACTTGTCTTTAGATATCCCCTGTAAAACTTTCTGGGATTCCGTCGGGAGAAAAAACAAATACCCTGCTTCCAGATTTCCCCAATCTGCAAAGCGATACGACAGGATCAGATCATTTTCATATCCCAGGACTTTCTGATCAGGGGTATTGGGATTGGTCTGTGCTAAACGGAAGAGATGGACAATATTGCGTATGTTAACATTACGGGATAATTTGCAGTCAACAAAGCCGTAATAATCAACCAGGCCACCCTGGGCGGTTTGCACAGGGATGTTTGTGAAATAATCCATGAATCCGAAAAATTTATGTTTTGATCTGTAGAGATCGTTAAAAAGGTGATCGGTTCTCATACTGTCAGGGGACAGGGAGTTCCCTGTCAGGTATCCAAAGCCGATACCGGGTGTTAAAATGCCGAATTTCTGTGTAATTTCGGCATCCGCCAACCAGGCACTTACCTTCATACCCTGCTGGTTTCTTCCATACTGATAAAACAGGTTGCCGTTAAAGTTCATGTAACGCCACTTCATATTGGTGTTGATGCCACTGGTATGCCTGAACCATAACCGGTTGGTGCTGTCTGTTTCGGTGATCCCGGAAGCAACATGCATGGCTGAAATCCGCAGTATGTTGTTCAGGTTCCTGTTCAGCCAAAGAAAGCTTAGTGTTTTCCATCTGTCGGAAGGGCAGTAGTTGTTGGCAGCACTCTCTTTTATGGTATTCCAGGTACCTCCAAGGTGCAACATCCAACCAGGCCGGTGATATTTCAGCAATACCGCATCCGAAGCAATCCCGTTCTGGTTCCAGTTCCTGTTAGACAACAACGCCTGGTTGTCATACACAAGCTCCTGGCGGCCTACAGAAATCCATGTTGACCTGAACAACCGAACCTCTGCGTAGGCTTCGTGCAGGTCAAGGGATGCATGATCACCAAACACACCTGTGGTGTTGACAATTTGTTCGTCGCCCCAGATCCTGACATCCTGCGGTACAATTTTTAGCCTGATCCTGTCAGATTGATAGGTAAACCCAACGCGGCTTCTTTGTGAAACCAGCAGGGCAGGAGCGGATCCTTCAATGGAAAGTGTTTTATACCCATCCCGAAATTCAAACCGGGGCCTTAATTGTGCGTCAATAACAAAATGGGATGATGATTGTGCGATCATGCATTGAGATGTAAAAAGCATTAAAAACGCTGCAGGGATAAGATGTTTCATGCTTCTCTGTTTTTTGGGTTCAAATATACAATATAATCTATAGAAATAGTATAGTAAAAAATTTTTATAGTATGAAAAAGTGAATTATTTTTTAATACTTTTAGCGGCGGAAAAAAACAATAAAATACTTCAAATTATGATACGAATAATGCTGTTTTTCTGTTTATTAACTGTATTTTATACTGTGTCAAACAGTCAGTCCCTCATAGCTGTCCAATCGGGTGGTTCAAGCACGTTTTACACTAGTCTCGATTCTGCTATGGCCAATGCCCCGAACGGTGCCACCATTTATCTTCCCGGTGGCTCATTCACACCGGCAAACGGTGCTTTGTTGATCGACAAGACATTAAACATCATCGGAACGGGCCACTATCCCGACTCCGCCTTAGCCACCGGAATCAGTGTTATCAATGGTCATGTTTATTTGTTGTCAGGGGCTGATGGTGGTTCAATGCAGGGTGTTCATATCAACAATCATGTTTTCTTTGGTCAGAATGTCACCAATTGCATTATTAACGGCTACTCATTCAGCCGCTGCTACTTTGGCAATCCGGTTATGATGGTGTATGATGTTTATTATCTCAACCCGACTTCACAGAACATACTATTCTCAGAAAATGTATTTACCAATTATGTCAATATTGCCCAGGTTAAGAATGTGCTGTTCTCTAAAAATATTTTTTTGGCTTATTTCCAGACCTCAAACGGACAAGTGGTATTCAGGAACAATATTTTTCTTTTTGAGTCTTATGGGCCTTGTGGCTCAACTGCCTTGTTCCATGAGATTCATGGAGCAGCTTTCTATGACAATATCATCAACCATACAGGTTGTTATGGACTTCTTGCAGGGAATTTTACGGGCAACACATTTTACAACAATATTTTTTCGACGAATTTGGCAGCTCCTCCCGGAAACAGCCCGGGATACGGGAATTTGTACAATGTGCCTATTGATTCCATTTATGTTTCTCATACCTACAACATCTTTAATTATCAGAATGACTACAGACTAAAACCAGGCTGTGTCGGAGTAAACGCTGCATCGGATACTACGGACATCGGATTATATGGGACAGCTTTTCCGTATAAACCGGGTGCTGTACCCATTAATCCCCATATCATATCCAGGACTGTGGCCCCCTCCACCAATGCACAGGGCAACCTGCAGGTGAATATTAAAGTGTCGGCTCAGGAAAGGTAATCATTGGATTCAGCCATGAAGAAAACCTCACATTATAGCCTGATTTTGTGTTTACTTGCCTTTTTCCCGGCAATGTCTGTCAGGGGGCAGAACATGATCAGCCAGTATGAGTACTGGTTCAATCAGGATTACGGGGCAAAGGTGGTGCAGAGTATATCCCCGGCACCCTTGTTTCACCTGAATACCCTTATACCCACTTCAGGTCTGACGAAAGGGTTGAACACCCTGCACATCAGGTTCCGCGACGACAGCTTGCATTATTCTCCCACCCTGTCCCACTTTTTTTTCAAACTTCATGCAGGAGCCCCTTCGCCACAATCCCTTGTCAGTGAGTATGAATACTGGTTCGATGATCAGTATGCATCCAGGGTCGTTGTCCCTTTAACAGCTGCTTCAGGTTTTTACCTTAATGCACTGATTCCGGCTTCAGGACTTGCTGCAGGTTTCCATTCGCTGCACCTCAGATTCCGTGACGACAGTCTTCAGTATTCTCCGGTTATTTCGGGTTTTTTCTTTCAGGTCAGGGCTGATACGGTGACCGCAGTGTTACCTGACAGAACCCTTTCCGGTTGTGAATACTGGTTCGACGATAATGTTGCCAACAAGGTGCAACTTTCTTTTCCGGGAAGCGCAGCGGAGGAGCATCTTGTAACAGCTATTAATACAGCAGCAATACCTTTTGGCCTGCACCGTTTTAACATCCGTTTCCTGGATAATGCCGGTCTGTGGAGCATCGTGGATTGCCGTTTTTTTTACAAAATGAATGCAGATACGACCTCATATCCATCAAACCTGATTACTGCTTACCGGTATTGGTTTGATGGAAATGATTCAGGCATGGTGACACATATTCTGACGTCGCCGGTTCAACAGCTGATTCTGCTGGATAGTCTGGATATGACGATGATCTGGAAAGGGCAGCACACTGTCCATTTTCAGTTTATGGACCTGTCAGGTCTCTGGAGTGCGGTCAACACCGATACCATTACCAAAAATCCCATGCCCATTGCTTCATTCACCTGGGCTGCATCACCAGTTTGTGACTCAACAGTCGTAACCTTTCAAAACCAAAGTATTGACGGAGACCTCCACAACTGGGATTTTGGTGATGGTCAGTTCAGTAACAATCCTGCACCAGTTCATACCTATTTCAATCCCGGGACCTACCTGGTTGTTCTTACAGCCACTGATACCTCCCTGAACACCTCTTCCACCCTCCAGTTACCCATTACCGTGGATGCTTATGCCCGCAAGACCATCACCGTTTCTGCCTGCGGAAGCTTTATATCACCGGGAGGAACCCAGGTATGGACATCCTCCGGGGTTTATCAGGATACACTGCCCAATCCACCTTTCTGCGACAGCATCTATACGGTTAACCTGACCATTAATCAGGTTTATCATCTGACGGAATATGATACCATCTGTGCAGGGGATAGTTACATCTTTCCGGATGGATACACCCAGGCAGCGATTATTTCTTCCACGCAGCATGTCAGCAATCTGACTACTGTTCTGAATTGCGACAGTATCATAACGACCCACCTGCAGGTTCTGGATACCGCATGGGTCATGATATATATCACAGCCTGCGATAGCTTTTTACTTAACGGTCAGACATATACCCAGTCGGGTCAGTATACCCAGGTATTGTCCGGCATGACAGGATGCGACAGTACTTTATCACTTGACTTGATCATCAAAGAATACCCGGTCACCAACCTGGGCCATGATACAGTATTATTTGTCAATTACGGTCAGGTATCCATTCTTCTGGATGCAGGCCTTGCAGAAAGTTATCTCTGGTCTGACGGATCAAAAAACCAGACCTTGCTGGTGGATACTTTCGTTTTTTCATTGTATACAGATCATCTGGTATCTGTGACAGCATCCAATGCTCTTTGCAGCAGCCATGATACTATTATGATCCGCTTTGATGACTGCTCAGGAACCATTGAGCCAGGGTATTTGAGGAAGCTAAGGATATATCCAAACCCCACCCGGGATTTTCTGCAGATTTCCGGGCCTGCTTTGGGTTCTGTTCTGGAGCTTTATGACAGTAAAGGGCAAAAACTCCAGTTTGCCACACAGAATCAGGCGACGGAAAGTATGGATCTGTCCACCCTTGCGGTTGGTATTTATTGGTTGCGCATCGTAGGGGAGCAGGAAATGGCAGTTATAAAAATCATCAGGTACTGACCTGATCAGAAAGCACTCACCCTTCCGCCGGAGTGTAAGGATTTGTCGGTTCTGACGCCAAGAAACCGGATAACCTCGGCTTTTCCTTGATGGCGGCTACCCTCTTCGAGGAAAACCGTCAATTCAACATTCTTAATAGGTTTGATGTGGATGAGTTCTTCTTTCAGCAGCTCAGGTGTGAACAACATGTTAATATCTTTTGGCCCCCCGGAACTGTGGCTCAGTTGCCGTGTGTTAAAGGCCTCGATCACGACCTTGCCACCCGGTCTCAGGCACTTGTGGATGTTGCCAAAGAAATACCTCCTCATGGCTTCCGGCAGGTGTAAAAAAGTCATGGCTACGAGGTCATACTGCTTCTGGTTGAAATCAAACGTCGCTGCATCTGTTACTTCGTACGTAATTTCCACACCAGATTCCCCGGCAAGCCTGATAGCTTTCTGCCTGCCTTTATCACTGAGATCAAAAGCATCAACCTTCCATCCAAGGGTTGCAGCATATACCGCATCACGCCCTTCTCCGGCACCTGGAACCAGCAGTCTGCCAGGCTCCAGCAGGTCGATCACTGATCTGAAATAGACATTCGGTTCCTTGCCGAAAATGTACTCTTCAGCCTCGTACCGTTCGTTCCAGATCGTCATCTTTTAACTCCGGATTTATTTTGAAGCCGATTATTCATTTTTTTCCAGGTATCTGTGATCAGAAAACTCTCATCCATGCAATGGATCATCCTGACGAACCTGGCCATTGGAACAGCAAAACTCAGTCTGTCAACAGGAACATAAGGCCTGGCTGAAGGATCGAACATACCCAGGATTGCTTTTGGCGCTTCTTTGTCTTTTTCCAGCCAGGGATGATGGATAATGGAACCACAACCGGAGGAGAATCTTGTGATGACGCCGTCTCCTTTAACCACATCATAATTGGCCAGGGTGAAAAGGCCGGAAAGCACATCGGGTGCAGCAAAGAAGACCACTACTTCCGGGTGGTCAGCAGCCGTAAGTTTATCCCAACGTTTGAAAATAATGTTTTTCCCCTCCATTGGAATGCAGACCTGATCCTTCAGCATCTCCTTCACCATCTCCGGTGTCCGTAAATACCGCTCACCTTCCATCTGGTCGTTACCACATGAAAGGAAGTACTCAAAGCCTGGTCTCAGATCCTTGCTGAATCCAAGATATCTTTTACCTCCACTACAGCGGACGGACTTCAGGTCAAACGAAAGTGACTCACCGTTCCTGACCCTGCTGAGATCGGCGATGATACAACCCCAGCCGGGTTTTGCCTTCACAGGGTCAGCATCCGGATGGTTGTCCGAATAGTAAAAGGTGATCGGTAGCTCTGCTTCTCCGAAGTATTTCTTCCATCTGAGCAGGAAATCCTGTTTCAGTTGCAGATCCATGGTTCCCGGTATTGATTTCACACGCAAAGGTAGAAAAATCAGAAGTAAGGGTAGAATTTTGGATTCAGTTCGGTGTGAAAGGACAGGATGTTACAGGTGAGTCTCAGGTCAGTGGATTTTAATTTTATTGAATAGTTTTCTCAGGAGGATGAAGGTGGCATTGTAGAAGCCCGGGACGCTGCTTTCAGGTGGCCCTGCGATGTTCAGGGTCTGGACAGGTTGTATTGTAAGCCAGGCGAGCATATGATTCAGGGCATCATCTGCATACGGATCAGTGACAAGAACCGGTTTGCCATATTTTTCCGCACAGATGAAGGTCCACGCTGTCCCGGGATCAGGTTCGGGAAGATCCGGCAAGATGATCAATGTTGCATCCGAATCCCTGACATTCCATTCGGTACGGAGTGACCGTGGGATATGGGTTGCATCCGGTGAGGTCTCTTCCGGAGTTTCGACCAGGGGGTAATCAGGGGGTATGGTGCCGGCCTCATTATGCCGGCCGGGCGGGCACCAGCCGCCAACCAGCAGCCCCGCTGCCCTCCCTGCATCCAGCGCTGCAAGGTCAACACCTGTCTGCCCGCCGGAGATGATTTTCTGTAGTGGCACCCTACGGTGAGTTTGCATGAAAGGTAATACTTTTTATCTTTACACAGACAAAGGAGCCCTTCTTTAACCACGTATATGAGTGGATCACGTTTATTTATGACCTTTTCGGGCAATCTGTTGAAAAAAAGGTATAATACTTACCTTCAATCCAGATGAACCGGAAAAAATCACTTGCTTTCATCCTCCTGATCGGGGTTGTAAGCCTTTTTTCCGACATGGTGTACGAAGGGGCCCGAAGCATTGCCGGCCCTTTCCTTGAAACATTACATGCCAATGCGTTTGTGGTGGGCTTTTTTGCAGGTCTGGGAGAGCTTATAGGATATGGGTTCAGGCTGGTTTCAGGATATTTTGCTGACAGGACAAGGCGTTACTGGGCTTTTATTTTTATCGGGTACAGTCTGAACCTGTTTTCGGTCCCTTTACTGGCTCTGGCAGGTTACTGGCAGCTGGCGGTGATCTTCATGATGATGGAGCGTCTTGGGAAAGCGATCCGGACACCCTCCCGCGATGCTATGCTGGCCCATGCAACTACGGAAACTGGTCGGGGATGGGGTTTTGGTCTGCATGAAGCGCTGGACCAGATCGGCGCAACCCTGGGGCCCCTGATGGTGATGCTGGCCATGTACCTCTCTTCCGACTCGTATGCCATGGCTTATGCCTGGATGATAGTGCCCGCCCTGATGGCCATATCGGTCCTGGTGTTTGCCAGGTCACAGTTCCCGGCACCCGAACAACTCCGGATGAGAAACGAGGACCTGCGCAAACAAGGATTTACCAAATATTATTGGATTTACATCATCATCGCATCATTGGTTGCTTTTGGCTTTGCCGATTTTCCCATCATTGCCTATCACCTCAAATCAAAACAGGTGATTACCGAACTCTGGATTCCGGGACTGTACGCCATTGCGATGCTTTCCGATGCTTTCGCCGCCCTGGTTTTTGGCCGGTTGTTCGACCGGCATGGCACGATCATCCTTGCTCTGGCCATTGGCCTGGGGCTGTTCTATGCCCCGCTTGCCTTCCTTGGCAATGCACCCATGGTAATTGCCGGCGCTGTTTTATGGGGTATCGGACTTGGAGCCCAGGAGTCTATCATGAAAGCCATGATTGCCAATGCCGCACCCACAGGCAGGGTAGCTTCAGCTTTTGGAATTTTCCATACCTTATACGGGGTGGCCTGGTTCCTGGGAAGCGCTTTGATGGGATTTGTCTATCAGCCATACTTCCTACTGATCGTCATCATCCCGATAGCTGCCCAGCTTTCAGCGGTTATACTGTTGTTGATCCATCATGGAAAGGGCAGAAGAAAATGGGCTGGCAGTGATGCAGAACAATCCGTATTGCATAAAGATTAATCCAAAAATGCATTCGAAAGGATATGATTATTACGGCTGATCATCATCTTCAACCGAGCATTTACCGTATGGAATGCAGAAAAAATCTGCGACAAACTTTTGGAAATCAGGTATCAATCTTTAATGCATCGGATATACATCCCGTACTCTTTCTGGTAATGGCTTCTGAACACCGTTACGAGTTCAGAACTCAGGCTTCTCATCACGCCATAGGTGTCGTCTGCTTCAACAGAGCACCACCAGTATGCATAACCATTGATGTATTTGTAATTGCCGTATAAAAGCCTGACCCCTCCCGGCATCCCGTTGAATCCACTGGAATTGGTTGCCCCTTCATTGGGTTGCGTCCATAAACTGTGTGTCGATTTCAGCTTACCGGCAACCTTTTGGTCTTCTCCACGCCAGCCAAGGATTTTGGCTTCTGTGGCATCCATACCGAGATACACTTCAAGGGTCATCCATTCCTGGTCATTTGGCACGTGCCAGCCTTTTGGGCATAACTTGCCCGTATTCACTGCATACCAGTTGTAAATGGCTCCATACAGGTTCTTGTAAGAGCTTTCATCATTATTGTACCAGCAATAGCCAGGTTTTGTAAGATAGTACCAGGTAGCATCTTCTGTCACAAGAGGTATGGCGGTGCCATCATTGTATCTTGTGGTTTTCAGGTTTTCAGCCATCCAGGTCTGTTTGCCTATAACGATGGTTTTGTATGTGTTGCCGTCTCCATCAACCGGGATATCATCTTTGTCTTTATCGCAACCGGATGCCATCAGGGTAACAAAGGTTAAAAAGCAAACCAGCAGTTGAAAGGTTTGCAGCGGGGTAATTCTTGCCATGGTTCTCGAGGTTTTGATCATAAACGAGCTTCATACAAATGTAAGGAATGATTTCCGGTTTTCTTCAAATGCATCATCATAAAGAAGAATGATGGGGATCATAATATCTTCGATCGGATTCAAAATGCCGATGTAATTGTTTATCTTTGTTGATGGTTCAAACATGTCAACCCATTCTGTTCGGATGAAAATATTCGTAAGTTTTTTTTGGATATTCATATTCATCGCGGCAGCGATGTTTATTGTAATGCCCGGTTGCAAGAAGGATCAGGATGATCCAGGTCCTGTGACAGGAACGATGAAAGATATTGACGGAAACATTTACAAAACCATTGAGATCGGACCCCAGACCTGGATGGCTGAGAACCTGAAAACATCGAAACTGCATGATGGTACTACGATTTTGTACGTTGAAATCAGGGAGGACTGGGATGCATTGTATATCAGTAAAACACCGGGTCATTGGTATCTGCATAACGATTCGGCCGCCAACGAGGATACCTATGGGGCTTTATACAACTGGTATGCTGTGAACACCGGAATTCTATGTCCGACGGGTTGGCATGTGCCTTCTGACCCAGAATGGCAAACCCTTGAAAGGACACTTGGGATGTCAGCATCGGATGTAAAAATGGAAGGTTATCGAGGCACGGATGAGGGTGGGCAGATGAAAGAGACCGGTCTTAAGCACTGGAAAACCCCTAACAAAGGTGCAACCAATGCCAGTGGATTTAACGGTTTACCAGGCGGATACTGTAATTCGGGCGGTTATTTCTCATCTCTTCAGTTAGCCGGGATGCACGGGAAATGGTGGAGTTCATCAGAGGATGCAAACAACAGTTTTTACAGGCAGTTGACCTACGACAAAGCACAGATCGCAAGATACAGCTCAACAAGAAACAATGGAATGTCAATAAGATGTGTGATGAACTAAATTGCGCCCTTCACCTTCCGCACTGATTGCACACCTCATTCCATGATGCATCGAACAGAATAACCGTAATTTGACCTGTAGAAATTCACCTCGATGGAACTGAATTGACTGTACAGACTGGTAGCCCACCCAAACTGTTTTAAACCATAATCGTTGGAAGACCACCAGACGCCATAATTTCCTTTATTTAAAAAAGTGCCGTCATCCCCGTGTCGGTACCCTGCCGGCAGCGCCGTGAAGCCGGATGTGTTTGTCGCCGTACTATTCAGACTGCCCCAATGGATAATTCCCTGCTCCTTCAGTTGATCACCTCCATGAACCGAACCTCCCGCGCTCGTGATGAGCTTGTTCCAGTCATCATTGCTGGGAACACGCCAGCCGACAGGACAAATTTTTCCGGAATCTATTGCGAACCAGTTATAAAGTGCTCCATAAGGGATTTTATTTGCAATATCATTGCTATACCAGCAATAGGCAGGATGGGTACGGTTTGTCCAGATTACCGAGTCAACAATTAAAGGTATAGAACTGCCATCGTTGTATTTTGTCGTTCTGAGGTTTTCCCTCATCCATACCTGGCTGCCAATCTTAACGGTCTTGTAAGTGTTTCCGTCCATATCTGTGATTGTTGCAGGGATAGTGGATTTGTCATCCGGTTTGTTGTCCGGATTTTCTTTGGTGCAACCGGTAAAAATCATCATGAAGCCTGATGAAAATAATACAATCGGTAGCCATAACAAACGGATCCTTTTCATTGTATGATGAGGTTTGGTGGATATTTCCTTTTTGTCCGGAAAACACTGTTGAAGAATGTTGAAAACAGATATGACATGACGATGCTGTTCATAGTTGTTTTCAGAAAGGTTAGATGATGAATTCCACCCAGGGTTTAATACGGGGTATTTTGAATTCAGATGACCCTGTACTTGTCAACATTACAACTTTAATGGATGCTTTGTCATGTCATCCCGTTTTAGATCGGGATGAGGCATTTCATAGATTTTTACCCGAACGTCAGCTATATTTGGTTGACGATACAGATGATATCAGATGATTTTTGTCTGAATAGTTTTATATTTGGTGACATGTAATGATTTTCGGTGATGAAAATAGCCATCATTTCCGACATCCATGAAGATATCACCAGTCTGACCAAAGCAGCCCGGCTGATAGAAAAACAGCACTGTGATGAGATCATCTGCCTTGGGGATATTGTGGGCTTCAGTGTTCCTTTCTATGATTATTTTGATACCCGGAACGCATCGGCCTGTGTTGCCTGGGTGAAAAGGCACTGCAGGTATGTTCTGGCCGGGAACCATGACCTTTTTGCGGTACGGAAGCTACCACGGTCGGAGGTGCGGGGCTTCACTTTTACGGAAAACTGGTACGACCTGCCTTTTCATGTCAGGGAGGGAATGGCGTTGGGTAATGTATGGTTGTACGAAGACAATGAGCTTTCGGCTTTACTCAGCGAGGAAGCAAGGGAATATCTTGCCGGACTGCCGGAATCGCTTATCATCGAAGCAGATGGCCGGCAGTGTCTGTTGACCCATTCCATTTACCCTGATATTACCGGCTCTGCCAGGCGGTTTTTAACAGGTTTCCATGAACTTACCGATCATCTGGCTTTCATGGCCAGGCACGACTGCCGGATCGGGTTTTCGGGTCATATCCACTGCAACGGAATGATCCGGCAGGGCAACCAGGAGATCATCAGCACCGGTTTCGGACGGAGCATCCCGGTGCAATCCTCCATGTGGATCGGTGTACCCGCAATCTCAAATTCAAAAAATGCCAATGGTTTTCTCATCTGGGACACTATGCTTCAAACCCTGGAAGCCATACCACTGAAAAAGAAAATATCCATGCTTAAACGGGAACGTCTATGAACGCAAAACAAGCCGTAAACCGGAAACGCTTCTTTGTCAATATTGTATTGCCATCCGCCCTGGCCGTGATCCTGTTCGTTGTAACACTCTTCTTCGTGGTAATCCCTTCGTTTGAGAATGCCATGATGGATCGCAAGCGCGAGATGATCACCGAGCTTACCAATGCAACTGCCATCATAATGATCAGGGCGTAGATGATGCCCTTTTCAATGTATCTGGAAACACGGTTTATGTTCATAAAGGATAGATTGAATGGTGGAATTTTTTTCAGTAAAAAGTAATAAAAACCTTTCCGTTTTTCTTTTTCAGATCATATATAGTTAAAATGATCCTGTTATGCGGTGGCTGTTGTGGATGGTTTTTTTAATGACCTGGTTGAGGCCGTTGGCCTCCCAGCCGGATGATACGGAGCGGGGGTTAAGGGGTCTCCGTTTTATGTTTTATAATGCTGAAAATCTTTTTGATCCTTTTGATGATTCGTTGAAGATAGATGAAGATTTTACTTTTGACGGTCAGAAGCACTGGAGTTGGAGGCGGATGCAGGCCAAGTGTGGCAACATAGCCCGGGTGATAATAGCGGCCGGTGGATGGGAGGCTGTGGAGATGGTGGGTCTGTGCGAGGTGGAAAATCCGTTGGTGATCAGGCAACTCGTAAAGCATCCGTTGCTGAAACCTTACGGATACCGATATTTGGTGACCAAATCCCCTGACCACCGGGGCATCAACATCGCTTTCCTGTACCGCTCTGAAAAGGTGGAGGTTATTTCAAACAGAAGTATCCGGATCATCAATCCTGCCGACCTATCCTGGGCAACAAGGGATATCTTTTATATCAAGATGGTTACCCTTTTTTCAGATACGTTGCATCTATTCCTGAACCACTGGCCTTCCCGAATGGGTGGAGAGGAGGTGTCATCCCCTAAAAGGGCACTGGCGGCCACAACCTTACGGCATAAGGTGGATTCATTGGGTGCCCTTCCTTTTCCGGCCTATATCCTCATCAGTGGTGATTTTAATGATGAACCTTCCGACTCTTCTGTCATGTGGATATTGGGTGCTGCTCCGCCAGGCGACCGGACAGGGAGCGGCCTGGTGAACCTGATGTGGCCGTACTTTGCCTCAGGAATGGGTACCCATGCCCATCGCGATGTGACAGGGATGCATTACAACCTCCTGGATCAGATCATCGTTTCAGAAGCTATGCTGCATGAAAAAGCTTCTATCCGGGCAATGGATGCCATGATCGGGCGCTTTCCGTTTCTGATGACTGAAAATGCAGCAGGGGAGGAGATACCTTACCGGACTTATGCAGGGCCCCAGTACCTCGGAGGATTCAGTGACCACCTGCCGGTGATGGTGGACCTCAGACTGCACTGATCAGGTAATAGTTCTTTTTACCCCGCTGAACCAGGATATATTTCCCGTTGAGAAGATCCTTCGGCGTAAGGGTAAAATCTTCGGTAACTTTTTTCTTGTTGATGGACAGGGCATTCTCTTTTAGCGTTCTACGTGCTTCCCCTTTGGAGGGGAAAATCGAGGTGCTTTCTGCAAGTAGCGTCACCACGGGAATCCCTGCATCCAGATCCCTGCGTGAGACGGAATAGGAGGGAATCCCTTCGAAGATATTCAGAAGGGTCTCTTCATCAAGTTTCTGAAGGGCTTCCGTGGTGTCGTCGCCAAACAGGATCCCTGACGCTTCGATGGCATTCTCCAGGGCTTCTGTCCCATGAACGGCAGTCATCACCTCCCTGGCCAGACTCTTCTGCAGGATCCGCTCATGGGGACGCTCATTGTGGCTTCTGATCAATTCGTCAATCTCTTCACGGGTGCATAAGGTGAAAATCCGGATGTACTTTGCTGCATCCTCATCAGAAACATTCAGCCAGAATTGGTAGAACTTATAAGGTGAGGTGCGTTTCGGATCGAGCCATACATTGCCCTCTTCGGTCTTTCCGAACTTTCCGCCGTCGCTTCGGGTGATCAGCGGACAGGTGAGTGCATAAGCTTCGCCCTGCTCCATCCGGCGGATCAGCTCTGTACCGGTGATGATGTTGCCCCACTGATCACTGCCACCCATCTGTAATGTGCAGTTCCTGTTCCGGTAAAGCCACAGGAAATCATAGCCCTGTAAAAGCTGATAGGAGAACTCGGTGAAACTGAGACCTGTTTCCAGTCGCTTTTTAACGCTGTCTTTCGACATCATGTAATTTACCGTGATATGTTTGCCTACATCACGAAGGAAATCAAGGAATGTGAAGTCTTTGGTCCAGTCGTAGTTGTTCACGATCTCGGCGCAGTTGGGTTTGGAAGGATCGAAATCCAGGAATCTTAGTAATTGCTTGTGCAGGCAGGCCTGGTTATGCCGCAGGGTCTTCTCGTCCAGCAGATTGCGCTCTTCCGACTTGCCCGAAGGGTCACCCACCATCCCGGTGGCCCCGCCGATGACCAAAATCGGTTTGTGGCCGGCAACCTGAAGGTGCTTCAGCATCATCACCGAAACCAGGTGCCCGATGTGCAGGGAGTCGGCGGTCGGGTCAATGCCCACATAAGCAGTCGTCATCCCCTTCAGCAACATCTCCTCCGTGCCTGGCATGATGTCGTGGATCATCCCCCGCCAGCGCAACTCTTTAACAAAATTGATCATATCGGACGGTTCTTATTTACTGGCAAAAATACACAGGATTCATTGAATTTACCCTGATTAATGCTGTTACGATGAAATGAACCGGTCGGAATTCACTCATTTCCGCATAGCATCAAGGGTACGAATTATCTTGCAATGGGTATTTTTCGGGAATAAAATATAATATGCATGTAAATGCATAAATAGACGTATCTTTGCAGCTCATTTTATCGAATCGTCAGGTGTTATTATATATCACCGGTTCTTAATGGTTACTTCGACTAAGCGTTATTACCCTGTCCCTCCTCTCTCTGCGGGTTAAAGGCTGATTGCTTACTTTCAGTGAACATCGAATCCCCGGGTATCTCTTACACCTCTCTTTTTCTTACGTAACAACAAAACGATGCATACGTTTCACATACCCGTAATGGGGATTGGTTTTACCATTGATACGCCGGTAAGGGTGGCTCATCTGGGCGTTCCGTCCGTGATCTCACTGATTGATGATATCCTGATGGAAAAAATGCGGGAGTTCTATTGCAGGAAGATAGACATCCCTTTCCAGTCGATTTCGGATAAAGTCAAAGATTTCCGTGCAAAGAGGATCACAGCTTATCTGAATATCGTCGGTGATATAGCCAGAGCAAAATTTGAAGAACTGAAAAGATCTGCGAAGGGTCCGGGGAAAGAGTTTGAAAGATATTTTGAGTTCCTTCCCGAAAATTCGCCGTTAAAACATCGGTATGATAAGTTCCGGAACGATCCTCCAAACCGGAAGAAGCATTTGCAGTGGCTGCTCAGGAATATGAGAGCAGGTGATATTGATGTAAATATAATGACCAAACTGGACAAACCGAACCATACCCATGGTGGATTGATGCCTGTGGCCTTCAACGATGCGCATGCAGCCCTCCGGGGTTTTGTAAACAGTAATCTCTCTTCATCCGTGGTGTTGTCTGCGGGTCTAAATACGCGGTTGTTCGCCTATTTTGAAGAATTTGATGATTTCTATCCTGATGAAAAAGGCCTTTGCAGGAAGGGGATTATTTTAAAAGTGAGTGATTACCGCTCTGCAAGTATCCAGGGGAAGATTTTTGCCAAAAAAGGGCTTTGGGTCTCCGAATACCGTATTGAATCAGGGCTTAACTGCGGGGGACATGCTTTCCCGACGCAAGGCACCCTGATGGGCCCCATCCTGGAAGAATTTAAACAAAGGCGGTCAGAACTGGTGAATGATGCATTTGTATTATACACAGCCGCTCTTAAGAATAAACAACGTTTTGCCCCACGGAAGCCACCTGCAACCAGGATTACCTACCAGGGTGGTGTGGGAACACACCAGGAACATCAGTTTCTTCTTGACCATTATCAGCTTGATTCGGTTGGTTGGGGTTCACCCTTTTTGCTGGTACCGGAAGTGGTGAACATGGATCAGCATACCCTGCAACTCCTGTGTGATGCGACAGCAAAAGATCTTTACCTGAGCGATATATCTCCTTTGGGTGTCCCTTTCAATTCTTTGAAGACAAATACCAAGGACATCGAGAAGCAACAATGGATCGACAAAGGCAGACCAGGTAGTGCCTGCCTCAAGAAATACGGAGCAATCAATGCTGACGGACAGTGTACCGCTTCAAGGGCTTTTCAGCGTTCAAAGATTAAAGCACTGGATGAACTGCACCTTGGCCCATCGGAATACATGGCAGCAATGGAGAAAATCACGGTGAAATCTTGCATTTGTGTCGGGTTGGGAACCTCTGCGCTCCTTGTGAACAATATCGATGTAAAAAGTGAAGGCAGTGCAGTATCTGTCTGTCCAGGCCCAAATCTGGCCTATTTCAACCGGCAAGTCAGTTTTGATAAAATGGTCAGTCACATTTACGGAAGGGTTGATTTGCTGAAAGATGTTGTTCGTCCACACCTATTTGTTAATGAGGTGGTCCTGTATTACAACTACCTGCAAAAAGCACTGGAGAAGGCCAACCCTTTACTTACGGTTGCAGAAGCCGATTATTTCAGGGTATTTAAAGCCAATCTGCTGACGGGGATCGACTACTGTGTTTCATCAACTGTATGCATGGGCGAACCATCAGGGAACCTCAATGCAGTATTACTCCAGGTCTATAACGACCGAATCGCTGCTCTGGTTATCCCGGAACCTGTTCCCGTTCATCATGAAGAATGATCCTTCAAGAAAGTTTTTCCGTTGATCAGTTATCATCTACACGTTACGCTCCGAACAGGTCTATCTGACCGGGTATCGGAAGTTTGTAACGTTTAACCCACCATCACCCTCAGGGTGATCAGTATCGCTATAGCGCACAGGATACCAATGATGAGGGTAGCAAGCAGAATTTTATTGCTTATTTTCTTCATGGATGTTGGATTTTTTGATTTGACTTCCACTGCCGGTAAATGGCCGGTATTTCCTCAACGGATATCCCCAGCATTTCCATGATCCCAAAAATACCCGGCAGTTGCTCATGCAGTAACTCCTCTTTTACAATCTCTTTCACAATCCCGTGAGCTTCCTCCGATACGAAGAAACCGATGCCCCGCTGGTTGATGAGGATGCTTTTATCCTGCAGGATCATATAGGTCCGCATCACCGTGTTGGGATTCACCTCCAGGTCAACGGCAAGCTGTCGCACCGAAGGGGCCTTGTCACCCGCTTTCCACTTCCCGAGGAGGATGTTGCCGTTGAAGTAGTCGGCGATCTGCATATAGATCGATTTGTGTTTGCTGAATTCCATCTTACACCTCCCTTTCTTTAAGTTTGAAATAGGCGGCTACATATAAGATAACCGGTATCACATAGAGAAAAGCTACCCTGACGATCTCCGGGAGGATGACGCTAAAGAACCTGACGAAATCGGGATTTTGAAAATATATTGTACCCATTTCTTCACTGAAACGGATGATATCCCCGAAGAGGATCAGCATAGTGAACAGGCTGATAAAGGTAAAGATGCTGTTGACGATGAAACCAGCCAGCAAGGTTTTGGGGATAGGATATTTCCTGAAGGCGGCAGCGCCGAGGAAAAAGACAGAATGTATCAGCATATAAGGGAGGTAGGGTTCTGCAACAGACGGAAGATCCTCCAGCTTAATGGTGAAAGGATTGAAAAATTCATACGGGAACTGCAGCAGTACAGACCATAATCCATTAAACAAAGCGGCAACAGCGATGTAAGAGAGAATCGATACCACTGCCCAGGCAATACCCGTGATCAGCCAGGGGATCAGATATTTCTCAAATACCGATGCGGGAAGACTGAGGTAGGAGATCGATTTGGCGGGGTTGTTCATATTGCGGAAAGCATTTCCTGCGATGAAGGCGGCTCCGCCATAAAGCAGGATGAAATAGAAAAGAAGGTGCATCTTCTCCAGTGCAGGGGGCGAATGCCTGGCCACAAAGAAGGAGACAAGGAACACAAAGCCGTAAAAACCCGCTACCGCCAGCAGGACACCTCTTTTTCTCAGATGGAAGTTCAGTTTTAACAGGGCGGCACTTCTTTGCCAATCAATGATCTGGTTCATGGTTTAACGGTTTTGATCTGTTCGACAATAGCGTGTGTATTATGCAAAACGGCGTTGAAAAGCAGTTCGAAATCCACCTGGGAAACTTCCCCGGTGGTGTTGGGTGCAACAATGCTTTTTCCGCCGAAGGTATCCTCGCTGTAAAAGAGCTTGCCGGGTTCAGGTTCGTCTTTTCCTATCTTACTGAAAATTAGTGCTGAAGATATATCATCAATGCTCTGGTTAAAGATGATCGTGCCTTTTTCAATGATGATCACCGGATCGATCAGGAGCTCGAGGTCCCGTACCTGGTGGGTGGAGATCAGAATGGAGCGCTCCTCATCAATCATGGAAGCTACCACCTTGCGGAACCGGCTCTTCGATGGGATGTCGAGACCGTTGGTGGGCTCATCCATCAGGATCAGTGAACAGTTGGTGGCCAGTCCGAACGCGATGAGGAACTTCTTTTTCTGTCCATACGACATGTGTTTCAAATGCTCATCCCCGTTGACTTCGAACTCATACATCATCCGCCTCATCTGTTCTTTACTGAACCGGTCGTAAAAGACGCTGTAGAGCCTGATGAACTGATCAGGGGTAAAATCGGGGAGGTAGAGCTCTTCCGGAAGGAGGAAGATCTCATTGAGTGTACCGGGAAGCCTTTTACTGACGGGAATCTCCGATAGTATCGCAGCTCCTTTCTGCGGATAGAGCAACCCGGTCATAATCCTGAGCAGGGTCGATTTCCCCGCGCCATTCTTTCCGAGTAGGCCGTAAATACTACCCTTTCCGATCTCCAGGCTGAGGTTATGGAAAAGGCTCCGGCTTTTACGGTACCTGAAATCAAGATGATCAATCTGTAACATGTTTTAGTGTTTTAGTGTAATACTATAATAATACACCGCAAAGATAATACAGTAGATTTGAAAGATCCAAATTTTATAAAGATTTTTTTTGATTTTTTTTTAAGAACCCGTGAAATAGCCCGCCAATTTGCGATGACAGCCACATTGCACATTCCGAAAAAGTACCATAAGACAAATCTTATTTTACTTTACCGGGCATCATCATGTTATGCGGTCTTAACCACCGGACAAGACAATATTAGGCAGTTGTCAACAACAGAACTTTTTCCGATCTTTGTGATGCTTCATCAGCCATGTTTTACCTATTTCACAGTCCATGAGCAGGGGATTTGTCAAAGAGGATGACCAGGAGGAGGTTCCGTTGGTGCCACCGCGGGCCTATCTGCCTCCGGATATTCCGAATTATGTAACCCGGTCGGGGTTGGATGCTTTGTTGGCCGAGCGGGAGGAACTGCACCGGGAGAAGGAGGCATTGGACATCATCAGTGAAAAGGAGCGGCGGATTGCGGTGAATCACATCAACGCCCGGATGAAACTGCTTGACGACCGTATCGTCACAGCCAAGCTGATGGAGCCGGGCGGGTTAACGCCGAAGGAGATCCGCTTCGGGTCGACCGTGACCATACGGACGGCAGGCCGGAAAGAGATCCGCACGGTCCGGATCGTAGGTGTGGATGAGGCAGATGCAGCCAGAGGGAAGATCTCCTTCATTTCCCCCCTGGCCAAAGTGCTGATCAATAAAAAAGCGGGCGACCAGGCCGTGCTCAAACTTCCCGGTGAGGAGCGGGTGTTTGAGGTGCTGGAGGTTCAATAGGTTCCCCTGGTCCGGGTATTTTTTTCCAGCTGAACCTCCCATTTTTATTTTTTTGGAATGGTGTTTGATTGATTTTGAATACGTTGCTGCTTTTTCTCCTTCCCCATTTCCTTTCACCTTAAAATGTAATAACCATGGAATCAAAAAAAGATCCCCGGATCGATCTTCAGAAAAAGCGGCCGTTGTTTTTACAGATTGGCCTGATCGTGTCACTCTCATTCATTATGTTTGCTTTTGAGTATAAGCAGTTTGAGCAATTTCCCCACCGTCTGCCGGGAAGACCTTCCAAGACCCTTTTGGTTGAGATTGCCCCGTTGACGGAACATAAACGGGAAAAACCCAAGCCCCCTGATATGCGTCAGGTGATCACCAGGATCGAGATCACGGATAAAATAAAGGATGACATTGACGTGGTAGATATATATTGGCCTGATCATACGGGAAATAATCTGATAAGCTATTATGTGCCGAAGCTTTCCACCGAGCCATCTCACATTGACAGCTTACCTCCGAGGAATATACAGTTTCAGGCCACCTTTCCGGGTGGTGATGAGGCGTTGTTTGCATGGCTTGATGAAAATGTAACCTATCCGGAACCGGCAAAGAGCATCGGACTGCAGGGGATTGTTTTTGTGAGATTCGTTGTGGAGCTTGATGGTTCCATTACCCATATTGGCATTGAAAGGGGAGGTGTCGGTGGCGGTTGTGAGGAAGAGGCCATGAGTGCTGTGAAAAAAATGCCCGGTTGGAATCCTGCCCGTCAGGGAAGGCACAGGGTTCGTTCAACCTATATCCTTCCCATCCGGTTCATGTTGATAAAATGAAACATACAGGGGCTTAAGTAATCAGGACATACAATCACTTTTCAAAAAAAACCGGAGATGTTTCAGCACTTCCGGTTTTTGATTCCTGTGTAGCGGGGGCAGGCGTTTCCGCCTGGCGTTCAATGTGTTGAAAGCGTCGGTGATTAAGCGCATTCAAGGATTCTGAATGCAGGAATGATCCTGGCAACAGATCACAGAGAATAGCACGTGGGCTCGTGAAACCGTGCAGAATTATCAAGCAGAAGATGCTAATACATCAGCAATTTCACTTAAAACCCATAGTATGTAAGAAAAGTGAAGAGATACAATTGCTTTGTCATATCCTTATTGCAGTTAAAACTCATTCAGGACTACCAATGTACAATTTGCTGCCAATCAACACGGGCCTGACCTAAATGTTCCCGAACCTCAACAAGGATATCTTTAATGTCTTTTGCTTCATCAGCATTTGTCAGTCTGAGGGTTAGATCATTCAAAATTCCTTCAGGAAGCCAAAAGCTACATTCATAGCTAAGTTGATTTAATCTTTTATACTCATCTTGCGATAGAGCTTTAAATGAATGAGAATCAGGTACGGTTTGGTACCATAATGCAAACAATTCTGCCACGATTTGTGCTTTCTGGCGAGCTTCAAATGCTAGTTTAGCTTTCATCGCTTGTCTGTTCGAGACAATTTCTTTCGCGTACAGGATTAGTGTTGAAATCACAAAGACTCCGAATGCAGACCATGTTAATTCATTCATGATGGTTAAAATAGATTAATAATTAGTTATTTAATATATGTCCTCTTTTGAAATACATATCACTATTCTTCCTCCTCAAAACTCAATCCCAACTGCTGTGCCGACTCTTTGACAATCTTATATTCCTGGCTGGTTTCCGAGAGAGGTTTTAAGGAAGTGGACTTGCCCTTTATCCTGATCTCTATCTCAATGTTGTTTTGCGCCAGTGGCATGATAAAGCTGCTGAAGACCTGTGTATATTGATCTAGCGGTACTCTGCCCGAGACCGTGACGGATTTGACCACCCGTGGGGCTCCCAGTTCAGGCACATCTGGTAGGGACGTCTCGCCTTCTCCAACCCTATCCCCAGGTACATTTGGAACATCAGGTTCCGGTGTGCCCGGTTGTATTTCAGGTTTTGGCATCAGGATTTTATCCAGCAGCCAGTATGTCTGATCCGACACATCAAAGAAAGGTACCTGCTCTCCAAGGAAATACCTTGTGAAACTGGTTCCGTCACCTGTAGCAATGCAGAATTCACCGTTATAACAATATTTAACCAGGCTTTTTGCGACAGCATCAGCACTAGTAATCATTGGCTTGTCATCGAACCGGATAAAGGCTTCATATACATCCTTTACTCTCAAAGCTTGCTCGGGCGTTGGAAGAAGGTTGTGCAACCGCATGGTATTGGAGCCGATAGATTCCAGCAACCATTCTTCCTGTTTAAGGGTATCAATAATCACAGTGTTGATTTGGTCGTTGATGCTATTCTGGAACTGCTGGATCAGAATATGGCCCGGGCCGTTCATCGCAGAATATTTTACCAGGATCGAATAGGCTTTTACAATGGATACGTCAGCCTGGCGTGAAGATTCTTTCAGCCTCCGGTCGAGCTCTTCTTTTTGGTTCCGTTCTAGTTGTGAAGAATAATCGCTGATAATCTTCTGGCAGGCAAGATGTTCCCTCAGATCGGCTTGTAATTTTCCCATCCCCAATTCAGAGCAGATCAGGAAGAGCATGGTATTGCGATAAATCCTGTCAGTATTCCCCCTTTTAGTGGCTAGTTTCTCGATGACAGGAAGTGTATTCCCATTCAAGTAGTCTGGAGTAGCCATATATTGGGGATGTAGCAAAATCAGAGTTGGTTTGGTTTGTTCCGGAAGATCGCCTGAGGGATCAATGAGAACGGTGAACATTTGAACGCGAGAAGAAGTGCCGTCACGGAGCCTCCGAAGTATTTCTGCTTCAAGGTGTGCGTTATTAAAACCCTCCTTAGCCTGGTCAACCAATATCTTTATGTTTGGCTTTGTATGGAACCAGTATCTTTTGGTGGATCCGCCAGTTTGTGCATAATAGAGATAATACGCCGTACTTTCGAGTTCATCCAGTGCCCCGTTGATACTGTTGTGATTGAACTGGTTGGTTGAATCAGGAAAAAGAAGGTGAAGTTTCATCTCAGGGATTGAGATACCGCGATTTGTACCCTCGCTACCAAAAGAATTGGTGAGAATGACCGAAGCTATGGACTGTGTGAGGTTCCAGAGACCATACTCCGTTTTAATGCTATCAATCTTGAATGCATTGGATGAAGAACCTGCCACATCCGCGCTGATCACACTGTCGTAGCCGTTGCCCCAAAGTCTTTTAAGCTGAGAGGAAATTGCATCCACCGAGCCAACATCCACATTTCCTGAATGAATGAGCAGATTGGGACCTGGCAGTATCTGTTGTTTTTTCCATAAGTCGCTTATAATGGATGCAAGCAGGCGCAACACGCCTCGGGTTCGTTGAAAATCGTGGTGGCTGCCCCAGCGAATGCGGAAAATATCGATCAATTCGGGATGGAAAGGATAGGACTTGATGATTTTCTGTTTGTATTCCATGCGGTTGGCATTGGCCGGCAATTCTGTGCGGTGTTCGTGATAGAGTTCCATGTAGCGTGATGCAACGCGTTCAATCATAGCTGTATCGCCAACCTCTTCAAAAAGCCTGCGCCTGATCACTTCATAGATTTCTTCATCTGCCACAGGCTGGATTTCGGCTCCTACCCGGCTAACCCTTCTCTGCAAGGTGCTAAGAATTGACTGGGCTTCGGGTGTGTTGCCCACTTCCTGGGGACTTGCAGGCAGAGTGATGACTACCACACTGTGGTTAACCGTTGCAACAGCTTCTGTGAGCTCCTGCATAAAACTGATGGTCTGGTCGGCTAAGGTGCTATTACCAACAATGCGTGCTGCAGATTTCAGGCAGTAATCGGCAAGCTCATCAATAAGGATAAGCGAGGGTTTGCACTTTTCCAAAATCTTATCAAACAGACCGGCAGGTGCAATCAGTTGTTCATCGTTCTTGCGAATAATTTCATAGGCTTCCTTCCCGCCAAGCTGATAAGCCAGCTCTCCCCAGATAGTCTGGATTAGAATGCCGTCCTCCGCCAACCTTCCATTGGCTGGGTCGTTGGTCTTATTTGTAAATACGGAAATGTTGGCAGAGTCAAACTCAGGAAGCCCGGTGTATCGAATCACTTCCGAGACGTGTTCGGAATTTTTGGCTTGCTTACCCCATTTACATAGGTGAAAGAGCGAAATAAGCGTATGTGTTTTACCCCCACCGAATCCGGTTTGTAACGAGATGACACGGTTTTCTGCATCTTCTGTTCCGTTCAGTCCTTTAATTACAGTGCGGGAAATACTTTTCAACCCGGCGGTGAAAAAAGTCTTGGAAAAGAATACTACGGGATTGGTATAGATCTCACGGCCTTTCCCGAGTGCTACCTCCGACAGGTTCGCGGCAAAAATGGATTCATCCAGCCGTCCCTGGCGAATGTCGAGGTGGGGCGTCACAGCCCGGAACCAGGGCTGAATTTCAGCAGGTGAAGTTGCAGATGCCCTTGGTTGTGAAGCAACATGTATTGGTTCCGCTTCCTGCAGTTTCACCAGTTCCTCCTCCAGTTCAGCCATACCCAGGCAGCGGGCTATGTTTTTCATTTGTATGAACGATTCCGCAAATTCATCTTCGTTGATTTCCCGGAAGTGTGCCAGTTTGTTGCGTATGTCATAAATGGTTTCGAGCCAGGTAGCCAGTTTGTTTACGTTCCTGCCAAAATCCTTCTTCAGGAGATCCCGGTATTTTAAAACAAAAGGTTTCAGATGGGGAAAATCAATCAAAGCCTCTGGTGTGCTCCCGGCTTTGATGCCCTGTTCCCATGCGTCACGCAGGGCGGGGTAAAGCGCTTCTACAAACCAATCGGGCCAATGTTCCCCTGCTTCCTGAATGAGCATGGAAACCACGTAAGGTCTGTATGCCTCGATGAAAAGCCCAAATGCTTTGAAGAGATTGTCAGTTTGATGTTGTTTGATCGCCATGGCCTTTGGTTGTTTTATTCAAATAGTTTTTGTTGTTCAGGTTTTGAGGCCTGCAGGGCCTTTGCATCGCGCAACAGGCTTTCCTTGTTGGCCAGCAGCCCCTGGGCCTGTTTGTAATCGTCGCTGCCGGCAGGCAGCACTTCACAGAGGGAGGTAATCACTCTCCAGAAGCTGTTGTCGGCATTAAGTGCCATTTCAGCCAGGTATTGCAGCAGAGCATTGCGGCTGGTACCTTTGTAGAGCGCCATGGCACGATGCACCTTGTCAATAAGCAGGCTGTCAGGCCGCTCTCCCAGGTGGTGATTGGCATCTATTCTGTCATGGAAGCCTGCCAACGTTTGTTTGTTGCCATTCTTCAGCAGGATGCCTGTGGAAAAAAGCTCCGATACGTTGATGCTCAGCCCTACCCGGCTGAATTTGGCGGCATCATCAAAATCGCTCTCGGTGAAGCCGTAAAGTTGTAGCCAGCCGATGTAAAATTTGGTGTATTCATCCCCGCTGAAGCCTTTGAGCAATGCATTGAAGGCGCTTTCCCTGGCCATTTCGAGCAATTCGGCTACGGTAACTTCGCTGCCATCGGCTTTTTCCACTTTTTCGTATTGGCCGAATACGCTCACCGCCTGCCCAAAACATGCTGTTAAAAGGTCTGTACCACGGAAGCCAAGGCGGTAGAGTTTATCTACTTCTTCGGCGACTTTCGATTCGATGTCTCTTCTGACTTCACTATAATTGCCTGTGCCTATTTTGGCTGATGGTTTTGCAGCAACTGTTACCGAAGATGAAAGAAAAGCTTTGTCAGTTTTCAGTGCACCAGTCATCTCAGTATCATTTGCCCAACTGCCAGTTATATTCATTTTTGCTCCTAAAATGGAATTACATAAAGTTGTCCACGCTTCTGTACTCTGATGAGCAAACATGATACTGACAATATCAGAAGTTTGATGCTTAATTGCATCAAAAATTTGAAGCAGCTTATTTTCAAAATGCGATTTTGCAGAATCATAATCTCCTTTATGATGGTGTTTTAAGGCAGTGCATTCCTCTGACTTGGGTGTTTGAGGTGTGGCAAAATTCATAGGGTATAATTCCCCGATGGTTCTTTTAAGCCATATGTAAAAGAAATCAGATAAGTCTGCATAAGCGATTGCATCATAATATGGTGGGTCAGTAACAACAACTGTTATAAATTTTTTATCAAATTGGTTTTTCTCCCCGCTTGAGGCATTCTGTAAGCTAGTTGAAAAGCTCTGAGATGCCTCTGATCCAATATATCGTGTTATCCATTCCAACTGATTTGTATAACTCCCAGATGAACTGCAAAATGGGTTTGACTCTGGATAATCAAAAACCATTGGGATTGCTTGCCGCCCCATTGGTCTTTCGAGAGTTTCTCGACCAACATGCCATATGCCGAAAGATGTGTTTATTATTGCTACTCTGTCTAATAAAATCCCCAAATACGTTACCACCGCTTTGTCATATTCGCTTTCGTGGGGTTTGAGTTCTTTTTTGATTTCGTGGAGTTTGGCTACCAGGGTTTGCATGGCCAGGAGCTGGCGGGGGGAGAACATCTGTGCCCATTTGCTGATTCCCCATCCACGTCCACTTACCAAATCCGGGATTTCAAGCATATTCTCATTTGGGACGAACAAAGGATTGATTAAGTCGGCTGGCACATCTCCGGCATTAAATTCATCCTTCCTTGGCAAGCGATATGTTTTTCCATTTTTACCATCTTCAATTACTGCAAAAAGTCTCTGTTTGATAAGCCCAGACTTTGATTGAGATTTTATTATGTCAACTGATGTTGTTCCGCCACAGCATGGACAAAGAAGACTACTAGATGACATCCACCCGACATCATCGATTATACCATTTCGTATTTCAAATTCAATATCCCTTTCGTTAATGATCGGTTTAAGATGCACCTGTTTTCTACTTGTATTAGCCAGGTAAAATCCTTTCAGCAGTGGCACTTCAGCCCGGCAACTTGGGTTGGAGCAGGTTCCAACTCTGGCCCAATAGTATGCAATGGGTTTGTTTCCATGCTCATCGGCAGGGTAGTAGTGGCCAATCTCCTTTTCTGCTTCTTCCAATAATTTTTTGGCATAGAACTCTACGTCAAAGGCCAAACGGTTGGGGATATCAATGGTCAATCCCGGGGCATCGGCATGCCTTCCATGTTCAATGCACCATCGGTCTAATTCCACTTTCCCGTAAAGCTCTGCGAAAGCCTTGGCGGTGTAGGTAATGGGTTTCCCATATTTCTGCGGGAACTCCACACTCCCTTTCTGGATGACGTAGGCAACCGGATTAAGGTCGTTACCAAAGCTTCGGCAACCCAGTCGGGCAGCTTCAAGAGGAATAGCTCCTCCACCGGCAAACGGATCAAATACCCGGGGCATTCTTTCAAGAAAAGCTGCAATGGCTTGGTGGAGATTCGACTCTTTTGTCCTGACATCTTCAGAGGGAATGTGGCGGTCAGGGGTGGTGTATAACTCCTGTTCGGCCTTTTTAATTTCAGAGTAGTCGTGATCAAATTCAGCAAGGAGTTCAATAGCGGTTGGAGATGATGCAATGTTTGATTTACGTGTGTTGTGTGCGACCCAAATCAATTTGCGGGCTTTGTTGATGATGGTCTCGTTGTTTTTGTTATCCCATTTAATCAGGCTTGCATCTGATAAGAGCTTCCCGGCGGGTGGATCGGGATGGTTGTTTTTGCGGGCATCCATAAAAGCCTGTGAGAACTTACCGATGAACATTTGCAGGCGGTTGCGCAGGTTGTCTTCCATGGGGTCGTGCACAGCGGTGTAGGGGATGTCGTCGTAAGGTTTGTAGGGATCGCCGGGGTTGTTGTGTTTTCCAAGAAGGATTTCCACCGCATCGCGGAAAGCATGTGGGCAGTTTTCATCGAGAGGATCAGGCACCAGGCTGGCAAACACCACGGCACGGCACACCGGCAAAGGCCTTCGTGCCCACCAGAGATGTAAAGTGGAAATATGACCGTGACGGATCGATTTATCCCTCACGCTTTCAGCCGATATCTCCTTTATCGGCATGGCGACTTCTATGAGTTTTTTAGGTTGGAGCATAGGGTCATTTTTTTTGTACTAATACCATTCTGTAGGTTTTCTTAATATAAACCCTATTTTACTTACGACCTCCGGATCAAATTGAGCATCAACCAATTTTTTTCGACCTATGATCATTGATCCCTTAGCAACTTGCTTTACGGCTATATTGTGGCGTGATGGGGGGAATGCCACAAATACGCGTTTATTAGGAAAGTTGGTATGGATAGCCTTGATTGGCGGCACCAAATCGCTATCACCGGAAATCAGCATTGCCATATCATATTTATCTTGAAAGGCATCCACAATTAGTCTTGTTGCGATGTTAACATCTGTCATTTTCTCATTAGAGGCATCCCAGATTTTACCGCACCTAAAGCACTCCAGTGTATTGAATTGATAACGGCCATATATCACTTTAATGCCTGTGCTTTCAATAGCATCAATAAAAAGACTTTGTCTTCTCTCTTTATTTGGATTGCTCCTCACGCGACTGGTGAAGTAGTATACTCCTACCAGCAATTGATCAGGTTTTAATAGTGATTCGATTAGCTTCTTCACATTAAGCCATTTCAACTTATCAAAACCAGATTCGAGCATACCAAAGTAGAGGTTAAAACCATCAATATATGCTATGACTCGTTCTTTTTTTTGCATTACTTGTCGAAGTTATTAATTTTTGTTTTATCTTTGTCCACAAGAACAGCACCCGGGATAGTATCCCAGGTCCGACGCCTCTCTCGGGAGGCGTTTCTTTTTATTAATCAAGTTCTTCAATATTAGTTTTGCTTTTATCAAACCATTCATGCATCGGTAGAAAATATTGTATCCCTTTGGTTTTCAGCTCGAAATTCAGCTTTGTTGCCGGATTCTGAATGCAGTACAGAGTGGGTATTGTCTTACAGTTGACCACGATATACAACCATGCTGACGTACCAAGTTGTGCCAGGCGGTTCATCTCATTCTCACTCAACATCACACTTCCGTCACTTCCACTGCGACCCTTGACCTCAATGTAGCGTTTCAATGCATCCGGACTGATACTTCGGATGTCATACCCTTCATTTTTTGCACTTACATCTTCAGGTTGCCAGCCATCTGTGAGCTCAAACTTCATTGCCTCACTCATGGCAATTGCTTCAGCCTCATCATCCCTGCTCATGCCATAATGGCCTTGATATTCCACTTGTGTAAGTGGTACAACGTAAGCACAGCCCATGATCTCAGGTGTTCTGGGGCTTAACCTGGTCATTTGTTTCAGGTTTTCAATACGTTGGGTTTTTTTAAAGATCAGCTCGTTAATCCGCCCCTGCTTCTTAAATACCTGTTCCTGGGCTTTCGAATCTCCCATTAGCACTTTTCCTTGCAGTACCTGTATCTGGTTCTGCAGTTCCATGATGATATGCGTAAAAGCAGATTCCAGGTAATTCTTTTTGTCGGATGCGTCTTGAATTACACATTGTTTGACATCTTCGAGCTGGGGTTCGGTAATGTTGGCAAAACTCCATTCGATGATCTCATTGCTGTTAATAATTTGAGGTGGGTTGATGGGTTTGGTAAACGCTGCCGGGGGGTGCAAATCAATGAATTTCGCGGGAGAGGTTGAATGGAATCCGCCTTTTTCGGTTTGACAGACCATCATCAGCCGTTCATCGGCAATGCTTTTACCCTTTTTGTTCTCACGTTCATCCGTAATCTGGGACTTGACAAAGAAGGCAAAATAGCTTTCTTTATCGTCGGGTGAGATGAGTACCGTTCCTTTAAGCATATCCTCTCGGAATTTATGGCGTACTACTTTTACAAGGCTGTCAAAAAGTGGATTACCCGGGTTGATGTAATGCACTGCGCCTAAATCCCCAATATTCTGATAATCAAGGAAAATATCCTTATCAAAGCAGAACCGGATCTGCTTTATTGTGTCAGCATAGATGTTATAATCGTTCCTTAAAACCGTGATGATTTCATCAGGAAGCTTGTCAATCCTGAATATTTCCTTCCGCAGTTCCGTAAACTCACCACCAATGTACCTGAAGGCCTTTTCAAAGAATAGCCGGATGTAAATGGGCTGCAATCTCTTTTCATCGGAATTTTCTTTCAGGATGCGTGCATCCCTGAAATCCACCGTGCTGTGGGCCAGTTTCTTCTGATCCTGGATCTTCTCCTGAAATTTTACCTGAAGTTGTTCATTGTCCTGCGAGAGGAACTCATTGAATGCCGTATCCTGTCCATTGAACACAGAATTAATGATTGATTCCAGGCTGACTTCCTCCAGCACATCCTGGATTACATCATAAACACGATCATCACCCAGGCTATTGCGGATAATGTCAAGCTTTGTCAGCAGTCGTGTAAGCACTGACCCCTCCCTGGTGTTGCTAGCTACCATGTTAAAGACCAGAACATCTTGCTTCTGGCCGTAACGATGGATGCGCCCCATTCTTTGCTCCAGTCGGTTCGGATTCCAGGGGATGTCCCAGTTGATGAGCAAACGGCAGAACTGCAGGTTGATGCCCTCACCGGCAGCGTCAGTGGCAATCAGGATTTGTGTTTCCGGCCGGGCGAAATCCCATTGTGCTTTCCGGCGGAGATCAACGGATTTACCACCATGTATAGTTGCTACTGAATACCCTCCACTTCGGGTAAGCCGATCTTCAAGATAAAACAAAGTATCCTTGTGCTCGGTGAAAATGATGAGCTTTTCCCCATGGTCAAGTACACCCTGTGACCTAAGCAAGGCCTGCAGTTCCTGGAACTTCTTCTCTTCCTGGTTTTGTTGATACAAAGACTGGGCTTTCTCAAAGAGTCTCTTCACCTCATTAGCTTCGGTCTGAATTTCCTGTAGGCTTTTAGCAGTGGTGAAGAGCTTGAACTTGCGTGGGTCCGTCATAATCCCCTCCAAAGCGTCCCTTTCATCGTCTTCCAGTTCTTCAAAATCCACGATGTTTTCAATGTCAAAACCTTCAAGTTTGTGCCGCTGGTTCCAAAGGCCTGGGTTCTTGCCAACTTCATCTACGATCCCCTGAAGTGCTTTCCACCGCTTTTCCAGGGTGTTCATGATCGCATAGATAGAACTCACAAGCCTACGCTGCATTACAGTCAAGGCCAAGGAAACATGAATGTTGTTTGATTCAGAAGCTTCACCTTTCTTTTTGATCAGATACCTGGTGACATCATCATAAAGCCCCTTTTCTTCGTGGGTCAACTCGTATGCAATCGTTTGAGTGAACCTTTTCTTGTATAGCGGGTTGCCTTCCCAATCCTTCATATCCTCCTTAAGCCTTCTGATGAAGAATTTGTTGATTCCACTTTGTTCGATTTCCTTGATGCGTTTGGAGGCAATTTCATCGGTGACAAAAATGTCCTCGTCCAAGAGTTGCAGGAGTTTCTTGAATGTGTCAGTTCTCCCTCGGTGGGGCGTTGCGGTCAACAGCATTAGGTGTTCACAATGCTTAGACAAGGTATAGGCAGCTTTATACCGCAATGAAAGGTATTGCCTGTTGCCATAATCGTAAGCAGAAAGCTTGTGCCCTTCATCGAAGATGATCATATCCCAGCTTGAATTGCTAACTGCTCTGAGCACATCCTCGCGACAGATAAAATCCAGGGAGGTTACGATCCTGGGAGCAGTATGAAACACATTGGGATCCGAAGAGAAAATGCTTCTGTTTACAAGAGTGAAGTGAATATTAAATTTGATCCCTAGCTCATCCTCTTGCCATTGCCTCGTAAGCCCGCCCGGTGTTACAATGAGTATTCGGTCAACGAGATCCCTCATCATCAGTTCTTTGATCAGAAGTCCAGCCATGATGGTTTTTCCTGCCCCCGTGTCATCGGCCAGCAAGAACCTGATCTTCGGCTGCGGAAGGAGGAACTTGTAAACGGCTTCAACCTGGTGCGGTAATGGATCCACAATGCTGCAATTTACTGCAAAGAGGGGATCAAACTGGTAAGCGGAACTGATCCGTTCTGATTCTGCAAACAATGCAAACCTGGCCGGATCCCCATTGAAGTTGAATTCGCCTTCGTTCGTAAGGATATCCAGAAGATGAAAATCTGACTCAAGCATAACCTTCGTATCGGTTTTATTAGATAGAACCCCCGTGTACTTTAGCGAAACCATGCTTCCCAAAGGCTGCACATGTAAAATGATGACTGCCTCTGATGGGATCAGGTTACTAATGATCTGACCTGGTTCAATGGACATAGGGCAAAGGGCTTTCTGTTATTTCAATCATTAATTTGTCAAATCTACAAAAATGAGATAGAATATTAGTAATTTTCTATGATTACTCCCCCCACTTAACATAATTTGTTTATAGGACAAGGGTTACCCCGGAGTGTAGCCCGTAAGGGTTGCTCCTATAAGAACACGTTATGTTCATGTTGGAGGAGTTAGGATGAATTTTCCGGAAATTCTTGTTACTATTCTGTTACCAGAAAAAAGCAAAAAGCCTGTTAATCAATAAATTAACAGGCTTATTTTGTAGCGGGGGCAGGACTCGAACCTACGACCTTCGGGTTATGAGCCCGACGAGCTACCACTGCTCCACCCCGCAATGTTATTTCAATGCGCAAAGATAGTAAAATCTCCAAATATCAAAAAAAAAACAGTAGTCATTTTTATTCCGGTGCCGGCAGGTGAATATGAGCCTGACGAACTACTACTGCTTCACCCCGCATGTTGTCTAAGGATTCAATGAAAAAGTAATTCCCTTCCTGCAAAGAGAGTTCAACTTCTATAAAACCATTTGGATAATCCGTTATATAAAGCCCCGAAAGAAGAGCTAAAATCAAAAGAATCATTATTCCTGGCCCAGAAGGGAAACCCTCAGTTGCCATGACAGCAAAGTGGTGCTATCAGGTTTCAGGGTTTTTTTACTATTCTGAAACTGAAGCTAAAACAGTTCGCCTGAGTGCAGGTGCCAACATAGTAACCCGGTTTGAGCATTCGGGTGTTGAGATTTATGCGTGTTTCTTCAGGATATTGATCTGTCTCAATTACCATTCGCCCTTGCAGGTCATAAAGAGTAACCCTGATTACTTCCCCCGATCTGAATTCCGGGTATTCAATATAGAGGGTTTCGTCGACCGGATTCGGCCATACGGATACTTGCGTACGAAATGGCATTTGAATGCCAATGGATGGATCCTTGATGTAATAGATCAGCAAAAATCACAATATAATATGATATAGAAAACAAGATCTGATATTTCCGGGGTATTACACTTTAAATCACATTATAATATGAAATTGTGTGTTGCGATGGCAAATTCTCTTATCTTTGTAGCAGAAATCACATTCAAATGTTGGTAAAAGAGATCGGCCTGCAAATCAAAAACAGGCGAAAGGAGTTGCGTATCACTCAGCCCCATCTGGCTGAACTCGCTGGGATTTCCACCAATACACTGTACAAACTGGAACGTGGAAAGTGCAACCCATCCCTGGATGTATTGAACAGGGTAGCGGAGGTGCTGGGAATGGAACTCATGCTGGAGATAAAAAAGAGGTATTAAACCCATGAGAAAGGTCGCAGTTTTCAGAGACGGAGTATTAGCTGGGGAACTCATTAAAGTGAGCCGGAGGCATTATGTGTTTCGTTACGATGAAAGCTATTTCTATGATATAAACCAACCGGCCATCAGTGTAACCCTTCCCAAAACAATCCGGGAGCACCAAAGTGAAACGCTTTTTCCCTTCTTTTCCAATATGGTGGCCGAAGGCGCCAATCGGGCCATTCAGGAAAAATACATGAAAATAGACAAGGATGACACATTCCGGCTGCTGGAAGCCACTGCAGGTAATGATACCATTGGTGCGGTAACCGTTATGCCGATTGTCAGACCATGATACCTGAAAGAATAACATATTGCCCCTGCACCCTGGCTGAAGGATTCAATACTTATAGTCCTGCCGCCCTGCGATTGCTTTTTGATCGCAGGATGGTCAGTCATCTCCTCGATTTCGATCCACCGGCGTTGGATGAGGTGGTATCCGAAAATTTCAGGCAAAACAGTAAAGCAATCTCCATCAGCGGCACCCAGTTCAAGCAATCGCTGATTGTTGAAAACCAGAAATTGCGACTGACCCTACCCGGTGAACCTGGTCGATATATACTGAAACCCATCCCTTCGAAGCCACCTTTTAGAATGGCAGACGAGCTTCCGGCCAATGAACATCTTACCATGCAAATTGCCAGGCAGGCTTATGGCATTGATACAGCGGTATGTGCCCTGGTCTTCTTTAAAAACGGAGAACCGGCTTACCTCACCCGGCGTTTCGATTACAGTACCGATGGAACCAGAATTGCCCAGGAGGACTTTGCCTCTATAATCGGAAAATCAAAGGACCAGGACGGAGATCATTTCCGGAATATGGGCAGTTATGAGGCTATCGCCCGGGCTATGAACAGGTATGTGGCAGCCTATCCGGTTGAAATTGAGAAGTTCTTTGAAAGGATAGTTTTTAATTACATGTTCAGTAATGGCGATGCACACCTGAAGAATTTTTCCTTGCAGCAATCCCCCGGTGGCGACTATCTGTTGAGTCCGGCTTATGATCTGATCAATACAGCGATACACATTCCCAACGACAGTTATTTTGCCCTGGAAGATGGTTTGTTTTCCGGTGATTATCAATCGGAAAGTTTTCAGACGCTGGGGTTTTATACCTATGATGATTTTTATGAGTTTGGACTTCGTATTGGAATGTTGGAAATCCGGATAAGGAAACTTCTGGACAAATACCGAAGCGTAAACCATCAGACCCTTTCCCTGATCGATCGATCATTTTTAACGCCTTATGTAAAAGAACGATATGCAGGTCAATATCATCAGCGGGTGAGTATGTTGAACAACTCCCGGTCTCAGAAAACCTGACAATACCAATGGCCGGAATTCCTGATCCTTCATGACAGACGAAAGGGCGCAACCGGCGCAACAACCAGTATCTTTCTATCTTTGCAAAAAAAATCCATGACGCACAAAGCCGGATTCGTCAACATCATAGGGAAGCCCAATGTGGGGAAATCCACCCTGATGAATGCGCTGGTGGGGGAGAAGCTCTCCATCATCACCTCGAAGGCACAGACCACCCGTCACCGCATCATGGGGATTGTGAATGGCGATGACTTCCAGATTGTCTATTCCGACACGCCGGGTATCATCAAGCCGGGTTACCGCCTCCAGGAGTCGATGATGAAATCGGTGGAATCGGCCCTCCTTGATGCCGATGTTTTCCTGTTTGTGACCGAGCCGGCCGACCGGAACTATGAAGATGCCTTTTTGGCCAGGATCACGACGGATGCTTTGCCGGTGCTGGTGATCCTCAACAAGATCGACCTTTCTGACCAGCGGACGGTAATGGAAGCTGTTGTCTACTGGCAGGAGAAGATACCCGGGGCAAGGGTATTGCCTGTTTCGGCACTGCACCGTGCAGGGCTGGATGGTGTTTTTGACCTCATCCTTGCGCTGTTGCCCGAATCGCCTTCCTATTACGACAAAGATGAGCTGACCGACCGTACGATGCGTTTCTTTGTGGCAGAGATCATACGGGAACAGGCCCTGGTGCAGTACCGGAAAGAGATCCCTTATTCGGTGGAGGTGGTGGTAGAGCGTTACAAGGAGGATGAGGATCCGTTGCAGATTGATGCGGTGATCCATGTGGAGCGGGAGTCGCAGAAAGGGATCCTGATCGGGCACCGGGGAGCTGCCATCAGGCAGCTTGGCACTGAAGCCCGCAAAGAGCTGGAAGCCTTCATCGGGAAGCACATCTATCTGGACCTGCGTGTAAAAGTAAGCAGTGAATGGCGTAAAAATCCGCACCAGCTCAAACGGTTCGGGTACGAGTGATCGGAGTATCCAACAACTTTTACGGGCAACTCCCCCGGAATCATTATCTTTGCCGCATAATCATGATGTTATGCCGAACATGCTGGCCATCGTAGGCCGACCGAATGTGGGGAAGTCCACTCTTTTCAACCGCCTGGTAGGGATCAGGCAAGCCATTGTCCATGAGTCGAGTGGGGTGACACGTGACCGTCATTACGGAAAGTCTGAATGGAACGGTATCCCTTTCAGTGTAATTGATACCGGAGGATATGTGCTGGGTTCCGGTGACATGTTTGAGGCGGAGATACGAAAGCAGGCGGTGCTGGCCATAGAGGAGGCCGATGTGATCCTGTTCATGGTTGACAGCCGGGATGGGCTTACCGGGATGGACCAGGATGTTGCGAAGATCCTGCGTAGATCAAAGAAGCCGGTTTTCCTGGTTGCCAACAAGGTTGACAATCCGTCCGGTTACCTGCAGGCTACGGAATTCTATGACCTGGGACTGGGCGAGGTTTGGCCTGTGTCGGCCATCAACGGACAGGGAACCGGTGATTTGCTGGATGAACTGGTGAAGAGGTTTTCACCTGAACAGGAGGTCAGGGATGACCATTTACCCCGGTTTGCCGTGGTGGGGAGGCCCAATGTTGGGAAATCATCCTTCATTAATGCCCTCATCGGGGCAGAGAGAAACATTGTGACCCCGGTAGCCGGTACTACCCGAGATACCATTGATACACGGTACAACAGCTTTGGTTTCGACTTTTACCTGGTTGATACGGCAGGATTGAGGCGGAAAAACCGTGTTAAGGAGGATGTCGAGTTCTATTCGGTGATGCGTTCCATCCGGGCCATCGAAACGGCCGATGTATGCATGATCATGATAGATGCTGAACAGGGCTTTGAAAGCCAGGATATGAACATATTCAGCCTTGCCGAAAGGAATAACAAAGGGATCGTGATCCTGGTGAATAAATGGGATCTGGTCGAAAAGGGGAGCAACACCCATCTGGCATTCGAGAAAATGATCAGGTCGCGAACAGCCCCTTTCACCGATATACCGGTCGTTTTTACATCTGTGATAAACAGGCAGCGGATCCACAAAGCCCTGGAGGTGGCATCCAGGGTCTGTCAGCAACGGCGGCAAAAGATCACCACTGCTCGCCTGAACGGAGACCTGCTCCCCGTGATCGAGAAGAACCCTCCACCGGCTCACAAAGGGAAATATGTTAAGATCAAGTATATCACTCAACTGCCGCTGGCATACCCGGCCTTTGCCGTTTTCTGCAATTTCCCGAAATATGTGAAGGAGCCTTACAGGCGTTACCTGGAGAACAGGATCAGGGAGCTGTACGATTTCAGTGGGGTGCCGTTACAGCTATATTTCAGAGAGAAATAAGATGGCTGATGCGATGAGGATCGACAAGTTTTTATGGTGTGTCAGGTTGTATAAAGCCCGGAGCCTGGCCACGGAAGTATGCCGCAAAGGGAGGGTGCGCAGCGGGGGAGAGCCGGTGAAGCCCTCCCGTGACGTGAAGGTCGGGGATGAATTTGAAATTCATGACCATGGTCTGGTAAAGCGCATCAGGGTGTTGACCCTGCTTGGGAACCGGGTGGGGGCGAAACTTGTTCCCCTTTACATTGAAGACCTTTCCCCGGAGGAGGCAAATGAAAATCTTATGCTTGTCCACAACCGTGGATTTGAACGGAGAGAGCGTGGTTCTGGGCGCCCTACGAAACGGGACCGGCGGGATATTGACCGTCTGAAAGAGAATCAGTGAATGGCTGCCTGTTGGTGATCTTTAAGAAATTGTGCACAGGTCCAGGTTATGGTTTCAGACAGGGGGCGAAAGGGAAAATCCAGTGCCTTCCGGAGCTTTTCTGTTGAGTAGTAGTTCATTTCCATTGCCTGCCGGGCGGTTTCCCTGGTTATCAAGGGTGCTTTGCCGCTAAATTTTGACCTGGCCCATTCCAGGCGCCAGATCACCTCTGCCATCCACCGGTCTGCACGGAACTTCGGCACAGGTTTGCCCAGCGCGGTGGTGATCATGTCAAACAGCGTTTGAAAGGAAATGCTTTCTGCAGAAAGGATGAACCTTTCCCTGGAAATGTTGCTGTTCATGAGCCGGATCATCGCCTCCGCAACATCCCTTACGTCAACATAGCCATGAACACCTGTGGTGTAGAATTTCAGTCCTTTGTAGCATTTCTGAATGAGGGCCGTGGAGCTTTCACCCCAGTTGCCCGGACCGATCACGATGGATGGATTTATGACCACCATGTCGAGGCCTTCGGCTTCACCCCGCCATACCTCCCGTTCTGCCTCATGCTTGCTCAGGCTATATCCCGTAATCCCTGTTTTATAGCGCCAGTCCGTTTCTTCCGTGATCATATCCCCATCCTCCGGTTCACCAAGAGCAGCCGTGGAACTGATATGGACCAGCTTCCTGATCCCCCTGGCAAGGCAGCCATTTACCACGTTGGCTGTGACACGGATGTTATTCTCCGTCATCTTTTCCTTATCAGCAGGATTGAAGGAAACGGTAGCCGCACAGTGGTAGACATGGGTAATTCCTTCCAACGCTTCAAAAACCGTTTCAGGATCCAACAGATCGCCCTGTTTTACGGTGACAGCATTCAGCAATGGAACGGGATGATGGGTGTAATAGGAAAATACATTCCGGATGCATGACAGGCGACCGGTATCCCTTACTATCACAGCTACCGGTTCTCCTCTTGAGACAAGCTGATACAGAAGATGTGAACCCACCAAACCGGTGGAGCCGGTGACAAGGATCATTGCAGTTGTTTTGGCTGCAAGTTACAAGGATATTGTTAACGGGTACCGATCGTCAGGAACTGTTTTTCGGGATGCCCGAATATTGCTCCTGGAATTGATAAAAGCCTTTGATGCATAGATATTCAGACTGGTAAGCGGGGGGCAGCATGGGGGTGTCTCAGGAGCCATCCCCATTTTTTATTTTTTTCGTAGCCACTCCGCGGCCATCCGGCCGTGGAGAAAAAAAAAGAGAGCATCTGTTTTGAGGAGGGCGCTGAAAAAGTGCCCTTGATTACGACCTTCAATTGAGAAAAA
>CAZZBS010000026.1:0-49030 GCA_964652685.1 uncultured Lentimicrobiaceae bacterium
TGGGATGGTGTCGTTTTTCCCTGTTTACTGGTATCGAAATGGTTCAGGGTTAAAACAAGGGAGGGGTTAAATTGGTTACTTGTTACTGGTTATCCCCCCTCACCTCTCAGGGGAGGGGGGCGGGGGGAGGGGTTAATGCTTGTTAAATGTTGCGGGTTAGAAGTTTGATGTTCGATGTTAAGTATTCGGTGTTTGAGGTTGCCGATCCCTTCGGTCCCTAAGGCTCCCGAAGGGCTGGTTGTTCCTGTTTGTTTTTTACAAACATAATCTAAATATATAATTTTTTTAAGTATTTCATTGAAATTGCATACTTTTACACGATCCATGAAAATATGATACGGTTTTGTCTGAATAACAACTAAATAGCAATTATCATAAAAAAAGTATTTCTTTCATTGGTGCCGTTGATGGTTTTATTGTCTGTGATGACATATGCTCAAACCACCATCACCCTCAAACCTGGTCCGGTCATCGGTAAAGATGCCTTTGTGCATGGGCTTCCCAGTGAAGCCAACAACAATTACGGATCAAACGAACAGTTTTGTGCTGCTGCCTGGACTTTCAGTGGTACCCCGGGTGTTATTCGTCCACTTGTTGAATTCCCTCTCAACCAGGTTCCTGCCAATGCTACCATCCTCAGCGCCTATCTGTCTCTGTATGCCATAGACAATTCGAATGGGTTCGGATATCACAGCGGATCGAATGAATGCTGGATTGAAAGGATCACTACCTCATGGAATGAGTCAACCGTAACATGGAATACACAACCGCAGACAACAACCCAGAACCGTACGAGTATGCCGGCCTCCTTGAGCCTTACGCAGAACTACCTGAATATGGATGTCACTGCACTGGTAACCGATATGCTGGCCAATCCATCTTCAAGTTATGGTTTTATGCTGAAAATCAAAACCGAGAGTTCTTTCAGGAGGTTGAACTTTTGCTCTTCAGATCATGCGAATGAAGCCAAGCACCCTGAGTTAACCATCACCTATACACTGGAACCTGTGACAGATACCTGCCTTACTTTAAGGCCCGGCGCCAGCGAGGGGATCGATGCATTCATTCACGGACTCTCATCACTTTCGGCTACAAATTTCGGCACCAATGAACAATTGTGTGCCGCTGCATGGACCTTCACCCCCGACCCTGGTGTCATAAGGACTTTGATCAATTTCAGTCTTCCGGGACTTCCGCCGAATGCTGTTATAACCACAGCAGAGTTGTCGCTTTATGCCATTGATAATGAAAACGGTTTTGGCTATCATTCGACTCTGACCGGATCCAATGAGGCATGGGTGGAAAGGGTGACCTCCTCCTGGACCGAGTCTGCTGTCACATGGAACAACCAGCCTTCGACCACCACGACCAACAGGGTAGCTTTACCGGCATCCCAGGCACCGAATGAGGATTACCTGGATATAAATGTCACACAACTGGTGAAAGACATGTACCTGGATCCTCAGAACAGCCATGGATTCATGGTTAAATTGCAGGATGAGAACTATTTCCGTCGTTTGAACTTCTGTTCCAGCGATCATGCAGATAGCCAGAAACATCCGAAACTCGTGGTCTGCTATCGGATCGGTTCTGCTATTGAAGCAGCTCCGGAATCATCCGTAACCATTTCCCTCTTTCCAAATCCCACCCATGGCATGGTTACTCTGGATATTCAGGGTGCCACCACGGACGATACCTACCAGATGAAGATCATGAATCTGAATGGCCAGACGGTTTATACCAGACAGGTTTATAACGGAGAGAACAGGCTATCTGTTGAAGCCTTATCTTCCGGTGTATATATGATTCAGCTCCGGACCCCGACTGGATTCTTCTACACTAAAAGACTTGTTGTTCAGTAGTTAACGATTGCTTTTCCGGAATCCGGGATTCTGGGCTAAAACCCCTGCATCTTCACTACACCCTCATAAAGCGAAGCGATACCACAGGAGAGTGGTTGGTGGCTGGTTCGGCTGAATCCTGCGTTCTGCATGTGTTTCAGCAATGAATCCCCATTGGGGAACCGGTCGACAGAATCGGGGAGGTAACGGTAGGCATCGGGATGCCTTGAGACGATCCTCCCGATGACCGGCAGCAACCCGCCGAAGTAAAAACGGTAACATGCCCTGATGATCCGTTTGCGCGGCATAGAGAACTCCAGGATGAACACTTTCCCGCCGGGTCGCAGCACCCGGTATAACTCTCCCAGTCCTCTTTCAAGGTCTGTAAAATTACGTACCCCAAAGGCCACCATGACCACGTCGAAACTTTCATCTTCGAAAGGGAGCGCTTCTGCATCCGCTTTCATGAAACGTATGCGATCCGACAATCCTTTTTCGGCAGTTTTGTTTTTTCCGATTGCCATCATCTTTTCGGCGATGTCAGTGGCAGTGATGTGTGCACGGGTTGCCTTTGCAGCAGCGATAGCCAGGTCGCCGGTTCCGGTTGCCACGTCCAGCACGGTTTCAGGATCCAGGGTGCGGAGCTTCCGGATCAGCCGGTTCCGCCAGCGGCGGTCAATACCCATCGACAGGAAATGATTCAGGAAATCATACCGTGGTGAGATGTCATTGAACATCTTCTCCAGCTGCGCTTTTTTCCGGCTAATATCCTCCTGTGACATAGGGAAAGAAGTTTAAGGGGCCAGCCGGTCAATGACCCAGCCTGTATCCAGTTTTGTATATCTGAAACGGTCATGGAGCCTGTTTTCGCCCCCCTGCCAGAATTCGAACACCATAGGTTGTACAATGTACCCCCCCCAGTGGGGTGGCCTGGGGACAGGCCCCTGCCCGAATGCTGCCTGATAATGTAGCAGTCGTTCATCAAGAACCTTCCGGGACAGTATAATGCTACTTTGCTCGCTCACCCATGCACCGATCTGATGCCCGGCAGGCCTGGAACGGAAGTATTCATCCGCATCCCTGTCAGGAAGTTTCACGGCAATCCCTTCAATGCGCACCTGTCGCTCCGGTTCGCCCCAGTAGAAAAGAAGTGACACATGGGGGTTTTCTTCCATTTCAGACCCTTTTCTGCTGTTGAAGTTGGTGAAGAAGGAGAAACCCTTTTCCGAGAAATCCTTCAGGAGCACCATCCTTGATGAAGGTCTGCCATCTCTCGTGGAAGTTGACAACATCATGGCGTTGGGTTCAGGTACGCCGGCCGTTGTTGCCTGTTCAAACCATGTGCTGAACTGTTTGTACGGGTCCGGGTTCAGAGCGGCCTTCCGAAGACTGCCTTGTTGGTATGACACTCTGAGGTCAGCGATGTTCTTCTTCATGGATCAGAGGATCATGTTCTCATGGTAAACAGCCGGAATCGCCGTTTGTTCCTGTTTCAGTGCACCGAAAGGTGCTTGATGGTTTCCCGCAGCAATTTGATGCGGTTCACGGGAACCACCCCAACCTCTTCGCATACCAGCCCGCCGGCAAGATTCCCAAGGGCAGCCATTTGCACGGGGGTCAACCCGGCAGCCAGTCCGAGTGCAGCCACGCTGATCACTGTATCGCCGGCACCGGAAACATCTGATACTTTACGCAGATGGGCAGGAAGATGGGTGCCTTCACCCTGGTGACTGATATAGATGCCATCGTTGGAAAGGGTGATCAGCACCTGTGAGATCTGTTGTTTCTGATGAAGCTCGTTGACCGCCTGCTGGAAGGCTTTGGCGTTGGCAGGATGGGCTTCGGAACTGAGCCCTTCACGAAACTCCTTCAGGTTCGGTTTAAACAACTGTACATTTTTATATTCCCGGAAGTTCCGCCTCTTGGGGTCCACCGCCACCGGGATCCCTTTTACGGTTGCTTCCCGGCACACCAGGGAGATCAGGTCGGGTGTGATGAGTCCTTTGTCATAATCCTGGAAGATGACCACATCCCACGGTTGCTCCGTGATCAACCTGTTGATCAGCTCCCCGAAGGACCGGCCATCACCGGCATCAAGCGTGGAGGTACTCTCTTCATCTACCCGCAGCATCTGCATCTTGTTGCCAAAAATCCTGAACTTGGTCGTGGTGATCCTCCCAGGGCATTGCAGGATCCCTTCCGTATCCAGGTGCTCCTCACGCATCAGTTGGATGAGTTCATCTCCCCGGTGGTCTAGTCCGGCAACTGAGCAAAGCACTACTTCTGCCCCCAGGGATTTCAGGTTGAGGGCCACATTGGCAGCCCCGCCCAGCCGGCTGTTGCGTTTCGTCACAGCAACGATCGGCACGGGCGCTTCTGGCGAGATACGTTCCACTTTGCCCCACAGGTAGGCATCCACCATGACGTCCCCGATGACCAATGCCCGCATGCGGGTGAATTGATCGAAAAGCTTCAGGATCTCTTGTTTGGTGAAAAGCTGCATATCGTGGGTGTTTCCTGTCATTATGTGAAAACTTAAAAAGGGATCAAAGGAGTTTATCAAGCGCAGTCCGGATCCGTTTAACCGCTTCGGTAAGCTCTTCCATCGAGGTGGCATAGGAGAAACGGATACATTCGGGTGAACCGAAGGCATCACCCGGCACGAGGGCCACATACGCTTCATGCAATAGATACATACTGAGGTCAGCAGCATTTCTGATCATGTTGTTCCCGTGCTTTTTACCGAAGTAAGCGCTCACATCCGGAAACAGGTAAAAGGCCCCTTCCGGCACATTGGTCTTGAAGCCGGGTATCTCCCTGAGCATCGCAATGAGGCCGTCTCTTCGCTGCTGAAAAGCTTTCTTCATCGTGATCAGCTCCTCTGTTTTCTCCGGGTCAGCATCCATGGCAGCAATGGCTGCCCGCTGGGTGATGGAGCATGTGCCGGAGGTAAACTGCCCTTGCAACTTGTCGCATGCTTTGGAGATGGCAAGGGGTGCTGCTATATACCCAAGCCTCCACCCTGTCATGGCAAATCCTTTCGATACCCCGTTCACCGTGATCACCTGGTCAAGGATACCTGGAAACCGGGCAATGGATTCATGTTTTCCGACGAAGTTGATATGTTCGTATATCTCGTCAGCAATAATATAGATATTTTTATATTTTGAGATCACACCTGCGATGGCTTCAAGTTCTGCGCGTGTGTAAACGGAGCCCGATGGATTACAGGGGGAAGAATAGATGAGCACCTTGGTGCGGGGTGTGATTGCATGTTCAAGTTGTTCAGGTGTCACCTTGAAATCGCTTTCAATACCGGTGGGGATGAACACCGCTTTACCTCCTGCCAACTTGATGATCTCTTTGTATGAAACCCAGTACGGAACAGGCACAAGCACTTCGTCACCCGCATTGACAAGGCTTAGCATGGCATTGGCAATGCTGTGTTTGGCACCGGTGGAAACCACGATCTGTTCAGGGGTGTATTCCAGGTTGTTGTCCCTTTTCAATTTGCGGCATATTGCCTGACGCAGGTCAAGATAACCGGGAACCGGGGTATACCGGGTGAAATTCTGATCCAGGGCCGCTTTGGCTGCATCTTTAATGAAACCGGGTGTATTGAAATCGGGTTCACCGATGCTGAGGTTGATCACATGATGCCCCTGGGCGGTCAGTTCCCTGCTCATTCGTGACATGGCCAGCGTTTCCGATTCGGCCATCTGAAGGATCCTGTCTGATAAAATATTCATGGTGTGATGACTTGATATATGGTTATGCAGGCAAATGTAGAATATTTCCCGATGTTCCCGCTCATACGGTTGTATCTTTTTACGATCTTTGCAGACTGTTTCTGTGTTTTTCAAAAAACATATCTGCATTAACAATGGAATATGTAATCATCGAATTTCTGAAATTCCTGCTTCCCATGGTGGTTGTATTGATTGCCATGTGGCTGATGTTAAGGATGTTTTTCAGGCGTGAAGAAAAGAACCGGAAGTCGGAATCTGAGGCTGCCGATCGGAAGAACCTGGTGATCTTAAAAACCGAAAATGCAAAGATCCTTACCCCAATCCGGTTACAGGCTTATGAGCGCATCATCTTGCTGTTAGACCGAATCACACCCGACAACCTGGTGATGCGCTTGCGTAAGACTGGCCTGAATTCCGGTGAGATGCAGGGGATCCTGTTGCAGAATATCCGCGATGAGTTTGACCACAACATGAGCCAGCAGTTGTATATCTCGGATGAATCATGGGAGCTTGTCAAGAAAGCCAAAGAGGAGGTCATTCAGCTGGTCAACAACACAGGGGCCGGGATGAAGGAGGGAGATCAGGGCATTGACCTGTGCAGGTGCATCCTTGAGCGGGCAGCAACCATGGATAAATACCCGACCATAACGGCTATTCAAGCCATCAAATCGGAGATTAAAAAGCTTTTTTAGACCTGCGTCTTTCCTGGAGGGAAGCGGCAGAAAGTTTTTTGCCTTTAACCACACCAATTGACAAAAAATGGTAAATACTCAGGTATTTGCCACTGCAATACTGGCATTCATAAAACCTGCTCCCGGGGATCCGCCGCATCCAGGGATGGCGGTGCTGCCTGAAGTTTTGGGCGCTCCTACAATACGGACATCTTCTTCCGGATACCAGTTTCATTACCTGCCAAATTCGTTTCCGGCAAAATTAGCGGTTTTTATCAGGATCCTGCCGGTTTTTTGTCAAGTGTTATTAACAATGATCTTTTGAAAAGCAGAACTATTTGTGGATCACCATTTCGTCAGTAAGATGGGTTGCCCCGGCATATTTGTCCACAATGAAGAGCAGATAACGTATATCAATGCTGATGTTCCGGCAGATTGACGGTTCAAAGAAGAGGTCGCTCATGGTACCCTCCCATGCCCTGTCGAAATTGATACCTATCAGCCGGCCGTGGGCATCCAGCACAGGGCTGCCGGAATTGCCACCTGTGGTATGGTTGCTGGCGAGGAAGGCCACCGGCATGGTGCCACTGACACTGTAAGGGGGGTAATTGACGGGGTCTGCGATCTGTTTCAGCCGCTCCGGAACCGTGTAATCCTCTATGTCAGGATCCTCTTTCATGAAGATGCCTTCAAGGGTCGTCTGGTATAAATACCTGACCCCATCACGGGGATAAGAGCTCTGCACCTGGCCGTAGGAAATCCGCAGGGTTGCATTGGCATCGGGGTACATGAAAGGATCATTCCTCATCTCAAGGATTATTTTCATATTAAGCCTGTGCAGGCTGTCGAGGGTCTGTGTGAGCTGCTGGATGCCGGGATGGTATTCATTCCTGTATTGATCTACGATCCCTGTCATCAGGTTGAAAAGAGGATCTTTTAAGAGTTTTTTCAGGTTTGAAGGTTTCCAATTCTTAAATAATGCTTCAGCTTCCTTTTCAGATGCAAAGGCAGACTTTCTGAAAAGCCCTGAAACATAATTATCGTAATCTCCATGGTGTTTCTTTTTTGCCTGAAGCAGGGCAGGTGGCAGCTGTTCCTCAGGAATATGGGTGATGAACAGGGAAATCAATGCTGTCATGAGTTTTTTCTCGGTTTCCATGTCAATGGACTTGTAAAATCCTGGGATGGCTTTTTGGATTTCGGCAACAACTTTTTGGCTGTTTTCCTGTCCTTCCTTACTGTCAGGGTCATACATGGGCAACCAGTATCCCTTAAAAAGAAACCGGAAGAAAGGTTGTTTCCAGAAACATTCAGTGAAATGGGTATTCCAGTTTTGCATGGGTTGCAGTTTACGGTATGCCTCTTCATATCCTTGCATGATATTCCGGTACTGATTCTGCAGGATGGGATCATCTTCAAGAAGGCTTATCAGTTTCTTTTCACCCATCCTTTTCTTTTCCAACACGTTGAAGCGTTCCAGCCCGGGAACGACCCCCATGTACTTTTTCCATGCGTTGGCAACGCTGGCCTGTCTCGCAGCATACATGATCCTGCGTTCGGGTGACGAGGCCATGGCAGCATTGATAATCTCCAGTTCTTTATCTCTCACCGTGATAATGGCCGGATAGGTGTCGTGCTGATAAAGGCTGATGGCATAGGAAGGCAGGTATTGCTCTGTCTGAAAAGGGAACCCATATACCAGGGTGAAGTCGCCCTCTTTTACACCTTTCAGGGATATCTCCAGGAACTTTCGGGGTTTGTAAGGAATGTTTCCAGTGGTGTAAGGAGCTGGTTTATTGTCCTTATCTGCATAGATGCGGAAAATGGAGAAGTCGCCGGTATGCCGTGGCCACATCCAGTTATCGGTGTCACCGCCAAACTTTCCGATGGCAGAGGGGGGGGCACCGACCAGCCTTACATCTTTGAAAACCTCCATTACCACCAGGATGAACTGGTTGCCGTGAAAAAAGGATTTCACTTCCGCGTCATAATGTGTACCCTTTGTGGCTTTGGCCACAATGTCAGCACTCACCTTCCTGACCGCCTCGGTGCGCTCTTTTTCCGTCATGGAAGGATTCAACACCTTCTCTACCCGGGGGGTGACATCCTCCATCCGTACCAGGATTGAAGCGGTAAGTCCGGGATTGGAGAGTTCCTCATTCTTGTTTGCTGCCCAGAAACCCTGTGTAAGGTAGTCATTAACCAGGCTGCTGTGCGACTGAATCCTTGAATAGCCGCAGTGATGGTTTGTAAGAAGCAGCCCTTCAGCTGAAACCAGTTCACCGGTACATCCACTGCCGAAGAGGACAATGGCATCCTTCAGGCTTGCATGGTTGACGCTGTAAAGGTCTTCCGGCGACATCCGGAATCCCCTGGCCTTCATGGCATCATAATTTTTACTCGTCATCAGCAGCGGAAGCCACATTCCCTCATCCGCCCTTGATGACATGAAATGGAAAACCAAAAGTATGGCAAGTATCGTTAATCCTTTTTTCATGGGGATCGTTTTATTTTGCGGCAATACATTCAATTTCGATGAGGACTCCGAGGGGCAGTTTTACAACCCCAAAAGCTGCACGCGCTGGCTGGTTTTCAGTAAAGTAGGATCCATAGACTTCGTTCATAGCCTTAAAGTTATCCATGTCGCTCAACAGGCAGGTGCATTTGACTACATGGCTGTATTCATAGCCTGCCTCTTTCAGTATGTTTCCGATGTTCTCCATCACCTGCTTTGTCTGAGCTGTTATACCCTCCGGTATTTCACCCGTTGCAGGGATCAATGGTATCTGGCCGGAGATAAAAAGAAATCCGTTGGCTTCAATGGCCTGACTGTAGGGTCCCACCGCTTTGGGTGCATTTGTGGTTGCAATGACACGTTTCATACTATGGTTACTTTTGGTTAATAATGAAATATTTCGTGTGAATTCTCTGCAAACATAAGGATTTTGATAAGAAATAAGGCAAAGGTTTTTCTCTATCTTTGCTGGATGAAGATCATGCTGGTTGACAACTATGATTCCTTCACCTGGAACCTCTACCATTATTTTGAACAACTGTCTGAAGCTGTTGATGTCTTCCGCAACGATGATGAAAAGTGTTTTACTGCGGCAGGTTATGATGCCATGGTAATCTCTCCGGGGCCGGGACTGCCGGCAGATGCGGGATTTACCCCTCTTCTTATCCGGGAATTTGCAGATACGCTGCCTGTGCTTGGGATATGTCTGGGGTACCAGGCCCTGGTTGAACATTACGGGGGAAAGCTGCTGAACCTTGAAGCGGTTCTTCATGGCATTCAACTGCATACTACCGTAACCTACAGGGAATCGGTGCTTTTCAGGGGACTTCCCGACCTGCTCGAAACAGGTCATTACCATAGCTGGATTGCCGATCCCGGATGTTTCCCGGAGGTGTTAAAGGTGACTGCCATTGACAGCCTTGGTCACATCATGGCATTTGAACACAGGGAGCTACCTGTTATGGGGCTCCAGTTCCACCCCGAATCGGTTATGACACCACTGGGCTTCAGGATGCTCAATAACTGGATTGCTTTTCTTCAGTCCAAACTGACAGAAACTGTATAAAAAGTGATACGATGAATGATAACCCCCATCGGAAACAAACAGGTTTTATTTTCCTGATGATGCTTATGATGGCAGGTGTTGTTGTCGCTTGCACCCATCGCCGCCAGGAACCGGACCATCATGAAGTACTGCCTGATACCACCATGGTGGCTGTTCTGACCGATATCTTCCTCATCGAAGGGGTTATGATCCAGCTTGAATATATCCGGCAGAAAGAGCCAGGATCGGGCGTCCCCTATTACGAAATGGTTTACCGTAAATACGGCATTACCAGGAATGCCTTTGTCAGAAGTCTTGAATGGTATATGGAAGAGCCGGAAAGGATGGATAACATTTACGATAGGGTTATTCAGAATCTCGGTAAAATGCAGGTAGAACTGCGCGACGAGACTGAGGCAACGGCAAAGGATGAGTGAAAACTATTTCGTGAAGGTTGCTGTTACGTTGTCGATATCAGCCCCGTCATTCACCGTATAGGTCCATTCAATTTTATTCTTATTGAGAAGGGTGCCTTTTCCCTTGACAGCATGACTGCAAACGGTCTGCTCGGGAATAGTAATGGTTCCGGTTGTGGCGATAGCATAGGTTTCTATCTCCATACCGAAATGGTAGAAGTTTTTAATCAGCACCTGGGTAGAGTTCCCTGGGTCGTAGATGATGATTGCGCTGTAATTGTTGGTGCCATATAGGGTGCTTACTTCATTCACGGTCCACGTCCCAAGGTAATTGTCACGTGGATCGGTGTCGTCAGGGTTTTCCATAAGTTCGCAGGAGGCAATGAGCAACAGGGATACAGCGGTCAGTAGGATTGCAATTTTTTTAATCATAGTGCATGGATTTAAGTGGACAGGGGTTCGCGTCTGCATCATTTATATCAATGAATCAATGATTTGATCATCTACAAGATGAGGAAGGGTTACTTTAAGGTTGGGGTTATCATGCATTGCTCTTTTGATGGCAAAGATGGCCCCTTCGTTGCGTGCCCATGAACGACGGGCGATACCGTTGTTTACATCCCAGAAAAGCATCCGTTTCAGTCTCCGGTCGGCTTCAGCTGAGCCGTCGAGTAATAATCCGAAACCGCCGTTGATTACTTCACCCCAGCCGACGCCTCCGCCGTTGTGGATGGAGACCCATGTAGCTCCGCGGAAAGCATCGCCAATGACATTATGCACTGCCATGTCGGCAGTAAATTGTGAACCGTCGTAAATATTGGAGGTTTCGCGGAATGGTGAATCGGTTCCTGACACATCATGATGATCTCTGCCCAACACCACGGGGGCCTTGATGATCCCTTCACGGATGGCCCGGTTGAAGGCCTCTGCGATCAGGGTTCTTCCTTCTGCATCAGCATAGAGGATACGTGCCTGGGAGCCTATCACGAGGTTATTTTTACCGGCTTCGCGGATCCAGCGGATATTGTCTTTCATCTGCTGCATAATCTCCGTGGGGGCCACCGTTAAGAGAGATTCCAGTGTTTTCATGGCGATATGGTCGGTCCGTTCCAGGTCGGCCGGGTCGCCGGAGGTGCACACCCAACGGAACGGGCCGAAGCCATAGTCGAAACACATGGGGCCCATGATGTCCTGCACATAGGAGGGATAGCGGAAGCTGCCATCAGCCTTCAGGATGTCGGCTCCGGCACGGCCTGATTCCAGCAGGAATGCGTTCCCATAATCGAAAAAATACATACCATTAGCGGTAAGGCGGTTGATTGCATCGACCTGCCTGCGGAGGGAGGCGTACACATGTTCGCGGAAGCGGGTCGGATCAGAGGCCATCATGGTCACCGATTCCTCATAAATGAGTCCTGCCGGGTAATAGCCACCGGCGAACGGGTTATGGAGGGAGGTTTGGTCGGAGCCCAGGTGAACCCGCACACCTCGTTCTGCAAGACGTTCCCACAGTTCCACAATGTTGCCGAGGAAAGCGATGGAATGCACCTCTTGCCTGCCCATGCAATCCAATGCGCGGTTGATGGCCTGGTCAGGATCGTTTACAAGCTCGTCCACCCAGCCCTGGTCAAGACGTTTGTAGGCTGCCTTTGGGTTGATCTCCGCTGTAATACTGACAACACCTGCGATATTGGCAGCTTTGGGCTGTGCCCCGCTCATGCCGCCAAGTCCGGCCGTGACAAACAGTTTCATTCCAGCGGCCGGAATCATCCTGGCCGCGTTCAGCACGGTGATGGTGGTACCGTGCACGATCCCCTGCGGCCCGATGTACATGAAGGATCCGGCTGTCATCTGGCCATACTGGGTAACACCAAGGGCGTTATATCGCTCCCAGTCGTCAGGTTTGGAGTAATTGGGGATCATCATCCCGTTGGTAATAACCACCCGCGGGGCATCAGGATGGCTCGGGAATAATCCCATCGGGTGGCCGGAATAAAGTACCAGCGTCTGCTCCTCCGTCATCGTGGCCAGGTACTGCATTGTCAGCAGGTATTGTGCCCAGTTCTGAAAAACGGCACCGTTGCCACCGTATGTAATAAGCTCATGGGGATGCTGGGCCACGGCATGATCCAGGTTGTTGCTCAGCATCAGCATGATGGCTGCTGCTTGTTTCGACTTATGGGGGAAAGCTTCAAGGTTCCGTGCTGTGATAGGGTAGTCGGGCCGGAAACGGTACATGTAAATGCGTCCGTATTCTTTCAGCTCCCGGATAAATTCCGCAGCCAGCACAGCGTGGTGTTCAGGCCTGAAATAGCGCAAGGCATTACGGACTGCAAGCTTTTTTTCAATTGGGGTCAGGATGTTCTTCCTCCTGGGGGCATGGTTGATCGAGGGATCATACGGTTTCGGCTCTGGCAGAACCTCAGGGATTCCCTGCAGAACAGCATCCCGGAATGACGGTAAATCGTTCATGGTTATTCATTGCTTCAACAACACAAAAATACAAAGGAAGTTGATACAAACCTTAACCTCGGCAGATTCTGAACGGAGCGGCTCCATCCCTGAAAATTCAGAAGAATTTCATTTCTTTGTGAAGAAATCCTGTACAGATTGGTAGAGAATCCAGCCATAAATCCTGAAATCTGTTGATATGATTGAACTTCATACCCTGGATTTTCAGACAAACATTGAAGCGGTCATCATTTCCGGAACTGGTACCGTCCTGTGGCTGATCTTTCATTTTTTCAGGCACCGTATCCTGTTTGGATGGCTTTTCAGTAGAGCAAGGCCTGCCCTCCAACAGCCGTCGGTGGATATCCTGTCCTCCAAAGCTGGCGGATTGCTCTGGTTGGGCATTGTGCCGGTAATCCTTTTCGGGCTTGTATTTCCGGTCATTTCTCTTGGATGGCTTTCTTTCAGTACCTCGGGGCCTTTTTTCTTCTGGCTTGCCGTTTTGATCCCTGTGGTGATTTCCGTCACTTCGTTCATGGCCCGCAAACCGGCCCACCAGCAGCAGTACCCTCAGCTCCGGGAGAACACATGGAGCGGCGGTTTGCTTTTAATTGACCTTCTGTGTTGGATGATATACCTGATAGGCTATGAAGCTTTCTTCAGGGGTTTTCTGCTTTTCGGACTGGCCGGTGTGACATCTCCCTGGATAGCAGTGATGGTTAGTACGATGTTCTACGCTTTAGCGCATATCCCCAAAGGATGGGGAGAATCGTTCGGTGCTATACCATTCGGGGTGCTGCTTTGTCTTGTTTCACTGACGACAGGTAATTTCTGGGCTGCATTCTTTATCCATCTGTCATTGGCCTGGTCGAACGAGTTGTTGGCATTACGAAATCATCCATCCATTATTTCACCCCTGAATCGCTTGCATTGATGACGATAATGATTACCGGTGCAACCGGACTTATCGGTAGCAGGCTGGCATGGATCCTTGCCAACAGGGGCCGGCATGTCCATGCTCTTTGCAGATCAGAAAAGAAAGCAGAAGCGTTGCTTAATCCTTTCATTAAGGTATTTTATGGCGATATCGATGATCTCAGAGTGGTTACCGAAGCATTGGAAGGCTGTGAGCAGCTCTATCACCTGGCGGCCTATACAGGGGTATGGCATCGGAATAAGGATCATTACCTGAAAATCAATGTCGAAGCAACCAGGGATCTTCTTGATTGCGCTGCGAAAGCTGGTGTGAGAAAAGTAGTTGTTGCTTCAACAGCCGGTGTATTTGGTCCCTCTTCAGGTGAACCCCTGAACGAAGAAAGCCCAAAACCGGAATTTTATTTTACGTATTACGAAGAAAGTAAAGCCCGGATGGAGGAAATGATCAGTGAGTTTCATCCGGATGGGATGGAGGTCGTGATCGTAAATCCGACCCGTCTGTATGGTCCGGCTCCCCTGCATAAAAGCAACAGTGTCACAAAGCTCATGGTGAATTATATCAAAGGAAGGTGGCGATTCCTTCCGGGCAGTGGCAGGAGTACGGGCAATTACGCATTCCTTCATGATGTGGTCGAAGGGATGGTCCTGGCCATGCAAATGGGTAAAGATCATCAGCGGTATATCCTTGGCGGTGAAAACATGGATTACAGGGATCTCTTTAAAAGGATCGGTGCAGTGGCCGGTACACGCCATCCACTTGTCCCGCTGCCATTACCACTAATGATAGTTACTGCCTGGATCATGAAGATGGGTGCTGAGATTACTGGGCGTTCTCCTCTTATCACGCCGGATTGGGTGAGGAAATACCATCATGACTGGAAACTGTCTTCCGGTAAAGCCGGGAAGGAATTGGGATACAGGATCACATCCTTTGAGGAAGGGGTTGAACAAATCATGCAATATTACCAATTATGCAGGAAATGAATCAGACAGATGTTCAATATGCAATGGTTACCGGGGGTAGTGAAGGGATCGGGAAAGCCATTGCTACAGAACTTGCATCCCGGGGTTATGGACTGCTGATCGTAGCCCTTCCTGATAAGAATCTTGGCACGGTGGCGGTAGCACTGTCGCGGCAATATCAGGTGCCGGTACATACTTTGGGGGTTGATCTTACCCGGGATGATGTTGATCTTGAAATTTACCAATGGGTAACACGAAATCATTACAAGCTGACCATCCTGGTGAACAATGCTGGCTTTGGCAGCCTGGGGCCTTTCATGGGTTACGACCGTGATTTTTATCAAAGAATGATGCATATCAACATGGTGAATGTGGTCAACCTGTCCAGGCTCATGATGGATATCCTTCTGTCAGCTGATAAAGCCCATATCCTGTACGTCGGAAGTATTGCCTCATTCTACCCGATACCTTATAAAGTGGTTTATGCTTCTACCAAATATTTCCTGTATTCTTTCTCAAGGGCGCTGCGGGAAGAGTTTCGCGGCAGCCATGTGAAGGTATGCCTGTTGTGCCCCGGCCCTGTGTATACGAATTCAGAGATTAAAAAACGCATTACAGCGACAGGAATACTTGGAAGGATGACCTCCCTGAATCCTTCGTATGTAGGAAGGATAGCTGTCAAACGTATGCTCAGGGGAAAATGGCTGGTGCTGCCGGGCTTGACTGCGAAAATTTGTTTTATGGGAGAAAAGATAATCCCGACCACCATGAAGCAATGGATCATTGCCATGCAATTCAGGAAAGGATGCGGATGATACGGATCAGATCTGGTCACCTTTGCGTTTAAGGATGCTGTACAGCAGTTCCCTGGCCCGGAATAGCTGTGCCTTGACCGTGCCCAGCGGCAGGTTGAGCTGTTCAGCCAGCTCCTCATACGACAATTCATCAAAATACCTAAGTGTGATCAGTTGCCTGTAATGGGGTTTCAGTTTCTCTACCACTTCGCGCATCAGTTGAACCTTCTGCTGGCGGATGAGCTCCTCCTCCGGATCAGGCTCGTTTGAGGCAACCGTTATATTGGTTTCAGACCCATCCTCATTGGTAATGCTGTTGTCAAGTGACAGGGTAAGTTTACGTTTGCGCCGTATGAAGTCGATACAGTTGTTTGAAGCAATTTTAAACAGCCACGTGCTGAAAGCATAATCAGGGGTATAGTGCTTCAGGCTTCGGAATGCCTTGCCGAAAGCTTCGATGGTAAGGTCTTCCGCATCGTCAGCATTGTTGGTCATTTTTAAAAGCATGTAGAAAACCGTATCACGGTAGTTTTTCATCAGTTCAGCATAGGCCTGCTGATCACCCTTATCTCTTGCCCTGTGGACAAGCTCAAGGTCGCGTTGCGCTTTTTCGGTAAGGTGATCGTTTATTTCCATTTTTTTGGCCTGCTGAACAAATTCACAAAGGCAACCATAAGGTGAAGCAGCAACAATGCAAACTCCATCAAAGGCGAAAGTAAAAAGAAAAAATTAATTCCCGTTGTTTTTGCAGATGTTTTTAACACAATTACCTGGCTGATCCATCTGACAAGAAAGGCAGCGATAGTGAGGATCAGGAAAGTACGTTGGAAAAGGAGCAGGATCAGCAATGAATAGGTGAGCAACTGAGTAGAAACATACAGTCCGAGCACAAACCGGTGAAGTGGTCTGTAATGACGTGCCGTGGTGAAATGCCTCCTTTTTTGGATGAACCACCGGCGGAGGTTGGAGACAGGCCTTGAGAAGGTGTGGGATTCCGGGAGTACCATGATGTCAACACGGGTTGTCTGTGCCGCTTCATTGACAAAAAGATCGTCATCACCGGAAGAGACTTTGTAATGGGAGATGAAACCTTTTTGTTTCATGAAGAGCGATTTCCGGTAGGCAAGGTTACGCCCGACGCCCATGTATGGCATACCAGCCAGGGCAAAGGAGAGGTATTGCACTGCGATGAAAAAGGTCTCGAAACGTATAAGAAGGTTCAGCAATCCACTTTTGCGGGCATATTGCCCAATGCCGAGCACGATGCCTGTTTCGGGGGTAAATGCACTTTGCATATTACTGATCCAGTGCGGGGTAGCCGGCCGGCAGTCTGCATCCGTGAAGAGGAGGATGTCATGTTTTGCCGCTTTAATACCGATGGAAAGGGGGAATTTTTTCCCTTTAAAAAAGTTCAGGTTCCTTTCAATGTGGATCACATTCAAATGTGGGTATCGTAATTGAAAGTTCTTCAGCAGTGTTGTGGAATCATCGGTGGAATCATTGTTCACCACGATCACCTCAAAATCGGGGTACTCCTGCTCCAGGATGGATGGCAGGTTTTCCCTTAGATTAAGGTATTCGTCACGTGCAGCGATGATGACGGATACAGGTTGAACCAGGGTGTCCGGTGGAACTTTTTTATACCGGTATGCACCTAACCGGATGAAATAAAACCACCAGTAGAATAGCTGGATCAGCAGGCAGCCTGCAAAGCACCAGAAAAGAATGTTGTGGAGATCGTGGCAGGGCGGTAACAGCCTGTGCCATTCCTGGATGATAGGATCCAAATAATGCATGGGCAAAAATAATCAGAAAGGGAACAGGTTTGCATGGTGTTGAAATATTTATCCCATCCGGTGTGGGGTGAATTGCTATTTTTGCATCTATAACAGGATTTATGGAGTTTACCATCCATTCATACGATGCAGGATCGTCGGCACGGGCAGGCATCATGATCACTCCTCATGGTGAGGTTCCCACGCCGGTTTTCATGCCGGTAGGGACATCCGGTGTGGTGAAAGCGATGCACATGCACGATGTGAAACACCGGGTGAATGCGAAAATCATCCTGGGGAACACCTATCATCTCTATCTGAGGCCCGGCACTGCCATCCTGGAGGCGTCAGGCGGCCTGCACCATTACAACGGATGGGACAGGCCGATCCTGACCGACAGCGGCGGATACCAGGTGTATTCACTGGCTGCACAACGAAAGATATCGGAGGAGGGGGTCTGGTTCCGTTCCCATATTGATGGGTCGAAACACCTTTTTTCTCCCGAATCGGTGATGGAGGTGCAACGAAAGATCGGCGCCGATATCGTCATGGCATTCGATGAATGTACACCATACCCCTGTGATGAGAAGTATGCCCGTGAATCCATGGAGATGACCCACCGCTGGCTGCAGCGTTGCATCAGGTATATGGGTGAAAACGGGCCGCTGTACGGGTATCAGCAATCGCTCTTTCCGATTGTGCAGGGAAGCACCTATGATGCTCTTCGCAGAAAAAGCGCTGAGATCGTGGCAGCCGCAAATGCGGATGGCAATGCCATCGGCGGACTCTCCGTCGGCGAACCGCCCGAAGAAATGTACAGGATCACCGAACTGGTGTGCAGCATCCTGCCTGTTGATAAACCCAGGTACCTTATGGGGGTGGGAACCCCGGCGAACCTCCTTGAATGTATCGCCCTCGGCATTGATATGTTCGATTGTGTGCTGCCTACCCGGAATGCCCGCAACGGCATGCTCCTCACCTCCGACGGGATCATCAATATACGGAATAACCAATGGAAGGATGATCTGGCACCCATCGACGCAAACCGGGTGCTGGACGAAAGCTACAATTGTTCACGCAGCTTTCTGCGCCATCTCTTCATCTCCGGTGAAATGACAGGGCCCATGATCGCCACTTTGCATAACCTGCGGTTCTATGTTCAACTGATGGAGGAGGCCCGGAACAGGATCATGATAGGTGATTTTTCATCCTGGAAAGATAAAATGGTGAAAAAGCTCAACCAACGCCTCTGATGAAGCAGATCGACCGCTATATCATCCGGAAATTCATCGTGACATTCCTCTTTATGAACCTGTTGCTCACGATGATTATCGTTATATTCGATATCTCAGAGAAGATCGATGATTTCCTGGAGAACAGCATCCCTTTCATGGCCATCTTCTTCGACTACTACCTCAACTTCATCCCTTTCATGCTCAATATGTTCATCGGGCTGATCACCTTCATTGTGGTGATCTATTTCACCTCCCGGATGGCTTTCAATACGGAGATCATCGCCATGCTTACGGCAGGCATCAGCTTCCGAAGGCTTCTGGTACCTTATGTCGCCACTGCCCTGTTGCTGGCCATGCTCTCCTTTTCGCTGAGCAACTTCCTCATCCCCCGGTCGAACAAGATACGAATGGACTTTGAAATGCGGTATATGGGCAAGCACAAGCCGGTGTACGAAAGTTATATGCACTTTCAGATAGCTCCGGGTTCGATCATCACAGTGCAGAACTTCGACCCTTTTTCAAAATCGGGATACAAAGCCAGTCTCAGTAAAACAGAAGATGGTGAACTTACACAGGTGCTGACGGCGGAATACCTGCGCTGGGATTCAGTGAAGGGATCATGGCTCTTTGAGCAGTATTCTTTCAGGAAGATTGAGGGACAGAACGAGACGCTGGAAAGCGGTGCCGTAGTTGATACGGTGCTGCCGGTGGGCCCTGACGACCTGACCACCCGTGTGATCACAGTTGACTACATGGGATTCAGGCAGTTAAGGCGGTTCATTGACAACAGCAAGATCAGGGGAACTGAAAACATCCTGTATTACGAAGTGGAGAAACATAAGCGGCTTGCTTATCCCTTTGCGACAGTGATCCTGACACTGATCGGGGTCTCCCTGTCGAGCCGCAAGGTAAGGGGGGGCATCGGCTTACATATTGCCATGGGACTGCTGGCAAGCTTCAGTTACATCCTGTTCATGAAGTTTTCCGAGACCTTCGCCACCAATGGCAACCTGCACCCGGGAGTAGCCGTATGGGTGCCGAATGCCATTTTCCTTGCCCTGGGCATCTGGCTGTTGTACAAGGCTCCGAAGTAAAGAGGGGCTTTCTCTAATTCTTTGGGTAGATGGGTTATGAGTGTGAGAGCGAGAGTGAGACGGAAGACCGGAGACCAGAGACCGGAGACAGAAGTCCGCCACGCCAGGGGGGTGGCCTCCGTTTCACTCCGGATTCATCACTTCAATTCCTCACCACCTTCCCCGCATACTTTCCGCCTCCTTTGCTCACCAGATGGATAAGATAAATGCCGGGCCCAAGCGAGCCGGTATCCAGCGTAATGGTCCGGGGGTGGTTGTTGCCGGGTACATTTATATTCAACACCTGTTTCCCAACCAGATCATAGAGCACAATCCGGGCATCGGTCATGTTTTCGGGTATTTCTATATTCAGGGAATTTGTAAACGGGTTGGGATATATAACCAGTTCTGGATTATAAATTACCAGTTCGTTGACTCCCACGTTCAGTACCTGGAAACAGCTATCGGCCAGGCCACAGATATTGTATGCCCTTAGACATACGGTGTAACTCCCTCCCTGCGCATAGGTATGCGAAACCGTGGTTCCGGGCTGGGTGTACGGGGTAGATGTGCCATCGCCCCAAAACCACGCCAGACTGTCTGCCCCAATGGTGGTGGTGCCTTTTACCGCAAGTACCTTGTCATAAAGGCTCACCATTTGGGGTTTTGGGCCTACCGGTTTGCATCCGCAGTTGGTGTTGGTGGTGGCAATTTTGGCAATGAAGAAGTCGGTGCTGCCCCCGATAATCTGGCTGGTATCACCGAAGCTGTTGACAACAGGACCTGTTATGCTTCCTCCTAAGATAATATTTCCATTATTGTCAATTGAAACTGAAAGCATCTGCAATTTGGTAGAGTTGGATAAAGCTTCAACTCCAACACCCCAATTAAAATAGGATAAACTGGTGTCAATCTGGACGACAAATGGATGGTCGCGCCAGTCATTGGTGTAAGGTTTTATGGTGTCAGTTTGGTTAAGAATCACCAGAATGCCTCCACCTCCTGATAGATACAGGTTATCATTATAAGAAAAAACAATCGGATCAGAAATTACATCATTATGCCAAAAATTCTTAGCACCGATAAATGTGCCGGTGGTTTTGTTGAACCGGGCGATGACTTTATTGCGCAGGGTACCGCTATAGGCAATGGGATTTGCCATTGGAATTCCCAGAAATTGAGCATTTGCGTGAGATTGGGTTTCAGCAGCAATATAAATGTTGTCTTTATAAACAATTGGCTTTCCTGTTAATGCCTGATATGGATTTGGGTTAGGAGTAAGGCTTGACCCCCCCCCCCACTACCTGGTGCCAGATCTTCTGACCGGTGGAGTCGAATTTGGCCAGGATGGTAGTCATTGCACCGGATATATTGGGGTTTACTACAGTATCAAATCCCAGGGTTATACTGCCGGCGAAATAACAAGAAAGGTAGGTGCTGTTTTCGCGATCGAAGCTGAATTTCAAATTTCTTTGCATATGATAGGGATAGAAGAAATCCAACCGGGTTGCTTTGATAAGCGATCCAGTTGAAGGATTGAAGGTAAGTAGATAATGGCCTGGTTGAGGTATTGGAAATCCATTCCAAAGGGTTGAATCTTCGAAATGCACCAAGGCTACAGGTAGGCCGGAGGCATCAAACTCTGTGGCAACAAAATTATGTTTATCGTAATTAACATCAGGACCAGGTAAGTTAAGCCACTGTGTATGTCCCATACTGTCAAGATTAGCGACAAAGGAAAATTTCATATAGGTGCTGTTCTGATAAATAATGGTATCGCCAAAGTGGGCGTCACCAAATGGACCCACAGCCACTCCACCGGTTACAAACACATCTCCTGAAGGGCTAACGACGATTCCACAAGGCCTGTCATCATTGTTCGATCCAAAAAACCTCACCCAACGGAATGTGCCATCACAGCGGTAGCTGAATACGCAAAAATCATCGTACCCCACGCCGTTGGGTTCGTATAGGGTATCTACAAAACGGCCAAATGATGATATCGAGCTAATGCCATAGATATTGCCAAATGCATCTGTTCCCATTTGTAAAGTACCTTCAGGTAAATCATTGTTATTGATATTTCCATAGCTGCCATTGATTTTTATCCATTGCCACAACGGGGTTTGGGCCATGGTACAGAGGGAATGCAGGACACACAGAAGAAAGAGGATTCGTTTCATGGTTTGAATGTAAGCATTTGTTTTTGGATCGAAAAATAAACAATAAGTTTAATGACAATACAAAAAGCAACAGGGGTACAGGATATCCCGGACCCCTGTTGCAAAGCATTACCGGTGAACTACAAGCATTCTTCCGGTAATGAAGTGTTGTTGATGGTTTATCCACTTCCTACACTCTGATTAAAGCCGGTATATTACCCCCAATCCTGTAAATCCTGTAATCCTGTCTGAAATAAAGGTTGCACTGCTACGCGGTTGGGAGAGTGAGAGTGAGAGTGGGAGTGAGAGTAGGAGTGAGAGTGAGAGTGGGTAAGATCTCCCGACAGTGGTGTGTTTAAAGCCGGTATATTACCCCCAATCCTGTAAATCCTGTAATCCTGTCTTATTTATTTTTATGGGTGATCTTTTATCATGGGCGATCCACGATTAAAACACCTATCTTTGTACAAATACCCTTCTCCAATGAAGATCATCAATCCGCTCTACGACAAAGCATTCAAATACCTGATGGAGAACGAGAAGTTTGCCCGGAGGGTATTGTCGGTGATACTTGATGAGGAGGTGGAGTCGGTGTCGTTGCGCCAGCAGGAGACGATGCACCCGGATGAGCGCAGGGGGCTCACGTTGTTCCGGCTCGATTTCAGGGCAGATATCCGCCAGCCTGACGGAACCGTTAAAACGGTGCTGATCGAGTTGCAGAAATCGAAGTTTGCCACCGACATCCAGCGGTTCAGGGCCTACCTTGGATCGCAGTATATGGACGGCAGACAGAAAGACCACAGGGTACGGGAACAAAAACCGGGTTATCAGACCCCATACCCCATCATCACCATCTACATACTGGGATACAATCTGGATGATCTCCCCTACATGGCGGTAACGGTCAACCGCGACGTAATCAATTCTGTGAGCAAAGAGCGGATCGAGGTGAAAAGTACCTTCATCGAGCTGCTTACCCACACCTCCCACATCATCCAGGTGCTCCGGCTGCCGGCTGAGCGCCGCACCCGCCTGGAGCAGTTTTTTACTCTCTTCGATCAGCGATGGATATCGGATGAGGGGTATATTCTGGACCTTCCTGAAGTTCCTGATGAATTCGGGGATATGGCCAGGTACCTGCAGGGCCCGCTGATGGATGATGCTTTTCGGCGTAATCTGGCCGCTGAGGCGGAACTCGACGCCATCTTCGACGCCCAGGATGCAAAGTACCTACGGCAGATCGTGGCATTGCAGGACGAGAAGAAACGGGCGCTGGACGAGAAGAAGAAGGCACTGGACGAGAAGAAACGGGCACTGGATGAGAAGAAACGGGCACTGGACGAGAAGAAACGGGCACTGGATGGTGAAAAAGCTGCACTGATCAAACTGGCCCGCATGTTGAACGCCGCTGGTGCATCAAGCGAAGAGATACGGCTGGAAACAGGACTTGAGCCGGAAGTGTATGAATAGTTGATCCAGCTATTCCACAATTTTTCATTTCAGCCCTTTGAGCGGGAACGGAAGCTTGTTGATGCGATAGAACCAATAATGTTTCAGGGAGGCGCCGAAGGATGCGTAAAACCTGGCAAGCCCGGGTTCCATGGATCCTTCGAAGTCGAGTGTTGTATCTGTGCCGGCGAACTGCTGCACCAGGTTGTCCAGCAGTAGGGGCATGGCCCCTTTTTCACGACCTTCGGGTGAAAGGCCGGAGAATACGAAGTATGCCCGTTTGGGATCGAAAAAGAAAACCGCACCGGCCACCAATTCATTGGTACAGTCATATGCTCCCCATGCCCGGGCCTGTCCGCGATGCTCCAGGGTATGGTATAACCTGCGGAAACGAAGATATTCCCTGTCGCCCCACCGCTGCACCGCCTGTCCGCGGTTTTCCCGGAAAAGGCGTATAATGCCCGTGATATCGGGATGGGTTGCAAGGTATAGTCCGGAGGAAGATGCCTTTTTAAGATTTCTGGTCAGGTTCTCGGTATAATGCTGCCGGATCATATCGTACCCGGGTTTCAGCGAAAGTTCATAATTGGTACGGGAGACGACCTGATGCCGGGAAGGAAACGCGGAGCTGTTCAGCGATATCTCGGCAAAACGAAACCTTGAGGGTATTGCATCCAGGAAGATATCAACAAGGTCATTGCCAGATCCCTCCGGGATGAAAGGGCCAAGCTGCTGGGCGAAATCGGGCTGGCAGAGGTAGCGGAACCCGTATTTCCTTCGGTGTGTAAGGGGGAAAACGGCCGTGTATTCATCCAGCACCAGGCCGTCCCAGTCATCGCTTACCAGGTCGAGGTACCAGGCGTAACCATAAATCAAAGGATTCGCTGCCTTGCTGATGCAGGCATCCCATTGCATTTTGTCGATCTCGCTATGCTGTAAGTATCTGATCATGTAAGTCTCATGGCCGGAAATCCTGTTCATGCCGGCACTGTGAATGGTTTATTTTTTTTTGATGCCGTTGGTGTTGCATTCGTTCACCATGTCGATGTAAACTTTCCGCCACCCTTTCCATCGTCCTGATTCACCAAGGGTTTCATTGTGCCAGAGGCTGACGAACACACCGCCGTATTGCTTGACGGTGCCGGTGAGTTGTCTGATGATCCCGGATGCCTCGTCTGGCGAAAGCTGCATGTAATCGCGCAGGGTCCCATCCATCACGGTGAGTGGAAACAGCTGCAGTAAGGTTTCTTCATTCTTTTCAAGGTCGAAAAACATAAACGGTTTGCAGGTGCCTGCCCTGAATCCCGGCTGGTCGGCAAATCCCAGTGTGTAATCTTCCCTGATGCCGTTATGGATCAGGATACGGTAGGTATCCGGGAAGCTGATCCTGAGAAAATGTTGCCGGCTCCTGATGACGGGTGAACCGATGATGCCGGCCAGGTGGGCGATCTCCTGTTTCAGGAGGGTTTCATTGTCACAGGCATGGTAGGAGGGGTGTATGCCGGTTCCGGCCTGGTTGTTTGTTTCTCGGATCAGTTTTCTGAAAGCTTTGTTGCGGACGCTCAGGTTCTTGTCGTACTCTCCGTGTTTGCCCACCAGGAAGAAAAAGAGCGGTGTTTCACCATCCCGGTGGATTTCGCGGATGAGGTGCCAGGTGTCGAACGGGTCGCGCCGTATGCGGGAGAGGACTGCTATTCTGTGGACTGCTTCGGAAAATCTGAGGTTCATGACTGCTTTCAGTAATCCGCCAGCAGCAAGGGTGAAGGGTTTATGCCGGTAGGCCCAGGCGCTGTCCACGTCGATGGTGGGGAGATAGCGGTAGGATGGGGGAGCGGTATGAAATTGCGGATAGAGGGTCCGGAGTTTTTCCGTCAGGTAGCTAAGCCAGAGGTCCACCAGGGGGGTATGGAGGAGGTTGTGCCGGTGTAACCATGATGCTGGTGCCGGGAACCTGCCGTGGACATCCGGCGTAAAAGTCTGGTACTCCTCATAACGGCTCAGTAGCCAGAAGCAGGCGGAGAAAAGGTCAAACGGAACCAGGGCATTGCCGGAAGCGGTAGCAAAGATCACCGGAAGGTCTTCCTTGTGTTCAAGGGCGGGCGCAGGAACAAAAGTACCGGTTTCAAACAACAAGCCCGCATCCGGAATCCAGGGGATGCCATCATCGGGTGGTTTTCCGTAAGCAAGCCGGACACCCTCGAAGTCGATGAATTCCCGGATGTCCCCCGTGAGCAGGTAATCAACACCCGACATCTGCCTGAAAAGGGTATTGAGAGTGTACATGAGTCGTGGTGTTACACCCTTCGGGCAATAGAGGATGACCAGGGACTGTTGTTTCATTCCTTTCAGTTGATCATGCCGTGATCTGCAAAGCTAAAGTATTTTTCGTCGCCCACGATGATATGGTCGAGGATGGTAACGTCCATCAGGGAGGAAATCTTACAGATCTTTTCGGTCAGGTCGCGGTCGGCCTTGGAAGGTTGCACATTGCCCGAGGGGTGGTTGTGAAACAGGATCATGCCGGAGGCCTTGTTTTCCAGTACCAGGGAATAGATAAGCTTTGCATCCACAATGGTGCCCGTGATGCCTCCCCGGCTGATGAGTACAGTCCGTATCAGGTGGTTGGCCCTGTTGAGCAATGCGATCCAGAACTCCTCATGCTTTAGTCCGCCAAAGATGGGTTGTGCCACCTCCCAGGCCAGGGCTGAAGTGGTGATCTTCACCTTTTTACCCACCTCTTCCGCCCGGTGCCGCCTGCCCAACTGGAATGCCGACATGATGCGGGTGGCTGAAGCCAGCCCTATCCCGTTGATCTTCATCAGGTCATGAATGGAGGCTGCCTCAATGTTGCGTAACGAACCGCCAAAATGGGTAAGGATCCGCCGGCTCAACTCCACGGCTGTCTCCCGCTTTGAACCCGACCCGAGGATAATGGCCAGAAGCTCCGCATTACTCAACGAATTCCCCCCCTGCTCCGCCATCTTTTCCCTTGGGCGCTCCTCCACCGACCAGTCCCTGATCGTAAGATGATTCTTCCTGCCATACTCCATCACCATTCCTTTTCGATTATATATGATCGAAAACAGGAAAAAGGAAAAAAACCGGCAACCTCGGTGAAGCCAGGGAAGACATTATGATGACCTTCAACAGGAGACTTGGTGTGTCAATGGTAGTGAAAAAAAAAGCGCCTTTTGAAAGGCGCCCCGGGAATGTATAGCTAGGTTTTACGGATTAGGACAGAGAATTCACCAGATGGGTAAGCTTCGACTTGAGGTTCCCTGCCTTATTTTTGTGGATTACATTACGCTTAGCATTCTTGTCGATCATGGAAACCAGTTTTGGCAGGTTTTCTTCAGCTTCCTGTTTGCTGGTAAGCGACCTGAACCTGCGGATGGCATTGCGCATGGTTTTGCCGTAATACCGGTTCCTTACTTTCCTCGTTTCGCTTGAACGGATCCTCTTCAATGCTGATTTGTGATGTGCCATACTTACTTCAGGTTTTCGTTAGGTTACTGTAATGTTTTGGGCGTGCAAAGATAGAAAATATTTCATTACATATCGAACTAAAAAAAACTACCAATTATCCTTTTCATTATTACATTTGTAGTAACCATTAAAAGTGCAAGATGATGAAAAAACATTCAACCAACGTTTTGATGCTGTGGATAGCAGTCAGCCTGCTTTGTTTCTATACAACAAACGTGTACGGGCAAAAGACCTATCAACTGAAACAGCAATTAACGCTTCAGATGCCTGAAGGATCAGGATCCAATGGTGCCGGAGTGGTATATATTCCCCGTACAGGGATCTACCTCGCGGCTTTTGCCGGCAATGAAAGCTTTCCCATGGTAAGCTTTAATGATAAAGGTAGCCTTCTGAATGAATATGAGGCTGGTTATGATGTGCGTGGTTTCTGGTACAATAAAAAAGCAGGTGAGGTACAGGGCAATCCGTGGGACCGGGAAGGTATCATTGGGATGAAGGTCAATAAGAAAGGCATGCCAGTCAGTTATCATGACGTAAATACCACCATGGTGCCACCGGATGAGAATTCCTGTGGCGTATTGAATTGCAGGAAACAGGAGGTTCTGTTTCTTGATGAGGATGGTACCATCATTCGCTATAAGCTTCCTACAGGGGAAAAGCTTGAATCAATAAAACTTGAAGGGCTTAATAGAGATATGATGAAGAACATCAACAGGACTTCCATGATTTACACGGGCAAGAAGAAGCATGAACTGGGACTTCTTGACTATGTACATCACGAAATCAAGCTTTATAATCTGAAAAACGGGGAACTGCAAGCCGTTTGTAAAGTTCCGGATAAGGTCGATCTGTCAACTGCCTTTAACTTTTCCTATGCAAACAAGCTGATATGGATCTTTAACAAGGATGAAAGGGTTTGGTTAGGGTTCAGTATGTAACATTTCCCTTCTCCTTTTTTATTGATTTTTCGATTATCTTATTCATCTATAATTTCAACGGGGGCATTCTGTTGATGATGCATATGATAGCGGTGATTTCCGCCCTTGTCAATAACACACCGGTCGTTGCGGTCTTCATTCCTTTAATATATCCTTTTTGAAAACTGATCCCGACAGCCATGAAGCAACTCCTGTCCTATTTTCCAGACATGCCACCCGAAATCCGGCAGAAAATGGCCCGGCTTGAAGAACTTTACCGTCTCAGGAATGAACAGGTGAATGTGATTTCACGGAAAGATATCATTCATTTCTATGAGAGACATGTCCTTCATTCCCTTTCTGTTGCATTGTTTTTTTCATTTCTGCCCGGCACTCGGATACTGGATGTGGGTACCGGTGGCGGCTTTCCCGGGATTCCCCTTGCTATCCTGTTCCCTGACATACAATTTACCCTTGTGGATTCCATCGCAAAGAAGATCCGTGTTGTGAATGAGGTGAAAGAGGAACTGCAGCTTGACAATGTAACGGCGGTCAATACCAGGGTGGAAAAGATGCATGAAAGCTTCGACTATGTGGTAAGCCGGGCCGTAACCAACCTGCCCGGCTTCGTGGCCCTGGTCGCGGCGAGGGTAGCTCATCATGGATTCAATGACCGGCCCAATGGGATCATCTATCTCAAAGGTGGTTTCTTTCAAGAGGAATTAAACCATGTTCAAGGATGGAATAAACAGATATTGAACCTTTTCTCCCGGTTACCAGAACCCTTTTTTGAAACAAAGAAAGTGGTGTTTCTTTTTCGTAACCCGTAGTTGCAGGATTGACACCAAAGGGAAAATAATTACCTTTACTGCCCTGTTTATGATTTTCACCCTAAAATAAAAAAATATGAGTATATCAATTCAGCATTTGGAGCCACAGGCTGTATGGAAACATTTTTACAGTCTCACGCAAATTCCGCGCCCATCGAAGAAGGAGGCCGCTGTGGTAGTGTTTATGGAGTCTTTTGCCAGGGCGCATGGCCTGGCATTCATCCGTGATAAGGTGGGCAACGTTATCATCCGCAAGCCGGCCACTCCGGGTATGGAGAACCGCAAGGGGGTTATTTTGCAGGGTCATCTCGATATGGTACCGCAAAAAAACAGCGACACAACGCATGATTTTGAGAAGGATCCGATACAGGCTTATGTTGACGGGGAGTGGGTAACTGCCAGGGGCACCACCCTGGGCGCCGACAACGGTATCGGTGTCGCAGCAGCCATGGCCATCCTTGCATCGAAAGAGATACCTCATGGTCCGATCGAAGCGCTGATGACCATTGATGAAGAAACCGGTATGACAGGCGCATTCGGATTGGAGCCCGGCATGCTGCAAGGGGATATCCTCATCAACCTCGATTCGGAGGATGAAGGGGAACTTTACATCGGCTGTGCGGGTGGCACAGATGCCAATGCCTGTTTCAGCTATCGGGAAGAACCTGTTGACAGGGATGTGAAAGGGGTGAAGATCAGCGTTACCGGTATGAAAGGAGGTCATAGCGGTATGGACATCATCCTGGGCAGAGGTAATGCCAACAAGGTGCTGTTCCGGTTTTTACGCATTGCAGAAAAAAATCATGGTTTCCGCATGAGCAGCATCGAGGGGGGCAGCCTACGGAATGCCATCCCGCGGGAAGGATGGGCCACCGGGACTGTACCTGCCGCAAATTTTGCAGCGCTGAAAGATGCACTCGCATCATACAGGGATATCGCGAAAGCGGAACTGGCCGCTACCGAGCCCGACCTGAACATTACCCTGGAAGAAATACCCGCACCTGCCACCTGGATTGATGCCGATACACAATGGAGGCTGATTCGGGCCATCAATGCCTGCCCCAACGGGGTGATCCGTATGAGCGACGCTATGGAAAACCTGGTGGAAACCTCCACCAACCTGGCGATTGTGAAGTCAGACAATGGCTCCATTGAGGTAAACAGCCTGATGCGCAGTTCCGTTGATACCGCCAAGGAGGCGCTGGGCGAGATGATATCCAGCCTCTTTGAGCTGGCAGGCGCCAGGATCGAACTGACGGGGACCTATCCCGGCTGGAGACCCAATCCCGATTCCGAAATCCTGAAACTGGCCGGAAAGGTGTACAATGAGAAATACGGTAAAATACCGGAAATTAAAGCCATCCATGCCGGATTGGAATGCGGGCTCCTCGGAGCGGTTTACCCACACTGGGATATGATCTCCTTCGGGCCAACCATCCGTTATCCCCATTCACCCGATGAAAAGGTACATATTGGAACCGTGATGAAATTCTATGGTTTCCTCCTGGAGATGCTAAAAAATGTCCCGGTGAAATCCTGAAAAAATCTCATGAACCATTTGGAGGTATAAAAAAAGAATGTATCTTTGCACCTCCAAAAAAATAAGAACCAATCATGAAAAGGACATTTCAGCCATCCAACAGAAAACGCAGGAACAAGCATGGTTTCATGGAAAGAATGGAGACGGCCAACGGCCGCAAGATCCTGGCACGCAGAAGGGCAAAAGGGCGGAAAAGGCTGTCTGTGTCCGATGAGATGAGATTGGAATAGGTCTGAAGGCACTGTCTGCAGAAGCTGCCCGTGCCATTGGTACGGGCAACTTTTTTTTATTACATGTAAGTATTTATGGTACTTTTGATAATCTTTTTAAGGTTATGCAGTCTTACGTGCATTTGAACCGTAATCAGTGTTTAATCAAATTCATCGTTATGAGATCTCCTTCGCTGATATTCATTGTTTTAGTGTTTATTGCGTTTACAACTTCCGCTCAGGTCACAACCATCGTCTTGCAGCCTGATTCAACCAATGGCAAGGATGCCATCCTGCATGGCCTGGCTTCTCTGGCCAGCACCAACTGGGCTACCGAACCTCAGTTCTGTGCGGCGGCCTGGACGTTCAACGGCACCCCCGGTGTGGTCAGGGGGGTAGTGGATTTTGACCTTTCGATGATCCCTGCGGGGGCGACCCTGATCAGCGCCAGCCTTTCCCTCTATGCCTGGGACATGTTCAATGCGACCGGTTTCGGGCAACATTCACCATTGAGCGGTTCCAATATGTGCTGGCTCGAAAGGATCACATCCCCCTGGACGGAAACTACGGTAACCTGGAATAACCAGCCAACCACAACCCAGGTAAACCGTGTTATGTTGCCCGCTTCAACAGCCCCGACCCAGAATTACACGAACATCAACCTCACCACCCTGGTAAATGATATGCTGGCGAATCCTGCCACGAGCCATGGTTTGATGCTGAAGCTGGACGATGAGAATTACTACCGAAGGATGAATTTTTGCACCAGTGACCATCCCGATTCAACCAAGCGTCCACGCCTTGAAATCACCTATCTGACGAGCGTAATCCCAGACCCCTGTCCTTCATACTCATTCCACACCATCCATATTTGTCACCGTGACAGTGTGTACCTGCAGGGCGCTTACCGCAACATTGAAGGGATATACTACGATACACTGGTGAATGCCATGAGTAGCGACAGCATCGTTGTCACGGCCCTTTATATCGTGCAGCCGATCACGACGTTGCAGAATCAGCAGATCTGTGATGGTGACAGCCTCAACCTCTATGGCAACTGGGAGTTTACAACCGGTGTCTATTCCCAGTCCTATGTCAGCCAGTATGGATGCGACAGCACCTCACACACATTTCTTGAGGTTGTGAAACTGGATAATTCCGTGTCGCTCGCAGGGGCAACGCTGACCGCTTCGGAGCAGGGTGCTTCCTATCAGTGGCTGGATTGTGACCAGGGCTTTGCCCCAGTGCCGGGTGCCGTATCCCAAAGTTTCACACCTGCAGTAAACGGCAATTATGCCGTCATGATAACGAAAAACGGGTGTACGGTTGTTTCACCCTGTATCTCGGTGGCAACCCTTGCTGCACCCGGGAACAGGGATGCAGGGAGTTTCATGCTCATCCCCAACCCGGTGACCGACGGACAGCTCACCCTTGTCTTTAACCGCACAATGACTGATGTCAGGATAATTATACATACCATGCATGGCCGGGAGGTCTTTGCTTCCCGGGAGAAAGGAGGGGAGGTAATCACTTTGGACCTTCAACACCTGACCATTGGCATGTACCTTATCACTGTAACATCTCCGGAGGGTACCATCAGCCAGCCTTTCGTGATAAAGTAAAGTCAGTATCCTGCGTGGCAGACACCCCGGGTGACATGACCGATTGGAATTCCCCCGGCATCACGAATAGATTTTCCCGGTCATGGAATCCGGGGTTCGGAGCATCATCATCATCACCAGGAATCCCGGCAGGGATTGAATAAAAGTGTGAGTCTGAATGTGAGCTGTTTCGTTGGATTCCCTGGCATCAGAGGAAAAGCAACTGGGTGATGATATACAACGGAAGCAGGATGATGAGGGAGAATTTGATCATATATCCGAAGAAAGAGGGCATGGCGATCTTGTTCTCTTCGGCAATGGCTTTCACCATGAAGTTGGGCCCGTTGCCGATGTAAGTCATGGAACCGAAGAAAACAGCGCCCAGTGAGATGGCGGCAAGCAGAATCGGGTTGATTTCCGCAATCAGTGCCATGGTGGTATCAGGATTTGCCTCCTGGAGGCCCAGTGCAAGGTTGTAGAACGAGATGGCCGTAGGGGCATTGTCGAGGAATGAACTCAAGCTTCCCGCCGCATAATAAAAATGTGCTGCGGAGGCAATACCGAAAGAAGCAGCGTTTTGTTCAAGGTAGATCAATGCCGGAACCATGGTGGCAAAGATTCCGAGGAACAGGAAGGCCACTTCGGTGATGGGAGCCCAGGTGAAATGATTGGCCTGGCGCACCTCTTTCCTTGTATAAATAAGCGAAAGTACCGCCATCAGAGCCATGGCCCCTTCCCTGATGAATCTGAAGTAATTGAAGTCATGCGGATTATCGACCTTCATGATATCAAAATACTGCTCGTTCAGGAACGCAACAGCGAGTATTACGCCAGCCAGGAACAGAAAATTCCTACGTCCCTTCAACCTGATGGGTTGTACATGGGTGCGGTCGAAAGCTACACATTCTGCCGGCTCTCTTTTATAAAACCATGTATCGGCAATGAAATACAAAATCAGCAGCATGGCGTTCACAAACAGCCATTCGGGGAGGAGGTGAAAGAACCAGTTAAAGGGTGCACCACGGAGGTACAGGAGGAAGAGAGGCGGGTCACCCAGTGGTGTGAGCAACCCCCCACAATTGGCAATGATCGCGATGAAAAACAGGATCGTATGGACCTTGAATTTCCGTTGTGAGTTGGTTTTGATCACCGGGCGGATCAGCAGCATGGCTGCTCCCGTTGTGCCCATGAAGGAGGCCAGTACGGCGCCGATGGCCAGGAAGATCACATTGGTGGTTGGTTTTGCCTCCAGGTCACCCTTCAGATGAATCCCCCCCGTGATCACGAAGAGGGAACCCAGCAGAATAATGAAAGGTACATAATCGAATAGCATCTGGTGTACAAAATTATGTGTGAGCTGCTGGGATATCAGCCAGATGGCAGTAGGTACACCGAGCACAAGGGAGATGATCAGTTTGTTCCTGTTCTCTTCCCACCAGTGATGAAACATCAAAGGCCCAATGGCAATGGTGAGCAGCATGATCAGAAACGGGATGGAGGCCCATAAGGGAATGTTGGCGATAACTTCGTGTTCCACAGTGTCTGAAGGTTTGGTTGTTATGAAGGCGCAAAACTAAAAATAATTACACAAAACATACTGAGTTATTAAAAAAATAGCAGATCATATTTTTTCATTTTGTATTTTTAATGAAATTTATTAAGGGTCAATGGTTTAAATTTCCATATTAACATATATAACGCATAGTCATATAGTCGGTATTCATCTATCTATTTGTAAATATTATTATGATGAAAACTATCTTTTTAATGATGATTTTTTTAGTAACCGGACTTTTTTCATTGCAAGGACAAATTACAATCATCCTTCAACCAGATTCTACCGCCGGTAAGGATGCAACCATCAGAGACAATCAGGCTGTGATACCTTGTCCAAATTATCCGGATTTCATTGCCAATGCATGGACATATAGTGGTGTTCCTTTTGTTCAGCGCTCATTAATAGATTTTGATCTTTCCGGAATACCTGCAAATGCAATTATCTTAAGTGCCTATCTGTCATTGTATGGTAATCCTCAATCATCCAACGCTCAGTTGCATTCTTCTTTAAGTGGGTCCAACGAAGCAGAATTGCTTAGAATAATGACTCCATGGAACGAAAATACAGTTACATGGAGTAATCAACCTCAAACAGATACGCTCAATAAAATTATATTGCCACAATCAACCAGTCAGACTCAGAATTACCTGAATCTTAATGTCACATCCCATATTCAGTCAAAGATAACAACACCAGCTTCTCATCATGGGTTTTTGTTTAAGTTGGTTACAGAATCACATTATCGTTGTATGGTCTTCGCCAGCAGTGATCATCCCGATTCAACGAAACGTCCACGCCTTGAAATAACCTATGATACGTTAATCATTCCCGGCCCCTGTCCTTCATACTCATTCCACACCATCCATATTTGTCACCGTGACAGTGTGTACCTGCAGGGCGCTTACCGCAACATTGAAGGGATATACTACGATACACTGGTGAATGCCATGAGTAGCGACAGCATCGTTGTCACGGCCCTTTATATCGTGCAGCCGATCACGACGTTGCAGAATCAGCAGATCTGTGATGGTGACAGCCTCAACCTCTATGGCAACTGGGAGTTTACAACCGGTGTCTATTCCCAGTCCTATGTCAGCCAGTATGGATGCGACAGCACCTCACACACATTTCTTGAGGTTGTGAAACTGGATAATTCCGTGTCGCTCGCAGGGGCAACGCTGACCGCTTCGGAGCAGGGTGCTTCCTATCAGTGGCTGGATTGTGACCAGGGCTTTGCCCCAGTGCCGGGTGCCGTATCCCAAAGTTTCACACCTGCAGTAAACGGCAATTATGCCGTCATGATAACGAAAAACGGGTGTACGGTTGTTTCACCCTGTATCTCGGTGGCAACCCTTGCTGCACCCGGGAACAGGGATGCAGGGAGTTTTATGCTCACCCCCAACCCGGTGACCGACGGACAGCTCACCCTTGTCTTTAACCGCACAATGGCTGATGTCAGGATTAATATACATAACATGCATGGCCGGGAGGTCTTTGCTTCCCGGGAGAAAGGAGGGGAGGTAATCACCCTGGACCTTCAACACCTGACCAGTGGCATGTACCTTATCACTGTAACATCTCCGGAGGGTACCATCAGCCAGCCGTTCGTAATCAGATAAAAATCAAGGTCCTGTTGACCGGTTGAAGTGGATCATCCGGTAATCCCGCTTTTTTGTGATGCCACTTGGTTATACCAACGTGCATATTCCTTCATGAATCCTTATAAGATCTGCTGTAATATTAAGGAAAATAATAACTTTGCCGGCAATAACTGACCATTTATACAATGTCAACAGGTTTTATTTGCAGCCTTTGCGGTAACGGAAGACATAAAAACATTCCATTCAGATATCTCTTTCGGGAGCGATATATATACGCAACAAGATGCACAAAATGTAAATTGATCGTCTTGTATCCTCCACCCAATGATGAGGAAATATCGGAAATGTATTCAGAAGATTACTTTACTGTTGAGGATGTCCAGACTCATCATTATAAGAAAGATTACATGTCGGCAGTAGAAGCTATAGATTACACTCCTCAGGTTGAACGCCTTAAGCATTACCTGCCGGATAACGGACATATACTTGAAGTTGGATGTGCTTCAGGCGAATTGTTAAATGCCTTAAGAAGGGAAGGATACCAAGTTGCAGGCGTAGAAATTTCTGATTTTGCAGGGAAAGTTGCCATCGAGAAATACGATCTGAATGTGATCATCGCCTCTTTTGAGGAAGAAAACACAGGGGAATTCCTTCAGGAATCCTCCTTCGATCTGATCCTGATGGGTGATGTTCTGGAGCACATGAGAAATCCTTCTGAAGCCATGCGTTATGCTTTGCGACTGCTTAAACCGGGAGGGAAACTGGTGGTCCATGTTCCATCAACCCTGAACCTCATTTCTTCCAGGCTGGCATTCATGTTATACCGAATCATCGGTTCTCAGAAGACCATGACCATCCCCCCTTATCACCTGACAGAGTTTTTCCCGGCAACCCTTAGGAGGATGTTTTTAACTGCCGGGTTTTCAACCTGCTCTGTAATTCAGGAAACCAAACATCCGAAAACCATTGCATTGCGTCATTCCAGGCTTGAAAACATGATCAAGCTGATCGCCCAGTATCCGAACTATTTTCTTACGAGGTGGCTGGGAATCTATGGTGACAGGTTAACCGGCATTGGGATAAAATAATCCTGATATTTTGAATTTTAAGGTTTGATGCTGCGATTGGTTTGCGCATAACCGCTATTTTTGTCAGGAAGATGGAATAGGTTATTTTCGCACAGCTATTATTGAACAACGCAATCATCATGAAAAAACGGTTTACCTGGAAGGAGGCGATGCCCTATGTGGCGGCCATTGTTTTATTTTACCTGATCACACTGGTTTACTTCCACCCGATGCTGGAGGGGAAGCGTTTGGAGCAGACCGATATCAAGAAGCACATCGGGGCATCCAAAGAGATTGAGGACCATCGCGCAAAATATGGTGAAGAGCCCTTGTGGACCAATTCGATGTTTGGTGGGATGCCTGCCTACCTGATCTCGGCAAAATACACCTCCGATTTTTTCCGGAAAGTCGGGGATCTGTTTCATGGTTTCATGCCCATACCTGCCGGGGCAGTTTTTCTGTACATGGTGGGTTTCTTTATCCTTTTGCTGGTGCTGGGTGTAAATCCATGGCTGAGCATCCTTGGGGCACTGGCCTTTGCTTTCTCTTCCTACTTTTTCATCATCCTTGAGGCGGGGCATAACACCAAGGCCATCGCCATCGGTTACATGGCGCCGGTACTTGCCGGGGTGATCCTGACCTACCGGGGGCGTTACCTGCTGGGCGCTGCCCTTACAGCCCTGCTCTTTGCCCTGGAGGTGAAGGCCAATCACCCCCAGATCACCTATTATCTGATGTTGACAATCCTTGTTTACCTGATATTCCATTTCATTGATTCCATCAGGAACAGGCAGCTGGTGAGGTTCTTCAAGGCATCCGCCATTTTTATCGTGGTGGCGGTGGTGGCGGCCCTGCCCCATCTTACATCACTGCTCACCATCAATGAATGGGGGAAGGTATCCATACGGGGCAAGTCGGAACTGAGCATTGAGCAGGAAAACAAGACCTCCGGCCTCGACCGGGATTATGCCACCCAGTGGAGCTACGGCCGCGGTGAATCATGGTCGTTGCTGATACCAAATTTCAAGGGGGGGGAGAGCGGTGTGATCGGTGAAGACCGGTCGCTGATTGAAAACCTGGATCCCCAGATGCAGCAAAGCATTGGTGGGAGTAACCGTTATTGGGGCGACCAGCCCTTCACCTCCGGCCCTGTGTATGTCGGAGCTATCGTCCTTTTCCTGGCGGTCATGGGGATGTTTATCGTGAAAGGTCCGCTGAAATGGGCGCTCTTCACCGCAACGATCTTGTCACTGATTTTCTCCTGGGGGAAAAACATCCCCGCCCTTACCAATTTCCTGATGGACTGGCTCCCTGCCTACAATAAGTTCAGGGCGGTATCCATGATCCTGGTCATCGCCGAACTGTGTATCCCTGTGCTGGCCATGCTGGCGGTGAAGGAGCTGACAGAAAAGCCTTCAATGCTCAAAGAAAAACTGAACCTGAGGGTTTTTAGGATGAATCCGCTGATACTCTCATTCCTCCTTACCGGTGGCATTGCTCTTTTGTTCTATATTGCCCCGGGCGTTTTCAGCCGCTTGGAATCCTCCGGGGAGGAACAGATGGTAAGACAGCAGGTCACCCAACAGCTTCAGAACAGCAATACCCCTCCCGAGCAGATCAGACAGACCGTGGACTATTTTGTCCCCCTTTATATGAGCAACCTGAAAGATGTCAGGCAGAAAATCTTTAAAAGGGATGCCATCCGTTCCTTTGTCTTCGTCCTGTTGGCTGCGGCGCTGTTATTCCTTTTCATGCGCGGAGTACTGAAAGCACCATTCCTCATCGCCGGCCTTGGCTTGTTCATCCTCATAGACATGTGGGCTGTCAACCAGCGGTACCTGAACAAGGCCAACTTCACCGCAAAAAGGAACATGGAAATACCTTTCCAGGAAACGGCTGCTGACCGCGCCATCCTGGCCGACCCCGATATCAACTTCAGGGTCTTCAATACCTCTGTGAGCACTTTCAATGACGCCTCCACCTCTTACTTTCACAAATCGATCGGAGGCTATCACGGCGCCAAGTTGCGGCGTTACCAGGAGATGATCGATTACCAACTGTTCGATAATAACTACCAGATCCTTAACTACCGGATCCTTGACATGCTTAACATGAAGTACATCATACGGAACAGTGACAACGGGCCGATGGCCATCCCGAACCCGGGCGCCCTGGGCAATGCATGGTTCGTCAAGCAGATCAAATGGGTCAATAACCCCGACCAGGAATACATCTACATCGGGGATGCCGCAGCCGTGAAGGCATTGAACGATAACGGCCTGATCAACGTCAGCGGTTCACTGGTGAAAGCTGACACCGTTTCGGTGAACAAGCCCCTGCTGCTATCACTAAGTACGATGCCCGATTCGGTCTATCAGCTGAAACTGGTTGATTACCGGCTGATCGATGGGCAGCATTACGTGTTTGGGGTGAACCCGGCCGATACCACGCCCGGGTTCATGCATATCCGTGATGAAAAAGCCATGGGCAGGGTGTTGCCGTCCCATTTCGAAGCGGAGATGGTATACCGTTTCGACCCCGCTATCACAGCAGTCATCGACAAAAAATGGAAGGATGTGATTACGGTTGACAGGATCCAGCCTGACACCAATGCCTCCATCACGCTGATCTCATACAAGGCCAACCATCTGGTGTATGCTGCCAGTTGCGCAACCAGCCAGGTGGCTGTTTTTTCAGAGATCTTTTATGACAAGGGATGGAACGCTTATGTTAACGGTAAGCTGGTGCCCCATGCCAGGGCCAACTGGATATTGCGCACCCTGGCGGTGCCTGCCGGTGATCATTCCATTGAGTTTAAGTTTGAACCAAAGGTGGTAAAGAACAGTGAGCCCATTGCCATTGCTGCTTCGATCCTCATTCTGGTATTCTCGCTGGGTGGTCTTTATCTTTCATGGAGGCCCCTGAAAATGAAAGGATGAAAAAGGTACTGATCATCACCTATTACTGGCCGCCGGCCGGGGGGCCAGGTGTGCAGCGCTGGCTCAAATTCGTCAAATACCTGCGTGCATGTGCATGGGAGCCGGTGGTGCTGACCGTGAAAAACGGGACCTATCCCGCCCGGGACGAAACCCTGGAAGCCGATGTCCCTTACGGCATCGCCATTTACAAAACCAGGGCATCCGGCCCGTTCCGTTGGTATAACCTGTTGAAGAGAAATAGAACCAGCCAGGTACCGGTAGCCCTGATCGGCATGCACCGGCAGCGCTCCTGGTTCGAACAGCTGGCCCTGTACATACGCTCCAATTTCTTTATTCCCGATGCCCGGAAAGGGTGGAACGGATTTGCGCTGAAAGCCATTCCTGTCATCCTAAAGGAGCACCCGGTGGATGTTGTGGTAACCTCTGGTCCTCCGCAAAGCACCCATCTTATCGGGAAAGAGCTGGCCCGGAGGTATGGCCTGCCGTGGATTGCCGATTTCAGGGATCCCTGGACCACGGTTTATTACAACGATCTGTTGCCAAGAACAAGGCGTACCAAACGGATCGACCGTTCCCTGGAGGATGGGGTACTGAAGGCGGCGGATGCGGTGATCACGGTGAGCCGTGGGATGAAAGAGGAATTTCAGGACCGGGCCAAACACATTGAAGTGATCTACAATGGGTATGATGAAACGGATCTGCCGGAGGGGGAAGCGTTGCCTGCTGGGCCACCTTTTATGCTGTTGCATACCGGCCATCTTGCCCCGAACCAGCATGTGCCGGCCCTTTGGGATGCCTTGGCCCGGTTGTGCCATGAGGATGCCGGCTTTGCAGAGCGGTTGTGCATACGGTTGGTAGGCAATACCGACGGATCCATCCTCCGGTACCTGGCCGAAGCAGGGTTGGCCGGAAAAGTAGAGCAGCAGGGGTACATCCCCCATGACGAAGCGGTACGGATGATGGGGCAGGCTTCGCTGCTGCTGGTGGTGATACCCGAGGCTCCGGGAAACCGCTCGATTGTTACGGGGAAGATTTTCGAGTACCTGGCAAGCGGGATACCTGTGCTGGGCATCGGGCCCCTGGGTGGTGATGCAGCGGAAATACTGGCTGTCACAGGTCGCGCCCCCATGTTGGAGTTCAATGACAACGAAGGGATCAGGGAAACCATCCTGAACATTTACCGGCAATGGGAAGCCAACGGCAGTTCGACACCCCGCCTTGAAACCACCTCCTGCCGGCAGTTCTCCCGCCGGAATGCTACGGCACAACTGGCCAGGATACTGGATGAGGTGAAGAAAGGATAGATGGACGAAACGGATAGGAAAGCTTTATCAGGTATCAATAAAGATCCTGAAGATATGAACTATTTATCGATTTGTTTTGTGTATTGTTTTATCTTTGGGATTGATCAATAAACGTAACCATTCATTTTAACAAAAACCGGATTATGATGAAACGAATTACTATAAATTATTGGTTATTCCTTGTTTTTGCATTTGTTTTTTTTCATTACGCATGTAAAAAAGAAAACCCTCCGACCATTACGACCCTATCGGTGAGTGAAAAAACCGGTATTACGGCCAAAAGTGGCGGTAATATTACAGATGATGGTGGGAGTAATGTTCTGTTAAGAGGAGTCGTCTGGGGCCTTGCATCCGACCCTACCATTGAAAATCATACAGGCATGACCATGGACGGAGAAGGGAAAGGTCTTTTTGTCAGTCTGCTTACCGGTCTTGATCTGAATGCAAAATACTATGTAAGGGCTTATGCAACAAATAGTGCTGGTACATCTTATGGCAATCAGGTTCAATTTACCAGCGATATTACAATGGGAATACCCTGCCCGGGTATGCCCATAATCACCGATATTAACGGCAATGTTTATAATACGGTTCTGATTGGTAACCAGTGTTGGATGAAAGAGAACCTGAGAGTCAGAAACTATAAAAACGGCACCATGATCCCCAATATAACTTCAAATTCAGGTTGGACAAACCTTATCACAGGCGCACGATGTTGGAGTAAAAACGACTCAGCTAGTTATGCTGCCACCTATGGTGCTCTATACAACTGGTATGCTGTGGAAAACACCAATGGTTTATGTCCAGCCGGATGGCATGTGCCTACGGATGAAGAATGGACGGTGCTGACAGACCTTCTGGGGGGATCCGGTATTGCAGGAGAACTTCTGAAAGAAACAAGTACAATCCATTGGAACAGCCCGAATACCGAGGCAACCAATGCCAGTGGTTTTACTGCCCTTCCTGGTGACGGCCGTAGTTACTATTCCGGAGAATTTGGTATAATTGGAAACCTGGGTTACTGGTGGTGTTCTACGACTGCCGGGACAGAAAATGCCTGGAGCAGGAAGCTGGAATACAATACGGGAACTGCAACCAGTAACAATTATGACAAAAAGCACGGATTCTCTGTCCGGTGCATTCGGAATTGACATGCGCTATAACCACAGAGTGCGAGGAGTAATCACTCCAGGTGCAAAGTGCGTAACTTGAGCAATCAGGATAGAACAATTGATCGTGTGTTTAAAAGCAAACAAAAACACGAGTTATTGGTTTTGGCCTTTCGATATCGGCTGTCAGGAGTAGATATTAAACCACTATACGATGCTTTTCACCCACGAAGGAGGTCTTGAGCAAACAGGAAGCAAGAAGGGCCTGAACGATAGTTGTTATGAAGAGACGTATATATGATGCAAATAAGTAAGGTTATGTGAGAGGCAGCGGCTGAAATGCCCTGACCTGTTTGTCCTGTAAGCGCTTACTCCCTGACAAGTTTACCGGTTTGTTTGTACTGGCCTGAGGTTAGTTGATAAAAATACACTCCCGGTTGAAGATCGGTGGTTGCAATAACTGATGTTTCAGTAAGTTCTCTCGATATCAGTGTCCGACCCCGGATGTCCGTCAGCTCAAAAACTGCCTTTTGAATGTCCTGTGGTAACCGGATATAGATTTCATGTTCAGCGGGATTGGGGAAGATCATTGCCTGCAACCGGTCCGCCGGGACAATGAACATGGGTTGTTCCCGGCACATCATCTGGATTTCATTGTCGGTGAGCACCCGGTCATAGATCCTGACCTCATCTATTTTACCCTGAAAAAACATGGTGCCGTTCTGCCTGCATCCGATCTTCGCTGCGGGAGCGTTGCCATACGAGGGGGAAACCAGGGTAAGTGTGCTGTCGGTCTTCTCTAGGACACAGTTGAGATAAAACTTCAATACATTATAAGAGCGTGTCATAGCAAGATGGGTCCACTGATTCGGGATGACCGTGGCTCCATGGTAGGTTATCAGTTGTTTAGGTGAGGCCGGGATGTTGTAGCCATTACCTCCCCAACCATTATAAGCGACGATGGACATGTTGTTACATGCCAGCACCTGGTCGCCGCCCGAAGGATTAGATAATGCGTTCGTTCCAACGGATAGAACAAGCCTGGCAGCATCAGGCGGAGGCACTGAATCTGCCCATGCCCAGGCTGTGTATGTGTATTCATTGAGAAGAAGGCCGGTAACAGGCATCTCGATATAATCGGATACCCCGTTAAAAGCATACGCGCTGTTGGGTACACCGAAGCGATCGGTTGTAAGTGTCGCGCCATATACCGTTCCGTGCTGGGCAGATACGCTGGTGTCATTGGCATTGCCGGAAAAAGGGAAATACCTGACCAGTCCGGTTGTCGTGATCTGGGATGTGCAGTTGAGCGATAGCACCAGGACTGCAACTGACAGGATGTTTTTCATCGAATATGGATATTATGAAGGGAATAGGCAAATCTGTTTTTCTATAGGTTATCCATTGAATGACCTGTACCGAAACAGTCATCGGACATATGCAGGCTGGAAGAAAATGTAGGCGGATACAAGTGTGGTGTAGATTTGATTTACCTGTCAAAGATATAACTTGTTTAAGCAAATGTCAATAGCAGATTATTGGACTCGCATTGATACTGATCATGTAAAGCAAAAGTATCCTCAACATGGGTCAATCTTTAAAGCAGTCTAACCGTCCTCCTCTGAGGTTTAAACAGGGATCCTGACAGCAAAGATGGTTGGGAATAAAGGGGAATATGCATAGGTATTCATAATATATATAGAGTTGGTGAATGTGACCATTGGCCAAATCGGGCCAGATGAAACCTGTGTTTAGCCATGAGTGAAAAATCCTTATTATCAGTCATATCTTTGATGTTGTTTTTTGTTTTATTAACTTAGCGCCTTGAAATCATTTGTGTTTACGATGCATGGAACTTCAAATGGGTATTAGTACTATGAGAAAATCTATCATCATCATTCTTGTCAGCATATACGGCTTATCTTTCGGCCAGGATTTTTGGACCCAACGGGAACCCATCCCATTTGCCAGGCTTGGTACAACCCGATTTTCTATTGGTAACTACGGTTATATTGGATTAGGCAGGGATTCCTCCTGGACTTATCTGAAAGATTTCTGGCAGTATGATCCTGCCTGTGATCATTGGACCCAGAAGGCCACCTATCCGGGAGGGGGCAGTTTTACAAACTCTTTTGTCGCAGTCGGGAATTACGCGTACGTCGGCTTAGGGTATGATGGATGGAACTGTCAGTATGATTGGTGGCGGTATGATCCTGTAAATGACGCATGGACATCAAAAGCCCCATTTCCAGGCAGTCCCAGGTATGGTGCCGGCACCTTTGCGATCGGGAGCAGGATTTATATTATCGCAGGAAGCCCTGGTGGTGCGCCGTTCTATTCTGACGCATATGTTTATAATACCACAACCAATGCATGGTCATCCATAGCCCCCTTCCCCGGAGGCCTGAGAAATCATATCGTTGGATTTGCATACAATGGGAAAGGATATGTGACATGCGGAAACAGTGATCAAATCTTTTGTAACAATGATCTCTGGGAATACGATCCAATCTTGAATTCCTGGACACAAAAAGCCAGTATGCCTGGTACGCCCAGATCACATGCCTCCGGATTCCTGATCGGGCATCATTTTTATCTTACTACCGGGTTGAAGTTCGCGCTCATGACTTACCTGACGGATACCTGGGAGTACAATATCCTGACAGATACCTGGGCTTCAAGGGCAGCTTTCCCTGGCGATCCCAGGCATTTATCAGCCTGTTTTACACAGGGGGGGTATGGATATTTAACAACCGGAGGAACTGATTCAGACGCTTATAACGATATCTGGCAGTATTGGCCACCCATTAATGTCAGTACCAAGGAAAAAATGGCAACCAGTAACAAAATTGAAATATTCCCCAATCCTGCAATCCTCTTTACAACCCTTCATTTCTCACATGAACTTGTCGATGCAACCATTCGGGTGTTAAATATTTCCGGGCATGTGATGAATATGATTCATCATGTTTCAGGCAACCAATTCACCTATGACTGCGATCATCTGAAAACCGGGGCTTATATCATTCTTATCTATGATAAGTCGGATTTTATCAGTGCCGTTTCGTTTATAAAATTCTAACAACATCTAGATAATTTATCAATCATTATTATGAAAAAGAGACAACTTGTACTTTTAATGGCAACCTTGAGTCTGTATGCACCCTTTGTGCAGGCGCAGACACTTCCGTCTTATGTGCCTGCAAATGGTCTCAGGGTTTGGTACTCATTCACCGGAGATGCCAATGACGCCAGTGGGAATGGATTGCATGGAACTACCTTTGGCGTTGTATCTGTTGAAGACAGACTGGGCCATCAGGGAAGTGCCTATCAGTTCACCGGGAACAACACATCCTATATCATCAGGGAAAATCCCAGCAATCAGATGCTGGATGCTGGAACAGGTTCTTTTACGTTGAGCCTGTGGTTTAAGACCAATGCTACCGGCATCAGAACGCTGGTAAATAAAAGAAAACTGAACGGCACAACAAACGAAGAGGGGTATTCGGTTTTTCTCGATCAGGGGAAAGTGGTGTTTGGTCTGGAAGATGCAAATGGTATCAATACCATTGCCAATGGCACCAATAGCTTTAATGACAATACATGGCATCATGTGGTTGCCATAAGGGATGTAGCCACCGATAAGTCGTATCTGTACATAGACAATCAACTTGAGGTACTTGTTACGGATGGTAGTGTGGTGACCCTTTCAACCACGGGTGATTTCTATGTAGGCAGGTGGCTATATTATGATCAGTATTGTTTTCAGGGGACCATTGATGATATCGGATTCTGGAACAGAGCGTTGGGCTTAAATGAGATTTCGGATCTTTTCCATATTTGTTCAGACTCTATCCAGGCGCAGCCGGCTGATCAATATGCCTTGGTTGGTTCAATGGCCCAATTTAACGTTGTTTATTCAGATACGTCGGCAGATTTCCAATGGCAGTCCGATCTCGGATTTGGCTTTCAGGACCTGAGCAATGCCGGGCAATTTACAGGAGTCCATTCGGGTACGCTGACAGTCAGTAATGTAAGCATGGCCAATCATAACCAGCTTTTCAGGTGCATTGTTTATAATGCGAACTGCCATGACACTTCATCCCATGCCAGACTGTTTGTTTCGATGACCGGAATCAACCATCTTTATGCGGAACCATCAATTAAATTCTATCCAAATCCGACAACAGGTAAGTTCTGTGTTGAGAGTCAGTCACCCAATCTTTCTATTGAACAGGTCGGGGTATGTACCATTTCTGGTCATGTCCTCAGATCGGAACGAACAAAGCCATGCATGCAAATTCAGTTAGATATGTCGGGAAAACCAGGTGTATATTATTTGAAGATAACTTTATCGGATGGAAGCATAAAGTTTAATAAAATCCTGGTTCAGTAGTATTTGCCTCACCAACCCCATATCCCGTTCAAGGGACGTCAGTTTTGGTTTTGCGGCAAAAAAAGATGAAAGAGACCAGAATTGGCAAGGCAAGGCTACCTGGAATCGTACGTATCTTTGTGGGGAAGATCCGATTTCTGGTGATATTTTCATCTTTCTGAACAAGACCGACTCCACAGGAAGTTACTTTATTGTGATGGCGATGGGTTTGCATTGTTTTCCAGGCAGTATGAGAGAAACAGATTCGACTATTGCCCAACTCTCCACAGGGTATTTAAAGAGATCAAACGTGAGGAGCTTATGATGCTTTATTAAGGGCTTATGGTACGACAAACTCCAGCTTATTTCACCCCTGATCCGCCCCTGTAACCGGTAGCTCTTCTGGAGGATGCAATGCGCGAAAAGGATGTTGTGGTCCCTTAGCCAGCAGGAAGTAATCCCTGAAAAGGGGAGTATAATCCCTGAAATGAGGTATTGATCTCTGAAAAACTGTATACTATAAAAACAGATGTTAATTTGGTTTTTACACATAATTAAGAGACTTTTGCAAAACGACTTGCATTTGAAGTATGAATATAAATGATGGGTATCGGATGAATATACATTGGTATCGAAGATAATCGAAAATCTATATAGGCAAGGAACCAGATGCCAAGGAATTGCTTTAAAACCTATGATCAACATTAAAGAACATATAAAATTAACAGGCCTTTATGCCTTTTTTGCGGCTTTTCCTGCAGTCTTGCAGCTCATCGTATACCCTATCATAGAAGGCACCGAAAGATTGGGGGCTGAAGATTTTGGTTATCTTGCAATAGCTGAGGCAATTATATCATTTCTGGTTATGTTTTGCCTTTTCGGGATGGCAATCTCCATTTCCAGGTTTTATTTTGACTATATTGAAGACAAAAGAGGTTATAAGCAATTATTATCAACGGTTTATACGGGTATTATTCTCAGAAGCCTGTTGGTCCTGGTAGTAATATTTTTATTTGCAGATTATTTAGGAGCTTTTTTCACAGAAGCATCTTTAAGTGATTTCAGGTCATATGGATTTTATTTATTAATCATTGCATTTAATCGAACAGTAATAGCAGTCTCCCTTGCATTATACAGAAATGAAAAGAAGATTCAAAGCTTTATTATTGTTAGTTTGATTTCAGGTATTGCCCGAAGTTTAATGCAGATCATTGGGGTCTTATATTTTGATTTATCATTTGTAGGATATTTGATGGGCACAGCCATAGGTGGTGGTATTGTTTCATTTTCGATCGTTATTTATACCTATTCCCATTGCGGTTTTCACTTTTCTAAAAGTATTATAAAACACCTAAGAAGATTCTCAATATCCTTATTCTTTGCAGATATTGTTTGGTGGGGGATTTTATTTTTTGATAGATTCATGCTTGTCAGTAACCCGGGAGATTTAGGAATATATGATAATGCATTGAAATTTTCAGTTGGCATCCAATTCATTTCTCAAGGATTAGCAAGCTCGACTCAACCTGAGTTATTTCGCTTTTTGAATGAGGGGTTTGCGGGTAGTCAAAATGAGGTTAAAACACTTTCAAATCTGTTTATTGCCGAAAATATCGCAATAGTTGCTATCTTTTTATTGCCTGTTATGATTTTTATAAATTTGTTTTATGAAACAAGTTTAATTCTCTCGACGGGTATACTTGCCCTCGTGTTTCTTAGGTACATTCTATATGCTCAAGCCCAAGTATTTTTGTGGCCTGTATTGTATTTAAAGAAATCGAATATATACCTGGGCCTAAATATACTTGTTCTTGGGATACTGATATTGTGCAATTTTCTTCTGGTACCTCATTTTGGTTATTATGGCTCCATTGCAGCTACATTGATTGCCGGAATTGGTCAAGTCATTTTCTTCTATCTTGCACAAAAGAAATTATTCGGAATAAAATGGAATAAAGTGAAAGTTTTAATATTCCCTTTTGTCGTTATTTTATTTGTTGTTGCGATTGAATATTCAAGAACACTGTTCAATATTGGCATGTATATTACTGCAGCATTATCTACAGTTTTTATCTTTTTAGGATTAACTTTTATTTACAGAAATGAAATAAAAGCAATTATTAATAAATATTTATTAATTAAAATAAAAAGTTATAGATGGTAGGAAATCTGTAAAATATTTATTATGATTCATTTACTTAAAAAATATCTAATAATAATTACCTAATTAAAGCTTTAGTTATATGTTTCGTAAAATTAAAGATGTATTGAATAACCTGTTGGTAATAATGACACGAAAGTCAGATTCTAGCAGAAAAGTATTCCATGAACTCGAGAGATTATCTTATCAAGATAGCGCTGATTTTATCTATCGGAATATTAGCGGAGCTTTACTCTTCACAAATCTCAATGAATTTTGGGGTTTTGCATTTAAGCAAATAAATCACAGTGGTATGATATTAGAGTTTGGAGTTTATAGCGGTACATCAATTAACTACTTCTCTGAAAGGCTGAGTGAACAAAAGGACGGAAGGCTGATCTATGGATTTGATTCTTTTAAAGGATTATCTGAACCTTGGGGTGGAACAGCACTTAATAGAGGGTACTTTAATAAGAATGGGGAATTTCCAAAAGTTAATAGTAATGTCGAATTGATCATAGGATGGATCAGTGATACTCTTCCAGTGTTTGTAGAAAGCAAAAATTTAACAGAGAATAAGATTTCCTTTATGCATCTTGATGTTGATACATATACGCCAACAAAATTTATTTTGGAGACCGTCGAAAAATATTTCCTTAATGGGACAATTATTATTTTTGATGAACTTTTAGGATATCCGGGTTGGAGAAAACATGAGTTTAAAGCCCTAGTGGAAGCACTCGATTCCAAATGGATATATGAATATATTGCTTTCTGTGAGATTCACCGGAAAGATTTTACTTCAGATCATATTAGGGCTGCCATTAGAATTGTTAAGAAAAAATAGACCTGCGAAGAATTTACAATGTACCATAAAAGAAAATATAGATAAATCAGATGTTATAATATTTTAATCTTAGTACATGACAAAAATTCATAATGATTAGAATAACAACACTATATGTTAATAACTTGGTGATAACTAATCTTAACAATATGATATAAAACCCTGACATTCAGTATCTTAGATTCAAATCACGACAAATGGATCCTAGATACACAAACACCAGGGTAGAAAGTAAAAATAGCATTTTATTCGCAACATTATCAAAAATTTTTGGGGACAGTATGAATCTGGCCCGAATCAAGTTCTTTGGCTTATTTATCTGTGCTCTTTGCAAGGTTCAAACCGTCTGTTTTGAGAAAATCGCAGCAGGCTTTGACTCCATGGCAAGAGTGGATTCTTCCCTACGCAGAATTCAGCGATTCATTGCTGAAT
>CAZZBS010000027.1:0-44728 GCA_964652685.1 uncultured Lentimicrobiaceae bacterium
AATCGGTGAATCGGTGAATCGGTGAATCGGTGAATCGGTGAATCGGTGAATCGGTTAATCGGTGAATCGGTGAATCGGTGAATCGGTGAATCGGTGAATCGGTGAATTGGTGAATCGGTGAATCGGTGAAGCGGTGAAGCGGTGAATCGGTGAAGCGGAGAACATCCACTCTCTAACCTCCACCCAGTAAACGATGATTTTTTACCTTTGCTTCCAAATCATCAGACCATGGCTTTACAGTGCGGTATCATCGGATTGGCAAATACGGGCAAGACCACCATTTTCAATTGTATATCGAATACAAGGGGGGAGACCTCTGCCTATGCGTTCAGTTCACAGAAATCTAATGTGGGGCAGATCCTGGTCCCGGATCAGCGCCTGTATGAACTAGAGAAATACCAGAAAACCGAAAAAATTGTACATACAACGGTTGAGATCGTGGATATCCCGGGCCTGGCCAAAGGGTCGAGCAAAGGGGAGGGGCTGGGCAACAAGTTCCTGGCCGATGTCAGGAACACCGATGCCCTGATCCATGTCCTTCGCTGCTTTGATGACCCGTCGCTGCCCCACATGGAGGGTTCGGTGGATCCGGTCCGCGACAAGGAGCTGGTTGATTTTGAGTTACAGGTGAAAGACCTGGAACTCGTTGATAGGAAACTGTCGAAACTGGATAAGGTGGCTAAGGTAGGCGATAAGCAGGCAAAGCATGGCGTGGATGTCCTTAATGCCTACAAAGGCCACCTGGAAGATCTGCAGCCGGCACGTACAGCCCCCGTGAAGGATGAGGATATGGAATGGGTCAGGGATATGCAGCTTTTAACGATGAAGCCGGTACTGTATGTCTGCAATGTGGATGAGGCCTCTGCTCCGGGTGGAAACCGGTATGTGGAAAAGGTCAGGGAAGCACTTGCCGGGGAGAACCCGGAGATTCTTGTGATCGCAGGTTTGCTGGAATCGGAGATCGCTGATCTGGACGACCCTGCCGACCGCGGGGCCTTTCTCCAGGATGCCGGCCTGGCAGAACCCGGGGTGGACAAACTGGTACGTGCTGCCTACGACCTGCTGAAACTGCGAACCTTCTTCACCGTCGGACCGAAAGAGATACGGGCATGGACACTCCGTGAAGGGATGACCGCCCCCCAGGCCGCCGGGGTTATCCATTCTGACCTCGAAAGAGGCTTTATACGCGCCGAAGTAATGAAATACCACGACTTCGTGACGCTGGGTTCAGAACATGCCGTGAAACAGGCCGGTAAATTCTGTGTCGAAGGGAAAAACTATATCGTGCAGGATGGGGATATCCTGCATATCCGGTTCAATGTGTAAGTCTGTTTCGTTGGAGTAAGGTTACCTGCAGTGCCTCGTCCTGTCGCCGATGTTTGGGTAACCGAGTGATTCGGCCTGTTTCCAGTCCCGGCAGGCTTTATCCTGGTCACCCAGGTAAAACCAGGCAAGTCCACGGTTATACCAGGCAGGAGCATAATCAGGTTTTAGTTCCATACATTTCCCGAAATCGGGAATTGCTTCCCGCGGTCTGCCCATGCTCACCTTGCAGCTGCCCCGGTAAAACCAGGCCTCATGGTTATTCCTGTCTTTACGTATTGCATCGTCGAAGTAATCGTAGGCTGCTTCATTCATACCCATCAATAACTTCTTTTTACCCTTTTTCACAAGTTCAATGGATTGTTCCTGGCGGTCACCGCAACCAAGCATCCCCACCATCATCCAGGCCGTCAATAAAACAACAAAAGGTCGTATCACATTCATCTTTTTTTCCATTTTTAATAAAACCCCATTCCTGAACCTGATCAATTCCCATCACCCCATCACCAGATTCCCTCCTTCCTCAGCCAGGCCTTGTATTTCGCCTGGTTCTGCAAATGCTGCGGATAGCCAACGGAAAAAGTGTGCATCGAATGGTAACCCGGTTTTGCGCAGAAGTACAGGTAATCATGTTTTTCGTATTGCAGCACCTGGTCGATGGTGGCAGGGTTGGGTGCACAGATCACGCCGGGGGGGAGTCCTTCAGCATGGTAGGTGTTGAAAGGTGAAGGAAATTCCAGGTGCATCTCACGCAGTCTTCGTATGGAGAGGTCGCCGATGGCATACTTCACCGTGGGATCAGCCTGCAACGGCATTCCGATACGTAGCCGGTTTATATAAACCCCTGCCATACGTGCCATCTCTGAGAGATGGTTGGTCTCCTTCTGGATGATGGAAGCGATGATCAGCACTTCATCTTTTTCAAGACCACGCTCCTGCAGCAATGTGGTTCGTTCTTCGTTCCAGAACCGGTCCGATTCCCTGACCAGCCGCAGGATCAATCCTTTCGGGCTTATGGTCCAGTAAATCTCGTAGGTGTTGGGAAGCATATACCCGAGCAGCATTTCCGGCCTGATAGCCAGACTGTCCAGGAACTGCTCGTCCTGCATCGTCTCCAGCATCTGCAGTGAATCAAAATGAAACGCCCTTCCTGCCATACTACAGAAGTCCTCCACGAAATTGATGTTGTTGAAGGTGAACCGTACCGGATCCTGTGATCCGTTGCGCAGCTTCTGCAGAAGCCGGTAATTGTTTAATCCATTTTCCAGCCGGTAACGCCCTGGTTTCAGGAGCTTTGCCGAACGTGTGTATTTTACCGCCATCCGGAAGCTGTGGTTGCTTTTCAATACCCCATCAAGTTGCAGCATTCTTTCCACATCTTCCATCGTGTGGTATCTGTTCACATAAAGGAAACAGGGCCCCTGGTGGCCCTCTATCTTTTTTACGTTGGGATAAAACAGGTACCATTCAACCACCCCTGCTGCAACCAGTCCCAGAAACACCACCCCCATAAAAACCCGGATCAGTCTTCTCATAAAAACGCTATCCTCCAATCATCTGTTTCTTATCCATTCCTGTCCCCTGACCCCTGTTCCCTGTCCCCTTCTGCATGAAGACCTCATCCACCCATTTTCCTTCCCTGCGGGTCCACGCATACCGGATGCCTGTCTTTCGGAATCCTGCACGGGTAAACAGCCGGATGCTTCGCTGGTTATCCGTTGTGATGGTGCACCAGAGTTGGTGGAGGTCAAGTTCCTGCCGGCACCATGTTTCGATCAGTTGAAGCATTTCACCGGCATAGCCCTTTCCCCGGAATTCTTTTTCCAGCAGGATGCCCACCCCGGCCCGGCGGTTCACCGGATCGAGGTCAAACAGATCGACATGCCCGATCACGGCATGGGTGCTTTTTTCCATGGCCATAAACCGGATATCTCCGACGGCAAAGGGATTTTGCCCGGCATTCAGGATATACTGTTCGATGGCAAAAGCGGAAACAGGCTGCTGAAAGCTGCTTATGATCCGTACTTCAGGATCATTCTCCCATCGGTAGATGATGGGCACATCTTCCGGCTCCGGTGCTCTCAACCATATGTTCTTCCCTTTGATCATCAATAATAATCTCCTTCAAAAACACATCTTGTATGACCAGTAAGAAGGATATCGGAGTAATGTTGCCCTTTTTTCCTGAAAGATACTTTCAGCGCACCTCCCCGGGACGTCAGTACGACCATGTGATCTCCATCGGGGCTGTTGCGTTGCAGGAAGAGGGCCGTAGCCGTGACCCCCGTGCCGCAGGAAAGGGTTTCCTCCTCCACCCCCCTTTCAAAGGTCCTGATAAAAACGCTGTCAGCCCCCGGTTCAACAAAGTTCACATTGCAGCCTGCAGGGGAAAGGGTCTTATCATGGCGAAGACGGGAGCCTTCACCCTGTACATCGATTGCACCCAGGTTTTTCACCATGACGACATGATGGGGCGATCCGGTATCAATCAGTTTCTCATCATCCATGACAACATCCTTCATGCTGAGGGATACCTCCCAAACCATCTTTTCTGTTTGCCGTATCCGGGCCGAATGGATTCCGTCAACAGCCTCAAAAGAAAAGGTGTTTCCCGTTAAGCCCAGCATTTGTGCAAAACCGCAGATAGCCCTGCCACCATTTCCGCAGAAGGTGGCCTCCTTGCCATCCCTGTTGAAATAGCGCATCCTGAAATCATGCAAGGGATGGATCTCCAACAGGATGAGCCCGTCAGCACCCACGCCGGTGCGCCGGTTGCAAATTTCTGCAATCATCCGGGCATCCGTCGGAACTGTTCCATCCCTGTTGTCAGCAAGGATAAAATCGTTCCCTGCAGATTCAAATTTCCAGATATGGATACGATCGGATGCCATCGATCAGGGATTGGATTGCCTTATGGGATTCAGGGGAAGGAATTCGGTTGTTTCGCGCAGGGGATAGGATAGTTTCTGGCTTCGCAGCATCAGCCTGCCGTCATCAAAGACAAGCTGATAGGGTTGGTCTGCCGGAAGGCCGAAAAGGATGATCCTGTCCTTGATAAACTTATAGCCCCGGTAGTTGACGGGATTTTTCCAGAATTCAAGGGTGTATTCACTGAAAAGCCCTTCCCCGGGTTTCACAGAGGTGAGGGCTGCAAGCAGCGAGTCGGTTGCGGAACCGCTTCCGGCTTTAAAGCTGGCCTGTTCTCCCGATACAGTCACTTTAACCTTCCGGGTACCCACCCGCTCGTCACGCAACACCTGGTCGGATTCGTTCATGTCATATGTCTGCAGTGTGTCCCCTGATTCAACAAGTGAAATCGTGTCTGCAGCATCGGTGAGGTAAGAATCTGTCTCTTGTCCGGAAGTGCCTGAGGTGCTTTGGTCCCGTTCTGCAGATTTGAGTTTGCCTTTCTTCCTGTTCCCGGATGAGGAGCTGCCGTCCGTGACGGTGGTATCCTGCCTGGACTGAAACAGCGGGACAATATCCGTGATCGATTGGTTCTGCAATACGAGTGCAGTGCCAAATCCGATCAGGATGCCTGCAAACAAACCTGACAGAAGGTAAATGGCGGTATGTGACCTGTGCTTCTTATCTTGTGACATAATGTCAGCCGGGTGTTTTCAGGGTGTAAAATTACGATTAAGTTTACAAGTTGGCAGGTTGTAATGTTAGAAAGTAGGTTGGTTTGATTAACAATTTTTAACAAGAATAAGAAAACTAATGGTATCCGGTTTGCGTTCTTTGTGTCGCAATCCGTTATCAGGGTTGATTTTTTGTATCGTTTTGTTCAATCATAATACAGCAAGTGGGTTATGAAAACAGTTATGAAAAGAGAATTTCTTTTATCAGGACTTTTATTTGCCGTTATCGGTGGATTGGTTGCTTCAGTGGTTTTTTGGGGAGTTGCATCAGGACAGAAACATCGTGTCACCTTTCTTGAAGAACCTGTTCCGGCTCAATATGCATCATTGAGAGCGATGGAAAGTGCACCTGACTTTGTGGATGCTGCCAATCTCACAATACACACGGTGGTTCACATCAAGACCTTCTACACACAGAAGAGCAGCATATATGATGATTTCTTCGGGTTTCATGATTTCTTTGGATTTGATCCGTTTCCGAGAAGGGCATATCCGATCCAGGCGAGCGGTTCCGGTGTTATTATCTCCAGCGATGGATATATTGTAACCAATAATCATGTGGTACAGGAAGCCGAACAGATTGAGGTCACCCTGAACGACAAGCGAACCTTCCAGGCCAAGGTTATAGGCCGTGATCCTTCCACCGATCTGGCACTCATCAAGATTGAATCAAATGATCTACCTTTCATTCTCATGGGCAATTCTGACCAGGTGAAGGTAGGAGAGTGGGTTCTTGCTGTGGGCAATCCGTTCAATCTGAATTCAACTGTCACGGCCGGCATTATAAGTGCCAAAGCCCGTAACATCAACATTCTTGGTGACAAGAGTGCCATTGAATCATTTATCCAGACCGATGCTGCCGTAAACCGTGGCAACAGTGGCGGAGCCCTTGTGAACACCCGGGGGGAGCTGATTGGAATTAATGCAGCCATTGCATCCAACACAGGGGCCTATACCGGCTATTCTTTCGCTATCCCGGTCAATATTGTACGTAAGGTGATGCTTGACATGAAGGAATACGGTGAGGTGCAGCGTGCCGTGATTGGTGCCAGCATTGTGGAGGTTGACAGCAAACTGGCCGGTGAGAAGGGGATTCAGCAGATCAGGGGGGTTTATGTGGCAGGGCTGAATGCGAAAGGAGCAGCTGAAGAAGCAGGATTGAAAGAGGGGGATGTCATCCTGCAGATCAATGGCGCAACAGTGAACAGCAAGAGTGAACTGATGGAACTTATTGGCAGGCAACGCCCCGGTGACAAGGTGAAAGTATTGGTTGACCGGAACGGAAAAGAACGCAATTACACCCTTACACTGCTCAATGCCAAAGGGACAACCGAAGTTGTCACCCGTGAAACCCAGACGGTGACTTCCCTGCTGGGTGGCGGGTTTGCAGATGCCACACAGGAGGAACTGGAAAGACTTGGTTTATCCTATGGTGTTAAAGTGGTGAGCCTTGAGGGGGGTAAGATGCTCTCAAGCGGGATGAAGGAGGGATTCATTATTACCTCTGTGGATAATAAACCGGTCCGCAGCGTTGAGGAGCTGTCCGGCTATCTGAACAACAAACGTGGCGGAGTGCTGATCGAAGGGGTCTATCCCAACGGTATGAGAGCTTATTACGGATTCGGTTTATAGATTGTTGATAATTTATGGCCCGGTCATTTGGGAAACAGGGGGCGTGATTGTATCTTTGTCTATGCACTGCCTGATAATCAAATGGATGAGAAAGAGAAACAGTTGTGAACAATTCTCCGGGGAAATTGTATAATTTATACATTATTTTATTAGGAAGGATTAAACCTGAAGAGGTATTGCGAGTCATATTTCAGATGAGGAAGGAGCTTTTAAGATGAGACAGCTGAAAATAAGCAAATCGATTACCAACAGGGATACCGCATCCCTGGATAAATACCTTCAGGAAATTGGCCGTGAGGAGCTGATCACTGTTGAGGAGGAGGTTATGCTTGCACAGAAGATCAGGAATGGTGATCAGCGTGCTCTTGACCGGCTCTGCAAAGCCAATCTCCGTTTTGTTGTTTCTGTCGCCAAGCAGTACCAGTCCCAGGGATTAAGCCTCCCTGACCTGATCAACGAAGGTAACCTTGGGCTTATCAAAGCAGCGAAGCGTTTTGATGAAACGAGGGGATTTAAATTCATCTCCTATGCCGTATGGTGGATCAGGCAGTCAATCCTGCAGGCGCTGGCTGAACAGTCAAGGATCGTACGTCTCCCGTTGAACCAGGTAGGGTCACTGAATAAAATCTCCAAGCAGATTTCAATACTTGAACAAAAGCTGGGAAGACTGCCCAGCGAAGATGAACTGGCCGAAGCGATGGACATCCCAAAGGAAAAGGTGACCAAAGCCATCGGTATTCAGATGAAGCATGTGTCTGTTGATGCCCCCATGGTGTCAGGAGAAGATATCAACATGCTCGACATCATGGTGAATCCCGACAGCCCCGATGCCGACGAAAACCTGATCAGGGAGTCCCTTCTGCAGGAAATTAAGCGCTCACTGGCCACCCTTGGTGAAAAAGAACGGGATATCATAACACTGTACTACGGGCTCGGTATGCCGCATGGCCTGACCCTCGACGAGATAGGTGCGAAATTCGACCTTACCCGTGAACGGGTGCGGCAGATCAAAGAGAAAGCCATCCGCAGACTCAAACACAAATCCCGCAGTAAACTCCTCAAAGCCTACCTCGGCCAATAACCCCCCCTATACCTAAATTACTGAATTACCTTCCCCCCTTTCCAAATTCCCAGATATTTATTTTCTTTGCATTGCATAAGAAAATAATTCACCATACCTGCCATGCCTATTGCAAAATACATCTTTGTTACCGGCGGTGTTACATCCTCGCTGGGAAAAGGGATCGTTTCCTCCTCCCTGGCCACCCTCCTTCAGGCACGCGGCTTTTCGGTCACCATTCAGAAGCTCGATCCTTATATCAATGTGGACCCGGGTACACTCAATCCTTATGAGCATGGTGAATGTTATGTCACCGAGGATGGGGCCGAAACGGACCTTGACCTGGGCCATTATGAGCGTTTTCTCAATATCCCCACTTCACAGGCTAACAATGTCACGACCGGCCGTATCTACCAGACCGTTATCAACAAGGAGCGCCATGGTGATTACCTGGGGGAAACAGTCCAGGTGATCCCACATATTACCGATGAGATCAAGCGATGCATCCGTCACCTGGGTGAAACGGGAAGATATGACTTCGTGATCACGGAGATCGGAGGTACGGTGGGCGACATTGAATCCCTGCCATACATTGAATCGGTCAGGCAGATGAAATGGGAGAACGAGGGAATGACCCTTGTGATCCATCTGACCCTGGTTCCCTATCTTTCGGCTGCCGGCGAGTTGAAAACAAAACCCACACAACACTCGGTGAAAGCACTGCTGGAACTTGGCGTCCAGCCTGATATCCTGGTTTGCAGAACAGAACATCATCTGAATGCAAACCTCCGGAACAAGATTGCCCTCTTCTGCAATGTTGCCCCTTCATCGGTTATTGAGTCCATCGATACCGATACCATCTATAACGTTCCCGTCCTGCTGCGCGCCGAGCGGCTTGATCAGGAGGTTCTGAAAAAAATGAAGGTCCCCATGGAGCGGGAACCTGATCTCACTAAATGGGAGAAGTTCCTTGCAAGGATGAAGAACCCGAAAGGGGAAGTAAACATAGCACTGGTCGGGAAATATGTAGAACTGAAAGATTCCTATAAATCCATTATGGAGGCGCTTCATCATGCCGGAGTGGAAAATGAGGTGAGGGTGAAAATCCGGATGATCCACTCCAAATCCATCAATGATATAAATGTCATGGATATCCTGAAGGACATCGATGGTATTCTTGTGGCACCAGGTTTCGGCAGCCGTGGCATTGACGGTAAGATTGAAGCCATCAGGTTTGCCCGTGAGCAATCGGTGCCGTTTCTCGGGATATGCCTGGGGATGCAATGTGCAGTCATCGAGTTTGCCCGCCATGTCTTAAACCTTCACGACGCTCATTCAGTCGAAATGTGTGCGGAAACGGCCTATCCTGTGATCGACCTGATGGAGGAACAAAAAAAGATCCAAGGAATGGGCGGCACCATGCGACTCGGTGCTTATCCCTGTATGCTGAAAGAAAACACCAAAGTCAGAAAAGCGTATGGGCGGGAAAAGATTTCAGAACGGCACCGGCACCGGTATGAATTCAACAATGCTTATCTGGATGCTTTTACCCGGGCCGGCATGATCCCCGCCGGGATCAACCCCGACCAGGACCTTGTGGAAATTGTGGAACTCCGGGATCATCCGTGGTTTGTCGGTGTGCAGTTTCATCCTGAATATAAAAGTACTGTTGCAGCTCCCCATCCGCTCTTTGTGGCTTTTGTGGAAGCAACGAAAAGAAAATGATAGAAAGTGGCAGGCAACACCATTTGGCGAGCTTGCGAAGGCAAATGGTTGTTGATCGCCATCCCGTCGCAGGCGGGATTAAAAAGAATAAGTTTGTGTTTGAACCCTGATGAAGGGCACCCAGGAATAAAGAATAAGAAGCAGAAACATAATGAATAAGAACACGATCATCGGACTGGTATTGATCTTCGCGATCATGATGGGGTATATGTATTTCGAAGATAAGAGGCTGAAAGAGAAACAGGCACAGGAGAAGAAAGAGCAGCAGAACAGGAAACCTGTCGAAGCTTTGCAGGATAGTGCCATCAGGGATAGCATTGATGCAACCATCGTGGGTAAGGATACGGCGGTTGTGGCAAAAAAGACAGCACCAGATGTTCCGGAAGCAGATACTGTTTCTTTACCGGAAGGCCCTTTTGGTCTTGCCACGAGAGGAGAAACATCCTATTATTGGCTCGAAAGTGATATCCTCCGGATCAAAATTGCTTCGAAAGGGGGGCGACCTGTAGAGGTGGAACTGAAGGAATACAAAACCTTTGACACCCTTCCGCTGATCCTTTTCAAGGAGGCCGCCAGCAGGTTTTCCCTGCAGATACCCCTTAAAACAGATACGATCCAGACAGAACAGTATCATTTTATGCCTGTCTGGTATGATAAGGCATCAGAAGGGAAAGACAGTATGCTGACCGGTAATGATGTCTTTACCTTTGGTATGCGCCTCTATCCGTATGATACAGCTGTATCCAGGGATCAGTTTATCGAATATCAGTATTCGGTGGAGAAAGGATCCTATATGGTAGGGTTCCATATCATCTTTCAGGGGATGCATGACCTGGTCCAGGAGATCCCGGACCTGGTATTGCCGCTCACATGGAATGCCGAACTGCAGCGCCAGGAGAAAACTTCCAGTGTGCTGAACGGGACGACGGTGTATTATCGTGAGCCGGATGAAAAAGTTAAGTTTTTGTCGGAGAGTAAAACGGATGATGTTTCCCTTTCGACACATGTGAAATGGCTCTCTTTCAAACAGGCTTTTTTCACGACCGTGTTGATAGCAGATGATTATTTTACCAATGCTGATGCAAAGGTGGTAACGGTAAAGAAGCATAAAGACCCCCGCTATCTTCGTTCATTGGCGGCAACCATCGGACTGCCTTATCCGGTGGAAGAACGGAATGCCATCGCCATGCGGTTTTATTTCGGGCCAAACAAGTATAAAACCCTTCGTCAGTATGATCTTAACCTCGAACGCCAGATCCCGATGGGATGGTCATTCTTTCTGATGCAGTGGATCAACCGTTATGCCGTGATCCCGGTATTTAACTGGCTCGAACAGACCGGCATGAACTACGGTATCATCATTCTGTTGCTCACCTTGATGCTGAAAGCTGTACTTTTCCCGATCGCCTACAAAACCTATGTCTCATCGGCTAAAATGAGGGTGCTGAAACCTGAGGTGGATGAGATCAACAAAAAGTTTCCCAAAAAGGAGGATGCCATGAAAAAGCAGCAGGCGGTCATGGCGTTGTACAAATCCGTGGGGGTCAATCCCATGGCAGGTTGTGTGCCACAACTCCTGCAGTTTCCCATCCTCCTTGCCATGTTCCGCTTCTTCCCGGCAGCATTTGAACTACGACAGCAATCCTTCCTTTGGGCACATGATCTGTCCAGTTATGATTCAATATTATCATGGAACACACATATTTGGTTATTAAGTGATGTGTATGGTAACCATGTGAGCCTGTTCACTCTCCTGATGACCATATCCACCATCATTTATTCAAGGATCAATAACCAGATGATGGCTGGCAGCAGCCAGATGCCGGGCATGAAACTGATGATGTACCTGATGCCCGTCATGTTCCTCGGGATATTCAACAACTACTCCTCCGGTCTTAGTTATTATTATCTCCTGGCAAACCTTATCACTTTCGGCCAGATGTTTATCATCCGTCAGTTTGTGGATGAAGAGAAGCTGCGGGCAAAACTCCAGGCCAATAAACAGAAACCGGTGAAGAAATCGAATTTCCAGAAACGGCTGGAAGAGGCAGCGAGACAGCGGGGGGTATCTTACAAGCCGAAGAAGAAATAAGAATTCTTATTCTGGTCAGGTCCGGCTGCCTGGTAAACAGACCATTGATTTTTGTTGCATTTACAGTTCCAGCTGTTTCCGGTAACCGAGATAACGCAGGATGGCTTCCCTTTTCGGATCGTCAAGGTGGAAGCTGATACAATGGGTCAGGTACCGGAGGGTTTCATCAAATGACAGGATCAATCTGTCATGGGCACGGATGGCTTCGGGGATATGCCGGACACCCCAGCCAAGCGCTTCGTTGATCAGGCGCTTGTTTTCCATCGTGATACCGGAACGGGTGAGCCAGCAGGCAAATACGGCCGGCAGCCCGGTCATGTTCAGCCATGCCTCTGCCAGGTCGAGCCTGTACCTGAATTGGTACCTCAACCTGAAAACCTTATCCCCGATCAGGAGCATTGCTTCACCCGGCTTAAGGAGTTGAAGGTGCCGGTTCCCGGTGCAGATGTATTCCGGATGGATCTTCAGTTGATAACGTGCAATCATCTGAACCATCAGGACGGAGGTCCTTGATTCAGGATCGAGGTAAATGGTATGCAACTGTTGCAGGTTTGTGTTGGTCATGAGTAATACACTTTCCACCGGGCCTTCGGCGCCAAGGCACCAGTTGCAGCAAAGCTCATTCAGGTGATACTCTTCCATAGCCCCAACAGGTACCAGTGCAATATCAACATCGCCTGAGCTGTAGGCGCCGGCACAGGCAGCCGGTGGCATCAACCGCAGGTCAATCAACCCGGCAATGCCGGGATAAGCCCTGAGCCCGTATATGAACGGAATGGTGTTCGTATAGGAAACAGCTGCGACGCGGATGGTTGACGATTTCATGCATCAAACCTACAACCTTTTACCGGCTTTTACAAATGCCGATGGTTTATACGCGTCCATGGCCTATCGGGAAAGGAAAACGTATAAGGGAATGGAAATCCGGGTTAAATCATTACCTTTGCATCAAATCCTGTCACCATGTCAGATCCTTCCCTTTCAGCCATTTCACCTGTTGACGGCAGGTATCGCCGCCATACCGACCCATTGGCAGCCTGGTTTTCCGAAGCAGCCCTGATCAGGTACCGCCTCCGGATCGAAGCGGAATATTTCTGTGCCCTGTGTGAAATCCCCCTTCCACAGCTTACGCCGGTTAAAAAGGATGACCTTGCCCTCATCCGGGACCTGTATCTGACATTTTCAGATCATGATGCAACCCGGGTTAAAACCATCGAAGCTGAAACGAACCATGATGTAAAAGCGGTGGAGTATTTTATCAAGGAAAGACTGGTAAATACACCCCTTGAACCTTTTAAGGAGTTTGTCCATTTCGGGCTCACCTCGCAGGACATCAACAATACCGCCATGCCCCTGATGGTCAAAGGAGCTATGGAGGAGGTGATGATCCCCATGCTCCTGCAAGTTGTCACAACCCTGGTATCGTTGTCCGGACAATGGAAAGAGATCCCGATGCTGGCCTATACCCATGGACAACCTGCTTCTCCCACTCGCCTCGGCAAAGAACTGTATGTCTTTGCAGACCGACTGAAGCCGATGACTGTGGCGCTGGAAAGCCACCAGCATACAGGGAAATTCGGTGGCGCCACAGGGAATTTCAATGCCCTGAAGGCGGCCTTCCCGACGATTGACTGGGTGCAGTTCGCCGACACATTCCTTCATAAAAAGCTGGGACTGCAAAGGCAGAAGGTCACCACCCAGATTGAACACTACGACGGCTGGGCAGCCCTGTTTCACCTGATGATTCGTATCAATACGGTCTTGCTGGACCTCAACAGGGATATCTGGAACTATATATCCATGAACTACTTCCGGCAGAAAGTCAGTGATACAGAGGTTGGATCCTCTGCGATGCCCCATAAGGTAAATCCGATCGACTTTGAGAATTCTGAAGGTAATATTATGATGGCCAATGCCTTGTTTGGCTTCTTAGCGGAAAAACTTCCCGTCAGCAGGCTGCAACGCGACCTGACCGATTCCACGGTGAGCCGCAACATAGGTGTACCCTTCGCCCATACCCTCGTGGCATGGAAAAGCCTGCTGTGCGGCCTGGACAAACTGATCGTCAACAAAGAAAAAATGAAAGCTGACCTGGATGCCAACTGGGCTGTGATTACCGAAGGGATCCAAACCATACTCCGCAGGGAAGGGATTGCCCAACCGTATGAAATGCTGAAAGACATGACCAGGGGGAAAGATGAAATCACAAAAGAGTCGCTGCATAACTTCATTGACGGACTTCGGCTTCCTGACCGGGTGAAGGCGGAGCTGAAATTACTGGCACCTGCTGATTATACGGGGTATAACTTCGAAGAAATGATCAAATCCTAATCGCTGCGGCAATGAGAGATTTCCTGCGTGTCTTTGCCTATCTGAAGAATTATAAACGCCTTATTGGCCTCCACATTTTCTATACGCTGCTGTCGGTCATCTTCTCAGTATTCTCTTTTGCCATGTCCATTCCGTTTTTCAAGATCACCTTCGGTATGCAAAGGGTACCTGTCGAGCCCCCCCCCTTCAGGATGAATATGGAAGCGGTTGAGCAGAACATCGGTTTTTACCTCGGGAGGTATATTGATGTACATAGTACGATGAACGCGCTCATCCTCATTATTATCTGCCTGGTGATCATGACCTTCTTCCGCAGTTTTTTCACTTATCTGTCCATGACCATCCTGGCTCCGATCAGGAACGGGGTGGTAAGGGATATCCGAAACCGTCTGTATAAAAAGATCCTGTTTCTTCCCCTGGGTTATTTTTCCGAGGAAAGGAAAGGGGACCTGATGACCAGGGTTTCCGGGGATGTGCAGGAGATTGAAAATTCGGTGCTGAGTGCCCTGGATGCCATTCTGCGTTCACCCATCCAGATCGTGATCTATCTTTCGGTGATGTTCTTTATGAGCTGGCAACTTACCCTCTTTGCATTGGTGCTGTTGCCCTTGTCAGGGTATTTTATCGGTCTTCTTGGAAAATCGCTTCGTAAAACATCCAGGGATGCCCAGAACAGGTTTGGAAGTATTATGTCGATCGTCGAGGAAACACTCGGAGGAATGCGTGTTATCAAAGCATTTGTGGCAGAAGAGCGGATCGCCGCCTTTTTTTTCAGGCAAAATGAGGCCTATACCCAGGTGATGAACCGGATTTACAAACGACGTTACCTGGCCTCCCCTCTTACCGAGTTTCTCGGTGTACTTACAGTAGCCCTGATCATCTGGTACGGCGGTGCACTCATCATAGGAAATACAGGGCATATCACCGGTGAATCCTTTATTGCCTATATCATCATCTTTTCCCAGATCATACCCCCTGCCAAGTCATTTACTACCGCCCAGTACAACATCAGCAAAGGACTTGCTTCCGCCGACAGGGTGAATGTAGTGCTGGATACCATTAACCCGATCATCAGCGCTTCCGGAGCTATATCGGTCAATACGTTCCGTGACAACATCGAATACAGGGATGTCACCTTCAGGTATGGCGATGAGCCTGTGATCAACGGGGTGAGCTTCACCATCGGGAAAGGGCAGTCCGTTGCCCTGGTCGGCCCTTCAGGATCTGGTAAAACGACACTTGCCGATCTCCTTCCGCGGTTTTATGATGTCACCGGAGGGGCTGTACTGATCGATGGTGTTTCTGTAAAAGATATCAAACTCGGGGACCTCCGCGGACTCATGGGCAATGTCAGCCAGGAGCCTATCCTCTTCAATGATACCATTGCCAATAATATTGCCTTCGGGATGGAAGAAGCTACCATGGATCAGATCATGGCTGCTGCAAAGGTGGCGAACGCCCATGAATTCATTATGCAGAGTGAAATGGGTTATGATACCAACATCGGAGACAGAGGGGCGAAACTATCCGGCGGACAGCGGCAGAGAATCAGCATTGCCCGGGCAGTACTGAAGAATCCACCCATCCTGATCCTCGATGAAGCTACCTCTTCTCTTGACACCGAATCGGAAAGACTTGTCCAGGATGCATTGGAGAAACTGATGAAGGAGAGAACCTCCCTGGTCATAGCACACCGCCTTTCCACGGTGAGAAATGCTGATCTCATCCTTGTCCTGCACGACGGCAGGATTGCTGAAAGGGGCACGCATGCCCAACTGATGAAAGAGAATGGCATCTATAAGCGCCTGTATAACATGCAAACACTCGATGGCTGATGAAAATCAGCGGATTCTCAATGGTTAAAAATGCCGGTAAACTTTATTATCCGGTGAAAGAGGCCATCCTGTCTGCACTGCCACTTGTTGATGAATTTGTGATTGCAGTGGGTGACTGCGATCCGGATGATGCAACCCGGGATATCATAACTTCCATCAACAACCCTAAAGTGAAGATCATTGATACGGTCTGGGATACAAAGAAGTACCCAAGGGGCATGGAGAATGCCCACCAGACCGATCTTGCAAAAAACCACTGCACAGGCGACTGGCTGTTGTATCTCCAGGCCGATGAGGTGATCCATGAAGAGGATATCCCGGTTATCAGCGCAGCATGTGAGAAATACCTTGATGATAAGAGGGTGGAAGGATTTCTTTTCCGGTACCGTCATTTTTGGGGTGATTATGATCATTTTCACCTGTCGCATGTATGGTACAAGCATGAAATCAGGATTATACGCAATGATCCCGACATCCATAGCTGGGAATCGGCCCAGTCGTTCAGGAGGATCCCCGGATTTGACAGTCTGAATTACAGACAGCAGGCAGGTACTCATAAGTTGAGGGTGATACCCATTGATGCATGGATATACCATTATGGATGGGTGAGGCCACCTGCGCTCATGCAGAAAAAGACCAAAGCACTGGACGCCATCCACCAGGGTTCAGCCAGGGTTCAAGAGATGGAAAAACAACACCGGTATGATTTCGATTACGGTCCATTGAACCGCCTTGCCCTTTTTTCAGGAACGCATCCCGCCGTCATGAAGGAATGGATGGCCGGTTTCGACTGGGCGAAAGAACTTCAATATTCGGGACCAGTACCACTCCGCAGAAAAAAACATAAACACGAAAGGCTCAAATACCGGATCCTGACATTTTTCGAACAAGAAATACTGGGGGGAAGGACTTTGGGCAGTTTCAGAAACTATCATTTACTGAAAAGATGAGCAATAGATGGTTTTAAGTGATTTCTTGAATTTGTTACTTTTGTCAGGTAAAACGATATATTATGGATCTCAAAAAAATCATATCCATTGGCGGGAAACCCGGTCTTTATAAAATGATCGGGCAAACCAAAACCGGATTTGTTGTGGAATCGTTGACAGACCATAAAAGGATGCCCGCTTTTCCATCCCAGCAGATCAGCACACTGGAAGAGATATCCATCTTTACAACCGGCGAGGAAATACCTCTTAAAGATGTTTTTAAAAGGATCTTTGATAAAGAAAAAGGAGCCAGCGCACCTGATCACAAAGCAGATGCTCCGGTGATCCTTGCCTATTTTGAAGAGGTTATCCCTGAATATGATCATGACCTTGTCAGACAATCAGATATGAGGAAGGTCTACCGCTGGTATAATGAACTTCTGGATGCAGGATTGATGGAATTCAAGGAGGAAGATGCTGACCAGGAAAAAGAGGAGAAGGCTGAGTAAAGCGCAGGTGCCTAAAGTTGTTTTTCAATGGGGACAAAGCAGGTAAAGGATTGTATTGTTCAGGAGGTAAAACACCTCAGTAAAGATACATTTATTTTAATCCTGAAAGGATCAGGTGAACTCTTGCCGGTGCTGCCGGGCCAGTTTGCCGAAGTGGAGGTTCCGGGCAGCCCGGAGGTATTTCTTCGCAGACCCCTGTCTTTGCACCATGCAGATATCCCGGCCGGAACCATCAGTTTCTATGTGAAAGTGGTAGGGAAAGGAACCAAAAGGCTCTCAGCATTGTTGCCAGGACAAAGGATCTCTGTGATCTATCCCCTTGGGAACCATTTCACGATCGTTCCTTCCGGGAATGTACTCCTGGTCGCAGGCGGCACCGGGGTTGCGCCTATGCTGATGCTGGCACAGCACCTCCATGCAGCAGGAGCATCACCCTCCATGATCATTGGCGGGAGATCCGCTTCAGACATACATTTTTCAGAGGATTATGAAAGGGTTGCGGAGATGCATGTCACGACAGAAGATGGAACCCAGGGAGTCAAAGGATTGGTGACTGACCACCCTTTGCTTCATGATGGTTTTAATTTCGAACGGATCTATACCTGCGGCCCTGAACCCATGATGAAAGCCCTGTCCGTGATCGCCCGTGAAAAAGGGATGCCTTGTGAAGCATCCCTTGAAAATACCATGGCCTGCGGTTTCGGCGCTTGCCTCTGTTGTGTGGTGAAAACCACCGAAGGGCATAAATGCGTCTGTACCGAAGGGCCTGTATTTAATACATCACAACTGGAAAACTGGTAACCTCATTTCTATGGCAGATCTCACCGTTGACCTTGGCAACCTCAAACTGAAAAATCCGGTTATGACCGCCTCCGGAACATTCGGATACGGGACTGAATTTGATGATTTTATTGATGTCAATGCCCTCGGCGGTATCGTGGTGAAAGGTACCACCCTCGAGCACCGTGAAGGAAACCCATACCCCCGCATGGCCGAAACCCCTGCCGGTATGCTGAACTCTGTCGGCCTGCAAAACAAAGGTGCAGAATATTTCGTACAGCATATCTATCCTGCTATCAGGCACTATAAGACATGTATCCTCGTGAATGTTTCCGGATCACGTGTGGAAGATTATGTGAAGGTGGCGGAAATGATGAATGACCTAAAGGATATCCCGGGTATCGAACTTAATATCAGTTGCCCCAATGTTAAAGAAGGGGGCATGGCCTTCGGGACCTCCTGCCCCTCTGCACGGGCTGTAACCAAAGCAGTCAGAAATGTCTATAACAAGCATCTGATGGTCAAACTTTCACCCAATGTCACCAGCATTGCAGAAATCGCAAAAGCAGTTGAAGACCAGGGTGCCGATTCTGTTTCACTTATCAATACGTTGCTTGGCATGGCCATCCATGCCGAAACACGCAGACCGGTCCTAAGCACGATCACCGGCGGACTATCCGGCCCGGCCATTAAACCTATCGCTCTGCGGATGGTCTGGCAGGTTTCCAAAGCGGTGAAAATACCGGTCGTGGGAATGGGAGGAATCATGAATGCCACCGATGCCATCGAGTTCTTCCTGGCAGGCGCCTCCGCCATCCAGGTGGGAACCGCCAATTTTATCGATCCTACCGTTACTGTGAAAATCCTGGCAGGAATCGAAGATTACCTTGCCAGGTACAATATCCCGTCTGTAAAAGATCTGACAGGAGCCATGGAGTGTGGTTGATGCGTTTTCTCAATACCGGGCCAGGAAAAACAACCCTACATCCCGGATTCTCTGATGAGCACTTTTTCAATGGTAAATCCGCCGTTCCTGACAAATGCATCGAATTGTTTCCTGGACAGACTGAATACCTTTGTGCTGTCGGCCGGACTTGTTTGCGTGATCTGTTTCAGTTTGTCAACGGCCTTATTTTCCGAAATAATGGAATAAACCAGGATGTTGCCCTTCCTTTTCAGTCTGGCGGTAGACCAAAGGGAATCTTTATCCAGTTGGTTCAGGTACAGACTTCCCCTGTGACGCTTCAATACATTGGTGTCAGATAGATGAAACAAGGTATCGGTAAAACTGGCGGTGAAAAAGAGGGAGTCCCCTTTCTTCCTGAAAACCAGCAATGACCCTCCTGGCAACTCAGACATGATCTCTTTAAAGAATGCCATGGTCGTGTCAATCCCGACATCATCGGATTCCAGAATGTCTTTCAGCTCATCCATGATCTTGTCAGTGTCCCGTATATGAAAATCGGCTGTGAAACGTGAGATCTTTGTGATGGAACTGCCGGTCACAAGGTATGAACTGTTGTCAGCAGTATCCAGAAAACTTCGCTGGTACCGGCCAGGGAAGCTGGAAAGCTGCTTTTTCCCGGCAGGTTGAGATTCTGTAAAATAAACGATAGAATGGCATGAGGAGGTGAAAAGAACAACGAAACAAACAAACAGCAGCAGAATATTTGTTTTCATGATCATGGAGATGTTGATTAATCCGGGCCTGAATTTTTCTATTGGATTGATATCGTACGGATTGTTTGAAAACGTTCAACCTATCAGTAAAATTATCCAATCATCCTGTTCATCCTGTAATCCTGTCTATAATCCTGTTCATCCTGTAATCCTGTCTACTATCCTGTAAATCCTGTAATCCTGTCTATAATCCTGTTCATCCTGTAATCCTGTCTTACCAGTAGGTAAAAATGAGCACCGGGGATCAGAAAATCAGAAAGGAATTTATCTTGACTTGTTCTTGGTGTTGGGATAGATCGGTCTATAATGATAATTTGACAAACTGTCCCTGGGATACTTTACCCGAGGAGGTAATAATGCGATAAAGATAATAACCGGCCGGAAGTTTATGGCTGTTGAGTAATATCGGTTCACCCGCTTGTACGGTGACCGATCCTGCCAGCATACCTTCCCGGGTGAATACCTGTACGGTAGCCTCTTCAAGCAGGTCCGATCCGGTCAGGATGCGGATTTCACCGCTCCCCGGATTGGGGATGGGCTTTGAATGGAAAGTAGATGCTTCCGGTTCATTCACAGGGCCGACACAAGGCAGTAACATCAGTTCCAAATCATCAATGATCCATCCTTCAGATGGGATAGCAGAAGAATCGCTCAGGGCTGTGAATCTGATTTCAACGAAGTCGGTGATAATACAGCCTTGTTCTCCCTTGACAAGTACCATCCATAACCACCAGTATTGAGCAGATTGCCATCCGAAAGAGCAGCCCGTGTAAGCCGGTATGCCGCCGGTGATCGTATCCGACGGGAAATGATCCGGATCGGGTGAATGCATCATGCAATAAGGATCATCGGTCACATGATGCCATGGAGTCCATTGCTCTGTTATTACATCATAGTAGCGCATTTCAAGGTAGCCTCCCGCCCGAAGGGAATCAAAATCGTATGCATGCCTGTAAGTCAGATACCCCTCTCCGATGCACATCCATTGAGCTATGGTATCCAGGTTGAGGCTGATCGTGAAGGATGAGGTGTTTTCTGAAGGGAACGGGTACATTGTGTCGGTCATCAATGCATAGGGAGGACTGTATGCAGCGTTGAAGTTGGTTTTTGACGGAGTGCCAACCTGCCAGAGGTTGTTGGATTGGGTTGTATCAGGTGAAAAATAAGCCGGCCAGCCCTGAGAAAAATTGAATGTATCATTGAATGAAGTCCACTGGGCTTTAATGTCATGTAAAACACTTAAAGTCATTAAAAGAATAATAAGGTATGTTTTCATAAAAATGTTGTGTTTCAAAGAATAATCAAAGATAAATCAATTTTATCCTGTAAATCCTGTAATCCTGTCTATAACAGGTAACCTTTCGGATGGTTAGGGTATTAACAGGGACAATTTATTTAAATCTTACCATGAACCTTCCCTACAAGGAAATAACGGCATCGGTTATTGAGGCCGCTTTCCGTGTGCATAATGCCCTTGGGTCAGGCTACCTTGAGAAGGTGTACCAGAATGCCATGATGATCGAACTTACAGAATCAGGTCTGAGGGTAGCCGAAAGATATCCGATTGATGTTTATTACCGTGGACGGCAGGTCGGGGAATTTATTGCCGATCTGTTTGTGGAGGACTGTATCCTGGTCGAACTCAAAGCTGTCGAAAACCTTCATCCATACCACGAGGCTCAGCTTGTGAATTATCTTACCGCCACCGGTGTCGAAAACGGTTTGCTGATCAACTTCGGCACATCGGTCGTCATTAAAAGAAAGTTCAAAACCTACAGGAAGCCCAAGCCTGACATGATCTTAGGCAGGCTACAGGATTAACAGGAAGAGAAAAAAGATGGTATATCCGGAAAGTCTCTGCAATCCGCTAAGTCCGGATGATCTTATGCGTGAGCCGTCTGCTGCCGGTGATGACCGTGCAAAAATAGGTGCCGGGTGTCAGGCTGCTCAGGTCGGTTGTGAAGTGATGTCTGCCTGAGGTGACTTCTTCAGTGCATATTTTTTCAACCTCTCTTCCGGTAAGGTCATATATCCTGATGTTGACAAAGTCATCCTGTCTGAGGACAAGTTCGCAGTGCAGGCATGAAGAGGCAGGATTAGGCCATAGCCGGAATTCCACAGGATTGAAGGAAACGGCACCCTGCATCCCTATATTGGTCTGCACCGAGTCGAAGACACCCTGGCTCAGGTTGTGGTAGGTTCCGCTGTTCGAATATTCAAGTTTTACTGCCCGGACCATATAATGGTTGGTGCTGTTTCCCGGAGATGTATCGGTAAATGACAACCCTGTGACGGAAGCCTGGGTGATGCGCTGGTATTGCCCTGTAGCTTTGTCCATCCGGTAAATATGGTAACCCTCAACGGTGTCGGCCGATGCGTCCCATGACAGGTCAACCATCGACTGGCTGAACAGGGCCAGCAGGTTGGAAGGGGGGTGTACCACATGCATTCTGAGGGTAGGGTCACCCATGAGGGCAATGTTGACAAAACCCGCCCCGTAGCCGGTTTCATAAGTTGAGGTGTTTCGCATGGTGCGCCATATGGCATATCCTGCATTCTCGCCCAAAGACATGTGGTGGTAGATGTGATGTGGCCGTCCTGACCATGAGGAGGTCAGCCCCCATCCCGCGGAAGCCAGAGGCGCCCGTAAGAGGTTGTTCTGACTGTCCCAGTCGCCGAAGTAACTCCCGAAGAGCATGGTGAAAACCGATCTTGGTGCATTGGAAGCAAACGCAGTGGTGTTGCCTACCCCGCTGCAGTTGGTATAGGATCCGGCCCCACATCCGTAGGACCAAAGGTAACTGTCAGCGGACATGTCGGTGAAATAATCACCTGCAGAAATGGTTTGTGGAGGAAATATTGCGGTGAAATTACGCCAGCCACCTGTCGCAAAAGCCTCCCCGGAAAAGTACCCGAAGTTGTCATCGATGAGTGCACGCCGCTCTGGATTAATAACCTTGTGCCTGAAATCATGGTTCTTGTCGAGGTATTGCTTCATCAGTACTGTCTCATTGGCGCTGAATGCAGGCATATTGGCAAGGTCGACCCTGCCAATTTGCAGCTGAAGCTGGTTGCTGAGGACCGACTGGTCAAATTTCCCGTCTCCCGGCACATTCCTGTTCTGTAGCCGTGATGCTGTGGTGTCGTTTACGGTAATATCGGTCCAGTTGGTTGTGAAGTCACCGTAATATCCGTCGGCCGGCCAGGCTCCTTTGTGGTCGGGATGGCCGTCAGGATTAAGGAAACCGGAATAGGGTACCGGTATATGCCCCAGAAGAAAGACAGCCCTGACACCCAACGGGTCCGCATTGTATGCAGCCTGTATGATGCTTTTTACCACCGGAGGAGTGCTGTACCGGCTTATTTCATAACGGATTACCTGCCACCCGTCACCTTTGATGTTGTTGATTAGTCGCCCAATCTCAGTTTCCAACGGGATTGATAACATGCTGTCAACCAGTAGGATGATTTTCCCGCGATCATCGGTCTGGGGAACATCGATCCCTGCATAAAGGTATGTGTTGGCCGTAACCGTGCCCGAACTGTAAATACGGTATTCATAGTCTTCACCTGCTGTCACGGAGGTGTCTGAATAGGTTGTTGCTGAACCCGGCAGACTGCTTACCGACACTCCCCATGAAACGGCATCTTTGGTTTTTCTGTATATCTGAAACCCTGAAGCACCGGTAACCGGTTGCCAGGTAAAGGTAATGACGGGGGGTGACGTTTGCACCTGGGTGGTCACCTGTATGGTCTTCTGAACAGGAGTCTGAGCGAATAACGGCAGTTGGACTGCTGGAAAGATGAAGTTTGGTAGTACTGACAGAATGATCAATCTTGTTGCTTTCATACGATGTTAATAAGGTCGGAATATGGGCAAAGATAAAATATTATGATTTTCTCTGAAAAATTGGATTGCTTCAGCATATTTTCATCAATTTTACCCTATCAATATCTGCTGATCCTATCTTTATAAGTATTGAATATTCATAAGCATTGATCCATCATGAAAATGCCCTTTGCCAGATTTGTTTCAATAGCGCTGTTCCTGATGCACGCTGGTTTATATGCACAGGTCCGGACGGAACTCAGATTCCCGGATATTCCGGGTTATCAGACACTCAAATGTGATTTTCACCTTCATACCTGTTTCTCGGATGGCACTCCCTGGCCTACAGAACGGGTGAAGGAGGCATGGATAGGGGGACTTGACGTCATTGCCATAACGGATCATATTGAGCATCGGCCAAATGCCGGATATATCACTGATGACCTGAATGCACCCTGGGAAATTGCACGAAAAGAAGCTGAGCGACTTAACATCATCCTGATCCGTGGAGCAGAGATCACCCGGAACATGCCACCGGGTCATTTCAACGCCATCTTTCTGAACGATGTCAATGCACTTGTGCAGGATAAATTCATGGATGCAGTTGCAGCAGCAGTTGCCCAGGATGCCTTTATCTTCTGGAACCATCCCGGTTGGCGACAGGGAGCACCCGATACCCCTTTCTGGTATCCTGTCCACAAAGAGCTGCTGCAAAAAGGCTGGATGCATGGCATCGAAGTGGTCAATTGGGAATGGTATTATCCCGAAGCCCATCAGTCAGCCATTGATTTCGGACTGACCATGCTGGGCAATTCCGACAGCCATGAGCCATTGGCAGAATCCAGCGCCCTCAACCCGGAATGGCATCGCCCCCTCACACTTGTCTTCGTTAGGAAACACTCTGCTGAAGATGTACGGGAAGCATTGAAAAGTGGCAGGACTGCCGTTTGGTATAAACAGAAACTTTTTGCCAGCGGGGAGTTTGCAAAGCCCCTCGTAGAAAATGCGCTCGAAATCATTAATCCTGTCATCGTGATACGGGAGAACAAACGGGGGACAGCACAGATAAGAAACACATCAGACCTGCAGCTGATCCTGAAACCGGAGGTTCCACTCGTCGGCCTGAAATTTCCCGATAGTATCGTCATCCCTCCCAATGCTACCGTCGCGGTTGAGGTTTCGGCACGGATGGAGCTCCGGAAGCAAGGATTGCTTGGCTATAATACAAACTGGATTGTGCAAAATGTATTCATCGCTCCGGGAAAAAACCTGGAATTGCAGTTTCCGCTTAGTATCCTGGATCTTGATGGCCTTTGTGTCATCAAACGTGGTGACTCGTTTTTTCTTCATACAGGAAACCCGCAGGGTGTCGGAATACGATATGCACTCGACATGAAAACTCCTGTGAATGCTTTCCGCAACATCGACCAGCCCCTTCCGGTGGGCATGCACCGTCTTGTATTTCAGTATGTTCTGGATGGAGAACCACTTGAACACCTCCTTGAACGGGAGATCATCGTACATAAAGGAGCTGGTGCACAACAAAAACTCATCAACCTGCCTGAAAAGAAATATGCGGGAAATACCCCGAATACACTTTGTGATGGTATTCTCGGTACGGAGAATTTCAGAAGCGGCCATTGGCTTGGATTTTATAAAGATGTCAATACCTCCTTGTTGTTCGATGAAAAAATAAAAACCGATTCGGTTGGGATGCGCTTCCTGAAGGATGAAGACTCCTGGATTTTTCTTCCGGATGAAATTGCTGTTGAAGTGTCAGAAGATGGAAAGACTTTTTCCGGGATTTCCTTGAAAGGGATCACGACTGAAGGGAAAATCCATACATGGATGTTCGGGTCGAAGGGTATGTCAATTAAAGAGATAAAGGTATTTGCTGTGAATCCGGGATTATGCCCCCCCGGCCATGCCGGTGAAGGAGAACCGGGATGGATATTCTCCGACGAGGTGATCATTTACTGACCATACGCTGAATAATATGTTTTCTTTTAGGGTGATAGTTTTCATTTGACTATCTTCGCAGAAATTTAACAAGATGCTTTGTCCTGTTTGTAAGGTTGAAATGGTTATCCAGGAGTTGCAGCAGGTGGAGGTGGATCATTGTCATCATTGCCTTGGCATCTGGCTCGATCAGGGTGAATTGGAGATGTTATGCGGAAGTGATGAAGCCGGTAATACCCTTTTATCGTCCCGGCGCTATGCCAAAACCACGGAAATGGCAAGGGAATGCCCCATCTGTCGGACGGCTATGCTTAAGAGGCATGTGGGAGATGACCTGAACCTGATCCTTCTCGATGAATGCCCGAAGCACCATGGCATCTGGTTCGACGCCGGCGAACTGCAACACCTGATCGGATCATCCCCTGCAAATACCAGCCAGAAACTTCTTAACCTGTTACGCGATATGTTTAGAGGATAACAAGTAACATCGATCATCCAACCAGTAACCAGTAAACAATAACCACCATGACAACAACCATCATCATTATTGCAGTCGTTGCCATCCTGATATTTTACTTCATCGGGATATACAACGCCCTGGTCCGGCGTAGGAACCAGGTTAAGAACGCATGGTCGCAGATTGACGTCCAGCTCAAACGTCGGCACGACCTGATTCCCAACCTCATCGAGACAGTTAAAGGGTATATGCAGCACGAACGGCAAACCCTTGAAAACATTACCGTTTACCGTACCCAGGCCATGGCTGCAGGGACCGTCGGCGAGAAAGCTATAGCTGAAGGAATGCTGGGACAGGCCCTTGGCCAGCTAAGGGTAGCCGTTGAAAATTACCCCGACCTGAAAGCCAACCAGAATTTCCTTGCACTTCAGGAAGAGCTTACATCAACGGAGAACAAGATTTCATACAGCAGACAAGCGTACAACGACAGCGTCCTTGATTTGAACAATAAGATCCAGATGTTCCCATCCAGCATCGTGGCCGGAATGTTTGGGTTCAAAGAGGAAGAGTTCTTCGAGATTGAGGTTCCGCAGGAAAGGGAAGTGCCGAAGGTCAGTTTTTAATGTGATCCGGCTATGTGGGAACTGATACGGGCAAACCGGCGCAGGTCGCTTATACTATTCATCAGCATGGGTGTGGTACTGATCGCATTGGGTTATGTGATCGGGTTTACATGGGGTGGCCCGGAAACAGGATTCAGCGGTATCATCATCGCTACTGTCATCTGGTTTATCATGTCGATGGTAGGTTATTTCGGGGGAAGTTCAATCCTGCTTAGCACCAGCAATGCAGTGGAGGTAAACTCTCAGGTGCATCCCCGGTTGTTCAATGTGGTGGAAGAGATGACGATCGCTGCAGGATTGCCGAAGATGCCAAAAGTATATATCATCCAGTCAAATGCACTGAACGCCTTTGCCACCGGCATGAATCCCGGAAACAGCGCCATCGCAGTGACGGCAGGGCTCCTGGCTGCAACTAACCGGGATGAACTCCAGGGGGTGGTTGCTCACGAGATGTCACATATCGTGAACCGTGATATCCGCTTCATGACCTTTTCCGGCATCATGCTGGGTAGTATTGTCCTGATCTCACAGGTTTTCCTGAGGAGTATGTTCTACTCCTCTATGATCCGTTACCGCGGTTCTTCCAAAGGGAGCGGGGGAGGGCAGCTTATTATGATGGTCATTGCAGTGCTGTTGGCTATACTGGCCCCCATCGCCGCACAACTCCTCTATTTCGCCATCTCCAGGAAACGGGAATACCTGGCTGACGCCTCATCGGTTCGGTTTACAAGATACCCGGAAGGACTTGCTTCGGCACTGGAGAAGATAGCCAATTCTACAGCCGACCTCGAATCAGCCAATAAGGTTACCGCCCCGATGTTTATAGCAAATCCGCTGAAAGTCAAAGGCCAACGGATGCGCAACCTCTCCAGTACCCATCCCCCCATCGATGAACGGATACGGATATTGAGGGGGCTTTCGGGTGGTTCCTATGTCAATTACCAGGAAACTTACCGAAAAGTGAAAGGGACGAAGTCAGGGCTGATGCCGGGATCAGCCCTGGCAGATACAGATACAATACCGTTCAGGGAAAGGGGAGAGCCAGCCGGGCCAAACGATGAGATGGCAGCTGCAGACCTTAGATCCCCGGAATTCAGGCATAAAGCAGGCGATATCATCATGGCTGCCAACGGCTTCAGGTTCCTGGAATGCAGTTGCGGTATGAAATTCAAAATACCTCCCGGATTCAGCAACCAACAACTGAGGTGCTCCAGATGTGGAACTGTGCATCAACTCTGATCAGAGGATATTCACCTCAGGGTCAAGGCGGATGCGGAATTTTTGTTCAACCTTTTCAATGATGTGGTGAGCAAGCGCCAGGATATCCTGCCCGGTTGCATTGCCGCAGTTTACCAGCACAAGGGACTGCCTGTCATGGACGGCAGCATTGCCCAGACGATATCCTTTCAGCCCGCATTGCTCGATAAGCCACCCCGCAGCCAGTTTGATGGTGCCGTCAGACTGTGGATAGGAAGGGATCTCCGGATGCTGATCCTGTAAGTCAGCAAAGAGCTGTGCAGGTACGGATGGATTCCTGAAAAAACTGCCGGCATTGCCCGTTACCTTTGGATCGGGAAGTTTGACAGCACGAATGCTCCTGATAATGTCTGCTACATCACCTAATCCCGGTTCCACGATACCCTTCGCCGCCAGGGCATCCTTGATCCCCCCGTAGGTAAGATTCAGGATCCCTTTCTTTTTTAAAGTGAATGTAACCGAGGTGATGACCGCCTCCCCTTTGAGTTTTGTCTTGAAGATGCTGGTCCTGTAACCAAAGGCGCAGGCAGCATTGTCCAACGTGCGCAGCTCTCCATTCCTGAGCATGACCATCTCCACCTCTGTGATGGTCTCTTTTACCTCCATGCCGTAAGCACCTATATTCTGTACCGGCGCTGCGCCCACACTCCCGGGGATGGCAACCAGGTTTTCCACCCCGTAAAGGTTTCTGCCAAGGCAAAAACCTATAAAATCATCCCATACCTCACCCGCAGCCACACGCACTGTACACGTCTCATCTCCCTCGTGAACAACGGTAATGCCTTTGTTGCACAAATGGATCACCCATCCGTCAATATCGCCGGTTAATAAAAGATTGCTTCCCCCGCCGAGCATAAGAACCGGGGTAGGAGCAATCCTCGTCTGTGACAGTGCTTCAAGGATGTCTTCAGTACTGCGGACAGCAACATATACGGCAGCCCTTGCCTCTACACCAAAGGTATTGAGAGCCTTCAGAGATTTGTTTCGTTCGATGTTGACCGGCATGGTATGGTCGCAAATGTATCGTTTTTTGTGATGCAGGACAGAACATCCCGCCGAAAAGGTTTCATTGGCGGATGAAAAAGGGGATCGGCTCCTTAGCTTTTCCAGTTGCCGGATGCTATACGATTTTCTGCCGGAAAAGGTTATTATCTGAAAAATCTTAAGTTTGCGTGATGAATAAACGCCGGATAATCGTCTCTGTAATCAACGATCTGGTTACTGATCAGCGGGTGCACCGTTCCTGTTTGCTTCTATATGAGATGGGTTATGATGTTAATCTGGTAGGCAGGGTCAGGCGAAACAGCCCCCCGTTGGAGCCCAGGCCTTATGCAACCAGACGGATGAGGCTTCTCTTTGAAAAAGGAGCGCTCTTTTATGCCTGTTTCAATATAAGGTTGTTTTTTTTGCTGATAACACATAGGGCCGACGGATACCTCAGCAATGACCTCGACACCCTTCTGCCCAATTTCCTGGTCAGCCGGATTAAAAGGAAACCACTGCTGTATGATGCACATGAGTATTATACCGGGGTGCCGGAACTGAAAAACAGGCCAGGGGTACGGCGGGTATGGAAGTGCATCGAAAAGCATATCATCCCTTTCATCAGGTATATGGTTACGGTGAATGAATCGATTGCTGCCCTTTACGCATGGGAATATGATGCGGATCCGGTCATTGTGCGAAATGTTCCCGTGCGGCACAGTCATTCAGGTGCATTACCTGTCCGCAAGGACCTTGGATTACCGGATGACCGTAAGATAATCATCCTGCAGGGTTCAGGGATCAACATCCAGCGCGGGGCTGAAGAGGCTGTGGAAGCCATGCGCTTCCTGGATGGAGTACTGCTGCTGATTGTGGGAGATGGGGATGTGATCAGCAAGCTGAAAGAGTTGGTGCACAAATACACACTGCAGGAGAAAGTGTTATTCCTGCCGAGGATGCCAATGGAGCAACTCCGGGATTACACCCGCCTCGCTGACGGAGGCCTGACGCTCGATAAAGCCCACAGTATCAATTACCGTTACTCCCTTCCTAACAAACTTTTTGATTATATCCATGCCGGGATACCCGTGCTTGCATCCAATCTGCCCGAGGTGCGGAAAGTGATACAGGATTATCATATCGGCCTTGTCGTTAAAGATCATAAACCTGAAAACCTCGCCCAAGCCTTGAAAAGGTTGCTTTTTGACCAGGAACTCCGGAATACATGGCTGACCAACCTTCCCCGTGCAGCGGATGAGCTATGCTGGGACAGGGAGAAAAAGATACTCGAAGAACTGTTCACCAAAGCTTACGGCGGATGAAAACAGAAGTGCCGGCTCTCCATGTCATTGCTTTCGATGTCCCCTGGCCTGTCGACTACGGCGGAGTGATCGATGTGTTCTGTAAAGTGAAAGCGTTAACCGAGGCAGGCGTGAAAGTCATCCTCCATTGTTTCCGCTATGGTCGCCCGGAAGCTGAAGAACTTAGGCGGATATGTGATGAGGTGCATTATTATCCCCGTAAAACAGGATTAGTATCCCAGTTGACCTTTCACCCTTACATCGTAGAAAGCCGAAGGTCAGATGCATTGGCGGAACGGCTGCTACAGGACAACCATCCTGTCCTGGCCGAAGGGCTCCATTGTTCCGGCATTCTGCTTGACCGGCGCTTCACCGGGAGGAGGGTCTTTGTAAGAACAACAAACATTGAGCATGAATATTACCACCATCTTGCGGCAGGTGAAAGGAAGCTGCTGAAGAAATGGTTTTTTCGCATGGAGGGTTACCGATTGAAGCGGTATGAGCCGATATTGCAGAGAGCAGATAACATTCTCGCCATTTCACCACCGGATCAGCAATATTTTGAAAATCGGTTTGGGAAGGAAAAAGTGTCAGGTATCTATGCATTTCATCAGTTCGATAAAGTGGAATCTCTTCCGGGACAGGGCACTTACATCCTGTACCATGGCCGCCTCGACGTGGCAGAAAACTACAATGCCGTCCGCAGGATGCTTCCTTTGTTTGATGCATTCCATGACCTTCCCCTGTGGATTGCCGGAATGAATCCTCCCGGTTTTCTGGTCAGGGAGATAAAACGCCATTCCCATGTGCGCCTTGTCGAAAATCCATCGCCGGAAGGGATGCAGGGGCTCATCCGGAATGCCCATGCCCACCTGTTGCTGACCGACCAGCCGACAGGGTTGAAACTTAAGTTGCTGGCCGCCCTTTTCCGGGGAAGGTTTGTTATCGTCAATGACACTATGGTAACCGGTACCGGGTTGGAACCCTTGTGCTATGTGGGAAACCAAACTGAAGAACTTTTGACCATCCTTCAGCAATTACATCAGCAATCCTTTTCTGAAGAAGAAATGGCCCGCAGGGAAGTGGTGTTGCGGGAACTATACAGTAACCGTCAAAATGCAGGGAAAATTGTCGCTTTGCTGACATCACGCTGAATCAGCCGGTTTAAAAAACGTCAGACGTAATGAAGGCAAGGTCATGCGATCAACATTCAACAATCCTTTCTTCCGCTTCTGAAATGGTGTTTTCAGCACATTGGAGGATCGGTGCCGGAAATTTCCGGATGAGACTGTAGTTGTGTGTAGCCATGAAAATTGCTTTTCCCTGCCGGTTGATCTCAAGGAGAAGCTGCATGATCTCTGCGGATGTCTGTGGATCAAGGTTGCCCGTGGGCTCATCGGCGAGGATCAGTTCCGGTTCGTTGAGGAGTGCCCTGGCAATCACAACACGTTGCTGCTCTCCTCCCGAAAGCTGGTGAGGTCGTTTAAATCCTTTGGTGCGTAAACCGACACTGTCGAGTACCCGGTCAATCCTGGCTTCCATCTTCTGCTTTTCTTTCCACCCAGTAGCCTTTAGAACAAACATAAGGTTCTCCTGAACGTTGCGGTCCATCAGCAAGTGAAAATCCTGGAATACAATCCCGAGCTTACGGCGAAGAAAGGGGATCTGACGTGTACGCAACCGGTTGAGGTCAAATCCTGCCACCTCCCCCTTGCCCACCTTCAATGGCAATTCACCGTAAAGTGTCTTGATAAGACTGCTCTTGCCACTGCCCGTCCTTCCGATCAGGTAACGAAACTCACCCGGCATCAGGGTCATGTCAACCCCCGAAAGAATAAGAATGTTATAAACAAAAACCGAAGCCCCTTGTAACGAAATAACCGGCTTGTTCCCCTGAACTATCTCCTCCATATTTAAATCCTCCCTGGGATTAATGTAAAATCAAAAGTAAATAATAAAATCAACTCAATAAAAATTAGATGTTCCCCCACTGATCATAAACCTCCGATCCCGATAAGCAGAAACCTAATATTTCATTTTTTTCGCCTGTCCTCAAGCTGAGAGAAAGTGAAGGCTCGGGAAGGATACTCGTCTCGTCTAAGGACGAGACAGAAAATCAAAGGTTTTCAATTTTTCAGGACTACCAACCAGTAACCAGTAGCCTCTAACCTCTTGCCTCTAACCTCTTGCCTCTTGCCTCTTGCCTCTAACCTCTTACCTCCGTAATCACACCAAAATCAAGATTTTTCAATAAGTTCCCAATGCGTTCCTCCAATGCTGAAAGCCCGTATTTTGCCAATCCCGACTTCCAGTTGGCAGCTTTGAAATACGCTATCAGATGCATTTTATCATCCCTTACCTGAATATAGTCCGGTATGCTTTCGCTTCCCTGGATTTTTAGCAGAAAGATGCTCCCCATGACTTTCGCTTGATCATTATACAATATTGGCGAATCCCATAAAGGCGAGTGCAAGGATACCGGCAACGATCAGTGCAGTGGGGATGCCCCGCATCCCTTTGGGTGCCTCCATCAGTTCAAGATGTTCGCGGATACCTGCAAAGATGATCAGTGCCAGTGCAAACCCGCAGGCGGTAGCGACCGTATACACCACGCCTTGCAACAGGTTGTAGTCCTTTTTAATGGTAAGGATTGCAACACCCAGGACAGCACAGTTTGTGGTGATCAGTGGCAGGTAGATCCCAAGGGCCTGGTAAAGACTTGGGACTGATTTCTTCAGGATGATTTCTACCATCTGTACCAGGGCGGCAATGACGAAAATAAAACTGATGGTCTGCAGGAATTCGATATGGAAGGGGATCAGGATGAAACGCTGGATCACCCATGTCACAATGGTAGCCAGGGTCATCACAAAGATCACAGCGCCGCTCATGCCCGCCGCCGTTCCCACCTTGTTCGAAACACCCAGGAAGGGACAGATTCCAAGGAATTGCGCCAGCACGACGTTGCTGACGAATGCAGATCCGATGAAAATGATAATGTATTCCATGGTGAGGTATCTTACGGATTAAGTTTCTTTTTTACTATATTGGTGAGGGCAATCAAATATCCGAGCACCAGAAATGCTCCCGGTGCAAGGATGAACATCAGGATCGTTTTAGGATTTCCCTGCACGTCGTTGGGGAAGATCGGTATCCGGTACCCGAAAAGGGAGCCGGCACCCAGCAGTTCGCGTATGCTCCCCAGGATCACCAATGCTACGGTGAACCCAAGCCCCATCCCAAACCCGTCGATGAGGGATGAAAGAACCCCGTTCTTGCTTGCAAAGGCTTCTGCTCTTCCCAGCACAATGCAGTTCACCACGATCAGGGGAATGAAGATGCCGAGTTCCTTATGCAGGGCAGGTACGTATCCTTTGAGCAATAGGTCGACTATCGTCACGAAGGTGGCAATCACAAGGATGAAGGCCGGTATCCGTACTTTACCCGGAATCAGGTTCTTGATGGAGGAGATGACGATATTCGACATCACCAGCACAAACGTGGCTGCCAGCCCCATGCCCAGTGCGTTGGATGCCGAATTGGAGGTGGCAAGCGTCGGACACATCCCGAGGAGCAGCACCAGTACAGGGTTCTCTTTGATAATACCTTTGGTGAAATTCTTCATTTGGTTCATTGTGTGATCCCTCCTGGTTTGAACAGTTCATCATAAGCCCGTTGGACAGCGTCACAAAAAGCCCTGGAAGAGATGGTCGCGGCCGTGATGGCATCTACATCGCCCCCGTCTTTTGTAACCTTGAGTTTATAAGCACCCGGATTCTTCCCGTTAAACTGGTTGGAGAAAGGTGATTTGGCAGCATCCATCTTATCCCCCAGACCCGGTGTCTCCGAATGTTCCAGCACAGAGGTGTTCATGATGGTCCCATCCGGCCTGAATCCAACCATGATCCTGAACTTGCCGCTAAAACCGATGTTGGTGTAAGTTTCCACAGCAATCCCGACTGTGTCGCTGCCCTGCCTGGCATAATAAATCACCAGCTTGTCCTTTTCGGTAACCTTTACCTCCTTTTTGTCCTGGCTTATATCGTTGTCAAATGAAGGTAATACGATCTTCAGGGCTGATTCAAGTTTTTCCTTATCGGCCTTGCTGATCGCCTCCCTGGTCATTTCCTGTACACCGGCCAGTGCCAGTCCGGCCACTGCCGTGATGATCACCAGCGTGAGCACCATGTTGGTGAATGTGGATTCTTTCTTAGCCATGGGTCACTACCTCCCCGAATCGTTTTGGTTTCATGGATCTGTTAATTAACGGTACAAATGCGTTCATGATCAGAATGGCAAAGGAGACCCCTTCGGGATATGCACCGAAAACCCGGATGATAATGGTCAGGATGCCACACCCGGCACCAAACAGGAGCATCCCTTTGGCTGACATGGGCGAGGTGACCATGTCGGTGGCCATATAAAAGGCACCCAGCATGAGGCCACCGGTCACCAGGTGGAACAGCGGATCAACATAGATGCCCGGATTCACCAGCCAGAGAATGCCGGTGAAGATGATAACGGAACCAAGGTAGGAAACAGGGATGTGCCATGAGATCACCTTGCGGAAAAGCATGTAAATGGCACCAGCCAGGAGCGCAATGGCCGATATCTCACCGATGCAGCCCCCCATGTTGCCCATCAGCATGTCAACATAATCCGGCAGTGTATCCATCTTTCCAGCCTTCAATAGCGCCAGTGGGGTAGGACCGGTGATGGCGTCGGTGAGCCCCCCCAGGTTAAAATATCCTCCCGGCTTTGGGACAGGCCACTGCGTCATGTCCACAGGGAAAGAGATCAATAGGAATACACGCCCTACCAGCGCAGGATTAAAAGGGTTTTTTCCTAACCCGCCAAAGGTCATCTTTGCCACACCGATCGAAACCAGTGCGCCGACGACAATCATCCAGACCGGAAGGCTCGATGGCAGGTTGAAGGCCAGCAGGATACCGGTGACAATGGCCGAGCCGTCTGCTATGGTCGACCTGGCCTTCAGCATAAAACGGGTGATAAACCATTCGAACAGTATGCAGGAAATTACGGCTACCAGGGTAACCTTGACCGCCCCGAAACCAAAAAACCAGAATGACACGAGCATGGCCGGCACCATGGCGATGACCACATCGAACATGATGCCCCGTACTGTGCGACCAGTTTGCAAATGGGGAGAACCCGAAAGTGTGAGTGAGTTCATATATCGTTGATTGTTAATTCTTTCTTGTTCTGATGATATTGCCAACCCGGTTTTTACCGACCCGGACATAGTCGAGCAACGGACGGCCTGATGGACATGCAAACTGGCAGGATCCACATTCAATGCAGTCCATGATGCTGTTGCCCTCTGCCACATCCCACTTCTCCAGTTTGGCCGCCTGGGCTAAAAGGTAGGGCTCAAGCCCCATCGGACATACCTGCGTGCATTTGCCGCACCGGATGCAATTTTGAACCTCCTTGCGCAAAGATTCACCCTTTCGCATGATGAGAATACCCGAGGTGCCCTTCGTCACAGGCGCTTCAAGTGAGTTAAGGGCTTTCCCCATCATGGGCCCGCCACTGATCACCTTCCCGGTCCCTTCAGGCAGGCCACCAGCCCTGTCTATCAATGCCTGTATGGGAGTGCCAATGCGAACCAGCAGATTGCAGGGCGAGGCCACCTCCTTGCCGGTCACGGTCACGACCCGCTCAATCAATGGTTTGTTTTTCTGAACGGCCTCGTAAACGGCAAGGGCTGTCCCGGCATTGCTTACCACGCACCCTACATCCAACGGCAGTTTGCCTGAAGGTACCTCCCGGTTGACCAACGCCTTGATCAATTGCTTCTCAGCACCCTGGGGATATTTTACCTTCAGAGGGGCCACTTCAATGCCCTTGAACTTCAATGCCTCGACAGATAAATGCGCAATAGCGTCCGGCTTGTTCCTCTCAATGCCAATGATGGCCCGCGTCACACCCAAACCCTTCATCAGGATCTGAACACCGGTCAGCATCTCCTCCGAACGCTCCAGCATCACCCGATGGTCTGCCGTAAGATAGGGCTCACACTCCACACCGTTGATGATGAGTGCTTCAATCTTTTTCCCCCCCGGGATCATAAGTTTGATGTGGGTGGGAAAGGTAGCCCCGCCGAGTCCTACAATCCCCTTCTCCTTGATCTTCTCTATGATCTGATCCTTCTCAAGCGTGATCTCCCGGATGATGTCCAAAGAGGTGTCTATCCCATCTTCCCATACTTCCTCATCATCCGCTTCAATGAAAATCATTGTGCGTCTGTAACCACTCTGGTCTGGGTGCTGGTCGATTTTAGCTATTTTTCCGGTTACAGGTGAATGTATGTTGGCAGAGATGAAAGCCTCTCCCACGGCCAGCAACTGCCCCGTCTTTACTTGGTCACCCTTGTTTACGATGACCTTGGCAGGTGCACCCAGATGCTGCGTTACAGGTACATAAAGCTGTTTTGCCTGTTCCATCCGCTCGATGGCAATATCCTCCGAAAACTTGTTCTCCTCCGGATGAATACCACCTTTTTTAAAGGTGAAGGTTTTCAAAGTTTGTTCCTCCTGGTTTTATTTTGTATAATGCTCACTGCTTCTTATGCTTCCCCTTCAGCAACTGCAACAGCTTCCTTCTCTTTCCTGGGTGGAAAATTGAGTTCGATGATTGAACCGGTGGGGCATTCAGGTACACATTTTCGACAAAGCTTACACTTCTCGTAATCAATGTAGGCAATGTTGTTCTCCATGGTAATGGCATCGTGGGGACATACCTTCACACATTTACCGCAACCGATGCAGGCCACCGAACAGTTCTTTCTGGCAATGGCCCCTTTTTCCTGGTTAATGCAGCTCACATAAATCCGCTTGCTTTTCTTTCCCTTGTTCCTGAGTTCAATGATGGTACGGGGGCAGGCTTTGACACATGCACCGCAGGCAACGCACTTCTCTTCGTCTACAACCGGAAGGCCTGTCACCTCATCCATCCATATCGCATCAAAAGTGCAGGATAGTACGCAGTCACCCAGACCAAGACATCCGTTCGGACATCCTGATTCCCCGGATGAGAGTGCATGGGCAAAGGCACACGTCGCGGGACCATCATAGTTAACCTTGACAGGCGCATTGGCCCTGGATCCGGAACAGCGGATTACGGCAATCTGCGGTTCCCGGGCTGTGGCCTCTATACCCAATACAGGACCTACCAGTGACATCACGTCGTTGCCCCCAACCGGACAGTTCAGTGATGAAATGTCACCCTGGTCAGCAGCTTTAACCAATGCCTCTGCAAAAGCATGACATCCGGCAAGCCCACACCCTCCACAATTGGCTCCAGGCAAATGCTCCTCAACTTCATCAATCCTGGGATCCTCAATCACCCGGAACCGCTGCGCCACAAAAAAAAGAATGATAGACGCCGCAAGACCAATCGATCCCAATGATATTACGGCAGGTATGATTACACTGATCACTTGGTGCTCCTTTCCTTTTTGCTTCTTGATGGGCAAAAGTAAAAAGAAACAATAATCTTATAAAGCATAGTAACCGATGCGAAGCATGCTAATCGTAATACTTTCAGCATGATAAAATAATAGTGATATGTAAGCGCTAATTCAATTCCTTTATAAGAACCTACAAGACAATTAAATATAATTTGTTTAGATTCCATCTAAATATTTCGTGTTCTACTTGAAAACAGGTAACCATCCAACAGGGAACGGTATTAACCCAAAACCTTTTCATCTGCTGCAATGCTGATCTCCATTGCTAAATCACCGGAACATGATAATCTGCCATTATCATGAAGCCATCTCATAATTTATCTTTTCTATGATGCATTTTAAACATCTGCCCATAGGAAACCTGCGGGAAGGGGAAAGTGGCCCGGTCAGAGCACATTCATTTCCTGTTTCACGCCCGGGCGGTGTTTATGTTATTGCCAATGTGGCACAGCCGGGATCCATACTGTTTCGGTGTGCGGAGGATTACAAACTGTTTCTCCGGATCATGGAACAGCATCTCGGGCAGGTTGCCGATACCCTGGGCTACCTGTTAACTCCCTATTCCTATGAACTGCTGTGCAGGTTCAGGAACAGCGATGAAGTACGGATACGACATACGATGAATGGTTGGCCCGATTTCCGGCCGGTTGCCGCCATGCTGACCCATTATGTCAGGGTCGTCAACCGCAGGCATGACATCAACGGTGGAATGTTCCCCCGCAATTACCGCAGGATCCGCATCCGTTCCGCAAATGAGCTGGGACTTGTGGCAGCAGGCATCCGGAAAGCTGCCGAAGCACTCGACGGAGCATTTCAAATACCGGTTATGGTTTATATTGGTATAAAAGAATGACGAAAACCTGCGCTCAATTCCTGATCTCGATCAGAAACCTCCTTTTCAACCTGTTCCTGAATTGATAAAGCAGAAAATAATAGGGTACCAGTATCCCGATGGATACCAGGGCAAGGGTCCCTTCGTCATGGATGAAAAAGCTACTGGTGATCATTACTGTCATCAGCAAGAGAAACGGGAGAAGATAACCAAGGAAAATCGCACGGTTGCCCGAAGATTGCCTCATCATCAACGTCACATGGTCACCCGGATGAAGCGGCTGACCCCTGTAATCCTCGATTTCAACCACCTTTTCCTCCATATCCACCACCGAGCATACCCCCCTTGCGTGACATCCTGCACATGCCGAAACCCGCAGGATCTTCACCCGCACAACCCCCTCTTTCATCTCCACGACAACCCCCGGATGCTCAATAATCTCCTGTTTCATGATCTTTTAATTTTATCCTCAACCTCCTCAACTCTTATCTCCCGACTCTCTGCTCTCTACTCTCGCCTCTCTACTCTCGCCTCTCTCTCTCTCGCCTCTCGCCTCTCTACTCTCACCTCTCACCTCTCGCCTCTCTACTCTCGCCTCTCTACTCTCGCCTCTCTACTCTCGCCTCTCATGGAGTTGTAACTGCTACCGGCAATACCTTTCCGTTGAAAAACCGATTTCCGGTCAGGGCGAAGTCCCCGATAAAACGTGCCATCTCATCTGCAGTGACAGGTGCTCTGTAACCCGGAAAGGCCTGTGCAAGCATATACGTCTGCACCGATCCCGGCGCAAGAGCATTCACTGAAATGCCACTCTCCTTCAACTCTTCAGCCAGGCATTCAGTCAGGATCGTGAGGGCTCCTTTGGCAGCACTGTAAACACTCAGGCCCGGAAACTTTACGGTCCCCTGGAATCCACCCATGCTGGTGATGTTTACGATGTGTGACGGATTCGCCATAACCGGCAACAATGTACGGATCAGCATAAACGGCGCCCTGATGTTGATGCGCATCACAGTGTCAAACTCCTCCTCTGTGATCTCCCTGAATGGTTTGTTCAGCATTACCCCCGCATTGTTGACCAGGATATCAGGGTGGATATTCTCCTTTGTCAGAAAAGAAAATAATTGCCCGATATCTTTGTCATTGCCTATATCCATCCGGATATGGGTATAGGTGCCTGCCTTTGTACGGCCTGTGTTCTTCGTAAACCCTGGCATTTCAGGCATACGTGAAATGCCGGTTATATGGTGGTCTCCCCCGGAAAGAAAATAGCGGCAAAGCGCCAGCCCGATGCCACCCGAGACGCCGGTAATCACGATATTTGCCATGGTAAAACTTTTTGTTAAAATAAATGTTTCAATGCAGTTGTCGTAACAAAAAAAACGCTATTTTTGCAGTCCCAAATCTGGTTCATATTGCAATAAAAGCCAAAGATATGTATTTAACAGCTGAAAAGAAGAGAGAGTTTTTTACCACACACGGAAAATCTGAATTCGATACTGGTTCGCCCGAAGGGCAGATTGCCATGTTTACCTTCAGGATCAAGCACCTGACCGATCATCTCAAGGCCAATAAAAAAGATGTGGCCACTGAACGTTCGCTCATCAAGCTCGTGGGTAAACGCAGAAGATTGCTCGATTATCTCAAGGAAAACGACATCGAACGTTACAGGGCTATTATTAAGACATTGAACATCAGGAAATAAACAGTTTCCATGATGTAATCCGCTAAAGGCAATTCGCATAATTGCCTTTTTTTTAACCAACCCACCGGAGGTTCACCTCCAACAGAAACAAAAAAAAATTTTATGACACCATCAGCATATATCAAAACCTTCGACATCGGAGACGGGCGCGAAATATCCATTGAAACCGGGCGGCTTGCCAAACAGGCCAACGGTGCCGTGGTAGTCAGGCAGGGTAATACCATGCTGCTTGCTACCGTGGTCTCTGCACAGACCGCTGCAGAAAATGTGGATTTTATGCCGCTTTCTGTTGATTATCAGGAAAAATACGCCGCCTCAGGACGATTCCCGGGTGGTTTCTTTAAACGCGAAGCACGCCCGTCGGAATATGAAATCCTTATTGCACGCCTTGTCGACAGAGCCTTAAGACCTCTCTTTCCCGACGATTTCCATGCTGAGACCCAGGTGATCATCTCATTGATCTCTGCCGACAAAAAGGATGCACCGGATGCCCTGGCAGCCCTGGCTGCCTCCGCAGCCCTTACCCTGTCAGATGTTCCCTTCAATGGCCCTATCTCCGAAGTAAGAGTGGCCAGGATTGATGGTGAATTCAGGGTCAATCCCCCCCTTGCCGACATTTCCCGTGCAGATCTCGATCTGATCGTCGCTGCCACCTTGGATAACATTATGATGGTGGAGGGTGAAATGCTTGAAGTTACGGAAGATACAATGATCCAGGCATTAAAGGTGGCCCACGATGCCATCCGTATACAATGCCAGGCACAACTCGACCTCCTCGCTATGCTGCCGGACCAAAACGGGAAACGGGAGTATTGCCACGAAACCAATGATCCGGAACTGAAAGAGAAGATGCAGGAAGTCCTGTATCCGAAAGCTTACGCTGTTGCCGCACAGTGCAATGCATCCAAACAGCAGAGGACTGAACTCTTCGCTGGCATACTCGAAGAATTTGTTGCCGGCCTGGATCCGGAATATGCTGGTGAGAAAGCCCCCCAGATCAAAAGGTACTACCACAATATCGAAAAAGAAGCGGTCAGGACTTTCGTGCTCCAGGAACGTAAAAGAATCGACGGCCGTGCACTGGATGAGATCCGCCCCATCTGGGCAGAAGTGGATTACCTGCCCGCAGCCCATGGATCGGCCATCTTTACCCGTGGCGAAACCCAGTCGCTCACAACCGTGACCCTGGGTACCAAACTCAACGAACAGATCATCGATGGCGCCGTCATCGAAGAGAAACTCAACTTTATCCTGCACTATAACTTCCCGGGATTTTCCACGGGGGAAATTAAACGAACCTTCACAAGCCGGAGGGAGATAGGTCATGGTAACCTGGCCCTGAGAGCACTCAAACCCATGATCCCCAACGGGGAACAGAATCCCTATACCATCCGCATCGTATCCGATATCCTGGAATCAAACGGATCTTCCTCCATGGCAACCGTTTGCGCAGGTTCGCTTGCCCTGATGGATGCCGGTGTGAAAATCCCCAAACCCGTTTCCGGCATCGCCATGGGGCTCATCACCGACCCAAAGACAGGCAAATTTGCCGTGTTGTCCGATATCCTTGGTGATGAAGATCACCTGGGCGATATGGACTTCAAGGTGGCCGGCACGATCGACGGGATCACCGCATGCCAGATGGATATCAAAGTGGATGGCCTTTCGTATGAGGTGCTCAAGCAGGCGCTGGAACAGGCAAAACGGGGCAGACTACATATCCTGGAGGTCATGAACCAGACCATCACGGAACCCAGGGAAGATTATAAACCACATGTACCACGGATTGAAAAAATATCCATACCGAAAGAATTCATCGGTGCCATCATCGGCCCCGGCGGAAAGATCATTCAGGAAATGCAGCGTGAAACCAATACTGTGATCGTGATTGAGGAAATCGGTGACTTCGGTGTCATCGATATTGCCTCGGATGACAAGGAGGGGATCGAAGCCGCCAAACGCAGAATTAAAGCCATCATTGCCATTCCGGAAATCGGTGAAGTGTACCTCGGAACTGTGAAAAATATAGTTCCTTTCGGGGCTTTTGTGGAGATCATGCCGGGCAAAGAGGGGCTCCTCCATATCTCTGAAATCGACTGGAAAAGGATCGAAAAAGTTGAGGATGTTTTGTCAACCGGACAAAAGGTCGAGGTAAAACTGTTGGATATCGACAACAAAACCGGTAAGCTTAAACTGTCACGCAAGGCCTTGATCCCGCGCCCGTGACCTGAGGTTGCACCGGATGCAACAAAAATGTTGTGATTCCGTAAAACAGGTGCCTTTTAGGAACGTATCATGCTGACTGTAACCAATTTTAAGAAGCATAATGAGGCAATTAAAGATCACCAAACAGGTTACCAACAGAGAGACCGCTTCACTTGACAAATATTTGCAGGAGATCGGGCGTGTTGAGCTCATCTCGGCGGAAGAGGAGGTGGAACTTGCGCAGAGAATCAAACAGGGTGACCAGAAAGCGCTGGAGAAACTTACCAAAGCCAACCTTCGGTTTGTGGTGTCGGTGAGTAAACAATACCAGAATCAGGGGCTGAGCCTGCCCGACCTCATCAATGAAGGTAACCTCGGGCTCATCAAAGCGGCACAACGTTTCGACGAAACCCGCGGATTTAAATTCATTTCCTATGCGGTATGGTGGATCCGACAGTCCATCCTCCAGGCATTGGCAGAACAGTCGAGGATTGTGAGGCTACCCCTCAACAAGATCGGCTCCATCAACAAGATCAATAAAGCCTACGCCCAACTGGAGCAGGAACACGAACGGGCACCGAATCATGAGGAAATTGCCAACCTCCTGGAAATTCCCGAACATGAAGTCAAAGAGTCGATGAAGAACTCCGGACGGCATGTTTCGATGGATGCCCCGCTGATCCAGGATGAAGAGACGACCATGTACGACGTGATCCGCAACGAGGGGCCAACACCCGAAACGGGACTGATCTACGAGTCGCTGCGGAAAGAGATCAACCGCGCCATCGCAACCCTTACACCTCGCGAAGCTGATGTGGTGAAACTCTATTTCGGACTCGACGGGCATTATCCTATGACACTTGAAGAGATCGGGGAAAAATTCGATCTTACCCGCGAGAGGGTGAGACAGATCAAGGAGAAAGCTATCCGCCGACTGAAACATACCTCCAGAAGCAAAATCCTGAAAACCTACCTGGGTTAATCCGATATAAGACAACTTTCAACCTGTCCACGCAACCTTTTTAGCGGGTTGTTCATCATCCTGATGTTTTCGTGTGTGTAAAGCCGTTTTCAGAAACATGGAAAACGCTGTTTGCTATGTTTCTGACTATTTTTTAATGTGAAATTAATGTTACTTTTGCCGCGACAAGCCAGACACCGTCATGCACCATAGAAATCACAACGTATTAATCGCCCCTTCCATTTTAGCTGCAGATTTTCTGAACCTCGGCCGTGATATTGAGATGCTGAACAACAGCAGCGCCGACTGGATCCATATCGATGTGATGGATGGGAATTTCGTTCCAAATATTTCATTCGGCATGCCTTTGCTCGAAGCGGTGAGCAAGGTGGCCAGAAAACCACTGGATGTTCACCTGATGATCAGCAAACCGGAGAAATTCCTCAATAGGTTCAAAGAGTTGGGTGCCAATCAGATCAGTGTTCATTATGAGGGCTCTTTTCATCTACATAGCACGGTGATGAAGATCAAAGAACTGGAAATGAAGGCAGGGGTCGTGCTGAATCCCCATACACCGGTGCATGTGCTCGATGCCATACTCCCTTATGCCGATTATATTCTGCTGATGTCGGTCAACCCCGGCTTCGGCGGACAGCAGTTTATCCCGGGCTCCGTCGAAAAGGTTAAAGAACTGCGCCGGCTGATCGATCAGCAGAAACTTAAAACCCTTATCCAGGTCGATGGGGGTATTAACACCGATAATGCCCCCATGCTCAGAGATGCGGGTGCGGATGTGCTGGTCGCTGGAAGTGCTGTGTTCAACGGCACCGACCCCACCGTGGTGATCAATCGCCTGAAAGGGATTGAAATGGTTTAGCACTTCGCTGTTTAGCGTCACGCCTGCGGCATGACTGTTTTGACAACTCAACTTCGCCGCAGGCGATCTCATCTTCCTCAACCATTAGCGCTTCACTGTCATAATACCTCCTCATCTTCAATGCGCCAGGCCGGATCCACAATACAAAGAAATTTCAAATCAATGTTACCTGTGTTCTTAATACACTGCTTCGAATCAGGCGGAATATAGACGGTTTGACCCGGATGGACCACTGCATTTTCTTCATCAATATACATGGTGCCCTCTCCTTCTAAAATGTAATAAACCTCTGAAGTCTTTAATTTGTGCGGTTGAGAAGTCAAACCAGGTTTCAAAACTGCATGTGCCAGACTATAACGGAGCTGTAAGTCTGCTTTATCCGGATGAAAAAGTTCACGAAGGATGGTGTTGTCCCCGGCAATGAATTCTTCACATTCGTGTAAATCTTTAATAAACATGGCGAAATAATTTTTGTTAACGATGGGTGTGAAATGCCGTGAAGGTGCACTTCGGCTACCCGAAGTGCCGGGTTTTAAGCAAGTTTGCTTGCAGTATAGGGAGCCCGAATGGGTTTCTACTGGTTAATTTCCGATTATAACGTATGTTTTGCTTGAAGAAATCGCAGTGTCATGAATGCAGGAGCCAATATTCACTTATGGGTACCTCTAAATACTAAATTGTTAATAAATGGTTTATAACTAAATGTATA